>JAJYBB010000012.1 GCA_021779195.1 Bacteroidota bacterium | reverse complement strand
TAAACCCAATTGTCGATTATAAAAAACTATCAGATAATCTGACCTTGAGAATTTCAAAAATATACGCGCTTTCTCTTTAGCGGGTGCAAAAGTACAGCTTTTTTTTATTCTACAAAAGATTTTGAGAAATTATTTATGCTCTTTAGAATGTTTCCCTTTTTATGTTACTATATCTCTGATAGTTAAATATGAAATCTTTTTTGAAAAAAATTGGCGAAAAAAATATTAATGCTCTCTGATAGGGAAATCATTTAAAGTTTTATCATTAAAATCTACAAATCACATATAAAAAAGGGCATCCAACATCAAAAATAAATAACTACTGCATTACATTAATAATAATTTATCCCATAGAATGAAAAAATTATCCGATGCAGTTTAGGTTGAAAAAACATAAAAAAAATGATAAACTCGTTGATCAAACAATATACAATCAAATAGAAAATTTACATATTGCTATAGCTATTTGAATAATTAGAATGCTATATTTCAGGAACAAGAATCCCATAAAAAACCGCTACAGTAAAACACTTCAAAATAATTTATCATTTAAAAATGGAAAATGCTGCCTGCTTTTTACAAGTTATAAATCTACTCTTATTTTGCCAACTCCTTCATCAACAATTACTTCATTGGGTGGAATCAATAAAACAGATGGATCAGAGAGAATTTTATTCAATAAACGCATGGAAGATGCGTAATAAAAGCCATCACAAATTCGTTCGTCAAGTACAAATTTAAGCTGAATGCTTTTGTGTGATTTCAAATCGCCATATTTGTCGATGGAGTGCCGTCTTGATTTTTTCCCCATAGCAACAAACATGCTGCAGGTACCAAATTCATATAAATGATGATAAATAGACTCGACGCCAATTGAACCAATATTAGTTAAAAAGATGCTTGAATGCCATGGACTTGCTTTGTTAATAAATCGGGGCATAAGACCAACCTTGTCTAAATGGAGCAATGAAAAAACCACAAATCTCAATAAAAATTCTGGAAGTGCACCAAGAATTTTAGATATAAAATCCGATGAATTTTGCTGACCAACTTTCTGATTTTTGTCTTGTTCAATGCGAGTTTTTCTAACAATATCCTGAATGGTATCGGTTGGTAGAAAATAAGGTTTAATCAATGTTTCCTCTCCTTCGTCTGATAAAGATCGTTTTACGGCAATAGAAAAGTTTAGATGATTACGGGCAAAAATTTTATTCCAAATCACAAAACGGTTTAGATGAGGGCGTTGCGAAATCAATCGAACCAATGCAGCCATAATAACATGCATGAGTGATAAATCGGGAATATCAACTTTATGCTCTTTTATAAACGATTCGATCAGATCAATATCCAGTCTCTCTTCGAAAAAATTTTGAGCATCCATGCGAGTTCTTAGGAAATAAGGGATTACTGAAAAAACGGCATCAACTTTTTTCACGCGCCAACCATCATATCGATCGCCAAAACTCCAGCGATAATACTTCAACTGGTTTAATTCATTCATCTTATTAAATTTTTAAGTTTTCGGGAGTCAAAGATACACTTTCTTTTTAAAAATAATCATAATACAGAATAACAGTGCTAAAGTGAAGGCTCTTCTTTTTATATTATAAGGATTGAAAACCAATAGTTCGTTGTAAAAAATAAGTTGAACGCTGAGTCGCAAGGTTGTTAAGTAGCCAAGAAAAATATTTGAGCTTTTCCTTTGAGTCCCTATCTAATTTTTATTGATTATCTATCAGATAGCTATTTAAACACTGCGTCTTTGCATTAAGATTCCTTTTAAAATATTAATAGTAGATTTTGAAAAGCTATTGAAAAAACGAACTATTGAAAAAAATAAGGTTATACCAATTGTTTAAAACCCTTTAAATACATTGCATTCCTGAACATGATACATTCAGAAATAACAAAAACTTACATGGGATCTACATCTAAACTAATGCGCAAAGATTTGAATTTAGGATCAGCAAGAACCTGAATGATGACTTCCTGGATAAGGTTTTTTGCCTTTTCGGGAGAAGCAGCAAGTTCAAATTTAAGTAGAATATTTTTGATAAAGAAATTTTGAATACGGGAAACTGAGGGTTCGTTCGGTCCCAACACCCGATTTGCAAACACCGTTTTAAGATTTACCGCCAACTGATGTGCAGCTTGATTTAATATTTTTGGATCGCGATGGCGGACTACAATTAGAATTATCCGAAAATATGGTGGGTAATGAAATAATGCTCGTTCGGCGCATTCATTTTTATATAAAGCTGAAAAGTCATTGCGAATGACCTGTCCGATAACAGGATGATCGGGCTGTGTGGTTTGAAGGATAACCAAACCCCGCTTATTTTTTCGTCCGGCACGACCACTTACTTGCGCCATCAATTGAAAAGCCCGTTCATGTGCTCTAAAATCTGGAAAATTGAGCAAATTATCAGCGTTCAAAATACCGACTAAACGCACACGTTCAAAATCCAATCCCTTAGTAACCATTTGAGTGCCAATGAGAATATCAACTTTATGTTGTTCGAAATCAGCGATAATTTTTTCGTACGATTTTTTAGTTCTGGTGGTATCCAAATCCATTCGTGAGACTTTTGCATCAGGAAAAAATTCCATTATCTCATCTTCGATTTTTTCAGTTCCAAATCCTTTTGTCGTAAGATTCGGTGTTTTACAAACTGGGCAGACGACAGGTATCGGTTCGGTGTAACCACAGTAATGACAAGTCATGGAGTTGAAAATTTTATGCACTGTGAGACTGACATCACAATTCTTACATTTAGGAATATACGCACAACCTTTGCACTCAATATATGGTGCATATCCACGCCTATTTTGAAAAAGAATGATTTGCTCCTTATTTGATAGTGCTTTCCCAATATTCTCCAATAAAAAATTGGAAAAATGTCCCTGCATTTGCTTTCTGTGATACGCATCCTTTGTGTCGATAACCAAAATTTCGGGCAACTGCATATCTTCATGACGTTCAGTTAATTCAACTAATCCATATTTCCCTGTTTCGGCATTAAAATACGTTTCGATACAAGGAGTGGCTGTTCCCAGCAATGTTTTAGCACCATGCATAGAGGCAAGCACGATCGCAGCATTTCGGGCGTGATAACGCGGTGATGGGTCATATTGTTTGTAACTCGAGTCATGTTCTTCATCTACTATAATTAGTCCTAAGTGTCTGAACGGCAAAAAAATGGAAGACCGAACTCCTATAATAACATCATACGTTTTGTTATTCAATATATTATCCCAAATTTCGACTCGCTCTGCATCAGAGAATTTAGAGTGGTATACTCCCAAACGTCTTCCGAAAACACGCTTCAACCGGGTGGTCAATTGTGTGGTTAAAGCAATTTCAGGAACTAAAAACAATACTTGTTTGCCTTCAGTTAAAGATTTCTGAATCAAATGAATATAAATTTCGGTTTTACCACTTGAAGTTACACCATGCAACAGCACAACATTTTTTTCAAGAAAAAGATTTTCAATTTGATGATAAGCCTTTTGCTGAAAATGATTTAATGGATAAATGTCCGAAGTTACAATTTCAGATAGATTAAGTCGATCGATTTCATTTACATAAAGTTCAAAAACTCCTTTTTCTATCAATCCATTCAACACGGAGCTACTGACATTGGCTTTTTCAAGAAGTTCTTTACGAGAAATTTCGCGCATCAAATTTGCTTGCAAACATTTAGACAAATCGATATAAATCATTAATAAATCCAGCTGTTTACGGGCTCGACTTAAATCTTCAAAAACCTGTCGAAAATTATCTTCTTTACGAACTTCGGGGACGAGCCGGACATACGTTTCGGTTTTGGGATGAAATTTTTCTATGAGTTCTTCGCTTATTTCTACAGCTCCTTTATCGAGAAGCAAGTTCAATGTAGGTAAAAGCTGACGAATATCGGTTGCTTTTGCCAACTGAGCCACATCAATAGGTTTCCCATCTGACAGGGCATCCAACACTTTTTGTTCTTTATCGGATAAGATATTTTTTGATTCGAAATCAGGATTAATGCAAATCATTGATTCACTTTGCAATTTCAAACCTGAAGGAACTGCTGCCTGATAAACATCACCCCGATAAGCCTGATAATACGATGCCACCCAATCCCAAAATTTTAGTTGTGGAAAGCGCAATATTGGCTGGCTATCGAGTAAACAAATAATTTCTTTAAGTTCGTAAAGAACATCCGGTTTATGAGAATGTATTAAACTCACAATGGCTGTGTACAGTTTCTTTTTCCCAAAAGGAATGACCACACGCATACCTATGCTCACCTGCTCTGCCCATTCGTCAGGAACTACATAGGAAAAAGTTCCGTCTAAAGGTAACGGTACAATTACATCGATATATTTCATTGGTAATCAGTAAAAAATGATTATCCGTTCTATTACCTATGTCAATATAAACTTGAATATCAGTAGCTTCGCCCCTAAAACTCTACTTCATTTTTTGGCTTGAACCAAAAAACGAAGCAAAAAAGTTCAAGACTGCGCTTGCTTCACTCGAAAAATTAGTGGTTTGTAAGTATTGTGAAAAAAATTAGGTGCCAAAACAGATACTTATTAAAAAAATCCTTTACTCTAGACGAGTTGATTAGATAGAAATATTTAGCAATATGAAAAAAATCAGTACACTCTCTTATTCCTCAAAACAATAACCATAGCCGAGACGAGTAACAATATTTTTTCCATAAAGACCAATTTTTTTACGCAAACGAGTGATATTAACATCAATTGTTCGATCCAGAACAATAACTTCGTCGCTCCACACGCGGGCTAATATTTCATCTCTTGAAAATACTCGATTTTTATTTTCTAAAAAAAGATGCAAGATTTCGAATTCTTTCTTGGTAAAAGGGATTTCTCTATTGTCAAGCAAGACTTTTTTATTATCAAGCTGCATCTCCAGTTTTCCATAACTCAATTTTTCCAACGGTAAACCAATTGATTTACTTGCTTCTATTCTACGAATAACAGCTTTAACACGAGCCAATACTTCACGTATGGAGAATGGTTTTGAAATATAATCATCAGCACCAATATTGAAACCCGTCAATCGATCGGTTTCAGAATCTTTTGCTGTAAGATATATAATTGGTATTAAAGATGTTGAGTGATTTTCTCGCAACATGCGTCCCATTTTGAAACCCGAGATTTCACCCATCATTACATCCAGTAGTAATAAATTATAAACTGTTAAATCTTTTTTAAGTGCTTCTTCGGCAGAATATGCAACATCCACTGAGTAACCTTCTGTTTCTAAATTAAACTGAAGAATTTCACACAAATCTTCTTCGTCATCGACGACCAAAATACGATACGAATTCATACTTATTCGGGGATTAAAATTGTGTTACAAAGTAATAAAATCTACATTTCGTCACTATGTAATATTCATTACAAAGATATGACAAAAAACAGACAAAATGGGTTGAAATGGTTTTTATGCAAAAATAAACCGATAATTTGGATTAAAAATACTATCCTTTATAAATGACATTGGAAAATTATGAATAAAAAAAACACCCGACAAAAAAATTATCGGGTGTTTTGAAAAGTTGAACATATTTATTTCTTATTTTATTAAGATTTTTGTTCGAAGAATATCTCCACCTTGATTAACATCGGCAATCCATAATCCCTGAGGAAGTTGAAATTGACAGTCGCCATTTACCTGAATTGATTTGAATAAACTACCATCAATTCCAAAAATACCGATATGTGTATTTGATTTAATATTTGAGACCAGAACCTGATTTCCCATGGTGTGAATCCGAATGTTGACACTCAAAGGGAGATTAAATGCTGATGGTAAACTGTTGTCGGCAGCTATCAAATCAGGAATCGGATCCCAGTTATCGGTACCTTTTGTGAAATTCAGGGTTGTAATTGCTGTTCCGTCATTTAAAGTTGGAGCAGTCAAAATGGTTGACCAACTGGCACGGCTTGCCTGATTATTTTCACCAGACAATTCAATGGTTCCAAATTCATACATCTTGCTCGAAGTTCCACCCAAGGAGTTTAACCAACCCTCGGGAGCAATCAATGACTTTCCTGCATAATCAGGATTATTTGTTACTTCAATTGTTGTATTATAGAATACTACTTCACTGGTAGTTGCTTGCCATGGCCGACCAAATTCACCCGGTTTAGATAAAAAGGTTGAAGCTGTTTCTGTCCCTGGTATCGCCGAAGTTACAGTACAAGCGTACATCAAATATCCACGTGATGTATTTTGTTGTGCAGCAGTGATGTACGAAACATCTGTACTTACTTCGCTTGTGTTCATAGCCAGGTTACTTTTGTAAGCAACTAATGTCATACCACCAAAAATATAATCGGTACCACCCATTAACGAACCTTTATAGGCAACCACTCTAGCTCCCTCAGCTCCATAGAAGGAATCTTGACGACCTACAACTCTACATTTATTCAGAACGCTTCTGTCTCCGCTTTTGGTATAAGCAATTGCAGCAGCTCTTTCTACAAAGCTCTTATTCTGTACAGATGTATTTCCATAATCGGTAGGGCGTGTTCCTTTACCTCCTGAAGCCCATTCCTGAACAACATCTGCAGCTTCTTTCTTAGAAATATACTGGTTGTAAGAGTTTTCAAAGATGATATTACTTGCTTCAAAACCACCAGCTGAAACAACAACGGTTGCATTCCAGTACGAACCATTTGTAGTTCCGCTACCTGTATTTGAATAAGTGGTATATCCGTTTTCTTTGTTCACTCTCAATGCATCTGCACTCCATTTCTGATCGGTACCCATACTGAAATAGTTGTAGCCGTGTCCATAATAAGAAGTGATTCTGACTGCATTAGGGTCAATATCAACCCCTTTATTAGCAAGAGCAATACTTGGTGTGGTTGCAGCATTTATCAACGAAACATTTGCCACATCGATATTCAGCATTTCCTCATAATTACCTGGATCAATCATTATTTTCACACGTTCCAAGTTTGGTCGAACCATAGCCCGTACAGCTGCAAGAGCAGCATTAATAGTCTGGTAATTTTTGTCAACACCTACCGAAATTGTAGCAGCGTATGGCAATGTCTGGGCAACAGCCACATCGGTCAGATAGCTTGATGTACCCGTTATATTGGTAATGGTCATATATCCGGGAACTGATCCTGAATAAATATATTCTTTGCTTTCAAAAGTACTGGTACTTCCACTACTTGTCTTTACCGTATCGCCGGGAACTACTACAAATTTAGCCGAATAGTAATAGGTAATAACCACCTTCTGACCTGGATTTACAGGAACTTGTGCTGTTCCGGTTCCGGTAAGAACCAGATGACCTTTCGCAATTTCATTTGAGACAGTTCCGGTAAATAACATTCCTTTATAAGCCGTGGTTGTCCCGCTTGTAATGGTAGCATCGTCGAACGACCAGTCAGTTACCGGCACAAATGCTAATGTTTTGGAAGTAATAGCACCGTTCACTGCAACATTTGAAGTAGGTCCTAATTGCAAAGGGTACTGATCTAAGCCTGAACAGGTTATTTTGTAGACCCCATTTCTTAAATACATACTATCCAACTTATTAAAGCTATATGAATAACCTGCTTCATTCAGGTTGGTAAATGTTACATTTAATTTAGCTCTTTGAATTGAATCTAACCCATTGGTAATAACCGACACTTTAAATACGGGTTTTGGAGCAAAAGCAATTGCATGTATTGAATCACCCTTGATGCTGATCGTATCTACCGGAATATAATAATCGTTCACTCCAGCAGCCGTAATTTTGTAAGTGCACCCCGGCTCTAATTTAACAGCATATGTTCCTGCAGTTGCATCGACAGCGGGTTGAGGAACATAAATTTTAGAAACGGTAGGTGTGTAGGTGAGTAACACTTTGGGTAAAAGAGTAACTGGCAAACCTGTTACTGCACCTGTAACATTGTACATTACCACTTTCTTGATGGCTATTTCGTGTGTTGCGTTTCCTGTTACTGTAACCTGAGCTCCATTGGTAATAATATACCCACTGGCGTTGGCGAGTGATAATGAATAGGTGTATCCGGCAGGGACTTTTACACTATAGTTTGTTCCAGAAGGAATGGTATCACTCCATGATTTTCCGGCAGCATTAGTCAATACAACACTATATCCTGAAGGAATGCCTGCAGCATCGGTTAAATTGAGTGTGCCACTTAAAGTTGCATAGGTTGCATCTTTTCTCAATATTCTGTAATAGAATGGTTTATCAGCAGAATCAAAAATATGGTACGCACCACTTTTTTTAGCCACAAACTTTACAATACCCACAGTAGAAGTAATTGGAGCGATATCTTTTTGAGTGGCATCAGCCATGTATTGGAAATTCAGTTTACCAATTCCATTCTGCGATTTGGCATAAACGGTAACTTCATCGTCGGCACTAAGAGTTAAACCAATATACCTTGCAGAGGAGGCACTTGAATTAACATACAAAAGTCCTGTCAATGTATCGGCAGCTACGTAGGCAGGACAGCTATTTGCATCGTAACGAGTCAAATTTGTGTTTGACGTTCTGATACGATCGCTGTTTGTTCCGCCGACCCAACTAAGTACCCCGACAGTGAAACCGGTAGGAAGAGATTTCCCTGATGTGCCGGCAGTAACGCCCGGATACCAGCTATTGATAACATCAGCAGTCAGACGATTGTTATACAGCGTTGTATCTTTAAGAGCAGCACCAAAGTCCCAAACATCTGTTTTAGATGTTTTTACAATACTTGCGGCATTTTCAACAGATACACCGTGAATATAAAATTCGCCGGTAGGAGCCAACGCACTGCTTAAAGTAGCTGTGATAACACCGGATGGACCTGTATATGCAAAACTATGCGTACTTTCAATACCGGTTCCTTTATCCGTACCTTGAACGGTTCCCAACGCATTCCCCGCAGCATCAGTGAAATTAAAAACAGCATCGGTAGCAGCACCATACATACATGTGCTGAAAGTAATGGTTGCATTTCCTGCCACAACAAAATTCATGGAGTTACCCGAAAACATGACAATACCATGGGCTGAATCGTGATAACCAAATTGTTGAGCAGCAGTTGTTGTATTGCTATTCAGTGTAAGAATACCATCAGGAGTAATAAAGGTACTGTAACGTAATGATGAATAGGATATTTGCGGAAAAACGCTTCCATCCATAAACATATAACTGTAGGTTTTACCAGCCTGAGCAGAAACAGTGGCACTGTTATCGGATACCAAAATCCTATAACTATACGGTTTCGTTGTAGTATCGGCATATGTTATTTTCAGCGTGTCGCCACTTACACTTACGGCGGAAATGTTACCCGAGAATGAAGTTGCAACATTGGCAAGTGATTTTCCACCCATATTAATGCGAATCGAAGCTATATCAGGTGTTGCACTGATAACGGTTCCTGCATCGACCGTTACGGAAGGATTGGATGTTATAGTAGCACCGGCTGTTAAATTTACGGCAACGCCATTTACGACGATCTGGCCGGATTTTTGAACCCAGGGAATTAACTGAACATCATAAGGAACAGGGATAACTTGGATAATTGGGATATAAGTTGTTCCGGTAAAGTCCAACACCACTTCGCCTGCAGTACCTACGTAAAGAAAATCAATGTTGGAACCATCAGTACTGTAATTGGCAGCTGTTTTGGATGCCTGAGAAGCCTTATCAAATACCCCTGTTGTACTTGACACTGAAATCGTACCATTTGAATACATGGAACCACCTATCTTTAAATGGCAATTTCCAGCCACTTTTAATGTAATCCTATTTCCTGTTTTAAGAATCGAACCATGTTGAGTACCGTTATATCCATAGGCATTGCTTGTTCCGCTCTCAATTTTAAATAAACCTTGGTTAATTGTATAGTTTCCATTCAAACTGGTTTGATTAGGAATAATACTTCCATCTCTTAAATCAAAATAATAGATCACATTTTTAAGAGCTGCCAATAAGGTGGTATCACCTCCAGCTTGAGGAGGGATCACCTGAATGGTAGGCAAGTAAAGATCATTCCCAGTACCAGCCACCGTTGTAAACTTCAATGAGTCGGCAACACCTGTGTACACAAAATCATAGGTATCAACCAAATCGTTGGTAACTTTAGTGGGCTGTGTTCCCAAATTAACTCCCAATTTCGAGATGCCCTGCAGATTAAGACCGGAATATTTCGATCCTAAAAACTTGAGCGTGTTACTTCCGTTGATAGCAATTTGAATTAAGCCACCAACTTTCATATTTAACCCATATTGAGCACTGTGATAACTATATGACCCTCCGCTCAATTTAAGAGACCCATCCGCACTTTTTCCATTTGCAATAATAGTTCCATCTCTGAAATCATATGTTGTTTGCCCATGCGCAAAAGAGAAAAAAAACATAAAGGCAAAAACATAAAAGTAAAATCTGCTTTTCATAAAAAATTAAATTAAAGTTATCAATAAAAAATCATGTAAAATAAGTCTGTTTTGAAAAGTAATTACTTTGATTTAACTTTAAAATTTTATGCTGATTTTCAGTAGCATAAAATTAAATTTTCCCATTTAAGCACCACCCAACAGTTGGAGACTTACAAATACAAAAATAGAGCGAGTGGAGAATCATTTTGTGGATAAACTAACGTGAAAGGTGCATAATTTGAAAAGAATGAAATGTTTAACATAAGTACGGCAATACTGCGAATAGAATGAAAGTAATAATAAATAGAAACCATGTGATATAAAATCTAAAATCCAAATAATACGTTCCTTATTTCCCTAATATTCAAACAATAAAACAAAATGGTTATTTATAAAAAAAATCCAGGAATCCCATATTTTTACCTGAATTAAATTAAAGCCATGCAGAGATTTAAAATTTCCTATTCCCCTTAGAAATAAGACCGAAAAACATTCTAAAAAAAATTAGTCAAAAATTCCACTGATAAACGTCATTTTTTGAACATCAAAAGATAAACGCAAATATACCTTTGTATCAATAAAATTATTCAATTCAATAAATCTAATATGAATAAACAATGAAAAAAACAAATCAACTTAAAGCTAAGAATTTAAAGCGATTAGTGATTCCGGTTTTCATGGCTTTCTTATCAATCGGGATAATACAAGCTCAAACAAAAACCGTTTCAGGGGTAGTAAAAGATGAAACCGGCGAAACCATCATCGGTGCATCAATCGTAATTAAAGGAACTAAGGCTGCTACTGCTACTGGAATTAATGGAGACTACAAAATCAACGTTCCGGCTAACGGAAAAATCTTAGTAGTTTCGTACGTGGGTATGGATAAACAAGAAATTCCAATCACCTCAAGCGTTATTAATGTTATCCTAAAAAGTAATGTACAAGGTTTAAATGAAGTCGTAGTTATTGGTTACGGTACCCAGAAAAAGAAAGATCTGACAGGTTCAATTTCTTCGGTCGACGAGAAACAGCTCAAAGACATACCTGTATCAAATGTTGCCGAAGCGCTTACCGGAAAATTACCTGGTGTTCAGGTTACTACTACAGAAGGTTCGCCTGATGCTGACATTAAAATCAGAGTTCGGGGAGGCGGATCAATTACCCAAAGCAACTCTCCGCTTTATGTAGTTGACGGATTTATTAAAGATGATATACGCGACATTGCTCCGTCCGAAATTCAAGATATAACCGTTCTTAAAGATGCATCTTCCACGGCTATTTACGGTTCACGTGGAGCAAACGGTGTAATTATTATCACCACCAAAAATGCCACACAAGGGAAAATCTCTGTATCTTACAATGGGTATGTGGGTTACAAAGAAGTTTCAAAACTTTTAAGCGTTCTTACTCCATATCAATTTGCTCAAAAACAATATGAAAGAGCATTGCTGGGAAATACAGTCTCATCTGATTACGAAAGTTATTTCGGCAATTACGGCGATATTGATTTATTTAATTATATGAAAGGTACAAACTGGCAACAGGAAACCTTTGGAAAACCCGGTTATACTCAAAACCACACCCTCTCGTTGAGCGGAGGAACCAAGACATTCAGTTACATGGCAAATTACAGTTATATGTACGACAAAGCCATTATGTACATGTCGAACTTTAATCGCAACAATATCAGTTTAAAATTAAAGTATAATCCCCTCAAATGGCTACATCTCGACTTCTCATCCCGATATGCAGCAACCATAGTGAATGGCTCAGGTGCCAACGACCAAACCGGAATGGAAAAATCGACTTCCGATTCGCGCGTAAAAAACGCGGTAATATACACCCCCATTCCGTTGAAAAATATGGTTTTGCAAAGCGATAATCCTGATGCACGTGCCAGTTTATACTCACCGCTTGAAGCTACACAGGACAACAACCGGTATCAGAACAGTAAAGATTTCAATTTGAATGGTGGCATTACGATCGACATCCTAAAAAACTTAACCCTGAACAGCACTTTTGGTTATACAAACACGTATAAAATTGATAATCGTTTCTATGGTTTGACATCCTATTATGTTACAAATGGCGGTTCGTTAAAAAGAAACAACGCTTACGCCCCTGCAACATTCCTGCAAAACACCGACTATAGAACTTTTGAAAATTCAAACGTATTAAACTATAAAAAAGACAACTTATTTGAAGGTCAAAATTTAAATGTCATTTTAGGACAAGAAACTTATATTCGCTCTTCCGACTATATTTTCAAAGATTTAGAAGCGTTTCCACAAACCTATATGTCGCAAGATGTATGGAACAATCTTTCGCAGGGAACCAATGTGAGTACGATTCATTTCTACAATCCCGATGAACGCATGTTCTCTTATTTCGGACGGTTGAACTACGATATTTTCGATCGTTATTTATTAGCTGTAACTTTCCGGGCTGATGGTTCGAGTAAATTTTCGAACGGGAATGAATGGGGATATTTCCCTTCATTGTCAGCAGGTTGGAGAATTTCTGAAGAACCTTTCATGCAAGCAGCACAAAACTGGCTTTCGAATTTAAAATTGAGAGCAAGCTATGGCGAAGCAGGGAACAACAATATTGATAACACTGCATTCAAAAGAGTTTACACTTCTTCCCATTCCAATTATTTGCCTACAAATGATTTTCCGAATATCCTTACTGCAGGAAGCACCATGGCAAATCCGGATTTAAAATGGGAAACAACTGTAACGCGCAATGTAGGTTTAGATTTTGGAGTTTTAAATAACAGATTAAACGGATCGGTAGAAGCATATTCGAACAACACTTATAATGCATTGATATTAATGAATATAGGAGGAATAGGATATACAAGCCAGTGGCAAAATACAGCCACCACATTAAACAAAGGAATTGAAGTATCTTTAAACGCAGCATTGGTTCAAACCAAAGATTTCAATTTGAATTTTGCATTCAACATTAGCATGAACCGGAATGAAGTGGTTAAACTCGGAAATCTTACGAGCTATCCGTTCAACGAAGCCTGGACAAGTTACTCCGAAGCTTCTAATAGTTTCATGGTATCTCCTGGAAATCCGGTAGGCTTAATTTATGGTTACGTTAACAATGGCATGTATTCAGCGGACGATTTTTCGTGGACTGGGACCAAATGGGTTATGAATGCTGCCAAATACACAAATTACGATGCAGCCACCAAAACCTACTCTGATGCCAAAGGGAACAAATTTGTTGATAACAGTTCGATCGATGGTTTAACTTGGGGTCCAGGCGCTATGAAACTTAAAGATATGGACGGAGATGGTAAAATTACCTTGGCTGACAAAGCTTTAATCGGCAACACAAACCCGAAACATTTTGGTGCATTTTCGTTTACTGCCACTTACAAAGGCTGGGATGCAAGCTTAAACTTCAACTGGGTATATGGCAATAATATTTATAATGCAAGCAAAATTGAATTAACAACTGAATTTTATAAATATAGGAACATGTTGGGAATTACAGCCAATTCATACACTCAAATTGATTGGGCCACCGGTAACAGAATAACCGATCCTGCAATTTTGAACACCATGAACGCCAATGCTAATATGTGGGCTTCACCTACGGGTAGATATGCCACCACCTCATGGGCAATAGAAGATGGTTCGTTCTTGCGATTGAACAATATGACTATTGGATACACTATACCAAAAAAAATTACTAAGAAATTTTATGTTCAACAGCTTAGAGTTTATGCAACAGGATACAATCTTTTATTGTTAACAAAATATAGTGGATACGATCCTGAAGTTGACACCCGCCGTTCAACACCGGCAACGCCCGGAGTAGATTATTCGGCCTATCCTAAAAGTCGTTCATACAATATTGGAGTTAACATCACTTTCTAAAACTATATTACAATGAAAAAACAACGCATTCTATATTTTGCAATTAGTCTTTTTCTTGCTGCCATCACTTCATCATGTACCGATATGTTACAAGTTTCAAGTAACTCAATGCTTAGCGATGATGTGGTTTTCAGCAATCCCGATTCGACTAATAAAGCCATTTCGGCAATTTATGACATTATCGGTCAAAATAACTCATACCGCAACCGGCTTTGGTTACAAATGGGGCTCAATACTGATATCGAATATCGTTCGGGCTGGTCGAACGGAGCTGTACTATCATCAACAAAATCAGATGACTATTTTGCATTGTACAATTCAAACGCCACGATTGGAGATGGTTACAACAACTCAGATGCGGCCAATCCATGGAGTCGAATTTATCAAGGTATCGAACGGGCAAATTTAGCCATCGATGGCATTAGAAAATACGGAAATCCTGCAGCTGGAAACGTAATGGGACATTTCTTAGGTGAAGCGTTGACCATGCGTGCCTACTTCTATTATGATTTGATAAAATGGTGGGGAGATGTTCCTGCTCGTTTTGATCCGGTTCGACAAGCAACTATTTATATGCCAAAAACAAATAGAGACAGTATTTATAATCAGATAATCAAAGATTTACAAGAAGCGGTTACAGTTCTTGAACCTGCCAACTCAACCTACACGGCTTCTGTAAAACGGGTAAGTCAGGATGCAGCACGCGGATTGCTCGCCCGCATTTGTCTTTCGGCTGCAGGATATTCAATGCGACCATTAGGTACAACCGATGCACAAATTATAATTACTGCCTCCGATACTCGTAGAAGTGAACTTTATACCATTGCCAGAAACGCCTGTAAAGACATAATCAGCGATAATATCTATCATTTGGACCCAAGTTTTAAAAACATTTTTTACGAACAATGTCAGGATGTTGAAACTCAAGGACGTGAAACAATTTGGGAATTACCCTACAATATGGGGTTGCGTGGACGAATGGTATATAATTTAGGTTTACCTCGCGATCCGGATGGGAAAAATAATACCGTATCAATCGGCGGTCAGTTCAAAGTTACACCCAGTTTCTTTTACGATTTCAATTCTTCCGACACCCGACGCGATGTAACCGTCGTACCCTATAAAGCAAGCAAAAACAGTACACTTGGTGTAATAGAACAATCTCTATCAGCCGGAATTATCGGATTCAACATTGCCAAATGGCGTGCAGAATGGGTAAAAACACCTATTTCGGGTACCGATGACGGTGTTTCGCCTATCGTACTTCGTTATGCCGATGTACTTTTGATGTTCGCTGAAGCCGACTTGTTCTTACATGGAAACGAAGGACAAGCCATGTTTGATCAAGTAAGAGCCAGAGCTTTCGGTCAAACGGTTACCGATTATAAAGCATCTGTAAATTATTTGCCTTTAACGTTAGATAATTTAAAAAACGAAAGAGCATTCGAATTTTGCGGCGAAAATATTCGGAAATATGATTTGGAACGTTGGGGAATGCTTAAATCAGCCATCGATCAGTCTGAAACAAATCTTACTGCTTTAAGAAACGGTACAGGTAATTATGCCGCAGTTCCTTCAACCCTATATTATCGTTATAAAGTCGACAACTCAATTTCAAATGGCGAAAGAGTACTCGAAATATATGGACTTAACCGAGGGGAAACTGATGATAAAACCACGACTGACCCAACTGGAGGCTGGGTTTCAAAATCGTGGACTCAAGCAATGAGTTCAACACCGGTAGATTATTACCTGAGTGATGGATTTATCAATAATATGTATCTTGGGAATCCTGATAAACGGCAGTTATTACCAATTTTCCACCAAATTATTGTAAGCAGCAATGGCTTGATTTCGAATGATTATGGTTATGACAACTAAAACTATTTAAAAATCAAAGAAAAATGAAAAATATAAAAAATATATTTCTTCCTGTAATTATCGCTCTCATTACTGTTGCAGGGTTATTTTCTTCATGTAAAGAGGAAGCAGACATTCAGGTTTTACCGCGTCTTTTTCGTCCAGTTAACTTCACAGCAAGTACGCAAGGAATTACGGCTACCATCAGTTGGGCTTCTGTGGATAGTGCTATGTCGTACACATTACAAATAGGCAAAGATTCAACTTTTACAACGAATGAGATTGACACAACATTATCAACAACTTCGTTTGTATCTGATTTGGCAGGAGCTACAACTTACTATGCACGAATCAGAGCCAATGCAACTGATCCAAAGAAAGATTCAAAGTTTAATGAAATTTTAACTTTTTCTACTCCAAAAGAAAATCTTTTCAATGGTTATTCAACAAATATGACAGCATTAAATACAATAGATGTGAAATGGCTGCCTGGAGCTTCAGTTACAAAATTAATTCTTACTGATGCTAATAATACAAGCAATACAGAAACAATTTCGAGTGCCGAAGCAACAGCCGGTGAAAAAATAATCAGCAATTTACCCAACTCGACGTATAACATTCAAATTTTCAAAAACAGCATTTTGCGTGGCACCGTTTCTTTTGTGATAGAAGGGGATGTTTTCGTTAATAGTGGAGATGATTTGCCTACCGCCATCACCAACGCCTCAGCCGGGCAAATACTTGTTCTGGCTCCTGGAGCTGTATTCTCAATGGGAACCGGCACGTTTCGATTTACTCAGAATATTAAAATTCGTGGTTTAAACTCAATCAGCAAACCAATAATCTGCTTGACAAGTGGTGCAACAACTACCTCGAGTATGCTTGGCTTTACTGACGGATCGACAATCGGATTTGTAAAATTTGAAAATATTGACTTTACCGGATATTGCGACAATAATACGGCTGCTACAAAAATTGGTTATTTATTCAATAACAATGTAAAAACTACAGTAAGTTCCTTGTCGTTTAAAAACTGCAATATGCATAATTTTGGTAATACTCCGATGCGATTACAAGGGAACAAGAATCAGGTAATTGACACATTAACTTTCAACAGTTGTGTAATTAACGACATTGGCTTTTCGAGCACTTATGCTGTTGTGAATAGTAACTCAGCCGACTTATTCAACAATATTAATTTTATTAACTGTACGGTTTATAATTTCAAAGGATCATTGGTACTGCGTCAGAATCAGACAGTGAATTCAATTAATATTTTAAATTGCTCCATCAACAAAGGGATGCAGGATCCAGGCTCAGCCCGATATTTAATTGACACAAACAATGCAACGGTAGGCATTGGAGTAAATATTCAAAACTGTATTTTCGGAATGACAGGTAGTACAAGTGGAGCGAATGGAGTTAGAACAAGCGGAACTTTATCAATTTCGGGAAGCTATTACACTTCTGATTATGTTGACGATCCGATACCTGCTGGCACAACAAGTTCTTCTATTAAACCACAAATGACGGCTTATAATGGCTTATCAACTTCACTTTGGATAGACCCAGCAAATGGCAACTTTAAACTGAAAGATAACACATTCGTTGGAAAAGGTATAGCAGGAAGTATGCTTCAATAAATTATTGATGGGATATTTGTTTCAATTTTAGAGGAACAAATATCCCTTTGCTTCACAAACCATACAATAGAACACAAACAATGCAAAAAAATATTATCAACCATATACGCTAAATCTCATGTGCTTGAAAAAGAAATTTATAGTATTCGCATTTTCAACTTTATTTCTGCCAAATATTTGTGCAAAAACGAATGACGTTTATCAAAAATATTATCAGCATGTTCCAAACCAGATAGTTCGAGTAACGAAACCACTATTCAAAAACCAACAAGTTAGCATTACTGATTTTGGTGGTATCGGAGATGGGAACACACTAAATACCAATGCCTTCAGCAAAGCTATTCAATCCCTTGCAGCAAAAGGCGGAGGTAAATTAATCGTGCCTGCGGGAGTATGGTTTACCGGACCCATTGTACTTCAATCAAACATCGATCTTCATCTCGAAAAAGGAGCATTGATCCTATTTTCTCCCGATTTGAATTTATATCCCTTAGTTAATACATTTTTTGAAGGTTTAGAAACACGCCGTTGTCAGTCGCCAATTTCAGGACGGAATTTAACCAATGTTGCCATATCCGGCGAAGGGACAATTGACGGTTCGGGAGATGCTTGGCGACCTCTCAAAAAATCGAAAGTAACCGATTCACAATGGAAAAAAACAATAAAATCAGGGGGCATTTTAAAAGATCCAACCAGTTGGTATCCATCAGAAGGGGCTTTGAAAGGACAAGGTATGAGCGACATGAATGTGCCCCGCGGCAATTTAACTGATTCGCAATGGAATGAAATAAAAGATTTTCTGCGTCCCGTAATGATCAGTTTTATTGAATGTAAAAACATTTTACTTCAAGGCATATTGTTCGAAAATTCACCAAGTTGGGATATCCATCCCATGATGTGCGAGAACCTAATTGTTGATGGGATTTTTGCCCGCAATCCTGCTTTTGCTCAAAATGGGGATGGCATTGATGTAGAATCGTGTAAAAACGTACTGATTGTAAACAGTATTTTTGATGTGGGCGATGATGCAATATGCATCAAATCAGGAAAAGATGAAGAAGGTCGTCGACGAGCACGCCCTACCGAAAATGTCGTAGTAGATGGATGTAAAGTATTTCAAGCACATGGTGGCTTTGTTGTGGGTAGCGAAATGTCAGGAGGTGTTCGAAATATTTCGGTACGAAATTGCCAGTTTTTAGGCACCGATGTAGGCTTGCGATTCAAAAGTAATAGAGGACGTGGCGGTATTGTGGAAAATATATACATTAGTGATATTTACATGTTTGATATTGTAACCGATTCATTTTTGTTCGATTTATATTACGGGGGAAAATCTGCATCTGAATCATTAGATGATGGAGACAAGCAACCTGCAGAAAATGAGATTCCTCAAGTAACAAATAAAACCCCTGTTTTCAGGAATATCTTCGTCAAAAATATCGTTTCACGTGATTCACGACGCGCTATGTTTTTCAATGGGTTACCTGAAATGAACATTTCGAATATTAAGGTTGAAAACGCCTATATCTCTTCACAATATGGCGCTGAATTAGCCGAATCGAACGGAATTGAATTCAAAAATATTCATATTATTCCTTCCGAAGGTCCTGCACTCATTCTTCGAAATGTAAAAAATTTTGACTTAAAAGAATTTTATTGTCCCGATAGTTTGAAAGAAGTAGTAAGTATTTCAGGAAAATCCTCAAATATTCAACTCCCAACAACTATAGAGAATCAAAAAATTGTACGGTCAAAATAATATGCCTTCAAAATTTAATAAAGGTCTTGTTTACGAAATAGTTTTTTAATAGTTTAGATTATTAGTGATTGTATGCTCGAAAGCGTGACGTTGAGATGACGTCGCGCTTTTATTTTCACATTTCAGCGCAATCAAATCGGTAAAATTTAGAAAACAAATTCAATCAAACCATTTGCCTTTACTTGCTTTCGATACCAAATCAGGAATGAAAAATATAGCAATATCGCGTTTTATCGACTAATTGAAGCATCATTTTTTAGGTTCATACATTGTATTCACAAAAAAAAATTGTAATTTTGTCGTCCTAAAACGTGAATTGTCTTATGGTGTAATGGTAGCACTGCAGTTTCTGGATCTGCCTGTCTAGGTTCGAATCCTAGTAAGACAACATCATAAATGGCTGATTATAAATAATATAATCAGCCATTTTTTTAGATTATAATTTCAAATAAATGTACGAAATTAATCTTTCTTTATTCCATAATTTTTATCAATTTTCATAAACGGGATTAAGCTCAATGTTGGAATTGCGCAAAGAATGACCCAAATAAAAAAGTGTTGGTATCCAATCAAATCCTGCAACCATCCCGCAATCATGCCCGGCAACATCATTCCCAACGCCATAAAACCTGTAGTGATGGCAAAATGAGCCGTTTTATGTTCTCCATCCGAAAAATAAATCATATAAAGCATATAGGCTGTGAAGCCAAATCCATATCCAAATTGTTCAACAGCCACCGAAATAAAAACATAAATCATATTTACAGGCATAAAAGTGGATAACAGCACATACACCAATTGAGGTAACGTAATAGTCAGTGCCATGGGCCAAAGCCAAAATTTCAATCCTTTGCGCGAAGCAGCGATACCACCGACAATCCCTCCGAGCGTGAGCGAAAGTATTCCAACCGTTCCATATACAAGTCCGACCTGCCCGGTTGTAAGTCCCAGCCCTCCAACTTCACGCGCATCAAGCATGAAAGGTGAAACTATTTTCACCAGCATGGCTTCTCCCAAGCGATAAAATAAAAGATAAAAAAGCGTTAACGCAATACCTTCCTTTCGAAAAAAAGATGCGAAAGTCTCACCAAATTTATGGATAATTTCTTTAAAATTTCCGGTAGCAGACTGCCGATCAGAATCAGGATAGGGTAGAATAAAACGGTGATAGATAAAAAACAAAATAAAAAATCCCGCTAAAATAAAAAATGTAATGCTCCAGGCTAACCGTATATTGCCCGAAACACCTTTGAAATTGGCATAAACTTGACTTTTTAATTTATAATCCAATTGCACAACAACATAAGCTGGCTTATTCCAATTTTCGGACGTAAAAACCAATCGTTCACCCGAAATCATCGAAATACTTTTATCTCCGGCAGAGAACCCTGAATTTAGTACCACCGATTTTCCCTCATCAGGTTGTTTTGTGAGCCGGATTGCCACCAACCCAGCATTCCCAACTTTACCATCCCCTGCAAAAAGATTTTTATGCTCCCTACCAAAATGCTTTTTAATAAAATTTCCCAAAGGAGTTGATACGACTTTTGACCACCAGGATTGGTTTTCACGTTTCAACTGTTGTTTCTCTTGTTGAATAAAACCATTTTTTTGATTTTCGGCAATAGCAAAGCTGGTAATCTTCTGTAATGAATCTGACGAAATATTATTTGTGCTCAACATCACATGTGATGGGAAAGCCACAAAAGTCATTTTATTTGTTTCCGGCAATCTAAAATGCTGTGAATCTGCTGGTAATGATGATTGACTAATGGGGGTCGATTCGATGGTAAAATGCAATGGTTCTAACCCTGACATACTTTCCATACTTCCGGCTACAATAATTAATAACCCTTGCCCGGTAATCATTGCCAACCGATAAAAAGTGCTTCGGATGCCTACGAAAAATGACTGTTCAGAACTATCGAGCGCCAACATATAAAATCCATCGGCCGCGATATCATGTGTGGCAGAACTGAATGCAATCAGCCAAAAAACAGCCAGTGTAGCCTGAAAAAAAAAGGGAATCGGAATTAAAAACGCAATACCAGCCATCCCCGCACCAATCAGAAGTTGCATAGTAATAATCCACCACCGTTTAGTTTTAATAATATCAACAAATGGACTCCAGAAAGGTTTTATCACCCAAGGCAAATATAACCAACTGGTGTACAAGGCAATGTCTGTATTGGATATCCCCATGCGTTTATACATTATAACCGCAACCGTCATTGCGGTTACATAAGGTAATCCTTCGGCAAAATAGAGCGTAGGAATCCATGCCCAACGTGAGACTTTTTTATTTTTATCTTTCATCCGATTAAATTTAAGAGTATGATTTGAAAAATGAATTTTAAATTTACCTTCAATAAATCCTTTTTAATTCTGAATTTTTGAAATAGTGCGATAAAATTTCAATATATTTATATCCTTTTTCGCCCATTACCGCAGCGCCAATCTGACAAAGTCCCACACCATGCCCCCAACCTGCACCGCTGAGAATAAATTTACCCGGAATGCCATCCACAATACTGTATTTATCCACTACAAAAGCCGAACTGTATAAATGCGAGTTCGACAGCCATCTACGGATTTCCAGTTCCTTTCCAACGACGATCGTTTGCTTGGCTCCGACAATCTTCAGTTGAATGATGCGTCCCGATTCGCCCCGCTTTATGGGTACCAGATCTGCGATTGGTCCGAAATCAATTCCCGAACGGCGACGGATAATTTCAGCTATTTCATCCTGCGTGTATTCCACTTTCCAACGGTAAAAATCGTTGGTTTCCTGATCGTAGTTATTCAACACCTGAGCAAGAATTTTTTTATCGGATGTGTTGCAAAAAGCTTCAGGACGTTGTCGAACCCATTTTTCGGCATTTTCTTCCACCGTTAGGTCTGTACCAAAGTCTTCGGGAGTAACTGTATTGTCGAATATTTTGTTGAGGTACGGATGATGTTCGGGTGCCCAGCAGTTTTCGAAAGTCTCGGTAGCTCCACCACACGATTTGGAAAATCGTGCATCACAAATCTGCCCTTCATACATCAAAACCTGTCCCCGGGTAAGCTCTATGGCTTTCGCCACCGCTTCCGTAGATGCCCGCGTAATGCCCTGATAGCGCTGACAGTGATCATCGGCACACACCTCGAAATGCACATGCGCATCACGTTCATACCATTTTTCAATAAAACCGGGTTCCGGTACTGACGCGGCTTGCTTCATTTCTTTATCCTGAGACGCGGCAGGCCACGATACTACGGAATGTTGGAAAATAGGTCGTAACAACCAGCTACGGGAAATAACAGCATGGGCTTTCAGCAATTCGGCAGAGGCAGTAGCGCTCATTTCACTCGAAATGACACTGGTGAGGTATTTTTCGACCGGAATAATATTGATGGCCTGCAGAGACACTGCATGCCGCGCCTCTACGGGAATAATTTTCAGTGCGCCATTGAAACGCTGATTTTCTTTGCGTTCCCAGTGAAATCCAATGCCGATAACCACATTCAGTAAATCGAATGAATCCTGTTCATGCGTTGGTTCGAATACTAATTCAGAATACTCTTCTCCTTCGAACAGCATTCGGCCGTCCTGCCATATTGCTTTCTGATAACCTGTGAAAGGTTTTTTGTCGAAAAAAAATTCTCCTTTCAGAATAAATTCAATTTCTTCTGACGATAAAATGCCCACACGGATAATTGGTTCGGATGAATTCATAATTATAAACTTGCCTGCTCCAAAATGCTTTGAATATCTTCTTTCGAAATTCTCTCAAAATGGGCTTTGACTGGTGTAATAAAAACACCACCCATCTCCACCGTTGCCGGACTAACCAGCAATTGCCGCTTGCCTTCAACACTATATTGCCACGGACGGAAAGCTTTGCGGGGAATGATAAACACAGTCCATTTCCCGTTTTCATACGTGGAGACAATGTTCAACATGGGCTCATCCCCTGACTTCACCGCCTGCCCTGCTCCCGAGGGAGATGTGCCCGCGGTGAGGTGATTATATATTTTTTCAAATGAATCAATGGCACTTTCCTTTTCCGACGATTCAACTACATAAACCATTCGCAGGTAATTTATCATCCGGTAAAGCTGCATCTTTTCGGAGGTAACCAGCAATTCGGTGTGAGTTTCTTTCATGCGTTTATACTCGTTCACCAACGGAAGAAAATTTTTGGATCCGGACTGAAAATGCATGTGATCGGGAGCCGAAGCACCGCATTGCGGACCATTGTAAAATATGAGATAATCATCCAATGCTTTAGACAATTCCAGCATATCCCCGAAAAACGGTTTGATGTGTTGCGGCACATGTTCCCGCCGCGGAATGGTGAAATGCTCGGGAAAAATCGGGAACGGATTGACCAGAATTTCATAATCGCCAAAATCAATGGATCTTTGTTCGGCAGGACGATTGGCAGCGCAAAGAAAACACGGCCGTGCCGCAATACTTTTTGCATCTACCTTTGCCCCCGACGACACCATTCGAGCCGGATTGAACTGTACCCGCACGTCGAAATCGCCAAAAGAAACGGTTTTGGTTTGTACAGTTTTCAGTCCGGCATAATTGTCGCGAGCCAGCTTCCAGGACGAAAGTTGGTCAAGAAAAAGAGATTTAATTTGGGAATCAAGAAAGTCCATAATTTTAAAAGAAAGAATAATTTGCCCCAACGGAGAAATTACTGCTCAAAATATTTGAAGCAGAAGAACTTCTGGATGTAAATTGAATATTGTGCACATTTGAGAAATTTAAGACCGCCGATAATCGTAATTGAGGTGAAAAATAGTAATACATTCCACAATTAAGAGACGAATTCAACACTAATGTATTAAGATTAGACACCTGATTATTACCATTAACCGTCGAAGCAGCATAAATATTATATTCAGCGTTTTGGTCAATCTGAGCAAAAATATTGGTTCTTGTATCCGGATAAAAACCTAATTTATAACCGACAGATGCATTTGTCATTTTAGTTTCAGTAGAACTATTATTCGTGCTACTAAGGACGATATCATGGGATGACGCAGTATAACTTGAAGATGCAAAACCCAGCATTGCATTTACTGAATGCTGCCATTTTTGATGATCAGGCTTCTCATAATTGTAGCTCAGATAGATATTATACTGTGAACTTGAAAAATAATCTTTTGTTTCTGACAGAGAATCAGTTAAAATCGTATATATATTTTTTGCGTAAGAATTATTAATACTCATATTTGGAGAGAATCTTAGCTCGAGCGCCGACCCTGATTTTCGTTCAAATTTATCGCCATACAACCAAATATCATATAAAGTGGTAAAGTATTTGGCATCAGACTTATAAATCAATTTATTGGCAACAAAAAAAGAGTCCACGCGAGACACTTCATCAATCAAATGCAGACGAGAGTCCAAAAAACGTTTGTTTTTTATCCGTGAAATTTCCTGCGACAATTTAAAAATCTCATTGGACGACAAATCCCTGCTCAGTATTCTATTTTTTTCAAAAGCATCGATCATATAAATAGCTTGCTGAGCATCGGTAACAATTTCAATTCTTCCTACTCCGGCACCAATATATGCATACAAATTGGTATAAAACCGATTAGAATTAGCCCTGTCTGCCTGGTTTAAATTATTCGTTTTATTCGAATATCCTGAAAAATAATCATAATTAATATTTCCTCCAAAAGAGAGGAACTGGTTCGTTTTATTAAAAAATTGGTATGATGCACCTATTCCCGCACCGTTATCAAAATTGCCTGATTGTGACTTTAACGGATTGGTTAAATCATTGCTAACATTGCTGTAGCCTCTTAATCCAAGACCTGCATTAATGGTTCTAATCATTTTC
This sequence comes from Bacteroidota bacterium, assembly GCA_021779195.1. Classification (GTDB taxonomy): domain Bacteria; phylum Bacteroidota; class Bacteroidia; order Bacteroidales; family Paludibacteraceae; genus Paludibacter. The sequence goes on along the minus strand of JAJYBB010000012.1, from coordinate 69,355 downwards.
CGGGTATTTACATAATTGATAAAAGCAGAACTCAGGTAGGCGTTAACATCGTTGTCATTAGAACCATTGAATGAATTATTGGTGGAGTTGCTTAACGAACCTGCGCCGGAAAACGTAACATCCAACTGATTTCGTACAATGTCAGGTGTGTAATACCGGCTGATATCAAAATCCTTATACTCCTGAGCAATTGTTGTGAATGAGAAAAGTGAGCTTAAAAGGCACAAAAATAAACTGAATACAAATGTTCTTTTCATAATATTTAAAATTAAAATTATACTTTAAGCTTAACAAAAATTATTTCTAAAAATTCTAATTCTTATCTATTCTCGAAATAATTTTTTTAATTAACATTTTCTCGCCTTCAGTTCCACCGTTCGTATTTTGTCCTTATATAAATTATTCGCATTCATTTTTACTACATCGAGCGAAGCATCGGAGTTTTCGTCCCAGCGGCGGCACAGGTAAATCGATTCGTAAATACGCCCGATCTGGTATTCGCGGCTGATGCGCAAACCAAGTGCGTAATCTTCGCCATAACTCGTGTTAGGGACTTTTACATCGCGCAAAACAGGAGTATAAAAAGCGCGTGGTGCTCCCAGTCCGTTGATACGTAACGCGTTGTTTCGTCCGTTTTCGGGAGTCCATTCGCTGTGGTCAATCAATCCGGGAGGAATAGTTTCCAGGACAAAATTGGTCATGGTGTACGAGCCGACTACCATGGCGCAGTTTTGTTCGTAAAAGGCATCAACAATTTTTTGCAGTGTATTCTCATCCTGATACACGTCATCGCTGTCGAGTTGCACCGCAAATTTTCCACAACGGTTGTCGTGAACACCTTCGTTCCAGCAGCCACCAATGCCCAGGTCTTTTCGTTCGGGAATCAGATGAATCACGCGCGGGTCGTTCGAAGCAAAACCGCGAATCAGTTCCGTCGTTCCATCGGTCGAATAATTATCGATAATCACCAGGTTGAACAAGAACGAGGTTTTTTGTTTCAACACCGATTCGATGGCGTCGCTGATAGTTTTTACACGGTTTTTTACCGGAATAATCACCGACGCTTCCACCGGAAAATTGCTTTCACCGAACTCAATTTTTTTGAAATCAGGAGCTAAATATCCGCCAATTCGTTTTAAATGATCGGTGCAGGCTGTTTCAAGTTCTATCTGCACGGCGCGGTTTCGTGGGTCCACGTAGTCGAATTGCTTTTCACCGCTTTTGCGCAGGTCAGTTTCTACTTCGGTGTACAGATATTCGTTGATGTGCACCAGTTCGGCTTGTTGCGACACTTTCAACCGTAAATTATAAAGTCCGGCAAAGAGGTAATTTTCAGTCGTTTCTGCAACGGCTTTTTTCAAACAACCGGCATTATACAACAATACGGAGCCAAAATTAAAATCGTCGCGCAACGCACCTTCCTGATAATCAATTACCGGATGAGCCGATCGCACACCCGCTTTTATTTCGTAATAATCCGAATACACCAACCCAGCCTGCGTGTCTTGGGCAATTTGATACAACCGTTCCACGGCAAACTGCCCGATTTCCAGCGCATTGTCCTTTGTATAAATCAGCGAATACGTTGAGTCGGATTTTTCGGCAATTTTTCGGATGGTTTCCGAACGTTGGAGCGAGTCGGCAATCAGGGTTTCACAGCTATCGATTTTCAGGGAATCATTCGTTGTCAACAGGTAAATGGCATTGACAAGCGAAGATGCAGCACGAAGTTGAGAAACGACCGAAGCTGTGGTAGCCACGTCGGTACAGAACAAAAAACAGTTGACAGGTTTCATTGAACGGGTTGATTGAATTTGGAGTTCAAAAATACAATTAAAATTTCAAATATCCATTGCAGCAATTGTCTGCAACATCTGAAAATATAGTTTATCTTTGCCAAAAATAAACAGCGAAAACTTATGAAACTTATTGCCGACAGCGGATCGACCAAAACACATTGGTGTGTAATCGATGAAGAAATTGTACGAAAAGAACTCATCACCGACGGGATCAATCCTTTTTACCAGACGCAACAGGATGTGGTGGCTTTGCTCGATGAACAATTAGTTCTGCAACTGGCCAACCTGATGATCGACGAAATTCATTTCTATGGAGCCGGATGTTCATTTCCCGAAAAGAAACTGATAGTCAGTCAGGCGCTGGTGCGGTTTTTCAGTGCTGCCATCATTGAAGTGCAGAGCGATTTGCTGGGTGCAGCGCGGGCATTGTTTCAGCACGAAGCCGGCATTGCCTGCATTTTAGGCACCGGTTCCAATTCGTGTTATTACGACGGGAACGACATTGTTCAGCAGGTTTCGCCATTGGGTTTTATTTTGGGCGACGAAGGAAGTGGCGCGGTACTCGGGAAACTGTTTGTGGCCGATTGTCTGAAAAACCAGTTGTCCGAATGGATTTGCGATAAATTCTTAGACGAATACGAGCTGACGCCTGCCACCCTTCTCGACCGCATTTACAAACACCCTTTCCCCAACCGTTTTCTGGCTCAGTTCACGCCATTTATTCTCGAACATCTCGAAGAACCAGCCCTTTTCAATTTAGTCTACGATTCGTTCGAAGCCTTCTTGCTCCGTAATGTGAAGCAATATCCGCTCGAGGGAATGAAAGTGAGTTTTGTGGGTTCCATTGCCCATTACTTCCGCGACACTCTCGAAATTGTGGCCTCGGAACAGGGGCTCGAAATTGCACGGATTGAGCAAAATCCGATGGAAGGGCTTATTCATTATCATTCATTTCCGAAAAAATAAATACATATAAAATTCTTTCTAATCCAAACTGAATGGAACCCGAATCAATATCGAACCAATTCATCAAAATTACCGAGCAAAATTCAATTCATGAAAATTTAGATAAAAAATCAATTCATGATTTATTACTCGAAATGAATGAAGAAGACCGAAAAGTACCTGAAGCAGTCGCTCAAGCGATACCACAAGTTGAAATGTTAGTTGAAAATATTGTGAAACGCATGAAGCGGGGAGGACGGATATTTTATCTCGGTGCAGGCACGAGTGGACGACTCGGCGTGTTAGATGCATCGGAAATTCCACCCACATTCGGGATGCCAGCACATGCAGTCGTCGGATTAATTGCCGGTGGCGAATTGGCTTTACGAAAAGCGGTCGAACATGCAGAAGATAATTCAGACCGTGGTTGGGAAGAATTAATCGAACGAAACGTAACCAAATTCGATACGATTATTGGAATTGCAGCCTCTGGCACAACTCCTTATGTCGTAGGAACACTCCGCAAAGCCCGCGAAAACGGTATCCTGACAGCTTCAATCTCCTGTAATCCAAACTCGCCGATTGCTGAAGAAGCTGAAATTAAAATTGATGTTGTTGTTGGTCCTGAATTTATTACAGGAAGCACCCGACTAAAATCTGGAACAGCTCAAAAGCTTGTATTAAATATGATTACCACAACCGTGATGATAAAATTAGGAAGAATAAATGGAAACAAAATGGTGAATATGCAACTCAACAATTTAAAACTTATGGATAGGGGTATTCGTATTATAATGGAAGAACTTGGCATCGTTCACGAACAAGCAACAAATATCCTTCTGATTCATGGTTCTGTAAAAAAGGCAATCGATGCTTATAAAAAAGAAAGAATGTAAGTATATCTTTAACAATTAAAAGTTCCATAACATCATGCATCACGGATTTCTTAAATTTTGTATTATCACATACATGTCCTTAATATCTTGGACAATGGTATTTTCGCAATCAAACCTGAATGATAGCATTTTAGAAAAACAGGCAATTAAAACTTTTTATGCAATTTCAAAAAAATTCCAAAAAACAAACTGTTCTACCGGCAACCTGATCATCAAAATTGGACTTGACTTGTTAGGTAAACCATACGTTGCAAAAACGCTCGAAAACAATAAATCGGAAAACCTGGTAATCAACTTAACTGAATTTGATTGCACTACTTTTGCCGAAAACTGTTTAGCTCTGGCACGAACTATAAAATCATCTGCCTGCACTTTCGGTGATTTCAAGAAAGAACTTTTGTTAATTCGATATCGCAATGGAGAATTAGTTGATTATTCATCGCGTTTACATTATTTTAGTGATTGGATCTATGATAACGATCGAAAAAATATAGTAAAAAATATCACTTGCGAAATGGGGCATACACCGTTTAATAATTTCGTGAATTATATGAGCCTACATACTGATTACTATAAAATGCTCAGAAATGATGCAAAGTTACAAAATGAAATTTCACGCATTGAAAAACAAATATCCCGACGCCAAAGTTGCTATATTCCTAAAAAACAAATATTTAAATACGAATCACTTATCCATAATGGCGATATATTGGGACTCACTACGAATATAAAAGGCATGGATATAGCACATGTTGTCATCGCTTATCACACGAAAAACCGACTATATATGATTCATGCCAGTTCAAAAAAACATAGAGTGGTAATTTCGGACGAACCATTGGCTGATTACTTGGCAAGACGGAAAGATGTAACCGGGATTATAGTAGCTCGACCACTTTAAAATTCAAACAATACCCTTAAATATCAGGCTAAAATGAAAATTGATCTTCAGAATTTAGAAATAAAAAAAGTAGTTGAAAAAGACATCGACTTGATGATTTTTCATCGTATTAATTACCTGACTGAAATGCAGGGAAACAGAGACACGCACGTTGTTGAAAATCTTAAAACAGCTTTATCAGCATATTTTCATGAAGGCATCAAAAATGGAAGTATTATCGCTTTAGTTGCTGAGCATAAAAAAGAAATTGTTTCCTATGGCGCAATTGTTTTACGAACGATTCCGGGCGATTTGAATTGTTCATTTTACTTTGAAGGCGATATTTTGAACATGTACACTGTTCCAACGGCACGTCAACAAGGAATTTCAACGTTACTCTTAAAACAATTAATTGAAGAAGCACGATTAGCCGGAGTATCAAAATTGGCTCTGCACACCTCTGTCGCAGGAAAAAAACTTTATCGTTCAGCCGGATTTACCGAACCGGTTTTTCCTTACTTGGAATTAAGCATGACCATTTAACCCATTTAGCAGTCTTCGAAGAACGATTAATAATTCAATTCGAAATATTAAGTATCACCATTTTCAACAGATGTCAAAGCAAATAGAAAGTGTTTTTTGTAGATAAGGGAATTATATAAATCGCGATTGAAGCTTTTTCGATACCCAATTTCGGCTGGTCATTCAGCATTATTTTACCATTTATAACTTCATTAGTTCGCTATAAAATAGTATTATCTATTGATAATCAAAGAAATAAATTTTGAAAATCTGCTATCAATACAAAAACCAATTTTCAAAAAATCTTAACGCAAAGATGCAGCGTATAAATAGCTATCTGATAGATCATTAATAAAAATTTGATAAAGACGAAAGAGAAAAACTCAATAGTATTTCTTGGTGACTTAGCAACCTTCCGACATAGCGTTCACCATATATTTTTATAACGAACCATTGAATTACATTGGGTAATATTTAAATTTTAAAAATACCAATTGTTATTAATTATTTTGTATTTTTCATTTCCTATAAAAATGAATCGACGCACTCCCAATAATCTTCCAACATAATATTTACTATAATCGGGTTGATCAGGGTCAAGACTATTAACATGCACCCAATCAGATTCGTGTATAAAAGTCATATTTCCAATATACATACCTACATGAGTGGGATGTGGTTTCCCCTTGGAGAGATATCCAAAAAACAACAAATCACCTTGCTTCAAATAAGAAAATTTCTGTGCCATATCAACCGGCAATCCTTGTAAAAACTGACTTGAGGCATTTCTGTCTAATATCAATCCCTGCATGAAATAAAGTGTTTTAACAAAACCACTACAATCGAAAAATTTAGTTGAAGCACCGCCCCATAAATAGGGAATACCCATAAATTGCCGAGCCAATGAACTTAATTTTTCGCCATCAGGACTAACTTGCTTTGCCCATTGACTAAAAGACACAAGTTGCTTATTTTCAGTGAATCCTTTTCTTCCATCCGGTAATTGGACTTCTGTCCAGTTATTTTCAACATTCAGACGAACAACAATCGATGACATAACCAGGTCGCTCACATATCCTGTTTTGAGTGTATCGGAATAAACGGATCCTTCTTGTGCAATAAACATCATTCTTTCAGCACGTTTCCAATGTTGCATTTGATCAGCACTCATGCTGATTATCGACAATGAGGTAACCCAACCAATATACTTATCCGGTGTTTGAATTAAAGTCCAGTCGTTTGAATCCTTCAAAATCTTTACCGGAGTTCCCATAACTGCCTGAGAAAGTAATTCAGAATTATGTGCAAAAGTTTTACGCATATTGATCACACTAAATCTCACTAAACCAAAGCCTATAGCTTCAGTTTTAAAATTTTGTACCTGTAGAAGTTGTATATTTTTCTTTCCACTTGAAAATTGCACAACAAATACAATCAATACGGAAATTATCACTAATTGTTTAAACATAAATATTTATTAAAAATTCTACAATTCTGATTTATCATCAACAAGCATCAAATTGCAATTCTGTGAATTAAATAAATTATAGTAGATGAACAAAATATGGATTATCTTCACAAATCGAAGGATTGAAGATATTGAATTGAAATGCAATTTTATAAAGTCGGTATATTCATTCCTGTGATTTTTCGATAAAAATCCAACGCATACACATCCGTCATGCCTGAAATGTAATCGAGAATTGACATTATTTTGCCGTAAAGAGTTGGACTATCGGTTTCGTATTGCTCGGGAATGCGCATAAGCAACTGCTGCGAATACGCTTTTTGGGGATGAAGCACGGCTTCGACTAAATGCTCCAGCAAGGTGAGAATAATTTTATAACCGGCTAATTCAACATCAAGGACTTCGGACGAACGATAAATTTTCATAAAGGCAATTTTCTCGCATTCCCGGTAAGCCTCTGATAGGCGATCGGGTAATTGCTTCATCAAGGTAGAGTTAAAACTACCTTTCAAGATAGCATCTTCGTTCTCCACAAAAACAGTCGAACACGCTTCGATTAGTTGCCCAATAACAGCCGATCGCAAGTACGAAATCTGCTCATTAATATCAGTTACCAGATTCATAGTCTGAGAAATACGTAGTTTCCGATTCTCGTCAAAAAAGGCAAAAAAAAGTTTCTGAGTCTCTTCAGTGGTAAGAATTTTAAGTTTATGAGCATCCTCAATATCCATAATTTGATAACAAATATCATCCGCCGCCTCTACCAGATAAACAAGCGGATAACGGGTATACCGATCTGTATTCACAATTGATTTCGGAATTCCTAACTCGTTAGCTATACGAGTAAAATCATCTTTCTCAGAAATAAAAAATCCGAATTTTTGTTTGTTTTGATCGGCATGAATGGCAGCGTAAGGATATTTTACCACAGCTGCCAACGTACTATATGTCATTACAAAACCACCATGGCGACGGCCTTTAAACTGATGCGTGAGCAAACGAAATGCATTGGCATTTCCATCAAAACATGTACAATCTTTCCATTCTTCTTTACTCATCAATGGTTTAAGTTTCAATCCGTTTCCTTCAGAAAAAAAAGTAGCAATAGCCGTTTCGCCTGAATGTCCGAATGGCGGGTTGCCTAAATCGTGAGCTAAACAAGCCGCTGCAACAATTGCTCCAATTTCATCCAAATAAGTAAAATCAAGTTCTTTTAATTGCTTTAATTTCCGCGAAACCTCAACACCAAGCGACCGACCTACCGAAGCCACTTCAAGACTATGTGTCAGTCGATTGTGTACAAAAACGCTTCCTGGTAATGGAAAAACCTGGGTTTTATTTTGCAAACGCCTGAAAGGAGCCGAAAAAATTAATCGGTCATAATCACGTTGGAATTCACTCCGATCGTCGTGTTTATAATGATAAAACTCTAACCCGAAACGCTTTGTTGATAAAAGTTGTTCCCAATTCATTGTTTAAGATTTTAAAATTGGCATTGTGTATTTCTTTAATTCAGCTTTTAGCTCATCACTTTTATGCTCGGTTACCCGATTGAGCCCATGCCAGAAATTAACGCCATGATTCATTTCCTTAGTATGACAAAGTTCATGAAGAATCACGTAATCAACTAAATATGCCGGAAGCAATAACAAATAAAATGACAAATTAATATTGCCTTCTCGCGAACAGCTTCCCCAACGGCTTTTGCTGGATTGAATTTTGACGCATCTAAAATGAAATCCAAACTTTTCAGCAAGTTGTCTGGTTCGTTCAGGCAGAATACGCTTAGCTTCCTTCCTTAAAAAATAAGCAATTCCGTTCCAGAAATAGGTTTGAATTTCCGTTCGAGTACAATCGGTTTCTTTCGGATATTCGATTTTTAAAACACTGTTTTTCAGAAAAAAATAAATATTTTTACGTTCGCTACTTTGAGCATTTACAGTAAAGGTGAGGGTTTTAAGTTGCGTATTTTCATCGATAATCAGCTGCTGACGTTGCTGCCCTTTTTCAATTTTATCCTGTTTCCGGCGAATTTTATCTTCCACCGATCTGATAAACTGAATAGCATCATCTTCGGTTGCTCTCGAAGGCAACGTAACTTTCAACCCACCCTGAAAAATACGTACACGGATATTATTGGCACGATCACTTCGAACAAATTCAATTTCACCAAATCCTGAAATCTCAGCCATAAAAAACAAATTTCAAATCGTACACAAAGATACATTTTTACTGCGAAAAATGCCGATATTTTGACCAAAACGAATAACTTTGCAAAAAATAATTACGCAATGGAAAACTGGATGCAGCGAACCGAATTAATGATTGGCAAAAGCGGAATGGATTTGCTGACAAAATCTTCGGTATTGGTAGTTGGATTAGGCGGTGTTGGCGGGATGGCAGCCGAAATGGTCGTTCGCGCCGGTATCGGACATATTACGATTGCTGATAAAGACATAGTGAACGAAACCAATATCAACCGGCAAATTGTGGCGTTGCATGACACCTTATTACGACCAAAAGCTGAAGTAATGGCTGAAAGACTTTTGCAAATTAATCCGCAACTACAACTCAACGTGATCAACGATTGGATTGATGAACAAAATACCGAAACTTTGCTTACTGAAAATAAATTCGATTTTGTGATTGATGCCATTGATACACTTTCACCCAAAGTATTTTTAATTAAAACCTGTTTGGAAAAAAACATCCCGATTATTTCATCGATGGGCTCCGGAGGTAAGCTTGATCCTTCGAGGGTTGGAATTACCGACATTTCAAAAACCCACACCTGTGCGCTGGCTAAAACTGTGAGGCAAAGACTTAACAAGATGGGAATTCACAAAGGATTACCAGTCGTTTTTTCATCAGAAATAGTGAACAAAAAAGTTATTATACCGACAGATGGTGAAAAATATAAAAAATCGACCACTGGAACAATTTCATATTTACCGGCTGTGTTTGGATGTTTTTTAACATCATATATCATTAGGGAATTACTAAAAATTCCGGATAAAGAAATTCAGCAACCTTGATTCAACGCATTATTAAATTATTACTTTTTCAACTAAAAAAATGATCATTGCAACTAATATCCATAAAAGCTTTGGTGCCTTGGAAGTACTCAAAGGAGTTAATTTTTCCGTTAATAAGGGTGAAATTGTTTCAATTGTTGGTCCAAGTGGCGCTGGAAAAACAACATTTTTACAAATTTTGGGTAGTTTGGATAAACCAGATAGCGGCGATTTAAAAGTCGATGGCATAGATTTCAGCAAACTAAATGAGCAGGAATTAGCGAAATTCCGAAACAGTCATATAGGCTTTATATTTCAGTTTCATCAGCTTTTACCTGAGTTCACCGCTTTAGAAAATGTGATGATTCCGGCATTAATAGCCCGGAAAGATTCAAAAAAAACCATGCAAAAAGCACGTGAAATACTAAGCTACCTTCAATTATCCGACCGTGAAGATCATAAACCTGCCGAACTTTCGGGTGGTGAAAAACAACGGGTTGCCGTTGCACGAGCACTCATTAACGATCCTCAATTAATTTTAGCAGATGAACCTTCGGGCAGCTTAGATTCGAAAAATAAAGATGAACTTCATAAGCTGTTATTTGATTTGCGAACAAAATTTGGACTAACCATTGTTATCGTTACACACGATAAAGAACTTGCAGCTCTTTCAGATAGGGTGATTCAAATGAAAGATGGGATTATCGTCAATTGATCTTACTCAATTTAACAAAGATTATGTCTCATAACTTTCTCAGTATATAACAAAAATTATATAGTGAACTAATTATTTGATATTCAATAAAATAATTGTATTTATAGTTGGGAAATACCTTATCTATTGGGATAACAACTCGAAGAAGTACGAACCTGACTTAATTGTTGAAACAGTCGAAACCGTTTACATGGTTGAAACAACGGCACTAAACAACTTAAACGATCCCGACGTACAAGCCAAAAAAGGAGCTGCCGAACGATATTGCAATATGCTTCTGAATTTACGGGTCAATATGGTGAAAAAGTATGGAAATACTTGTTATTGTCGAATAATGAGATTACAAGAACTGCTTCAATAAATTATTTATTTACTAAGTTTAATTGATTGAAAGTTACATCTAAAGGATAATTTACAACAAATCAATTATCTAAAGAAAAAATCATTAATTGTAAAGTACCCTCGCCGGGAATCGAACCCGAATTTAAAGTTTAGGAAACTTTCGTTCTATCCATTGAACTACGGGGGCTAAAAACGTATTGCAAAATTAAGTTTTTTCAAGGACATACGCAACCTTAATTTAGTTGAATTAAAAAATATAGTATTTGAAGCCAATGAAAAAGAATAAGATTTTTGTTGTTTGGGAAGGAAAAGAACCGGGTATATACCGCTCATGGGAAGCGTGTAAACAGCAAGTTCATGGTTTTGAAGGAGCATTATTCAAAGCATTTGACTCTGAAGCCGAAGCACGCGAAGCATTGCTTTCGCCACCATGGAATTATATTGGCAAAAACCCACCGCCGCACAAACCCACCACCGCACAAATCGAAAAGCACGGCAATCCTGATATAGAAAGTTTATCGGTGGATGCAGCTTGCAGTGGGAATCCAGGAACAATGGAATATCGTGGCGTTTATACACGTACCGGAGAAGAAGTGTTTAGGCAAGGTCCTTTCCTGCATGGGACAAACAATGTAGGTGAATTTTTAGCACTTGTTCATGGACTGGCATTGATGAAAAAGCAAAATAGTCAATTGCCCATATATACTGATAGTCGTACTGCCATTGCCTGGGTAAAAAACAAAAAATCTAAAACAAAATTAGATCAAACAGATCAAAATACGGTAATTTTCGATTTAATACAACGTGCGGAAAAATGGCTTGTCGAAAATGAATTCAGCAATCAGATTTTAAAGTGGGAAACCGAAGTTTGGGGAGAAATTCCGGCAGATTTTGGAAGAAAATAATAAAATTCAGTGGTTCGTTATAAAAACATATGTTGAAGGTTAAGTCGCAAGGTTGCTGATCTATCAGATAGCTATTTAAACGCTGCGTCTTTGCGTTAAGATTTTTTGAAGATTGGTCTTATTGACAGAAGATTTTTAAAATTTATTTCTTAGATTATCAATAGATAACACTATTAAATGACAAATTATTGATAATTTAAAGATCTTAAAAATAAAAAACACTGCATTCATTCATTTATGCAGTGTTTTTTTTTAAAAAAATAGCAAGAAATTAATTATTACTTCCGGTCATACTCATGGCACATCGGAATCCAATATCATTTGCTGATTTGTCCTGATCAAGATAACGACGGGTAGAAGGATTCAACCAATAAATGCGGTCTTTCCATGAACCTCCTTTATAAACACGTGTTTTTTCAGTAATCAACGGACGTAATACATCTGTAGGATCAGCCAGATGATTTTTCATATTAGCTAATCCGATAGAATCGGTATAACTATAATTAAGCTGCGACATACGATCTCCATCTTTGTAATTGCGCATATCATCTCCTTTTGCCACTTCAGTCGCGATACGTCCGAGTGAATCAACTTTATAAACTTTATTTCCGGCAGCATCAATACTTTGCACAATAGGTGTAAGGTATTCATTCCCACGAAATGAATTATATTCGGATACATTTTCAAATGTAGTTGAACGATATACATCCAACACCCATTCGTTTACGTTTCCGGCCATGTTGTAAAGTCCAAAATCGTTGGGGAAATACGAATCAACAGGAGCCGTAATGGTTGCCTTATCGTTCAGACTTCCGGATGTACCCATCATATCACCCCGACCTCTAACAAAGTTGGCTTCCATTTGTCCCAAATCATGTTTTGATGGATTTCGAACTTGATAACCTGACCATGGATAAATTTTACCTTCAGGCACTATACCATCTTTGTTCGATTTGATTGCATAAGCTGCAAATTCCCATTCTGCCTCGGTCGGAAGTCGGAATTGAGGATATAAAATACCATCTGACATATCCACTTTCCGGATATTTCCGTATAAATCCTTTTTAGGATTTTTCCCGTTTTTAGGTTGATAGCTGGGTTGTAATAAATATTTTTGGGTATTAAATACAAAACTATTCGCAATAGAGTCATTGTTGGTTTGTTTTTCGAGCGCAGTAAAATCGGGTGGCAAAATAATACCGGCACGAACCAATGCCAATTCATTCACCCTATCCGTACGCCATTGACAATAATCCATAGCTTGTTCCCAAGTTACTCCTACAACCGGATATTGGTCGTAAGCAGGATGCGTAAAATAATTTTCGAGGTATGGTTCGTTATAGGCAAGTTCTTCGCGCCAAACCTTAACATTAGGCTGGGCTTTAGCTACTAATTGAGGAGCTGTTTTTCCAAAAACCACTTTCATCCAATTCGTATATTCACGCCAGTCAATGTTTCGAATTTCATATTGATCCATATAAAAGGAACTAACCGTAATACGACGGGGCATATTATTTCGCTGTTCGATCAGAAAATCACCCTTTTCGCCAATGGTAAATGAACCGCCTTGGATTGCAACCATCCCTGTAGGTGCTTGCGATACATAATTTTTCTTTACTAAAAAACCGGTTCCGGTTTTATCGTTATATTTCCATCCTGTAGCACGTGAATAACCTTGATCGGAGGTTTTGGCTCCTGAACAACCCATTAATACTATGGTAAATAAAAGAGTTACTGCTTTAGCTGTGGTTTTCAATTTCATACTGGTATGATAATTATAATAAAGTATAGCTGATAAAAGAATTGTGCAAAAATAGTATTTTTTTTTTGTAATACTAAACGATTTGTTGATTTTTCGTTCTTTCAATATAAAATAAACTTAGATAATAACTCAATTCCGTTTAAAAAAGTATTCCAAAGTAGGAATATTTCTTTGATTTTTTCTGGCATAAAACAGGTCGGTGATTTATTTTTAGTACATTTGCAAAATCATTAGTGTCCACTAAAAAAAATTAATAGTCAGTTGATCTGACGAAAGTTCTTTGACATCATTTCTATTCGTATAAAAAATGAGCTCACCAATGGGTGATTTGTCGAACAGTGAAATGCCTAATATCTGTAGAACTTCATATGTTGAACGGTTAATCATTAGTTCATTTTCAATGATTGCAACCAAGCAATATGATATTACTGCAGTATATATTTGTATTCTGACAGCATTTTCTGTAGTACCCCAAAAGGACTTAATCTTTAAATGCTGTTTAATCCATTTGAAGAATAGCTCAATTTGCCAGCGATTCTTATAAAGCAATGCTATCTGTTCAGAAGGTAGTTCCATATTATTGGTCAGATAAACAAATGTTCTGTTTGTTTCCTTATCATAATAAACTACTTTTCTAATTTCATCAGGGTAATATTGCGATATATAGAATCCCGTAAGTTTGCCTATTTGATCACTCATGACTCCGTTTTTCTCATTTACCGGATTTAGTTGAGTGTACTGGAACTGGAGATTCTTTTTGGCTCTAATCACAAAATAAGCTGTTTGCTTTGTGATATTATAAAGCCTTTTATAATCAACATATCCACGATCAAATATATAATATGCACCGGATTCATAAGGAATTACATCCATCGCATTCATATCATTTACTGTTGCGTTTGTAATATGAATGAATGCCGGAATCTGAGTCGTTATATCATAGAGTGTATGAAGTTTAATGCCCGCTTTTGTTTTGCGAAACTTTGCCCACCAAAATACATTCAAACATAAATCAATGGTCGAAGAATCAAAAGCATAAATTTTACCTTCTATTTCAAAATCATCGTTTGCCCGACGCTTACGAGCAATGTCAATCAAATAATAAGCATAGTCTTCAAAGATTTTGCTATCACGTTTTTCATTTGCTTTGGAAAGATTACTGCGAGTAACATTTTTTCCAAACCCCAAATGATATTTCTTTTGACTATGAGCATCTATTGCTAAAATCAAATCCCGAAGACTATCCCGATTTGAAAGTTGACCAAACATCATTACCAAAAGTTGATTCCAACAGGTAAAATGTTTTACATATTTATTGCCTTCATACTTTGCTACAAATCCGTCAAAAACTCGTTGAGGTAAAAACTCAATCATTTGTGCAAAAACATATTTCCCTGTATTCATTGCCCATTTTTTTACATTTTGGGCAAGATAAAAAATTCAAATCGTCACGCAACTATTTTGCTCGGAAAATACTGATAGAAAAGGATTTCAAAGAACTGTTAATGAATTTTAGTGGACACTAATGTTGCAAAATAAAAAATCAGAATTATTCTGTATTTTAAAGATGGCTGTAAATCCTTTATTATTAAAATTAAACAAAAGGCTATATGACCTTTCGGAACCGGTTGTGATGGGCATTCTAAATGTTACTCCCGATTCATTCTTTGTTGGTAACCGCTTCACAACCGACAAATTAATACTTCGTCAAGCTGAAAGCATTCTAAACGAAGGAGCTTTCATAATGGATGTCGGTGGTTATTCCACTCGTCCCTCAGCCGAACCGGTTTCAACGGATGATGAAATTCGACGGTTATCAGAAGCCATTGAAATTATCCTGAAGAAGTTTCCATCTGTTATTCTGTCAGTCGACACCTATCGTTCCTCAGTAGTCAGGCACGTGGTACGAAATTATGGGGTAGCAATGATCAACGACGTGGGTGGCGGCACTTTAGATGAATTAATGTTTGAAACCATTGCCGGTTTGGATGTGGCTTATGTGTTGATGCACATGCGAGGAACCCCGCAGTCCATGCAATCGCTTACTCAATACGATGAAGTGGTTTCAGAAGTACTCTTTTTTTTAGAAAAACGATTGGCACAGTTGCGATTGCTTGGGATTAACGATGTAATCATCGATCCCGGTTTTGGTTTTGCAAAAACCTTAGAACAGAATTACAAAATTCTTCAGCAATTATCCTACTTTAAATCGTTAGGAACTCCAATATTGGCAGGATTATCAAGAAAATCAATGCTTTATAACCTTTTAGAAACAGATGCAGAACATGCTTTAAATGCAACAACTGCAGCCAATATGCTTGCCTTGATGGGAGGTGCTTCCATTTTACGTGTTCATGATGTAAAAGAAGCCGTGGAAACGATTCGTATTTTTAAACAATATCAAACTTAACCAAACATATTCAAAATCATTGAATTATGGGATTTGAAATCGGAATTAAAGACATAATCGATATATTTTTAGTGGCAGTTTTGCTCTATGAATTGTTTAAACTACTCAAAAGTAGTGGTGCATTAAATATATTTATCGGCATTATGACATTTTTAATATGCTGGTTTTTAGTTTCATACGTATTCAAAATGGAATTACTCGGCGGAATCTTCGACCGTGTAGTCAGCGTGGGGGCTTTCGCTTTAATCGTTTTGTTCCAGGATGAAATCAGACGATTCTTTTCACGTATCGGATCCCGCCGGAATTGGAGACGATTTAATAATCTCAGACGTGTTTTATTGGGAAACGACGAGCAGGATAATGTTCGAATTAATTATGATTTAGTTCAGATCGTGTTAGCTTGCAGAAATTTGGCTTTAAATTCTACGGGCGGATTAATTGTCATTACCCGTTACAACGATTTAGACTTCTATTCGCAATCAGGCGAACAAATCAACTCAACTATAAATTCACGTTTGATTGAAAGTATTTTTTTCAAAAACAGCCCATTACACGATGGTGCAATGATCATTTCGAAGCGATCAATTAAAGCAGCTGCGT
Source organism: Bacteroidota bacterium (assembly GCA_021779195.1). Classification (GTDB taxonomy): domain Bacteria; phylum Bacteroidota; class Bacteroidia; order Bacteroidales; family Paludibacteraceae; genus Paludibacter. The sequence continues at coordinate 53,097 of JAJYBB010000012.1, read as the reverse complement.
GTATCTTACCTGTATCCAAAGATCAATCAATTCCTAAACGTCTCGGACTCAGGCATCGTGCCGCTTTAGGAATTACCGAACACTCCGACGCAATCGCTATTGTTATTTCCGAAGAAAGCGGGCACATTTCCTGGGCAATTAACGGACAACTCTCTTTAAATGTGAAACCGGAACAATTGGAGCATTTTCTTTCGGATGAATTAACAAAGTAAGGCTGCTATCAAATCGAGGTTTCTTAATATCCTGAAAGCTCCATCATCAATCCTTCTCCTCTTTTTCGGGTAATTGATTCGTCTGGATTGATTGTCAATATTTTTAATCGACAAAAATTACCAACTCAATATTTTTGTACCCAAATATTGCATGAAAATCCACATTATTGGGAATATTTTTACCTGCATTTACTCAGATATTTAATAATTTTGTAACCTGATATTTCTGAAAAAATTGTCATAAACTATTCTCCTGATATCGTAGAATTTACCAAAGAAAACATCAAATATGAAACTCAATTTCAACCTTATTTTGTTGATGATATTTATCTTAGGAATAAATGCTTCAGCTCAAACCATTTCGTTAGACATAAAAAAGGTAAACGGAAGCGATCAGAGCATTTCATTAAGCTCTATCCGAAAAATCAATTTTTCTGGTTCAGGATTGATTATCAATTATATGACAGGGAATATCGATTCAGTAGAGTTTTCAACGATAAAACTAGTAGCGTTCTCTTCGATTACAGCGTTGAATTCCCCTCAATTAAACACCAATCTGGTGGCATACCCAAATCCTACTTCTAATTACGTATTCTTAAAAAATTTGGATTTCAATAGTTCAAAGGTAGCAATTTACTCGATTAGTGGTTGCAAAATTGCTGATCTGCCCGTTTCAAATAATTATATAGATATCAGCAATTTATCGCGTGGCATATATTTATTAAAGATAAATAATCGAGTATTAAAAATTTCTAAACAATGAAAAAATCATTCTTCATATTCCTAATTATAGTTTTAAGTATTTCCGGTTTCGCTCAAAATACGGTCAATATATTAAAATCAGATTTGTCGGCGTTGAACTTGCCGGTTGCTTCTGTCGATAGTTTGAAATTTGGCAGTGCAAACTCGCAACTTAACATTTACACCCATGACAGCGCATTAATCAGCATTCCAGTTTCAACCATTGACAGCATGACTTTTACTACCGGTATGGCTACTACATTAGCAGGAGTTAGTACTTTGCAAGCGAGTTCTGTTTCCTATACTTCAGCTTCGGCAGGATATAAAATTTTCTCGGTAGGAGGATCCGCAATTATCGAAAAGGGAATCTGCTGGAGTACAAATCCCAACCCTACAATTAATGATAACAAAATAGTATCTATTGCAAATACAGCTACTTCGACAGTAAACCTCACCGGATTGGCAGCTGGCACAACGATTCATATTAAAGCCTTTGCCACCAATGCCAATGGAACTGCTTATGGAAATGATCTTCAGATTACGACCCTCAGTTACACGCTCCCTACAGTCGAAACCACCTCAGCATCTTATGATTACAGTCTAAATAAAGCAACTTGCGTGGTAAATATTAAAACCAATGGTGGGTGCACACTCACTGAACGTGGCGTTTGTTGGTCGACAACAACCAACCCCACCATAAACGACTTAAAATATTCTGGAGGTATTTCAACGGGAAAATTCTACGCATTTATGACAAACCTGAATTTAAACTCTACTTATTACGTAAGAGCCTATGCTACAAATTGTATAGGGACAGCCTATGGTGCACAACTAACAGTAAAACCAATGATGGGGAATGTTACCTATACTCTTGGAATAGATTCTGTTGCAAATCCAATTCCTTACAAACTGATAAAAATTGCCATGGATAGTGCTTGCATATATTTTGATAGATATACACCATTTAAAGGAAATATTTCTGTTTATTACAATGCCGGTATTCCCACCGCTCAGGCTTCTTATCACGGATCTATCGGCTTTGGCCCGAATACTTGGTATATGTGGGTAGGAACTGCAATGCATGAAATGTGCCATTTCATGGGTTCCGGAACAACAAGCATCTGGCAATCGAAAGTTGTAAACGGCATTTGGACAGGTTCAGTGGCTTCAAATCTTTTAAAATCACTTACAGGTCAGGTTTTAAATGCCGACACACAACATTTCTGGCCTTTCGGAATCAATCTAAGAACAGAAATTACAAATCTCGGAGATACATCAGCCCAACAAGTTGGACTGTCAAACTGTGCCAAACTATGCAAAGCCATGTGTGTTGACGATTGCGGACTTCCAACCAGTTGGTAAATTCTTAAACGCTGAAATTTTTCATCAACACTCCTTTCAGATGGAAGGAGCGTTGACTTTAATAAGCATCTTATCCGAATATTTATGTCGGGTCAACTTCATTTGCAAAATATTAATCACAAAATCATGAATTTTAGTCATTCCGCAGCAATCAATTTAAAAAAAGCAAGTAAAAATCATGTAGGTTTTAAGCTTCAATCTACCATAGTATTTGTTGCTGTATTTTTAATAATGCTTTTAAATTTACAAAATACAAATGCTGCTGATACCTCGTTGAAATTACAATACGATTTTTCGGGTACTGCCACCGACTCGGTCAAAGATATTTCGGGAAACGGATTTGATGCCACATTGCAAAACGGGGCAATCGTGAGATCAATAGGACGTTTTAGTGTCTTAGATTTGGGATCGGCAAACGGATATTTAGATCTTACATCAAAAACCGGCAATTTGATTAATTCCCTTTCTGATTTCAGCATTTCATTGTATGTCTATGTTGATCCGTTGACAAATCTGTCTGCTCCTGGAAATTTTATTTGGACTTTTGCAAACTCCAATGATATGGCGACAACTGCAAACGGGAACCTGTTTTTTTCAGCATTGAGCAATCGATTTGCAATTTCATCAACCAACTGGACAGGAGAAACATCGGTTTCACAAAATAAAGCGTTAACCAAAGGCAATTGGCAATATATCACCTATACTCAATCGGGCACTGAGGGAATAATTTATATTAACGGAGCTGTCGTAAAAACCGGCACCGTCAATATTTATCCTGCAAAATTGGGAATAACAACAAATAATTATCTTGGAAAATCGTGCTACGCAGGCGATGCATACCTTCAAAATGCTCTTTTATCCGATTTTAGAATATATAACCGTGCGTTATCAGCGAATGAGATAGCTACACTGGCAGCCTCGCGAAACGGATTGGACAGTGCCCTTTTTGTTCAATTGGTTTCCGACGCAAAAACTCAATTAACTTTAAGTGGATTAAATACTGTAAAATCTAATCTCACACTTCCAACAGATGGAGGAAACAATATAAGCATCTCGTGGGCTTCTTCAAATAATTCGGTAATTTCTACTTCGGGAGTTGTAAACCGTCCGCTGGTTGGATCAGATACAGTCACTGTGACCCTTACAGCAACATTATCAAAAAATGGAATCACGGCTACAAAACAGTTTACAGCAACAGTAATTCCGTATTTTTCAGATAAAATTAGCGTACAACTTGATTCAACGAATTTGTCAGTAGTTGGGAATCTAAATTTACTGAGGTCAAATCTCACTTTACCAATTTCCGGAATGGAAGGTTCAAAAATAAGCTGGAACTCCAATGCACCGACGATCTTATCATCTACCGGAGTCATTCTCAATCATCCGGCAAAAGGCAGTGGTAATGCGCAGGTAATCATGACTGCAACCTTAACAAAAGGCACAATCGTAACGACCAAATCATTTTCGGTAGTTGTAGCCGAAGACGAAGGATTTGCTGGTTATCTTTTTGTATATTTCACAGGGAATAATATCACTCAGGAAGCCATTCGATTTGCGCTAAGTAACGATGGGTATGTATATAAAGCACTGAATAACAACAATCCTGTTTTAAATTCAACTCTTATCAGTTCATCGGGTGGTGTGCGCGATCCACATATTCTTCGGGGTCAAAACAATGATTATTATATGGTTGCTACCGATATGGTTTCTGCAAACGGCTGGAACTCAAACCGCGCCATGGTTTTGCTCAAGTCTTCAAATCTGACCGACTGGTCTTCGACAGTCATCAATATACCCAATACTTATCTTCAATATGCCACAGCTGATCGTGTTTGGGCTCCTCAGACGATTTACGATCCTTCGGTAGATAAATACATGGTTTACTGGGCTATGCGACTTGGTTCAACAGATTACGACAAAATATATTATGCGTATGCAAATAGTACTTTTACCGGATTTGTTACAACACCCAAAGTATTGTTTGACAATAATGGGCTTTCAACCATTGATCCCGATATCATTTATAAAGATGGATATTATAATTTATTTTTCAAAACCGAAGGGAATGGAAACGGGATTAAAAAAGCCCTATCAACTTCACTTACCGGCAATTACATCTTGTTAGACAAGTATTTACAATCAACATCGAATCCGGTTGAAGGTGGCTGTGTGTTCAGAATGTACAACACCGACAATTGGATATTGATGTACGACATGTACACCAGTGGGGCGTATCAATTAACCAGCAGTACTGACTTAGTTAACTTTTCGGTAGTTACAAATCCGGTTTCTTTCGATTTTACGCCGAGACATGGAACGGTTATGCCGGTTACAGCAGCCGAGATGCAAGCATTAAAAGTTAAATGGGGTACGACCGAAGTGAGTTCCGTATTTTCTGATAAATTAAAATTAACTGCTTACCCAAATCCTGCAAATACCTATTTGGAAATTGCGGTTGATGGCTTTATGAGCGGTTTGAAAATTTGTGTTTTTGATTTGAACGGAGCAATGATTAAAGTTCAAAATCTTGATGCAGCTTCGTTGAAAATGGATATATCTTCGTTCAAACCCGGAATTTATGTTCTTGAATGCCATTCGACCGAAAAATTATTATCTACGCTTAAATTTGTGGTAAAATAAAGTCGTTGTTCCTTGACAAAAAGAAAACTGTTTAAACCAAAGTTCAAACAGTTTTTTACACCCAAAAGTCACAGTAAATTGATATTACAACAAACTCTTTACTTTTGCTTCGATGACTGATTTTTGAGTAGCACCTATTTGTTTATCAACCACTTTACCATCTTTGAAAAACAACATGGTCGGAATGTTTCTGATTCCATATTCATTTGGAGTTAAGAAGTTTTCATCCACATCCATTTTTCCGATAATAACTTTGCCTTCATATTCCTGGGCTAATTCTTCAACAATGGGACCTACCAATCGGCATGGGCCACACCATTCTGCCCAAAAATCAATTACAACGGGCTTCCCGCTTGCTAACATTTCCTTGATGTTTCCATCGGTAATTTCTAATGCCATACTTTTAATCTGTTTTTTATGTTAAAAATTATATTTTATATTGAATGTGCGCTATCATGCCTAAAACAGTCAGCATTTAATAAAGTTTGAAATTGCTAAACAAATAAGCCTATTAAGATTTTCTATTGAATGAATTAAAATACAGACTATAAATCTGTTTAATTTGCCTGATAATCCAATATACCGGCGTTTTGCAACTGTTTCAAGTAATGATAAAAATCTTTGTTCATTCTCACCCGATGTTGCCTCGAAAATAAAACCACTTTATTGGGCGAATATTCATCCACAATATTGAAATAGAGATTAATATTCCCTTTGTCAGCCAATAATCTATCGGTCAATTCAATAGCCAATTCATCAGTAAGTTGTTGTAATCTAATAGTTAAAATAATGTTGTTTACGAGTTTATCTTTTACTTCCGAAAAAACTTCAATTTTCTGGATTTTTAATTCAAGCTCTTTTGGCACATTCGGATCGGTGGTTGGTTTGTTGTAGCGATAATCGCTGTTTTTTTCCTGAACCACAAGATGAATGAGTAAATACAAATCTTTGATCATGTATTTACTGAATTCAATATAATTCTTACCAAATAGAACGAACTCGAAGGCTCCGTTATAATCTTCGAGTGTAAAAACGCCATAAGGATTTCCGGCTTTGGAAGTTCCGTGTCGGAAAGAAGTAACCATCCCCCCAATTTTCAGAGCCTTGCCTTGAAGTGAAGTAAGATCTTTTAAATCGACTGTTGTCGAATTGCAAATATTATTTATTTCAAATTCATATTCGTCTAACGGATGAGCAGAAATATACATTCCGATCAAATCGCGTTCTTTGTTTAAACGTTCTAAAGGCGACCACTCGGGAACAAAAGGTATTTCAGGCTTTGCAATATCTACGGCATCAGTTCCTCCAAACAGCGAATTTTGATTCATGGATTGATCTGATTGAAATTTATTTCCATAACGCAAAATCGTCTCGAGGACTTGTTCTCCTTTGGAATTTTCGGCAAAAAGTTGTTCGCGGCGAATATCGGCAAAACTATCGAATGCACCGGCTAATGCTAAACTTTCGATGGCGCGTTTATTACAAGCAGTCAGATTTACGCGTTCGATAAAATCGAACATACTTTTAAATCTTCCTGCATTTCGTTCGAACACAATGGCTTCGACAGCACTCTCACCAACCCCTTTTATACCGCCTAATCCAAAACGGACATTGCCTTGAGAATTAACGGTGAAAGTCAAATCACTTTCGTTTACATCTGGTCCCAATACATTTATGCCAAGATTTTTACACTCGTCCATAAATTTACCGACCTCCGCAATATCATCCTTGTTGCGTGTTAAGTTGGCAGCCATAAATTCAGCTGAAAAATGGGCTTTTAAATAAGCTGTCTGATACGCAATCCACGAATAACAGGTAGCATGTGATTTATTGAATGCATATTTGGCAAATTCAGCCCAGTCGCTCCAGATTTGTTCTAATTTATCAGCTGGACCGTAACCGTTATTTTTACAGCCATTCATAAACTTCACTTTCAAGGCTTCCATCTTGTCGATGAGTTTCTTACCCATAGCTTTACGAAGTCCATCAGATTCACCCCTTGTAAAACCTGCTAAATCGCGACTCAGTAACATGACCTGTTCCTGATAAACCGTTATACCATAAGTATCTTTTAATCTCCTTTCCATAATAGGAAAAGGATATTCAATTTTTTCGCGTCCCTGTTTCCTGTTAATAAACTGCGGGATATACTGCATTGGACCAGGACGGTACAATGCATTCATTGCAATAAGATCTTCAAATTTTGAAGGCTGCAACGCCTGAAGATGTTTTTGCATTCCTGCAGATTCAAACTGGAAAGTGCCAACTGTCAGACCTTTACTGAAAAGCTCATAGGTTTCTTTGTCATCAATGGGAATGGCATCAATATCTAAATCAACACCTTTTGATTTTTTAATATTTGACAACGCTTCCCGAATAATCGACAGGGTTTTAAGCCCCAGGAAGTCCATTTTTATCAGTCCGATTTCTTCGATTACTGAACCTTCGTACTGTGTAACCAGCATTTCCTCGTTGGTCTCTTTATCGGTGGCAGTACTCAGAGGAACTAAATTGGTCAAGTCGTCGGCACCAATAATCACCCCACAAGCATGAACGCCTGTTTGGCGAACGGTACCTTCAAGCATTTCGGCATAACGCAAGGTACTTGAAAGATTTTGATCGTAAGAATTTCGCGCTTGAGCCAATTCCGGAACAAATTTCAAACAGTTGGTGATATTTACTTTTGGGGCTTTTCCATTGGCATCTTCCGGAAATTTATCGGGAATCAACTTAGTCAGTCGGTCGGCTTCGGCAAGTGGAAGGCGTTGTACCCTTGCCACATCCTTGATGGACGATTTGGCAGCCATCGTTCCGTAGGTGATAATGTGCGCAACCCGCTCTTTGCCATATTTCTCGGTTACCCAACGCAACACCTGACCTCGCCCATCGTCATCAAAGTCAATATCAATATCAGGCATCGAAATACGATCGGGATTAAGAAACCGCTCGAACAGTAAATCGTATTTTAATGGATCAATATCGGTAATACGCAGACAATAAGCCACTACCGAACCTGCAGCAGAACCGCGTCCGGGACCAACCGAGACTCCCATTTCACGGGCTGCATTAATAAAATCCTGAACAATAAGAAAGTATCCTGGAAATCCCATGGTTTTCATCACTTGCAACTCAAATTCGATCCGTTCCATGGTTTCATTATCGATTCCATCGCCGTAACGTTGATGAGCTCCTTTCAATGTTAATTCTCGCAGGTAATCGGCTTCTAATTTTACGCGTACCGCTTTGTCATAACCACCTAGCCGTTTGAATTCTTCGACACCTAATTCTTCCTGTAACATGTTCTCGGTAAATCGGTCGCGGTACTGTTGCTCAGTCGCGAAGGTTTCAGGAATTGGAAATACCGGCATCATGGCATTCGAATCAATATCGAAAAACTCAACTTTATTAGCTATTTCAAACGAATTAGCAATTGCTTCCGGAAGATCAGCGAAAATCTGCGACATTTGGTCGGGCGTTTTAAGCCACTCCTGTTTGGTATATCGCATTCGCGAAGGATCGTCCAATTCCTTTCCGGTACTGAGGCAAATCAGTCTTTCATGGGCTTCACCATGTTCTTCTTCGATAAAATGAACATCATTGGTGGCTACGATTTTTGTATTGGTTTTTCGTGCCAATTGGATAAGCGATTCATTTTGAAGTGCTTGCTTTTCATAAGTGCTATAATCGGCATTGGGTTTATCGGTTTTATGAAGTTGAAGTTCGATATAATAATCGTCGCCAAAAACACGTTTGTACCACAAAATTGCCTCCTCGGCTTCGGCAAGATTCCCATTTTCAACTTTTTTATGTATTTCGCCCCCAAGACAGGCTGAAGATGCGATTAATCCTTCGCTGTATTTTTCTAAAATTTCGTGGTCAATGCGGGGTCGATAATACATGCCTTCGATCCACGATAATGAGATAAGTTTACACAGATTTTGATAGCCCTTTTTGTTTTTTGCCAATAAAACAAGATGATACCCACTTCTATCTTCTTGATTTTCTTTTGATAATCTACCACGACGGGCAACATATGTTTCACACCCGAAAATCGGTTTAAATAACTTTTGGTTGGCATCCTCAATTTGCTGCTGAATCTTTAGTCTTTGATCTTCGGCCAACCCCTCATCGATTAATTTGCTTTGCCATTCAGCAATATGTTCATGAATATTACCGTTTTTCTTTTTGACGTAATTATAAAACTCCTTAATACCAAACATGTTACCATGGTCGGTAAGTGCCACAGAATTCATTCCGGAGGCAATGGCTTTGTCAACTAAACCGGGGATAGTCGACATCCCATCTAATATCGAATAATGAGAGTGAACGTGTAAATGAACGAATGAACTCATGTAAGTTGTTATTTTCAGGCATTTTACAAAAAACGAAGTATTTTCGTTTTCGCGATGCTAAAGATACATCAAATTTTATAATCAACTTAAAGTTTTAAAAAGAAGTTATTCACAATTTCAGATTTTAAATACGTTGATAAATGAAATATCCAAGCTGCAGGCTTTATAAATCAGAAATTCAATTTTAATACGGTCATTCAATCTTGTAAATAAAATTAAAAGGGATTAATTTGCTACCTTTTAAAAGTTACATTAAGTTAATTCAAAACTTTTAATACACCTACTGTTCATTAAAAGTTCATTTTTATGGAGAATTTGCTACAAATATCACATAAATGTAGTGTTTGTAGTAGTTTTAAATGAATAAAATATGTAGTTTTGCAAAACGAATTTGATTCTTGTTATTTTAACTGTATATGATTTTATATGCATCTTAAACCCTTCATTATTTTTACTTTGGTTAGTTTGTTTTTGCTTGGTTGTTCACTCACGCCCACTGAGATGAAAACTGCCCAGCGCATTATGGAAGCAAATCCCGATTCTGCATTGCTTATTTTACAAAAATTACACCCAAACCAATCGCTTTCCGATGCCGATCGCGCACTGTATGGCATTCTTCTTTTTCGTGCATTGGATAAAAGCAACAAACCGCTTCAACCTGACTCTGTAATTACTTTCTCCCTTCATTATTACCAAAATATCAATGATAAACCTCACTTGGCGATTTGCTATTTTTATAAAGCAAGACTCTACCGAAAAGCGCAGCGATATGACAATGCAACTGAACTTTACTTAAAAGCGTTGGACTTACTTCAAAGCAATAAAGATTATAAACTGCTGGGCAATATTTATTCTGACATGGGCGATATATGCTCTATTCAAACAGATTATAAAGAATCATTAAATAAGTACAAACAGGCAATAGATTGTTATAAGAAAGCCGGAGATACGATACAAGCAAGTTACAAAGTGATTGATATTGGGAGAATGTATTGTTTTTTAAAAAATTATAATAAGGCTCAGCTATTTTATAAACAAGCCTTAAAACAAACTTCAGATTCCATGTTGCAAGGATCAGCATATCAAGAAATTGGCATTAACTTTTACAAAGCAAATCAATTCGACTCAGCTCAATATTATTTGCGAAAAAGTTTACATTTCCCCTTCAAAGGGACAAACTATGCCATAAGATATTATATTTTAGCTGACCTATTTTTTGATATTAATGAGTTTGATTCCGCTTTCAATTATGCAACAAAAGCCTTAAAATATCCCACGACTTTCTACAATCAGCGGGATTGCTACCGAATTTTAGCGAATGCCGAATACAGCCGGCATAATTTTAAAAACGTGAGCTATTACATGTCCAAGTATCAGGATTGTACGGATTCCGTGCGGAAAATTGAAGCCCAAACCAAAATATCAGTTCTGGAGGATATTCACCAAACCAACGGCGCTTTTAGTAAATCCAAACAATTCTTGCGGCTACTCGCCATGGTTATACCCATCCTGTTGTTAATCGGCTTAACGATCGTAATTCGGCTTCGTAAACGGAGCAAAAAGAAAGAAATAGAGCTGAAACAGACAGAAGTTAAACTTACCGAAAAACAACGATTACTTAAAGACAGCATTGTACAAAAAATTGAAGAAAGCAAGCTTTTGCAGACACAAAATCAACCAAAGATTTCGCAAAGTCAACAGGAGCGAATATTTTTGGATATATATTCCGTTAATTTACATCTAAACGATTGGGCGGCTTTCAAAAAATTAATGAATCAAACTTTCAACAATATTGTCGATACATTAGAGTCGGAAAATCCGGATATCAATCACAAAGAAATCATCTGGAGCTGTCTGTTTTTACTTAAAATCTCAACACCCGACATCACCCTGATTCTCGATTGTCAAGTCAGCAGTTTGTATAAAATCAAACAACGCCTTGCACAAAAAATGCAGCTTAAAACCACCAAAGAACTCGAAAGCCGGCTTCAAATTTTATCTGAAGTAAAATAAACGGGGTTCGTCCTATTCCCGATTTAGCATTGCCTAAAAACGGTTCTTTTTAACTTAATTTTTCCACCCATTTTTCCTTGTCTCACTTTTTTTTATTTTTCGAAGGGTAAAACTCTGTATATCTGCATATTAAAAAAAGGCTTGTCTCACTTTTTTTTGACCGAAAATTTGGAGCATTCTGATTATATCTATAATTTAGCAAAAGAAAACAGGGAGTTTTTGTAGTATAAATATAATATTAATCATTGTAACAAAATTCATCATGAAAAAACTAACTTCAAAATCATTTGGTAAACTTATTTTTTTACTCGGCATGTTTCTTACAACTCAATTTTCGTTCGGGGATATTCTGATCAGAAAAGACACAAATTCTGATCCTGGATTACAACCCATGGGAGTAACCACCTTAAGTGCTACGTCGCTTACAACGACCTCTACTTCGACCAGTACTTACACAACTTATCCTGTAAGTGCAGATGTAATCGGTACGGATTTAATAGTAGATTTCAGCAAATCAGTAGGAACAGCCTACATTACCGTTGTTGATTATTCAGGAGCAGTAGTTTATATGACCGCAGCTGACACGTACAGCAGTCGCGAAGTAGTCATTCCGGTTGACGGTTGGAGCAGCGGGAAATACTCCGTTAAAATTGCTTACAAGAATACCAAATTAATCGGCGATTTTTGGTTGTAATATATTTCTAAACGAGGCGGCATAAATTCCGCCTCGTTATTTCATTCATTTCACGCAGGTATAAAAAATTTAAAATAAAGAGGTATGGAAAAGATTTTAAAAGCAAAGTTATATAAAAGGTCTTTGGTTCATGACCTTTTTGATTATAACGCCCAGGTAATTTCTCATGGAGAAGTAGAAATTTCGGAGATAGTAGACGAATTATTGGAGGATAATCCGCAATATAATCGCGAAGACGCCATACAACTGATTATGAAATTCAATCAGCAAGCAGCAAAGATGGTTGCTTCAGGTTATCATGTCAATACGGGTTTAGTAAATATAAGCCCAGTGATCAAAGGACCGTTTGTTGAAAAGAAGTGGAGTGCAAGATTAAACCGGATTGAAACGGTTCTCACGTATGGTTCGGAAATTAGCAAAGCACTTTCTGAAACTTGTATTGAACTCTACGATGAACCAAACGAGCTGCTTGGATTGATAAATCCATCGGAAGAAATGAAGAAAATGAGAGAGAACCCAACTTATAACGACGTAAGTAGCTATAATCAAAGCACCTTCAAAGAACCTGCTTGTGGCATAGCATTTAGACGATGGCTCTGTGAAGCTTAAAAAACAGCAATATTCACAGTCTCAGTCAAGTTAAAAAAAATCGTTTGACAAACGAAAATAGACAATTTTCAAATAATTTGTATTCCATAGAATATCAAATACATAATGCCATATAAAAGCGTGAAAATGGCATAAAATCATTTGAACAATAGAAGCTGCGTTGCAGTGCGATTTTAATAATTAAAATCGGTGTCATTCACCTTTAAATAAAGATCAATAATTTTCTATTAAATTTTAGATATTAAAAAACATTATACGCGTACAAAACACTCCCTTCATTCGTACAGGTATAAATTTTTAAATTTGTGGATAGCTTAGTTTAGTGAGACGTAACTTGAACCGTTCATCATTGCAGTTTTTTAATTGCATTGGTTTCAGTTCAAGTTACTTTTCGTTATAAACCAGTCCAAACCAAAAGAATATTTAAAGAGGAAAGATTAAAAAAAAATTGTCATATAGTCAAATCGCAAATATATAAATATTTAAATATTTGCTAACAAGCAGTTATTCATAACGTTATTTGACTAATCTATTCCATTTTCGAATAATTTAAACACTAAATATATGTCTTCCAAAAGATAAACAATTTTGACAGTCAGGTCAATTGATTCTTTCAATGAAATTGAGTACTTTTGCATCATAAATTCTCAGTAATCAAAAAATCAAATTTATATGTCCAGAACTGTTATAGCCGATGCACTGAAACGAACCGATTTCGGATCCGAAATCACAATCAAAGGTTGGGTTCGTACCCGACGTGGTAACAAAACCATAAGTTTTATCGCCCTCAACGATGGGTCGACCATAAATAATATTCAAGTAGTTGCCGACAATGAAACCTTTGGCGACGAATACCTGAAACCAATTACAACCGGGGCTTGTATTGCCGTTACCGGAAAATTAGTAGAATCGCTCGGAAAAGGTCAAACTGTTGAGATACAAGCATCGTCAATCCTCATTTACGGTACTGCCGACCCAGAAACATATCCACTTCAGAAAAAAGGACATACGCTGGAATTTCTTCGCGAAATAGCCCATTTACGTCCCCGAACCAATACTTTTGGTGCCGTTTTCCGCATTCGTCATCACATGGCAATGGCTATTCATACCTATTTTCACGAACGGGGATTCTTTTATTTTCACACGCCCATCATTACAGCTTCCGACTGTGAAGGTGCCGGGCAAATGTTTCAGGTAACTACCTTAAACTTGTATGATCTAAAAAAAGATGACACAGGTTCGATTGATTACACGAACGATTTTTTCGGGAAACAGGCAAGTTTAACTGTTTCGGGACAACTCGAAGGAGAACTGGCCGCCCTTTCATTGGGTGCTATTTATACGTTTGGACCGACTTTCAGAGCTGAAAATTCGAACACTCCTCGGCATTTATCAGAATTTTGGATGATTGAACCTGAAGTTGCATTCAACGAAATTGAAGATAACATGCAATTAGCACAGGATTTCATTCAATATTGTGTGCGTTGGGCATTGGAACATTGTCAGGATGACTTAAATTTCCTTAATCAAATGTATGATAACGAATTAATCGAAAGATTAAATTTCGTTGTAAACAACGATTTTATTCGTTTAAGCTATACCGAAGGGATAAAAATTCTTGAAGCAGCCATAGACAATGGTCAGAAATTTGAATTCCCCGTAGGTTGGGGTACTGATTTGCAATCGGAACACGAGCGATATTTAGTAGAACAACATTTCAAGAAACCGGTTATTCTAACCGATTATCCAAAAGAAATAAAATCGTTCTATATGAAGCAAAATGAAGATGGCAAAACCGTTCGAGCCATGGATGTACTTTTCCCGAAGATCGGTGAAATTATTGGTGGTTCGCAACGCGAAGAAGATTTTGAAAAACTAAAAAATCGCGCCGAAGAAATGGGCGTTCCTACAAAAGATATCTGGTGGTATTTAGAAACCCGAAAATTTGGTACTGCTCCACATTCAGGATTCGGACTGGGTTTTGAACGATTACTGTTGTTTGTAACCGGCATGACCAATATTCGTGATGTAATTCCTTTCCCCCGCACACCGAACAATGCAGATTTCTAAAGTGTTATTAATTGGGACTTTTCTTAAAATTTCGTTCAACGTATCGTCTAATGCGCAATTATTGACTAATTTACCTCTAAATTAGTTAAAATAAATACGGAATTTCAGACTTTGGTTTATTTTTGTTCAATAGAATTTTTCTTAAAAAAAATAATACCGATAGTTTATTAACTCAATTTAAAAATTATTTTCAACCTTTTCAAATCATCATGGACAATGTGAAAACAACCGAGTTAGACAATGTCGTCATTCGTTTCTCTGGGGATTCGGGCGACGGAATGCAACTAACCGGTAATTTATTTTCCAATCTCTCGGCTATTTTAGGCAACGAGATTTCGACTTTCCCTGATTATCCTTCGGAAATCAGGGCTCCTCAAGGCACTTTAGGTGGGGTATCAGGATTTCAGGTTCATATCGGCTCCGGAAAAATATATACTCCAGGCGATGACCCTGATGTATTGGTAGTCATGAATCCTGCTGCACTAAAAGTAAATGCTGACTCACTGAAAAAAAACAGCGTATTAATTTTTGATGTTGATGCTTTTATCAAAGCAGGATTCGAAAAAGCAGGATTTAAAACTGAGAATCCATTTGAAGAATTAGGTATTTCAGATACGGTACAACTCATTCCCGTACCGCTTTCGTCGCTCACTCAAAGTAGTTTGAAAGATTTCGGATTCGAGAATAAAACAGTGCTCCGCAGTAAAAACATGTTTTCGTTGGGGCTCGTTTGTTGGTTGTTTAACCGTCCGATTGAACAGGCAATCCATTTTCTGGAAAATAAATTCGGCAAAAAACCCGATTTGTTACATGCCAATGTGAAAGTATTGACTGATGGATACAATTATGGCAATAACTTACATTTATCTGTTTCGACATATTTAGTTGAAAAATCGCACGAAACCCCTAAAGGAAAATATACAATTATAAATGGTAACAAAGCAACCTCTTGGGGATTAATTGCTGCCGCCAAAAAAGCAGGATTGCAGCTATTTTTAGGAAGTTATCCTATCACGCCTGCTTCAGATATTATGCAAGAATTGGCTGCGCGTAAAGATATGGGTGTTAAAGTAATGCAAGCCGAAGATGAAATTGCAGGAATCACCTCAGCCATCGGTGCCTCGTTTGCAGGAAGCTTAGCTGCCACAAGCACATCGGGACCAGGTCTGGCATTGAAATCGGAAGCCATTGGTTTAGCGGTTATGGCTGAACTACCTTTGGTGATCATTGATGTCATGCGTGGTGGTCCATCAACCGGATTACCTACCAAAACAGAGCAAACCGACTTACTACAAGCCATGTATGGCCGCAACGGCGAAAGTCCTGCAGTGGTAATGGCTGCCGGTAGTCCCGACGATTGTTTTCACTATGCATTCATGGCAAGTAAAATCGCATTGGAACACATGACACCGGTTATTCTTTTAACAGATTCATTTATTTCGAACGGAACTTCACTCTGGAAACTTCCGCTATTAGCCGAACTTCCTGAAATTAAGCCGAATTTTGCTCACGAAAACATCGAAAATTTTAATGTGCTATCGCGCGATCCCGATACAAAAGTTCGTTATTGGAGTATTCCGGGCATTGAAGGCTTCAGTCATCGCAACGGTGGACTTGAAAAAGATTATTTTACGGGCAGTATTTCGACCGATCCGTTGAATCATCAAAAAATGGTCGATACCCGTCAGGAAAAAATTAATAACATCAGCAACCAACTTCCTGATTTGAAAATTGAAGGAGATCCGAATGCTGACTTATTGGTGATCGGTTGGGGATCGACACACGGTCATTTAATAAGTGCCATTGATATTTTAAACAAGAATAGCAATAATAAAGTAGCTTTAGCCCATTTTAATTATATCAATCCACTTCCGAAAAACACAGCTCAAATAATCCAAAAATATAAGAAAGTAGTTGTTTGCGAATTAAATTCAGGGCAATTTGCCTCGATTTTACGATCAAAAATTTCGGGTGTTGAGTTTTTACAGTTCAACAAAGTCGAAGGTCAACCTTTTACGGTTACTGAATTGGAAAATCATATTACTTTATTATTGAAATAACTAACTATAACTTCTTTATCATGGACTCGTTAACATCACAAATAAAACAATATACACCCAAAGATTTCAAAAGCGATCAATACGTTCGCTGGTGTCCGGGTTGCGGCGATTATGCCGTTTTGAACTCACTTCAAAAAGTTATGGCTGATCTGGGAGTAGCTCCACAAGACACCGTGGTGATATCCGGTATCGGTTGTTCATCACGTCTTCCATATTATACAAGCAGCTATGGATTTCACACCATTCATGGTCGCGGGGCAGCTATTGCTACAGGTGTGAAAGTGGCTAACCCAAAACTCACCGTTTGGCAGGTTACCGGTGATGGCGACTGTTTAGCGATTGGTGGAAATCACTTTATTCACAGCGTTCGTCGTAATGTAGATATCAATGTTTTGATTTTTAATAATCAAATTTACGGATTAACCAAAGGACAATATTCTCCTACCACAAAAAAAGGATATATTACCAAATCTTCTCCTTTTGGCACAGTTGAACGTCCCTTCCGTCCCGCTGAATTAACCATGGGGGCGCGGGGTACATTTTTTGGACGATTACTCGATGTGGATCTGAAAACAGCTCAAATGACCATGCTTGCCGCTGCAAATCACAAAGGCGCTTCGATTGTTGAATGCCTCGTAAACTGCGTGATTTTCAACGATGGGGCACATGCATGGATTGCTGAGAAAGAAACCCGAGCCGATCGGATTATCGTATTGGAACACGGGAAACGAATGATATTCGGCAAAGACAACAATAAGGGATTAATCCTTTCAGGTTTCAACCTGAAAGTCGTTAATATTGGCGAAAATGGCATTACCGAAGACGACATTTTGATACATGATGCCAAATGTACTGACACCACTATGCACATGAAATTAGCGTTGATGGAAGGCCCAGAAATGCCAATTGCCATGGGTGTGATACGTGATGTGGAGGACGAAACTTACGACGATGCAGTTGAAAGCCAAATCGAACAAGTGAAAGCCAAATCGAAAGTTAAAACATTCGATGATTTGATTGCAACTCTAGAACAATGGGAAATTTGATAAAGAAATAGATTGAAATATCAAATTTATGTAAATATTTGATTGGTTTCAATTTTAAATTTTCAAAATAACTTTTCATTTGAAAACCGGTTCGGATTTAGTTCGGTATCGGTTTTTTAAATTAAGATAAATATGAAAAAAACAATTGCATTCTTTGCCTTAACGCTATCACTTACTGGTTTTGCTCAAAAAGCGGATAACAGTGCCTATTTAGTAAAAATGGGTGAACAAGCCCCTAATTTTAGCATGAAACTGACCAATGGTAAAACAGTGAAACTTTCCGATTTAAAAGGAAAAGTGGTAATGCTTCAATTTACAGCCAGCTGGTGTAGTGTTTGTCGGAAGGAAATGCCATTTATCGAAAGGGATATCTGGCAAAAACATAAATCAAACCCAACGTTTGTATTGATGGCTATCGACCGCGACGAACCAATTGGAACCGTTTTAAAATTTGCAAAGTCTATTCCCATCAGTTATCCCATAGGATTAGATCCCAAAGCCCGCATTTTCACATTGTATGCCGAACGTGATGCAGGAATCACCCGCAACGTAATTATCGATAAATCAGGTAAAATTGTTTTCCTCACCCGTTTGTTCGACCAAATAGAGTTTAATAAAATGACTGATAAAATTGATGCATTGCTAAAATAATGCAATAGAAATTGTTATTAGAGAATCGAGATGAAAAATTTTATATCACAATCAAAGGGCTTCGAAGCTAATAATCGGAGATTTTAAAACAAAAAAAAGATAGTGAACAGAGTAAAAGATGTAGTGTATGCGTGCAGGAAAAATTATATTGGTGCCGCTTTGTCAACGTTAGAAAAAAAATCTCCTCTCAATTCACATTGTCAGGAGATTTAACATTAAGCAAATTTAAAGAAAACAATTAATAAATCATTTAAAGTTAAATGAAATTTTTGTAATTCGACAATACACGATAAAATCAAATGTTGAACTATAAATTTCCTTCAAACGTCAGTAAAAGATCATTCAAAGGATGATATTCTCATAAAATTTCTTCGTATCAATTTCAAAATTATTGATTATTCAAAATTGTCAAATTAAAAAGGATAAATGCCCTTTGAAGCTCCGGCTAAATATGCATTCAAGGCTTGATGATCGAAAACCGCTCCTGTCGAGCGGTAGAACATAGCCATTCCGTTATTACCTGTATTACCATTATCCCAAACAAAAGGAACAATTCCATAGGTTTTTGCTTGCTGTGCTAAATATTCGAAATAATAAGCCCTAGAAGCCAAATGATTGCTTAAAGTTGTTCCAGCAAGTAATGATCGGCGTATAGCGCCAAACTCGCCAAGTATAACAGGAAAACCTTTGTCGACAAAATTAGTTTTCATGCTTTTAAATTGCTCATTCAACCCGTCTTCCTGTCCCCAGGATGAAATTGAACCAAATTGAGCAAAAGCTTTTCCCCAAAGATAAATGTTACTCGCATTATCACCACAAAAATCCCATGGATCATAATAATGAACCTCTACTAAGAGCTTATTCATAATTTTATCAACAGGAACTTTCAGATAGGAAATAGCATAACCAATATTGGTATTATAGGATTGAATAATCAAATTGCGATAGGCATTGCGTCCTCCCGTCGAACGAACTGCATCTACAAAAGTTTGATTATATGACTGTTGAACTGAAATATTCTCAGCTGAAGGGGTATTATAATCGACATGTACCTCATTTGTTCCTGCAAACATCAAATGATCGTCATAATTTCGGAAATACACAGCTATTTGTTCCCAAAGCGCCTTTTGTTTTGCATTCACTGCCTCCTGCTTGGCATAAGTGGGATTATTTTCGAGCCAACCACCATCCCAATGAATATTGATAATAACGAACATATTGTTTTTATAACAATAATCAACCACTTGTTTGACGCGCTGAAGCCAGGAATCTTTTAATTTGCAGGTAGCAGCATTTTCAATGTAACTATCCCATGCACAAGGAATTCTGATGGCGTTAATACCCGTAGCTTTAATAGAATCAATCAGAGTTTGAGTCGTTTTTGGATTCCCCCAGCCTGTTTCATTGCCAGGCACTTCAAGAGCATTGCCTAAATTCCATCCTGCGAAAATTTGATGTACAAGTAACCTTGCATTCTCCGACATTCCAGTTGAATCGGGTATAGTAGGACTAGAATAATCGGGGTACAGGCTACCGCCAACAGACTGAGATATAATAACAGTAATTAATTTCTTTTGATCCATTACAAATGAAAGAGAAGCAGTGCGTGCAAGACCGGTAGAATTTGCAGAAGCTGAAACAATCACCTGATCGCTATCAGAGGCAGATCCAGTTTTTGAAACGGTGCACCAGTCCCGATTAGACAATACCGTCCAACCTTTTCCATTCATTCTAACTTTTAATGTATCGTTACCGCCCAATTTATCAAACTTGACAGAGTCAGGTGAAACTTTAAATACAGAAATAATAGAATCAGTTCCAGTTGGAGTAAAGATAGGATATCTACCCTTACACGAAATTGAAAAGAAAGCTATTGAACAAACAATCAAAAATAACCGACAATGATGAATCATAAATGATTTTAATTTCGTAAAAAGATATAGAAGAGACAAAATTAAATGTCTCTTCTATATAAAATATTCATAAAAAATTATTGCTTAACCAAATGGATAGCCTGATCCTCGTTTTTAGTGCCATTCCTGATACCAAGCCAAATACCGTTGCTGGTATATGGTGTTGTACCAATGGAAGTTACATTTAGCACATTGACCGAAGAGCCTGTAAGTGAAATCCAAACCAAACTCCATTCAGTTCCAGCCAGAGGAGTACCAAAAGAAATAACTCCATTCGCAACAGTATAGGTGTTAGCAATGCCATTCAAGGTACAAGTACCATTAGCATTGAAAGTATATAGATTTTGATCGGCATTAGCAAAAGTAGTTGCCGGATCGGTCGCTCCCCAGCTCAATAAATCTTTCACCATATCAGCACGAGTAAACCAATTATTTAACTGAGAACCACCTTTGCCCGAGCCTTGAACTTCCCATCCAACCCAGTTTTGAGAAACCGTACTATAACGCCAAGTACCGACAAGGTCGGTCTGAGTAACGTTTGAATTGATTGGTTCGCCATAACTTACCGTTTTAGGCACCCAATTATCAGAATAATCTTTACTGATAAAGTTGTAACATAACAAGCATTTACCTTCACTCGAATTATCGCGCAAAACAGCCAATTGCATTGTGTTATCTGTAAGCGAAAGCACCTTAATATCACCCCATTTCAAAACAACACCATCACGTCCCGTATCGTGCAAAATGGCAGCATCGGTAAGTTGAAGGGTATGAGAATCCTGAAACAACATATAAGTGCCATGTTCAACTCCACGAGCAGGAATGGTTTTGTGATCAACCGTTATGTGGGCGCCACCGATAAGATCGAAAATCATCGAACCAAAATCGGCAGCAGTCATCAACCAAGAATTACCCGGATAATCAGGACACCAATTCCACGAATCGCCACCAACTTTAACTCCATTAGAAACCGACTCCCAGCTATCGTTAGTACCATAGAAATACAATGGACCTGCAAAATATTTACTAACTGCACTTGCATTTAAATCCAAATACCAAGTTTTCGATTGACCTACGCCACCTGAAAGCATGGTCCACAACGGATCATTAACATAAGAAAGATTTGTGGTAGTAATATTCAGAATAACCGTATCTTTCGATTGCACGTAACCACCGGCACTTTCAACACCATATATAAATTTATAAGTTCCAGGGAATGCAATTTTCACAGTATCTTGAACACGTGTCGAACGTCCGATAGGAGTAATCCACAAAGGTGTAACTCCTGGAGTCAAACTTTTCAGGATAATCATATTGGGATCTTGAGCATTGGGAGTTACCGAAAATTTAAGTGAACTTTGGCCTATTAAGCCTCCCAAACTATAATCATTGGGCGTACAAGCCGTAAAAAACGAGGCGATCCCAATGATAGCAGATAATATTTTATATTTGTTTTTCATCTGAAATAATTATTTTAAAGGTTACCTAGAACTGAGCCCGTCCCAAAAACAAGACTCGTTCCTTGAGAAAATTACTTTTATTGTTTATAAATGTTACCAACCGGCATTTTGTTTTAAGACACCTGATGACAAAGTAATCTGGTCATTGGGTATTTTTTGAAAGCCTCGAGTTGTAGTTATATTTGTTTGAAGTAGAGATGCTGTCGGAGCGGTTCCTCCATTACTGAAATAAGAGAATGAAGTATTAGCCACTATAGTTGAAGCAGCAGAAGCTACTCCTTGCCGAAGTAAATCCCAGTAACGGATACCTTCGCCGACAAATTCCATTCGTCTTTCAGCCAGGATATTTGCCTTTGTAGGGTCAACAGTAGTGATCAAACCGGCTCTGTTTCGTACTTGAGTCAGGTATTGCTGTGCCTTAGGGCTTCCCAATTCAGCAGCCATCAACAGTACATCTGAATACCGAATCACGAAATAATCCTGATACTGCCCAATCATAAAACTTGTAACTATTGACACGCCATTCTTATCGCACATTGGACTATATTTTTTTAAATATAAACCTGTATATTCACGGTTTTTTGCTGCTTTTGTAAAGTCGATATGCTCATCAGCAATCGAAGTAATCGAAGCGAACCTGCGCGAATCAGTAGGATCAAAAGCATTATATAATTTCGGATCTACGGTGCAAGCTCCCCAACCATATTGATAAGGATAATGGGACTCCTCACGCAAGCCTTCCATCACCATCCATGTATTCCCTGTAATATTCCCGTTATAATCGGCAGTAGAAGAATACTTAATTGAGAACACAATTTCTTTATTGTTTTCCCCTGCATAGGCAATTCCTTTAGCTGCAGATGCAGCAGGCCATAAAGAAGTAAAATCGGGCAGCAATCCATGCCCGCTATTAGTAATTACATCCTCAACCGCCGTCAAAGCTGTTGCTGCAGTTTCGTTAGCAATAGTAGTTTGTCCATAATAACCACTGTAGAAAAGATATACACGAGCTATCATTGATTCGGCAGCCCATTTTGTAACTCTTCCGCTAATGGTAGAAGATGAATACGGAGTTGATGGCAAGTTGTTGATGGCAAAACGCAAATCGGTCATTATCTGTGCATAAGTTGCAGCTGGATCAGATTGAGGCAGGTTATCGAGTGTAGGAACGGTAACAAGAGGAACTTTTTCGAACATTCGAACCAAATCAAAATAACAATATGCACGAATGAACTTTGCTTCGGCAGCATATTGATTTTTCATTACCACAGTTGAACTATCCCATTTAACTTGATCAATTTTAGAAAGCAAGACGTTACAACGGTAAATATCCTGATAATAAGCTTTCCAGTTATTGCTATAAATTGAAACATCGGCAGGTGAAACGGATTTATTAAATTCGTCCATCATCTGATAACCATACCCATCGGATGCTCCCGTTCCACCGAAGCAATTATCAGAAAGCACTTCCGACGATACGGGGAATGCCACCCCACTATTCCAAATTAAATCAAGTCCATTGTAACATCCTGTAAGTGCCGTAAACACTTCATCGGGTGTTTTATAATATGTGTCGCTGGTTTTCTTAGGATCGGTTAATTCAGTTGTCAAAAAATCGCTGCATGAATTAAACCCAATCATTGCAAAAAATGCAAGAGTTATAATTTTATATGTTTTCATGTGTAAAATAATTGTTTTTAAAGGTCAAATGAATCGCTTCCCATCCAAAGCGGGTATCGTTTCATAATTCCTTGATAATTAGAATTTAATATTAACACCCACTAAGAAAGTCTGAGGACGTGGATAATAGCCAATATCGACTCCCTGACCGAAAGAATACACACCGGCTGCATCGCTTGCTGCATAACCGATTTCGGGATCCATACCATCATATTTAGTAAAAGTAAATAAATTTTCCGCTGCAACATACAAACGGAATTGACTTAGATATTTCCATTTAATATTCTTGGCAAAATCGTATCCAAGTGTTACGTTCGATATTCTCAAATAACTTCCATCGTGAATATATAAATCTGAAAATTGAGCCCAGTTTGAATTGTCTTCAGTCAAACGTGGAATAGTATTGGAAGTGCCTTCACCATGCCAGCGGGCAAAAATGGCATTTGTCCAGTTACCATAATGCCCTGAAATATCGCGATATGATTGAACGATTTTATTTCCTGCTACACCGTTTGCTGTTACTGAGAAATCAAAAGCTTTGTAATTGCACGATACGCTCAACCCAAAGACATGATGTGGGTTTGGATCACCTATGTTTGTTTTGTCGGCATCAGAAATTACGCCATCTCCATTTAAATCGACATATTTAAGATCGCCTGGTTTTGCATTTGGCTCCAGCACTTTACCGTTGCTTTTATATGCCATCACATCAGCTTCATTTTGAAAAATCCCTGCAGTCTTATATCCCCAGAAATACCCAATAGGTTCACCGGCCGAAGCACGAAAAAACTCGGTGGAATTTGCATAAAGTATATTTGAACCTCCATGAATAATTCCATCGGCAGTAGGTATATTGTTCACTTTATTTTGATTATATGCATAAGAAGCATTAATAGAATAGTCAAAATCATTCCCAATTTTATTGTTATAACTTAATTGAAGTTCAACACCTTTGTTGGTTACATCGCCGCCGTTAATATAAGGATTGGTAGATACTCCCGCAGTTGCCAATAATGGGGCGGCTATTAACCAGTCCTTAGTTGTTTTATCATATAAATCGATGTTCACGTTAAATTTACTATTAAGCAAACGAGCATCAACACCTAAATCGGTTTGGTACGACGTTTCCCATTTCGTATTCTGAACTCCAATGGTCGAAGGATAAGACCCTGCTGTCAAAGTACTGTTATCATTCCCAAAATTATATTGCGCATTCGACAGTTGAATAAGTGATAAATAATTAAATGCAGCAATAGCATCATTTCCATTCGAGCCCCAGCTTGCACGTATTTTCAAAAAATCCAACCAATTTTTTGTTGATTCCATAAAAGCTTCATTACTCGTAACCCAACCGGCCGATAACGAAGGAAAATAACCCCATTGATGACCTTTCGCAAAATTAGTTGAACCGTCGGCACGCAGAATGGCAGATGCCATATACGTTTCTTTATAGTTGTAATTCACTCTTCCAAAAAATGAAGCCTGTGAATATACTGCATTCTGATTTCCAGTCAACGATAATGAATGAGTAACAGTCTGTGCATCAGCAGCAGCCGTACTGGCACTCATGGTAATATTAGTCAGATTAGACGTACTTAAGTAGCTATGATCAAAATCCCCGAAAATAGTTGTTCCTGTATTGGTACCACTGATCCACGAACCTTGGAATCTTCGAATAGAGCTACCTGCTAATACATCAAATTGATGGACTCTGTTAATATTGAACAAATAATCAACTGTATTATCCCAGTTCCAAGTATAACCTTGTGAACCGCTTTGGCTTATGCTTTCGTAATTATTAAAAGAATACAACGACAAATGAGGGTAAATAGGAGAATAACTATGATAAGCTGATGAATAATAATTTAGTCCGAAAGATGATTTTAGAGTTAGGTTTTTAATTGGTTTTAATTCTGCATAAACATCTCCAATTAAAGTTTCAGTTTTAGAATTATTTTGATTGGTCAATTGCATAATAGCATAAGGGTTTGTTTCTGCATCGTACCAAACTCCACCATTGTAGATTGTTTCATTCTGACTATTCAGATAATTCCCTTTCGAATCGTACATTGCCAACAAAGGAGAGGTAGAGAAAGCGCTTCTAAATGAGTTGTTGTATTGATTTCCATCTTTAATGCCTTTTTGATTCTTGAATGAAAAAGTCATATGTTCTCCAACTTTCAACACATCGCCATAAAGTTTGTGTTCTGTATTCGTTCGGAAGTTATATCGCTCGTAGTTCGAAAGACTTTCACCTCCAACAATACCACCCTGCTGTGTATACGAAAGTCCTATCGAATAAATCGAAGCACTATTCCCTCCGTTGGCATTTAAACTATAGTTTTGGGTAGGCACATTTTTAGAAAGCATATAATTCATCCAATTCGTTCCTGAACCCAGAGCTTTAATTTGATCTTGGGTAAAATACGGAAGCTTACCAGAATTAACAGCAGCTTCATTTTGCAAAGTAGCATAATCATGTGCATTCAGTAAATTTACGCGCCGTGCAACATTTTGAATACCATAATATGAATCGAAAGAAATTGCCCCTCCTTTTTTACCTGCTATATTTCCACCCTTGGTTGTAATTAAGACAACACCGTTAGCGCCATTTATACCATATATAGCACACGAAGCAGCATCTTTTAAAATATCAACAGAAGCAATATCGGAGTTATTCAGATAAGTAATATCACTGGTAATCACGCCGTCGACCACATAAATCGGATTTGCATTGCCAATAGTTCCCGCCCCGCGGATATTTACTTTAAAACCGCCGCCTGGTTGCCCTGATACAGATGTTATATTTACTCCGGCTGCTTGCCCTTGTAATGCCTGAAGCGCATTAGTAGTATTCAGTCCAGCCAAAGCCGCTCCTTTAATTTGCGAGGTAGCTCCGGTAACCAATTTTTTCTTCTGCACACCATAACCTACCACGATTAGTTCATTCATGGTATTTTCGTTTTCTTTCATTCTGATGGTTAAATCAGAACCCCCGCTAACTTTAATTGTCTGGCTTTCATAACCAACATACGAGAATTTGAGTGTCTGACCTTCATTGGCACGAACAGTAAAAGTTCCGCTTATTCCAGTAACTGTTCCTTGATTTGTTCCCTCCACGGTTACAGCTACGCCGAAAAGTGGTTGCCCATCAGTTTCAGAAAATACTATACCTGAAACTTTGCCATCTGTGTTTTGAGCAGCAATTGTTCCAAAAGAACTAATCAACGCTGCAAGAAATACATATTTGCTCAACAGTTTTTTTGTCAGTCGAACAAATTGAATCACGTGATTTTCATTCATAATTCATTTAAATTTAATGTTAATAATTAATATATTTATCTTATTCGCGTATTATCTTATAATTGTAATGAAACCTTATTACCTTGGTAATGAATATATTTATCGGAATATTTTACACTATCAATACCTAAAGGATGGGTTGAATCAATATATACGATTTTAAAAATGTGTTTTTTAATCATTCCTTTAAAAGAACCTTTGCAAGCACCTATATTGAGAGTTTTGGTTTGGTTATCGAATGTAAATTGAATAGTTGAAAATGCTCCTTTTTCGTAATTGTAATTAGTATTTTCATCCTCATACAGTGTAAAACTGCCATTTTTACCACCATACACATAAATGATGAGGTTATTTTGAGATTGCTGTGTGTTTTGAATAATTTTCCCCATTGGCAATATACTTCCTGATGCTACAAATATAGGCATCCGGTTGAAGGGTGCATTCACTGAAAGTTTTTGCCCACCTTCGATAAATTTTCCATCATATAAATCGTACCAACCCTCAGATTGGGGAAAATAAACATTTCTTGAACGAGCTTTGTATATATAAACTGGACAAACCATTAATTCCGGACCAAACATATACTGGTCACTAATATTTAATACATTACGATCATTCTCAAAATCCATCATTAAAGGGCGCATAATGGTGTAATCATCAAAATAACATTTTCCTGCCAACGAATAAATATAAGGCATCAATTTGTATCTTAGCTGCAAATAATATATTAAAGCAGGATAGGCTAGATTTGTTTCGGGGGCAATATGCCATGGTTCGCGATAAGGGAATTGACCATGAGAACGATACAGAGGTGCAAAAGCACCGAATTGATTCCAACGCACATTTAATTCGCGCCATTCATTTAAATCTTCGCTGCCCTCTTTGGCTTTTTCATATCTTTTTTCGACACAAAACCCACCATCATCCATTGTCCAATAAGGATTTCCGGAAATAGAGAAATTCATACCTGCCGAAATTTGAGCCTTCATATCTTCCCAACGACTACCAATATCACCACTCCAAATGGCAGCTGCATATTTTTGAGAACCTGCAAATCCCGAACGCGTTAGAATAAATACGCGATCGATTGGATTTGTAGCCCGTTGTCCCTCATAAATTCCTTTGGCATTCATCAGCCCATAGGTATTAAAAAATTCCGTAGACGAGCCTAAAGCGGTGGGATTCATTAGTTGTTTTCGATAGGACATTGAAGCATTAGATTCAATATCTGGTTCAGAGGCATCCATCCACCATGCATCGAAATGCTTTGAATAGAGTTTATCATTCAATTGCTTCCAAAATAACTGTCGGGCACCTTTGCTGTAAGCATCATAAAACGAACCGATATGCCCTGCTCCTATCCAATCGCGTATGCTATCTTTGATTGCTTGCTGAAACATCCATCCTTTTTCAGCAAACTCCTTGTAATGCTCGGTATTGATATAAAACTTAGGCCAAACGGAAATCATGATATGAGCGCCTGAATCGTGAACTTCTTTCACCATAGCCACCGGATCGGGAAAACGTGCCGGGTCAAAATCATGACTTCCCCAAGCATTTTCTTTCCAATACGACCAATCCTGTACAATATTATCTATCGGAATTTTTCGTTTGTGAAATTCACGCAATACGTTTAGTAATTCATTTTGTGACTTATAGCGTTCGCGACTTTGCCAATATCCCATCGCCCATTTTGGCATGATCTGCGCTTTCCCTGTGATGGTACGATAACCACTGATCACTTCATCGGGATTATTTCCGTGAATAAAATAATAATCGATCTGCTTCCCCATTTCCGACCAAAAAGAAAGTTTATTCTGATCTTTAAATGGACTTAACGCTTTTAAACTGATATAAGAAATACCTCCATCGGGCTGCCAGTCTATTAATATTTTATGCTTTCTTCCACGTTGAAGAAATGCGGTGAATTTATAACTGTTCGGATTCCACGCCGTACGCCACCGTTGAGGGACAATCAGACTATCATCCAAAAAAACTTTAGTATAACCCGCATAATAAAGTATGAAATGGTATATTCCACTTTCATTTGGTTCAATCGCACCTTCCCAATGGATGGCGGCATTGTTGAATGGGAATCTTTTGGGAAAGTTTTTGACTGTTGTCAGGTTTTCGTAATCAATGGTTTTTTCCTGACGTTCAACAAATACATTCTTGGGGTCTTTATTTATAATATAAGTAGCTGTAAACCCTCCTGGATTACCGTATTTGTCGAACAATTTAAATTGATC
This sequence comes from Bacteroidota bacterium, assembly GCA_021779195.1. Classification (GTDB taxonomy): domain Bacteria; phylum Bacteroidota; class Bacteroidia; order Bacteroidales; family Paludibacteraceae; genus Paludibacter. The sequence goes on along the minus strand of JAJYBB010000012.1, from coordinate 24,042 downwards.
GAGATTTGAATAAGGACGAGGGTCTCCAAAACGTGTCAATGAATAATTGTCCCATAGAATACCATAATTTTTGTTTGAAACAATAAAAGGAATAGACACTTTAGTGTTGTATTGATAAAGTGTTTCGTTTTTACCCTTATAATTAAATTCGTCGGATTGCTGCTGACCCAAACCATATATTGCTTCATCTGATGGCGATTCGAAAATCTGACGCATATTATATCCTTTGTCTCCGTCAATGTTTATCGGTCGAAAATACTTTCCTCCTCCCTGCAATTCCTGAAGTATCATTTTACCTTTCAAATCGGCGAAATATACCTCACCAGTAATCAAGGATACAAATGCCTTCATCGTAGCCGTTTGAAGCACAAGATTATCGCCTTCTTTATTGACCTTCCATCCTGTTTTCTGTGTCTGTTTGAAGTTAGCAATAAGACTTTGATCAACATCAAGTTTTTGGATAGGCGAAGCGGTTACATGTATAATATTATTGTTTATTACTTGCAACCGAATGGTTTTTACAGCATTATCGGGGGTATGCTTCAGTGTAACAATAATACTATCAGGAGTTTTTTGGAAAGGAAGGCTGTTGCATCCTACCAACGATGCAACTAGAAAAAACAACACAATAAATTTATCCCTTTTCATGAATTTTTTTAATAGTGATTAGATAAAAAAAATCGCCTTTATGGCATTACAAACTTACTATTCCATTTCGGTTTAAATCGGGAACAATGTTCATTTACAGGGCTACAAATGATAACAGAAGGGGGTAAAATGTTCCTGAAATAGGAGCAGAATGATAACAACGCATTTTATCAGGTAAATAACCATGAGATTTTTCTATTTTTGCATCATCAAATCTAATGCATCATCGATGGGTATGAAAAAAATAATTCTATTTCTTGTTTTTTGTTTTTCCTTTCTTTCTAAAGCTGAGTTTTATAATTTTTCGCGATTGGATAACACCCACGGACTTTCGAATAACCAAATTGAAAGTATTTTTAAAGACAGCAGGGGATTTATGTGGTTTGGAACAAATTACGGATTGAATCGGTATGATGGAAATCAAGTGATAGTTTACAAAACGATAAAAAACGATACGACCAGTTTATCGTTCAATTCAATTTCAAGGATTCAGGAAGACTTTGAAGGAAATCTCTGGCTTTCTAACGCAGGAAACGGAGCTTACATAATGTATGATATCCATACAGAAAAATTTATCCGAAACCTTGTTACACTTCTTTCCCCATTAGGAATTCACTTTTTGCCCACCATTATTGAAATTGACAAACAAAAAAACTTCTATTTTTATGATCCCAACAATGGGATTTTCAAATATGATATAAATCAAAAAAAATGTTTCAAGATTGTTCAGGGCGATACCCCTAATTCAATAAGCAAAGGCATCATCATACGTCTTAAAATTGAAGAGGGTTCTATTTGGGTACTTTTCCAATCGGGTTTGATTGAACGATACAACGAAAAACAACATACTGTAGATTTCCGAAATAACTACGTCGCTCAAAATGCTACCGGAGCTTTTATCCAGAAGAATATTTATATCGATTCCGATGGTTGCCCTTGGGTTTATCCCGGCATAGGCGATCGTGGTGTCCTTTATTACGATATGGCGAATTCACAATGGATATATTTTGGCAAAGACAAAAAAGACATTCATCACGCATTCGACAAATCAATTTTTTCAGATTTTGTCAGGGATGTTGCCCAAGATAAAAACGGACGAATATGGATTGCAACCGACCATGGAGGTGTAAATGTTTATGAAAAAACCTCAGGGCAAATTACGGCATTACGGAACGATCCGCTCAATCAGAACTCTATCTCCCAAAATTCTGACATTAGCCTTTACTGCGATAATACGGGTATCATGTGGGTAGGCACATATAAAAATGGCGTTTGCTATTATCATCCCGATATGTTTAAATTCGAAAAATCGCCTTTATTTTTCTATCACAACTTATCGATGGAAAACAAAGATTGCAATACACTGTATAAAGATAGATACGGCAACTTGTGGATTGGTACCAATGGAAGCGGGTTGTTGAAACTTGATAAAAGTTCAGGAAAATTCAAACTATTTCAAAATCGGAAAGATGATCCGTCGAGCATCTCTTCTGACATTATTATATCTTCGCTCGAAGATCGGAAAGGGAATATGTGGTTTGGAACTTTCCTGGGCGGGTTAAATCAGATGGTTGGCGATAAATTTATTCAATACGAACCGGATGTTAAAAACCAGAATTCACTATCGAATAAAAGTATTTACGGATTAGCCGAAGATAGCAAACAAAATTTATGGATTGCTACACTTGGTGGAGGTGTCGATCAGCTTGAAGCCGACCGTAAAACTTTTCATAAACACCAAACTTTCAATGTCCCCGGTTTATCCTCCAATGTAATTCTTTCGATGTTTTCGAAAAGCGCAAACATTATTTATTTAAGTACTACCAATGGGATTGACATTCTTAATACATCTTCAAACAATATCATGCCTCTTTTCAGAAGTAATTCGCAATTAAACAAACTTTCTGATTTGGTAATTTACAACACCTTAGTGGATAGCCGAAATTTAATATGGATTGCCACCGACAATGGAATAAACATTTATAATCCTAAGCAGCATGTTATTAATTATATAGACCAATCAGGAGGTTTGCCAAGCGAACAAGTTGTATCGCTTATTGAAGATAAGAATGGGAACATATGGGCAGGTACGCGTAACGGATTAGCCTGTATTAATACAAAATTCAATAAAACAACCAAAAATTACAGCTATTCAGTTGTATCGTTCGATGAAAATGATGGATTACTTGGTTCTATCTTCAATCAAAATGCAATTTATAAAGATAAGGATGGAAAAATATTTATTGGTTGCACCAAAGGGTACACTGTGTTCGATCCCAAAACAATTCATTTCAATAGATTAATTCCGCAACCAAAATTTACCGAATTTATCATTGGAAATAAAGTAATATTGCCCAATAGCAAGTTTAATGGACGAATTATCTTAAATGAAACCATTTCGAAAACTAAAAAAATTATACTTCATTACGATGAAAAAAACTTTACTGTCAGTTTTTCAGCTTTAAATTATATTCATCCTGAAAAAAACAGGTACCGCTATCAACTAAAAGGTTTCGACGAAAACTGGACCACAACCAAAAACAATATTGGCACAGCCACGTATACAAATTTAAATCGCGGGACTTACGAACTGATCGTGTATGCAAGCAACAATGACAACAAATGGAGCTCCATTCCGCTTGTTCTCGAAATAATTATTCAACCTCCATTCTGGTGGACTTGGTGGGCAATTATTATTTATATTGCCTTAGGAATGGCGGCAATTTGGTATATTGTAAATTTCAACCTGCGAAAGCAAAAACGCGAGTTTGAAAATGCTCAGCGGGTCCGTGAAGCAAAACAACTGCACGAAGTGGATGAATTGAAATTTAAATTTTTCACGAATATAAGCCACGAATTTCGAACTCCTCTCACGCTCATTATCAATCCGGCAGAAAAAATGCTTCAACAAGCACGTTCGGATGATGACAAAAATTTGCTGTCAATTATACTCCGAAATGCAAATAGTTTGCTCGATTTAGTAAACCAATTACTCGATTTCAGAAAATTGGATGTACAAAAAGATACCTTGAATCACTCGGTAGGCGATGTAGTTTCTTTTATCAAAGATATTTGTTATTCGTTTACCGAGTTAGCTAACCGCAAAAGCATTCTATATTCGTTTTCGACTGCCATTGCTGAATTGAGGATGGAGTTTGATTCCGAGAAACTACAAAAAATTGTCTTCAATCTGCTTTCAAATGCATTTAAATTTACTCCTGAAAATGGAAAAATCGATGTGAATCTAAGCTTGATTCAACAAATTAATGATGATAAAAAATTACTCAAAATAGCGATTACCGATTCGGGTATCGGAATTCCGGCAAAAGATCTCGACCGCATTTTCGAACGATTCTATAGAGTTGAAAATCCTGAAAATGGGCATCAAACCGGAACCGGTGTAGGGCTGCACATTGTAAGTGAATATGTTAAACTACATGATGGTTTTATAGGTGTAGAGAGCACACCGGGAAAAGGCTCAATATTTACAGTGCATATCCCTGCTAAACAACATATTCAGGAAGAAATTATATCTCAAAATAATGATGCTACATGTTCTTCTACGGACGAAATGGAGGATAATCCACAAGTTTCAGAAGAAATAAAATCGAAATTTCCGCTTATGCTTGTTGTGGATGATAATGAAGATTTTCGAAATTTTATTTCAGCAATGTTTTCCGACAGTTATCATATTCTGAAAGCTGAAAATGGTGAAAGAGCTCTTAAAATTACATTAGAAAAAATGCCTGACCTGATAATTTGCGACGTAATGATGCCTAAAATTGATGGCTTTGAATTTTGCAAATTGGTAAAAAATGATATTCGGATTTCACATATACCCATTATTTTGCTTACCGCCAAAGCTGGCGACGAAAACAAATACAGAGGTATTGAGGCTGGTGCCGAAGATTATATAGCCAAACCATTCAACATGGAAATGCTTTCGCTCAAAGTTTCGCGCATTATAGAACGCCAAAGAAAAACACGCGAACAATTTAAGCGTAAAGTGGAAATTACCACTGCCGAAGTAGAAATTACTTCGATGGACGAAAAATTTGTAAAAAAAGCGGTGGCTCTGGTTGAAACAAATATATCGAACAGCGAATTTCTCGTCGAAGATTTATGTCGCGAAATGGGCATGAGTCGTGTATATTTCTATAAAAAAATACTATCGCTCACCGACAAAACACCATCCGAATTTATTCGCTTCATTCGTCTCAAAAGGGCTGCCGACTTGCTTGAAAAAAGTCAATTATTTGTTAATGAAGTCGCTTATCAAGTTGGTTTCAACGATCCAAAATATTTTAGGAAATATTTTAAAGATGAATTCGGGATAAGCCCCAATGATTATAAAAAAAGATTTATCAATTAATGTTGGTATGATTATAAATTGAAGGATTTTGGAGAAAGACGTTGTTGGCAAACAATGCAACTAGCTGAAAATGAAGACCAAAAAAAAGAGTTTGACGGTATTGATCAAACTCTTTAATATTCTCACCAATATATCTTGGAAAATAGCGGGTGCAATTAAAACGACTGCATATCGCATAACCGTTTGTAATAACCATCAATCGCCATCAAAACGTCGTGTTTGCCATGTTCTACAATGCGACCTTCGGAAAGTACGTAAATCTCATCGGCATTTTTAATCGTTGACAAGCGATGGGCAGCCACTAAAGTAGTTCGGTGCATCATTAATTTTTCAAGCGCATCCTGCACCATTTTTTCAGATTCGGTATCGAGTGACGAAGTGGCTTCGTCAAGAATCAGTATGGGCGGATTTTTGAGAATAGCGCGGGCAATACTGATACGCTGGCGCTGTCCACCCGATAATTTATTACCCCGATCGCCAATATTCGATTCATAACCATGCTCCGTGGCGATGATAAAATCGTGGGCATTGGCAATGCGGGCAGCTTCCATCACATCCTCGAGTGTGGCATTTTCGACCCCGAAAGCAATATTATTGAAAAAAGTATCGTTAAACAAAATTGGTTCCTGGTTTACAATTCCCATTTGCGAACGAATATCGTGTGTCAAGTAGTTTTTGATATTATTACCATCAATAAAAATTCCGCCATCAGTGGTGTCGTAGTATCGCGGGAGCAAATCTAATAACGTTGATTTTCCCGAACCCGATTGACCAACCAACGCAATGGTTTTACCTTTGGGAATGACAATATTGACTTGTTGAAGCACCCATTCGGAATCATATTTAAAATTCAGGTTACTAAATTCAATTTTATCCGAAAAAGGTGGAAAAGGAAGCGGTTTTGACGGCTCTTGAATGGTATTTTCAGTATTTAAAATACGATCCACACGATCCAGCGAAGCCATTCCTTTCTGAATACTGTACGAGGCTTTGGATAAATCTTTGGAAGGAGCAATAATGCTATAAAAAATTACCAGATAATAAATAAATTCAGCCGCCCCAATGCTGCTGTGATGTCCCAAAATCAACACACCGCCAAACCAAAGTAAAATGGCAATTACCATCGTTCCGATAAACTCGCTGACGGGATGAGCAAGGTTAAATCGGCGGTTAACGCGGTTATAGGTTCTACGAAGTTTCTCATTCAACAAGCTAAAACGGGCTTCCAGTTTCGCTTCGGCATTAAAAGCCTTCACAATACGCAATCCACTTAACGTTTCCTCAATTTGCGAAAGCAACTCACCCGCTTGTTCCTGTCCTAAGGTAGAGCGATGCTTAAGTGATTTGCCGATTTTACCGATAAGCCAACCGCTGAAAGGCAACAAAATCAATACAAAAAGTGTCAACTGCCAACTCATGCTTATCATCACGATTAAATAAATAAGAATCGTTACGGGATTTTTAAAAATCAAATCCAATGAACTCATGATAGAAACCTCTACTTCGTTCACGTCGCCGGTCATTCGCGAAATAATATCGCCTTTACGTTCCTCGGTAAAAAAACCAATCGGCAGACTGACTATCTTTTTATACATCTGATTTCGCAAATCGCGCAATACCCCTGTACGAATCGGAATCATATAATACGAACCAAGATACGCTGTTCCGGTTTTGAATGCCGTCATAACAGTCAAAAAAAGTCCCAAATAAAACAAAGCAGTAGGAGCACCAACCGATTGAATAATTTGATCCACCATGAAAGACAGGTTGTTTTTCACGGCTTCCAAAATATATTGAAAACCATCATTCCAGTTCCATATTTGATAGCTGCCCGAAACATGCTGTAAACCAAACAGAATTTGTAAAACCGGAATAATGGCGGCAAACGAGAATAAACTAAAAATGGTGGAAAGCAAGTTGAACAAAAAGCTCAACAACACGTATTTTTTATAAGGCGGAACAAACCGCTTTAGCAACGATAAAAATTTAAACATTCCTTGGAAATTTATATGAATGATGATCCGTTCTAATACCTTTGTCAATAAAAAAATGAATATCAGGGACTTCGCCTTTACCCCCCCCCTCATTTTTTGGCTTGAACCAAAAAACAAAACAAAAAAGTTTAAGAGACCACACCCAATTTTCGGTTCCCCTCTCCAAATGGAGATGGAACAGCGGAAAAAAGGGTTTGCATGCTTCACTCGAAAAATGAGTCGTTTGGAGGCTGAAAACTGTTATACTCACCTCGACGGAATACATCGAGACTCAAACAGAAAAATTTTCTACGCCTACTGCTTTCCATTTTTCGGCTCACCGCACGAGGACGGTCGTTTGCAAGTATTGTGAAAAATAAAGTAGGTGTCAAAACGGATACTCATATTATCAGCAAACGGTAAAATCAAAAATAATGAATCAAGAATCAACACAGTTCAATTTTTCATTCTGTTAAAAAATCAGATAGGCCGACACTTTTTATCCATTTAAAAGTGAAAAAAATTCATCCTGATTTTCCTAAAACACATTGCAATACGGACATCAAATTCCCGTATAATTTCTTGGCGTAATGCGTCGCAATTCTTCTTTAACAGCCTGGCTCACATTCAAGGTGTCTATAAAATTATGAATGGATTTTTCGGTAATTCCTTCGTTGGTACGCGTTAATGCTTTCAATGCCTCATATGGTTCGGGATAGCTTTCGCGGCGCAAAATGGTTTGAATTCCTTCGGCTACTACCGCCCAAGTATTGTCTAAATCACGATAAATAGCAGTTTCGTTGAGCAATAATTTGCTTAACCCTTTCAGTATGCTTTGAGATGCAATCAGCGTATGTGCAAACGGGACACCGATGTTTCGCAACACGGTACTATCAGTCAGGTCGCGTTGTAATCTCGAAACAGGCAATTTTGAAGATAGAAATTCAAAAGTAGCATTGGCAATCGCTAAATTACCTTCAGCATTCTCGAAATCAATCGGATTTACCTTATGAGGCATAGCCGATGAACCAACTTCACCGGCTTTGATGCGTTGCTTGAAATATTCCATCGATACGTAAGTCCATATATCCCTGCAAAAATCAATTAAAATTGTGTTGATACGCTTCAGCGCATCAAACTGAGCAGCTAAATTATCGTAATTTGAAATCTGAGTTGTCCAGGGTTCACGTTCAATGCCTAATTTTTCGAACAAAAACGTAGTGGCAAAATCTTTCCAGTTAATCGCTGGAAAGGCAACTGAATGAGCATTAAAATTACCGGTTGCACCGCCAAACTTACCGGATTGCGGTGTAATCCGGAGTAATCGCAACTGTTGTTGTAACCGGCTAACATAAACCATTATTTCTTTTCCCAAACGCGTAGGCGAAGCGGGCTGCCCGTGAGTTTTTGCCAACATAGCTACATTTCGCCATGTGTCAGCCATATGGGATAACTCCTGTACCAGTAGATCAATCTCGGGATAATAAACCTGCTCCAACGCATCCTTAATTGAACAAGGCACAGCAGTATTATTAATATCTTGCGAAGTCAGTCCGAAGTGGATAAACTCTTTGAAAGAGCTTAACCCAAGTTCATCAAACTTTTCTTTAATATAATACTCAATGGCTTTTACATCATGATTGGTAACCTTCTCAATTTCTTTAACACGAAGCGCATCCTGCTCCGAAAAGTCATTATAAACCGAACGCAGATGCGGGAAAACCGGAACCGAAATCGTTTCGAGTGGCTTAAGCGGAATTTCACATAAGGCAATAAAATATTCAATTTCGACTTTAACACGATAACGCATCAAGGCAAATTCAGAAAAATAAGCCGCGTAAGGTTCAGTCTTGGTCCGATAGCGACCATCAACAGGCGAAATGGCTGTCAGTAAGGATAAATTCATGTGGGTTGTTTTTATGTTCCGAAAAGACGATTAAGAGGCATTAAACTACAGTTATGTTCGCTTAGTAGCAAAGTGTTAACTTTAATTAATAACTTTACTAATTAAAATTTTCAAATTTTCAAATCAGTACATTTTCAAATGATCAGAGCACTATTTACAATTTAAAAAAAGAAAAGGGATCATTTTAAATTCGACAAAAAGAAAGCGCAAAATTAATCATTTCAGTCGGATAAAAAAAGTGTAGTTATTTGAGGCGTATTCTTTGGTGAAATTTTCTGAAATCAATTCCACATCGATAGGCATGCACACATCCACTCACGAAATCGGAAATGGATAACTTCTAATTTGAAAAATCATTAACACATTATTCCCTAAAAAACAGCGAATGCATTTAGCTGATTTTCGCAATGATAACATCAAAAAGAGCAACGAAAACAGCACCCTATCAATGTCAATACGTGAATCCAAGACGGGTAAGACCTCTTTGGACATCTGGATTTTGCATAAACAAATTCCAGAGTAAACCGGTACGGTAATTTTCAATCATATCCACGATAGGACCTTCGTCGATAGCCAGATAAGCATTATCAAACCAATGTTGATTCAAATTAAAAGCATCCGTAAATCCATATTGTCCCCAGAGTTTATCCCCTAACACATAATAAAAAAACCGCAACGCCTGCATACTTTCTTTAGGTGTATACGGAAAAGAGCCCAATGCAGCCGTAGGGGCTATCGTTCCACCATCGTTGGTTGGTGATGAAGCCGAATAGCTATTCAGTATATCACTGGCAGTCAAGCCCCAGCAATTCGGTCCATAACCAAAGTTTTTTCGCGGATTTGCCACGCAATATTGATAATTGATTTGCGCATGAGCCGTGTTTTGTTGCCAATAATTGGCGTAAGCATCCGAAAGATGCATGGGATTAAGTCCTAAGAATGAGTAATGGGCAAAAAACATTGGACCTCCTTTATCCTCACCCAAGGGAAGGGTGATTCCGTAAAAAGTTTTTCCGTTTCGGATGGCTCCATTCTGAGCCCATCCGTTATCATAAACCGATTTAGCAATAGGATATGTAGGAGAAGATGCCGCTAATACATAAATAATCAAAGCTTCGTTCCAACCTTTGATAGCCATATTGATATCCCAACCATAAGTTGGAGACCAATGCCAGTAAAGCTGTTGTTGCCCGTTTTGTTGAAACCATGTCCATTCCACTTTCCGCCAAAGGGTGTCGATATTAGCACACATAATTTGTTCATCAGCCGTACCAGATTTAAAGTATTGTTGAGCAGTTAATAAACCCTCCATCATAAAAGCTGTTTCTACCAAATCGGCTCCATTGTCTTTAGAGCCGAACGGAATTACCTTGCCGGTAGACCCATTCATCCAATGAGGTAAAGCACCATGAAACTTATCAGTAGTTGGAGCATTCAGAAAGTTTACAATTTTATTTAATCGCTCAAATCCCTGCACACGGGTTATAAAACCTCGCTCAATAGCAGCGGGAATAGCCGCAATACCAAAGCCCGAACCTCCCATGGTTACGGTTTCGCCTGCACCGAGTCGTTCACGCGCTAAGCCCGAAACAGGATGCCCATAACTCCAAAAATAATCAAAGGTTTTTTTTTGGACCAAGGTTAATAGGCTATCATCGGAAATGCGGGGGAATTTGGGCGTAGTATCCAGTCGGGTTATGAACGTATAAAAATACGAATCGATTAATTTCACACCCAAATTACTTCCTGAAGTAAAGTACAATACATAGGAAGTATAATTTGATAGTTTCTTACTGATTTTAAAGGACAGGCTATTTTTGCTGGTATCGGGGAGTATAACAAAGCTGGTATCAATTTGATTATTGATACTTAAATAGTCGGGATTGATTTTATGCGTATCGATATTGTGAGAGAAAACGACATGAAAAACAACCGAATCGACGGGAACTTCAAAAACACTTCCTCCGGTAGCAACCAATGTTCCATTAATACTAACCGACTGAATAATGGTGTTTTGAAGTTGCGGTTCAGAAACCGATTTACAAGATAAAAAAAGAGTTGTGAAGATTAGAGCAATGAATTGGGTGTTTTTCATAATAAATGAGTTAATATTAGGGGTGAAATTAAAATTTTTCACCCCTAATAAATCATGACTATTTGTTTAACTGTGTTACCTCTGCATCGTAAAGATTTTTAGCTTCAGTACCTGTAAGTGCTCTGTCGTAAATACGAAGTTCGTCCATAGTGCCATTAAACCAACCCATCCAAGTATCAGTTGCAGGCGGATTCTGAAGAATTTTTGTCAACCATCCGCCAAACACCAACGTATTTGCTTTGTTGAAAACCATATCTCCAAAAGGAGGTTGAACGCCGGTTGCTGGTGCAACATCTGCATAGCGTGGAGTCCATTTCGAAGCCAATACTCCAGTCAATAAGACACCATTTACATATACATTAAATGACGAAGTAACATTGTTGTATTCGAAAATCAAATGTATCCATTTCGATGCCTGTAAAGCAGGATTCGGGAAATTGACAAATTGGTTTTGCCATACAGCAGTCTGACTGTGAAATACAGCTTTTAAGTTAAGTGAATCAATCGGAGCCGATGCCGATCCCATACGATCTTGAGTCAATGTTAGATTGCCCCAGAAATAATCATCATCATTACCGATTTGCATAATGATAGGCACGGGAGACTGTTCGTTTGGTATTTGAGGTTCATTTAACCACATCGCTACAGAAAATGCTTTCAGTGTTTTAAGTTTACTTCCAGTGGGTAGATTGTACAGAAAATAGGCATTATCAGCTCCTTTGAAAGCCATGCCACGACGGCCGGTAACATAAGTTACCCCTGGTTTTGCTGTAGGAGTTAAGCCGGTAATAGAGTCATTCCCAGTTCCATTGAACGGGAAGTAAGCGACCAAATCAGAAGTTGCAATGGTTGAAGGATCAATTTTCCCTGCATTCGGGTCAACTTTCGTCGTACATGATGAGAAGGACACGCCCAGGGAAAGGGCTACAAAGGCTGCTAAGCCATAAAAATTAGTTTTTTTCATACAATTACTTTTTTTTAAAATTAGAGATTGAGTTGTTTTTTTTGATACATAATTTTGTTGGTTAATTAATAATTTGGATTTTGAGTTAAGTGAATATTTAATTGCAATTGATTATTTGGAATAGGGAACACCTCATTTCTACCGGCAACAAAACCTTTACTGCCTAATACGGCTGGAGCTTGTCCGGTACGAATCAGATCAAAGAATCGGTCTTCTTCCAATGCAAATTCAGCCCTGCGTTCGTCCCAAATATTTTGAAGGGAAACCACACCTAAGTCAGGTAATTTTACTCTTTCCCTGACCTTGTTTATAGCTGAAAGAGCCGAGAACCCGCTTGTATTTCCATCCATAGCACCGTGCACTTTAGCTTCGGCAAACATCAACAATACATCTGAATAACGAATTATACGGATATTGTGATCGAAACCATACCCATTGTAATTCCATTTATTATACGATGATGGTGTGTACACTTTACCATTATACACGGGATTGGTACAAGTCATTTTTATACTGTCGCCTTCAGGAGTTTTAGTTCCTCTGTACAAAAAAGTTGCCTTTGCCCGTTCAGTTTCACCCCTCAGATTAAAGAATGCTATCAGTTTATCACTAGGTGTACAGAAACCCCAACCTTGCATATTCGAAGGTGAGTTATTTCGCGGACCTTGATCATAAGCATATTCCACATAAGGATAGGAATCGCCTGTGGAAGCTCCCAATGACGAACTCTGAATTTCGAGTAACGATTCTTTGCTGTTTTCACCGTCCATCGAAAATTCTGATCGGAAATCGGACAATAAATCAAATTGTCCTGAAGCCATAATTTGATCAGTGAGCACAGCCACTGAATCCCAATTAGCCACGGGATTTTCAAGAGAGGCATGATACATATGTACCTTAGCTTTTAAAGCCATAGCAGTATATTTCGTAAACCGTCCGGCAAAATCTTTCGTGTACGATCCGGGCAAATAGGGTATGGCTTCCTTTAAATCTCTTTCAATAAATTGATAAAGAGCTGAAGTCGTTGCTTGATTAAGAGCTGAAAGCTGTTGCGAAGTCATGATCGAATCGATAATTGGCACCCTACCGAAAGCGCGTGTCAGATTAAAGTAGGCATAAGCCCGAATTACTTTGGCTTCAGCCTTACACTGCCGGGCATACGCTTTGTTCACCTCAGCGTTCATAGCAGCTTCAAACAATGGCATTTCTCCGATAGCATTGTTTGCTGAACTCACGATATTAAAATATCCTGTCCATAAGCTACCGATTAAACTATTGGTAGAAGTATAAGTGAATTGATCCATTTGAAGTGCTTCGGGATTGTCGCCCGGTGAGCTTCCTTTGTCAGCATCATCCGATGTTATTTCAAAACCGCAGATATACGGAAAGGCATGGGCATTCCAATCACGCAAACTCGCATAAGCTGCCGAAAGCGGTTTAAAAATATTTTCGGCTTTGGTATGGTCCAATCCAGCGGAAGGAACTGTTCCCTCCGGTCTAATGTTTAAGAAGTCGCTACAACCTGCAATGAACAAGGAGCTTACAATTAAAAATAATATTTTGACTTTCATAAGGACTTGATGTTAGAAGTTAAGTTTTAAACCGACTGAATAAATTGCCTGCATGGGATAAGTATTGGTATCAATACCGTTTGTCGTAGGTCCGCCACTCACTTCGGGTGTAAATCCTTGGTAAGTGAAATAGGTAAATGGCCTTTGTGCCGATAAATAAACACGCAGATTCTGGATACCCCTTACTTTGTTAAAATTATATCCAACTTGGATATTTTGAATCCGGATATAAGACCCGTCTTCAACAAAGAAAGTATTAGCTTGTTGAATAAACGAAGTGTTATAAGCTTCAGCCGATGGATAAATGTTGGATTTATTGGTGGTAGTCCAATGATTTTGATAAAAATTAAGGTCATAATTTCCATCTGTGAAAATATCCCGATTCATTCGTTTTGCATTCAAAATTTTATTGCCGAATTGTCCTTGGAAGGTAACACTTGCATCCAAGTTTTTATAGTTTAAACCAAAATCAACCCCCGAAGTCAGCCAGGGAATAGCACTTCCCAAGTATACTTTATCCTTATCATCAATAACCTTATCGCCATTTTGATCTTTGTACTTAAAATACCCTGCATCTTTAATAATTTGGCTCACCGGATCTTGTAATGCAGCAGCTTCACTTGCATAAACTCCAACAATCTGGTAACCGTAAAAAGAGCCGATTGGATGACCTACGGCAGTACGGGTTGTAAAACTTCCGCGAATGTTACCATCAGGAATAAAATCACGCTTATTATCTAAACTTAATACTTTGTTATTAATGGTAGTTGCGTTAAAACCAATGCTATAGGACAAATCTTTCGAAATATTATCCTTCCAATTCAAAGTTAATTCAACGCCCTGGTTTTGCACAGTTCCCCAGTTACCAAGTAATGTAGCCGTACCACCTCCCGATGAAATGGGTGCATAAAAAACGGAATTATAAGTCGTTCGGTTATAATAATCAAGCTCGCCTGAAAGTTTTTGCTGCACCAAGCTAAAATCAAACCCAACATTGGCTTCGCCCACTGTTTCCCATTTTAAAACATTTTGTACAACGGTTTGAGCTCCAACTCCATCGTATAATATATCGTTACCGAACACCGAAGAACTTGCCATACCTGTAGAACCGAGAATAACAGCCGAATTTGCAGGTACATTGTCGTTCCCAAGTAAACCCCAACTAACCCTGAATTTCAAATAATCAAACAAGGATTGACTTTTCATAAAATTTTCTCCGGTCATAATCCAACCTAACCCGATTGAAGGGAAATAGCCCCATTTTTGTTGGTACTTTGAACTTCCATCAGCTCTAAATGTAAAGGTGGCTAAATATTTATCGGCATAATTGTAAGTGCCACGTGTAAAAAAAGATAACCCGTTATAGCCGTATACGTTGTTGCCCGTTCCTATATCGCCAACCGACCAAGAGGAAGCTGAACCCAGTGAAAGGTAAAGCGATTGTTCATCAATATTTGAAACATTTAATGCAGATCCTGTCATTACGTACGATCTTTCAATCCGCGTAGATTGTCCAAGCATTAAGCTGTAGGTATGCTTACCAAAGGAATTGTTATAAGTCAACAAGTTGTCAATTATATGTCTGTAGCTGATCCCAAATGTTTTACTTAAACTGGATTGATTTTGACCTTGTGAACCGCCAACTAAATATTCGGGTAAATAATTTCGTGATTTAAAGGAATTATAATCCATATTATAGGAAGTCCTGAATTTTAATTTATTCGGGATTAAGTTCACTTCAGCATAAGTCGACACAATGGTTTTCAAACCTTGTTCCTGATTGTTATTGTAGTATGCAATAGCCACCGGATTGGCATATACTGCTCCAAATCCGTATTGTTGGGGCGATCCGAATTTTACCGGATAAGCTGCTGCATTAGTATTGTCATAAACAGGATATACCGGAGGACTGACAAATGCCTTGAAAAAAGCATCATTGTTGGCGTAATTGGTTACATAATTTGAAGTAATGGCATTAAAGCCGATATTCAGCCAATTATTAACTTTCTGGTCAATGCGGGCACGGAAGTTATACCGTTCATAATCGTTGGTGGCTTTCATGATTCCTTCTTGGTAAAAATAATTAGCACCCAATGAATAATTCGTATGATCCGAAGCACCGGAAATATCGAGCGAATGGCTATGTGTAATGGCATTCCGCAGCAACTGACTATACCAATCAACACTGGCAGGATATTGCGATACCGAGAGCGGGATGTAACCGGGTGTATTTTGGTTTGCTTGGTTCATCAACCCTACATATTGAGTTGTATTACTTAATTTCATCACGTTAGTTGGTATCTGAACACCGACATATCCATCATAACTGATATTTGTATGGTCTTTAACTCCTTTTCGGGTGGTTACCAACACAACTCCATTGGCAGCTCGCACACCATAAATTGCGGCAGCTGATGCATCTTTCAACACGGTAATATCTTCTATATCACTGTTACTGAGGAAATCAAGATTGTCAACAAAAACCCCATCCACAATATAAAGTGGATTTGCAAAATCACCTATTGAACCTACACCTCTGATTTTTACACTTGGTCCAGCGCCCGGTTGTCCACTATTTATAATCTGAATGCCCGCCATCTTCCCTTGCAATGCCGACATGGGATTAGCCGCAATCTGCTTTATTAAATCGCTCCCTTTGACTGTTGAGATTGGGGCGGTCATATCTTTAACTCTTTGGGTACCATATCCCACCACGACAACTTCGTTGAGAATTTTGGTATTAGTGCTTAATGCAACTTTTAAATCATCATCGTTTTTAATCGTAATTTCCTGCGAAGTATAACCAAGGTAGGAAAAAATCAAGATTGCATTTTTCGGTGCCGAAATTGAGAATTTTCCATTTAAGTCAGTAGCAGTGCCGTTACCGGTACCTTTCTGCATCACGGTGGCTCCAATTAAGGGTTCATTGTTGTCTTTATCGAGAATAACCCCTTGCAATTTTAAATTTTGAGCAGACAATGTGCCCAGAACAGAAAAAAGCAGTATTAAGAAGAAGTAAAATTTTGTTTTTCTCATAATATTTCATTTATTCAAGTTAGTATTTTGTTTTAAAACCTAATTTTTTTAATCCTGAACGAATTTCAGTATTACTCATAAATAATTTCCATAATAATCCGCTTCTGTAATTTTCAATCATAACAGGAATCGGTCCCTGATCAATAGCCAAATAACTATGAACAACTTGTTGCCCTTCGACTAAGCCAAGATTAAATGCATCGTAAAAGCCGTATCGCCCAAAAAGCTGCTTTCCCAAATCAAAATAAAAATGCCGTAAAGCTGCCAACGATTCTTCAGGTGTATAAACAATGGATGAGATAGCAGCAGTGGGAGAAACAGTTCCATTTTCATCGCGTGTTCCCAACTGATGGGAAGTATAACCGAGTAATGGATCATCTGAAGAAGTAAAGCCCCAGCAATCGGCACTATAGCCGATGTGCTTCAATGGATTTTGTTTGGCATAAGCCACCTGTACCAAGGCATGTTCCCGATTTAAATCAAAATAATTTGTTACATTATCGCTGATTAAATGGGGGTTTAACCCTAAAAAAGAATAATGCGTAAAAAATAACGGTCCACCGAATTCCATTCCTAATGCAATTTTATGCCCGAAATAAGATTTACCGTTCAAATAATAGCTTGATATCTTATAACAACTTTCATACACCTTTCGTTCAATGGGATAAGTGGGTGAAGATGCCGCCAGCACATAAGTTATCAGTGTTTCGTCGTAACCTTTTATACGATGATTCATTTTCCATCCATAGTTTTTTGACCAATGCCAGTAAAGCGAGTCAGTTTTATTAGTATACCAACTCCATTCCACCGTTTTCCACAAATAAGTAATCCGATTTGATAGTAAGCGTTCATCATCATTTCCATTTTCAAAATAAGCACGGGCAGTAAGCAACCCTTCCATCATAAAAGCTGTTTCTACCAAATCACCCCCATCATCAAACTTCGAAAAATTAAAAGGTTTGCCTGTATCAGCATTATACCAATGCGCCCAAGCTCCATGAAAACGTTCAGCTTTTTCTAAAAACCCGACAATCTTGTTGATAGAGTTGAGTGCATTTTCACGTTTGAAATAATGACGTTCAGCTCCTGCAACCAAAGCCATGATGCCGAAACCCGTTCCTCCTGTGGTAACAATGTCACCGTTCAAGTCATTGCTTCGTTCGCGTGCCATACCCGTTTTCGGATCAGCAAAATCGTAGAAATAACGGGTGGTGTAACGTTGAGTCATATCTAACAGTGCATCATCGGTTGTCGGCAAAATCTCGGTTTTAACCTCAAACTTCAGGACGTTGCTATTCTTTATATTAAATCCTTTCGGTATAATCCTGTAAATATAGGATTGTACTTTTGCAACCGGTTTACAAAAAAAATCCATAAAAGCATTGGATCGAGATTCGCCGACTTTTATAAAACTGGCTCCATTATCGCTCGATCTGTAAATTTCATATAAAAATCCTGGCTGATTTTGCCAGTTTAATTCTACATGCGCAGGATAGGCCTGTCCTTTCAGCCCGAAAGGAACAACGTAATTTTTTTGCTGAGCCATACAACTTACGAAAAACAAAAGCCCGCAAAATCCCATTAAAGGCTTAAAAGAAGACGATTTTAATATGTGTTTAATTAATGGCACTTGATTTTATATTTAGTTTTGTTTGAAAAAATGTTTGAAAAGTTTACATTTAAGTATTTATTAATCATTGAACTAACTTAAATCCTGTTTCTTTTACATCTCTTGAATTTCCTCCGATAAAAAGTTTAAAGTCTCCCGGTTCTGTACCATAAGTCATATCTAATCGATGAAAAGCCAACAAGTCAGGCGTAATTGTAAATTTCACCACTTTACTTTCGCCCACTTTCAACGCAATTTTTTCAAACCCTTTAAGTTCTTTCACGGGACGGGTAACGCTTCCCACCAAGTCGCGAACATAACACTGAACGATCTCTTCACCATCGCATGTACCTGTATTTGTAACATTTACAGACGCTGTAATACTATCATCGGGAGATAAAATATGGTTGGAAAGTTTGATTTCGGAATAAGCAAATGTTGTATAACTCAGTCCATATCCAAAAGGAAACAACGGATCGTTGGGGCAATCAATATAGCGCGATTTATACTTGGGATCGGGCAAATAGATAGGACGTCCGGTATTTTTTTCATAATAAAAAATGGGGATTTGCCCAACGTTTCGCGGAAAGGTCATGGTCAGTTTTCCAGAGGGATTATAATTCCCGAAAAGAACCTGAGTAACAGCCTTTGCCCCCATAGAACCGGGAAACCACGCTTCGAGTATGGCATCTGCAAGATCATTTTCGCGACTTAAATCAAGTGGACGTCCATTCATAAGCACCACTACAATGGGTTTGTGTAATGTTTTGAGTTTTTCGAGCAATTCAGTCTGAACCCCCGGCACACGAATATCTGTTCTTGAAGCGGCTTCACCGCTCCAGCCAGCATCTTCGCCCATAACCATAATAATTTTATCCGCCTGTTTAGCCACTGACAAGGCTAAAGGAAAACCGCTTCGGTCATTGCCCATTTTTTTACAACCTTCGGCGTAAAGTACTTTAGTAGTTCCGTTGTAAATTTTAATTTCATCTAAAATGGAATTAATATCGTTCCATTCACCTGCCGCCTTCCATGAGCCAAGCAAATCACGTTTAGAATTAGCTAATTCACCAATTACAGCTAATTTTTGACCCTTATTAAGAGGTAAAGTTTGATCGTTATTTTTTAATAATACCAATGATTTCTTGGCTACATCCAACGCAGCCTGAAGATGAGCGGCTGAATAAACTTCGCGTTTTTCACGAGCCTCATTGCAATACTTGTATGGGTCGTCAAATAAACCGAGCATAAATTTTACTTTCAATATCCGACGGACAGATTCATCAATCATTTTTTCGGAAACCAAACCTTTTTCCAATTGATTTTTTAGATATTTGGCATACACACCTCCCTGCATATCCATATCCACTCCGGCTTTAATAGCTAACAAGCCGGCATCAGCTTCGTTAGCTGCAACGCCATGATTAACCATCTCGTTAATCGAGGTATAATCCGTAACCACAAATCCTTTAAATCCTAATTGTTTACGCAACACATCGGTCAGTAAATATTGACTGCCGGTTGCAGGCACACCATCAAATTCATTGAAAGCTGACATGACACTCATGGCTCCCGCATCAATACCCGCTTTGTATGGAGGTAAATACATATCTAAAAACTGGCGTTTTGACATGTCGACTGTGTTATAATCGCGACCTGCAAGCGGTGCTCCATAAGCAGCAAAATGCTTCACGCAAGCCAGAATACTAAGTGAATCAGCTAAATTATTACCCTGAAAACCATGCACACGAGCAGCTGCAATTTTTGCGCCCAGGAAAGGGTCTTCACCTGCACCTTCAGAAACTCTTCCCCAACGCGGATCGACTGAAATATCAACCATTGGGGCAAAAGTCCAATTTATACCTGAAGCTGCAGCTTCAGCTGCTGAAACTCGTGCCGATTTTTCAATTGCTGCTAAATCCCATGAGCACGATTCACCCAACGAGATTGGGAAAATCGTTTTCTGCCCATGGATAACATCATAACCAAACAACAACGGAATTTTTAACCTCGATTCTTCGACTGCAATTTTCTGAAGTTTGCGCGTATAAGCAGCTGTATATGCATTAAAAATATTTCCACAATTTCCTTTACGGATTTCATCTATATAATTCTTATTGAGTGAAGGACCGGTAACATCCCAGTCGCTGGAATATAAAACCATCTGTCCAATTTTTTCGTCAATTGTCATTAATTTTAAAACCGAATCGACACGGGCATCAAGTCGTCTATCATTAGCATTTTTTATGGAAGATTGGCAAGCTGGAAGAAGAATAGCTGCCACAGTTAGTGTTAGGAGCATAATTTTTTTCATAATCATATTGTGCTTAAATTTAATTCTGCAAAGAAACATCGCGAAATTGCAGAATACAAATTTTCTCACCCAATAAGAATACTACAAGTAAAAATAAGTGTTGAGGGTTGCCCTATTTCAACACTACAAGCTAAACAAAAAATCAGGTAAAATCTTGTTTATATGATAGTTAATAATTTACAGATTAATAAAATAGGATGGTTAAATTTACTAATTTTTCAAGTAAAACTAGCAAAAAACATAACTAATTTATACTTGCCTTTGATATCGAAGCAACGTACACATTCATTATGACTACAGAAGCTAATTAAAAAGGAAGAGCTAAAGTTAAAAATTGAAGCTTGAAATTGAAGCTAAAATCAAGGGCTGATTTAAAAAAAATAAGAAAAATCTTTTAATGCATTTCAAATCGGCAAAAAGAGCAGATTAAAAAAGAATAATTGAATGGTAAGTTTTATTTTTGGTTCATATACTCACTCACAGTCATTAATGTGGCGTAAGTCGAACTTAAAGCTGCTAAAAAACTATTTTGCACATCTTTAGATTTTACAGTTTCGTTATGAATGACAAGGTCTTTTGTTGCACAACCATCTTCGATCAGGATACAATTGAATCCAACATCTTTTGCTGCACGGGTTGTTGCGTCAACACACATGTGAGTCATCATGCCACAAATCACCAGATGGTCTATATTATTTTTTTTCAGATAGTCCAATAATTCTGTTTTTAAGAAACCATTAGGGTAATGCTTTATAATAATTTTTTCTGTAGGAAGCGGTTTTACCTTGTCATGGATTTCAGCACCTTTTGTACCGGGCAGAAAGAAGGTGGCAGTTGACTTTGTTGCAACATGTTGAATGTGGATGACCGGTAACATTTTGCTTCTAAACTTATCTAAAATTACTTTTGCATTATCAGCAGCTATTTCGGGACCAATAAGCTCCATAGTCCCATATTCAAAATAATCATTTTGAATATCAATGAGTAATAAAGCTTCTTTCCCGCTATTTTCACTTAAAAACATAAATTCATTTATATTTTATTTCCTCTGGTATCGGCAGTTACAACTGATTCATTTTTTTATTCTTAATCACCATATTTTCACTCTCAAACTATCCGGACGCCACATTTTATCACCCTGTTTCACACCAAAAGCAGAATAAAATTCGGGCATGTTTGACAATGGTCCGATAACCCTCCATTTTGCGGGAGCATGTTCATTGCTTTTTACTTGAGTAGCAATGGCTTCAGGACGCATATTGACCATCCACGCCAAGGCATAACCAAGGAAGAACCGTTGACTCGGGTTCAATCCGGCAATCAATTCATTGTTTTTGAATTGTTTTGTTTTTTTAAATGCTTCGAATCCCATAATAACTCCACCCAGATCGGCAATGTTTTCTCCCTGTGTCAGTTCTCCGTTGATATGCAAATTATCCACAGCCACATAGTCATTGAATTGCTTTACAATCATTTTTGTTTTCAGGTTAAACTTTTTGCTGTCATCGGCAGTCCACCAATTACTGAGATTACCAAGTTCATTGTATTTACAGCCCTGGTCATCAAAACCATGTGTGATCTCGTGTCCAAAAGTTCCACCAATAATTGAATACAGAAGGGCATCATCAGCCATTTTACCTTCATATCCCGGAACAATAATATTACAACCCGGAATGACAATCTCATTGTTGGAAGGATTATAATAGGCATTGTAGGTTTGTGGCTGCATATCCCATTCGGCTCGATCGACAGGTTTACCATATTTCTGAATCATGTAGTTGAATTCCCACTTGTTGGCACTCATCACGTTTTTTACATACGAATTGCGGTTTATTTCCATGCCACTCAGATCTTTCCATTTATCAGGGTAGCCCACTTTCATTATCACTGCGTTCAGTTTTTTCAACGCTTTTTCTTTGGTGGTAGCACTCATCCAATCAAGCGCTTTAATCCGTTCAGCAAATACTGTTTTGATTGCATTGCCTATTTCCAACAATTTTTCTTTGGTTCCTTTCGGCAGGTATTCATTTACATACACTTGTCCTATCAGCTCGCCCAGCGATCCATCCGTTTGTTCCACCACGCGTTTCCAACGGGGTTTCGGCTCTTTTACACCTCGTAAAGTGGTTGTATAAAAATTAAAATGTTCCAGATAGGTTTTATTGTCCATATAAGATGCCAGTCCATCAAGCATCTGAAATTTCAAATAATTTTTCCAGTCGTTAATTGTGTACTTTTTAAGATAGCCATTGAGTGCAGTCAGAAATTCAGGCTGTGCCACCACTACAGTATCCACTTTTGTCAATCCTACTCCTTTCATAAAAACATTCCAGTCAATATTAGGGGTGGAAGCTATCAATGCAGCAAATGACATTTTATGATAATTCGTATTCGGATCACGGGTATCTTCGCGTTTACGTGATGCTTTGGCAAGAACTGTTTCCATTTCCATTAATGTAGCAGCTGCTTGTTTGGCATTGGATTCAGTATATCCCATTATTTTAAACATATTCGCGACATGCACAACGAATTTTTCACGAATAGTGTTGGCTTTTGCATCCGTATCAAAATAATAATTTCGGTCGGGAAGGCTTAATCCGCCCTGACCGATATAGATGGCATATTTGCTACTGTTCTTATCATCCTGTATAACATAAAAATTGAACAATGGCGACGATGAAACTGAATGTATATAGGCAGCTTCATTCATCATGCCTTTCAGATCAGTGATTTTATCAATGGCAGCAAAATCGGTTTTCAAATCGTTGATTCCTTCTTTGTTTAACAACGTACTGTCCATCCCTGAAAAAAAGAAATCACCAATTTTCTGTTTGTTGCTTCCCCTTTCCGTATTTTGTATTGCTGCCGACGATTCGCAGATCTTTCGTACCTGCGCATTAATGGTATCCTGAATCAATTGCCATATCCCGTTGCTTTGCTCGCTGGCAGGAATAGGATTTTGTTTAAACCACTTGCCATTGGCATAGTCAAAAAAATCATCACCCGGTTTTATGGTGGAATTAATGTGAGCAGCCAGTGCATCGCCAGTAATTAGAGAACTCTTCTGACGGTTACACGAAGTAGTCGAAACTACCACAATAAAGCCACCGACTATTAAATTAAAAAAATATTTCCTCATAAAATTGATTTCGTTGGGATTAAAATAATAGGGATATCTATTTCCAAACTTGTAGACTGAGTATTGAATGAACATTCAAAGAGTCGACAAATATATAAATATAATCCGATTCATCAACTTCGTAAAAGAAATCTGTCAACCCCCAATTTGTTCCAAGTTTGTACTCTGCTGCTTAGTTCAAGTTTAGCGAAGCGTAACTTGGACTGAAAACCAATGCAGTTTGCAACTGACTACTATTAGCACGGTTCAATATTGACCATTCCTTTCTCCCCTATTTGTTCCAAGTTTGTAGTCTGCTGCTTAGTTCAAGTTTAGCGAAGCGTAACTTGGACTGAAAACCAATGCAGTTTGCAACTGACTACTATTAGCACGGTTCAATATTGACCATTCCTTTCTCACCTGCAAAATCACCTGC
>JAJYBB010000034.1 GCA_021779195.1 Bacteroidota bacterium | reverse complement strand
CCTAAAAACCCACGTAATACAGTACTCATTACTGTAACTAAAAAGAATTTTGAGCATAAAAGTAAAAATACCTGTACCAGCAATTCCGAAAATGAAGGAAAAATATTTGGAAACCCAATGACTATGGCTGAAATTTGCCATGCAACTGATAAAAATATCAATGCAACCAAGGTCGGAATCAGTTTATGTTTATCAATTTTAAATGGGATTTTCATTTTGTAATGATTTGATAATCAATAAACCTGATATATGAAATTTTGATCAGGCATTTTACCTCCGATACTTTTTGGATTAAAATTATAGAAAATATTCAAATATCGAAATACTTCTTGTTGAAGAGCAAAAGCAGCGATATAATGAATATTACATAGTGGAATTGAAGCCCTGGCTGCATTGATATTGGGCGACAAAAGGTTAGAGAGCATTAAATGGGCTGTGCTGTCAGGATGTTCATTAACAAAATTACAACTATTGGCATAAGCATCTGATATTTGATTTACAAGAGATGGATATTTGTCTGAAAATCGGCTACTTACTAAAAATGCCGTTTGTACGAAAATGTTTTTATTAAAATTATCAAAATATGATTCGCACGTTAATTTCTGTACAATTTTGATTGATGAGTCTTTGGTCAACAACAAACTAACTAAAGGTTCCGATACGATGGCAAATTTGATTTTTCGTTGTAATAAAGCCTGAGTCAATTCATTGTTAGAGTTTAAAGAATATTCAATTTTTACCGGACCAACTTTCTTTTGTTTTAAAAATCGTTGTATCAAAATGTCGGCTGTTCCGCCTTGTCCAAAAACATAAACGGATTGATGAGCAAGTTGATTAATTGTATCTTTTGTTGCATCATTTGTCATCAAATACAATGTTCCCCAGACTGGACATCCCACCATTCTGAAATCCAATCCCTTATTATATAAATTTGCAGCCATTATGGTTGGTAAAATGGCAAAATCTACTTTATGTTGCATCATTAAAGCCTGGATTTGTAAAGGTTCATTCTTCAGAATAATTTTTATCTTTTTGCCATCAAAATCGGAAGATTGATTCATGAGTTGTAAAAAACTGACTGCCGAAGGTCCGTTGAGCACCCCAATACGAATGGTGCCAGTATGATGTGAACAGCTCCAGAAAACAACGATTATTATTCCGGAAAGTAAAATTTTTATAATTGATTTCATACATAATTGATTTTGAATATTCTAAAATAGACAATTAAGAGATAAGAAATAGAATTATTTTTAATTAATATATTGAAAATAAGTAGATTATAAAAAATAAAAAAATCAAATGAACAATATAAAAATTTAATCACAAAGATACATTTTTTGGACATTCTTTTGGCAATAACAGAAAATTAAAAGTAGAAATTGCTATATTTGCAACGATTTAATTTTTAAAACTCAATTTATGGCGATGGTATCAATTTTATTCTATTCAATTCTGATAATTCTAATTCTCGATTTTGCTTTTGAACGCTATCTGGCACTTTTAAATATCCGATATTCTCGACAACCACTTCCGGCATTGATAAGTGATATATACGATACTAAAGCCTACGCAGATCAACAGCAGTATTTTCGCACGAATTCACGTTTTGGAATGATTACTTCTACTTTTAGTTTTGTATTAATTTTAGGAATGTTTGTTTTTTATGGATTTGGTTGGGTCGACCATTTTTTACGCCAATATACTGATAATTTTATTCTTTTACCTCTTTTATTTTTTGGAATTCTATTTTTTTTAAACGATATAATTAGCATCCCTTTTGAATTGTACGACACTTTTGTAATAGAACAAAAGTTCGGCTTTAATAAAATTACACCGAGACTATTTATGCTCGATAAATTAAAAGGTTATGCTTTGGGAGCACTCATTGGTGGGGGATTGCTGACTTTGGTTGTGTGGATATTTAAGGTAACACCAGAATATTTTTGGTTGTGGGCTTGGGCTTCAGTTAGTGTTTTCGGACTCTTCATGTCAATGTTTTACTCAGAATTAATAGTGCCGTTATTTAATAAGCAAACGCCATTAAATGACGGTGATTTACGTACTGAAATTGAGAAATTTGCCAATAAAACAGGGTTCAAATTAGACAATGTCTATGTGATTGATGGTTCTAAACGTTCAACCAAAGCGAATGCCTATTTTACTGGTCTTGGACCCAAAAAACGGATTGTTCTTTATGATACTTTAATGGATAAATTGAGTATTGAAGAGATAGTGGCTGTATTGGCTCACGAAATCGGACATTATAAACATAAACATACTTTGAAAAATATGTTGATTTCAATCCCAAGCTCTTTATTGCTTTTTTATGTTTTTGGATTAATTTTAAAGAGCGATACTCTGGCTCAGGCTTTGGGTGGAAGTATTGCCTCTTTTCATCTCAATGCATTAGCATTTAGCATTTTGTATTCTCCAATATCGTTAGTATTAGATATATTTTCGAATGTATTATCTCGAAAGTTTGAATATCAAGCTGATGCTTTTGCCACAAAACAGGGTATGGGAGAATTTTTACAATCTGGCTTGAAAAAACTGACTTCCACATCGCTTGGAAATTTAATGCCTCATCCCTTGTTTGTCTTTTTTCATTATTCTCATCCTACATTATATCAAAGAATTAAGCAGATTAACAAGCAATTGATTCTCTGACTTTTTATTTTTTTAAATTTAATAATTTAACAATTAAAATAGCAGGAAATGATCTTAGGAATAATGGGTGCCATGCCCGAAGAAATGGATAAAATTATTGCTGCTATCGATCAAAAAGAAATTATTGAAAGAGGAAGCCGGATTTATTATCGAGGTGTTTTATTTGAACAGACTGTCGTTGCTGTATTCTCCCGTTGGGGCAAAGTTGCTGCTGCTGCAACAGCAGTTAATCTTATCCTTGAATTCAAGGTCGATCGTATTGTTTTTACCGGTGTTGCAGGAGCTATTTCCGATGAATTAAACGTTGGTGATATTGTAATTGGTCATCACTTTTTTCAACATGACATGGATGCCCGTCCGTTGATGCGTCGTTTTGAAATTCCACTAACTGGGAAAACTTCGTATGAAACTCCTCAGGAAAATGTCGATTTAATGACACTTGCTGTTCACAATTTTTTAAAATACAATAAAGAATTCAGAAAAATTTTATGTGAACAAGCTATTTGCAATCCAAAATTGGTCATTGGCGATATCGCCAGTGGCGATTTATTTATTTCAAGTTCAGCAATGAAATTAGTTTTAAGTAAAAATTTACCATCTGCTATTTGTGCTGAAATGGAAGGAGCTGCCGTAGCACAGGTGTGTAATGATTACGATATTCCTCTATTAGTTGTACGTGTAATTTCTGATGCTGCCGATGAAGCGGCACATGTCTCAGCCATCGGTTTTGTAAATCAACATGCCGGCGATTACTCCCTCTCAATTTTAAAAGAATACATTCATTTAATTCATAATTCATAATTTTGTTAAAATGTTATTAATAAACAATCTATACCATTTTGATAAGTACAAAATAAAGAATGAATTATTTTTTTAAAAAAAATTCAGAATCAGATTCATGTCCGAAAAAAAAAATCTATCTTTGACTTTTCTTTTATCTAACAAACAATATCCATTTAAAAAAATATATTATGAAAGCAGAAGACGACGATATGTTGGTTTACGACGAAGATAATGCCGTAAAATTTATCCTCAATTTTATTCCAGAAAATTCTAAATCAAGTATCGATACTGATAAGATCGAATATGTGTTGGATGTGGTTTATGATTTTTATGATGAAAATGGCTTGATTGATGAAGATTCGACCGAAGAAGCCAGTATTGACGAAGAAGATATGTTTAATTTCATTGTGAAAAACGCCAAAAAAGACAAAATAGGATTGAGTAATGAGGATATTCAACTGATTTTGGATGGTGAATTTGAATACGGAAAATCGTTGGGAATTTATACCGAAGAATGAAAATATTTTAAATTATACTGATTTTTAGATTTTATAAATTTAAACGCCAAATCAAAATTTTTGTATTTGGTGTTTTTTCATTAATGCTTGCTGTTAAATTCTTGATAGCTCGATGAACATAGTTTTTAAAATTTTTTATGCTTTTGGGTGGGGAATTACTTTGTTACCCCTACCGGTATTGTATCTTCTTTCGGATGCATTATATCCGGTTTTATTTTATGGAATCAGGTATCGACGTAAAGTAGTAGAAGCCAATCTATTGCATTCATTTCCTGAATGTTCGACTGTTGAACGTAGAAAAATTGAAAAAGCATTTTATAAACAATTTTGCGATGTATTTATCGAGAGTATTTACCTGATACATCCTCATAAAAATGAAATTACCAAACGTTTTGTCTTTGAAAACACGGATGTAATTACAAATCAAATCAAATCAGGGAAAAGTGTGTTGATCATGTCTGCCCATCATGGAAACTGGGAATGGGGTATATCATTCCCGCTACATGTACCTAAAGAGATTAAAAGTTTTCAGATATATAAACAGCTATCTAATAATACTTTCGATAGTTTTATGAATCATCTTCGTTCACAGTTTGGCGGTGTCAATGTCGAAATGCAGTCATTGAGTAGATTTATGGTAAAGATGAGAAATCAGCAAAAACATGGCGTTTATTTTATGATTTCAGATCAATCGCCAAACGCCTTGAACCGTTATTGGACAACATTTTTAAATCAGGATACATCAGTAATTACAGGAACAGAAGTTTTGGCTAAAAAATTTGATTATCCGGTCTTTTATGTTGAAATAAATCGCGTTGAAAGAGGATATTACCAAGTTAAATTTTTACCAATAACCTTAGAACCCCAAAAATTAGAAAAATTTGAAATTACAGAGAAATACATTCATTTGCTCGAAGAAACGATTAAGAATCAGCCTGAAACATGGCTTTGGACTCATCGCAGATGGAAACATAAGAAAACAATTCATAATTCATAATTCATAATTCAATTTTATTTATGTCTATTGCAGTGGTAATTTTGAATTGGAACGGTGAAAAATATTTAGAAAAATTTTTACCGGTTTTAATTCAAAACTGTACATCCCCTGACGTTGAAATTATCGTTGCCGATAATGCATCAACAGATGGTTCTTTGAAGATACTTGAGACTAACTTTCCTGAAATACAAACAATTATACTAGATAAAAACTATGGATTTGCCGAAGGATATAATAAAGCACTTGCTCAGGTTAAAACCGATTATTACGTTTTATTAAATTCAGATGTGGAAGTTACACCAGGCTGGTTAAATAAACTTGTAGAATACATGGATCAACATGCCGATGTTGCAGCCTGCCAGCCCAAAATTCTTTCATATTCAAATCACGATTATTTTGAACATGCAGGAGCTGCCGGTGGTTTTATCGATCGTTTTGGCTTTCCATTTTGCAGGGGGCGGGTTTTTGGTATTGTCGAAAAAGATGAAGGTCAATATAATTCAGTAATAGATATTTTTTGGGCTACAGGAGCTTGTTTTATGGTTCGTTCTGATGTTTATCATAAAATGGGTGGATTAGATGCCGACTTTTTTGCACACATGGAAGAAATTGATTTCTGTTGGCGGTTAAAAAGCAGGGGCTATCGGCTTGTTTGTGTTCCTGAAAGTGTGGTGTATCATATCGGAGGTGGCACTTTGAATATGGAACATCCCCATAAAACCTATCTCAACTTTCGGAATAATTTGTTGATGCTTTATAAAAATCTACCGGAATCGTTGTTGGAAGAAATAATGTTTTGGCGAATTATTTTTGATTATGCTGCTGCATTTCAGTTGTTTATTACCGGTAAACCAAATAATGCGCGTAGTGTTATCAAGGCACATGCCGATTTTAAACATATGAAACACGACTTTGAAGATAGACGGAAAGATAATATTTTTTATGCAACAACGGATAATAAAGAATTTATTTTGCAGAAAAGCATTGTCTTGCGTTATTATTTTAAAGGAGAGAAAACATATAATATTTTGACAAAAAATAAGCAATAGATTTTTTATTGCTTATTTTTTGTCGTTGAATTTATTTTACCCATTTTGCTTTCCAAGCTGGATAATTTTCTATCACTTGCATGGGCGTATATACATACCAACCATAGCCTGAACGTCTTTCGCGCGTAATTTCATCAAGAGAATATACAATTTTGCTATCGCGATCACAGAAAATGGGTCGATGCGTTTTCAATTCATAAAACCTTGTCCAGATCGGAGGTGCTGTCGAATCAATTACGGCAATCCGGTCATCATTTGATACGCGAAACGCAGTGATAACATGAGGAGCTTTTACGGTTTTAAAACGGGTATTTTTGATAGCAGATTCTTCGAACCATTTAACTGCATTTTCTACTGCATTGATAATCTGAGGAGATGGATGGTTGATGCTCATTAAAAACAATACAATTTCTGCACCTTCTTTATTACAGATAGCAGCCGGCTCAAATTTACGAGCCCAAGCTGGTTTTAAGGTAAACTCATCATACTGCTGACACCAGGAAGTTGGTTGTCCATCATCGATAATTTGTGTTTTCAAAATGCAGTCTAATCCTTTTTGATAGGAAGCTAAAATCTTTTTTCTTAATGATTTATCGACAAAATTATATTGTTGGTTTCCCTCATTAATCTCTTTCAGCAATTGCATAATTCCAATCATTGCACCATCGTTGAATGTAATATGTGAGCTGTAATTGTTCTTTTCAATCGGGTAATATTGAGGCCAACCACCATTTGAATATTGTGCTTTTAAAATAAAATTAAGTCCCTTAATAGCTGATTTTTTGAATTTTACGGCTTTAGTAGCTTGAAAAGCCGTGGCTAATGCCGCAATATGAGTGTAAGTGGTTCCATTATCAAAAGTAGTATTGGTCTCTGCTTTGGAAGCCAAAACGCTGTCTGTTTGAGCCGAAGTTAATATCGCAAACATATCATAATTTTTAGGCCATCCACCGTTATTTTTCTGGAAAAGCAAAATATTGTCTGCTATTTTTGCAATTTCTGAGGGTTTATATTGCGGCTTACCTGGCAAAGGATTGATTACATTGTGTTTATCAAAAATATCATACCAATGATGAGTGTCATCGGCAAATGGTTCTTTTTCAATAGTTTTGTACGACTGAGCGTAAGATAAAGCCGGTAAAAGTATTATCATAAATACAGATAATGATTTAGCAATTTTTGAAATTTTCAGTTGAATCATGATTAAAAAATGGAGGTTAATTTAGAAATTGAACGAATTAAATATTCTTTATAATAAAAATGAGTTTCGAAATGATAGGTTGAACGATAATTTGCTTAAAATATTATGCAAAGTAAACTAAAATAATTTCAATTCATTGGTTGAAAATTAATAATTAAGAAGTTATAACGAAAAAATCGAAGTACATAACACTTCTCAATAATTTTTCTTGGCAGACATTAAATCCAAATTTCAAAATAATAATAAAATTTTGGATTTTTGAAATCAGAAATTTTATATCGAATCAATTTAGGATGCTAAAATACAAGATATTTATTATTTTATCGACGAATTTGGTTACTTTTGTTTTCAATCAACAAGAATTTATAAAATAAAGAAGCAATGACAGGCAACAATATACAACTTACCGATTTTTTGCCAACAACCAAAAAAGAGCTCGAAATCAGAGGTTGGGATGAATTGGATGTGGTTTTATTTAGTGGTGATGCCTATATTGATCATCCTGCTTTTGGGGCTGCAGTGATTGGGCGAACAATCGAATCACAGGGTCTAAAAGTGGCAATAGTGCCTCAGCCTAACTGGCGTGATGATTTACGCGATTTTCGCAAAATGGGGAAACCTCGTTTATTTTTTGCCGTTACAGCTGGCAATATGGATTCTATGGTGAATCATTATACTGCCAATAAACGACTTCGTTCGGATGATGCTTATACTCCCGATGGAAAATCAGGAATGCGTCCCGATTATGCCCTTATAACATACTGCAATATTCTGAAAAAAATTTTTCCTGAAGTGCCGGTAATTATTGGAGGAATTGAAGCTTCGTTGCGCCGGTTAACTCATTACGATTATTGGTCGGATAAGCTGATGCCTTGCATTTTAATTGATTCAAAAGCTGATTTTTTAATTTATGGAATGGGTGAAAAGCCCATTATTGAATTCATAAGACAAATTCAAGATGGAAAAAAAATATCTGAAATCAAACATATCCCGCAAACAGCATTTTTAGATAAGGAAGTATCTCCTAATCGCGAGTGGAAAGATATTAATTTAGTTTCGCACGAAGAGTGTCTTGCTGACAAAAAAAAATATGCATCGAATTTTAAATACATTGAAACAGAATCAAATAAATATCATGCTGCTCGTTTAATACAGAAAATAAGCAATCAGTTTGTCATAGTAAATCCCTCTTTTGAACCTCTAACTGAGTCTGAATTGGATTCTTCGTTCGATTTACCTTACACACGGTTACCACACCCAAAATACAAAGGAAAAACAATTCCGGCTTACGAAATGATAAAATTTTCGGTCAATTTGCATCGGGGATGTTTTGGCGGATGTGCCTTTTGTACCATTTCAGCACATCAGGGAAAACATATTGTTTCACGTTCTAAAAATTCTATTCTACACGAAGTAAAAATGATTACTGAAATGCCTGATTTTAAGGGATATTTAAGTGATTTAGGCGGACCATCAGCCAATATGTACCACATGAAAGGTGTCGACATGGAAGTTTGCCGTAAATGTGAGAAACCTTCTTGTATTTTTCCAAAAGTGTGTTTCAATTTGAATACAGATCATTCTTCCTTGTTGGAAATTTATCACTCGGTCGATCAATTGCCCGAAATTAAGAAATCATTCGTAGGAAGCGGAGTGCGGTACGATATATTGCTCGAAGATACAAAAGATTATGCCGTAAATCAAAGTCATTCAGATTATATCCGCGAGTTAATTTCGAAACATGTTTCAGGCAGATTAAAAATAGCTCCCGAACATACATCAGAAAAGGTACTGAATCTAATGCGAAAGCCAAGTTTCGGCTATTTTTCAAAATTTAAAGCGCAGTTTGATCGGATTAATCGCGAAACGGGAATGAACCAGCAGTTAATTCCTTATTTTATTTCAAGTCATCCTGGTTGTAGCAACGAGGACATGGCTGAATTGGCCGTTACGACCAAGAATCTTGATTTCAAGTTAGAACAAATTCAGGATTTTACACCGACTCCTATGACTTTAGCTACTGAAATATATTATTCGGGTTTTCATCCGTATACCTTAGAACCAATTTTTACAGCAAAAACTAAAGAAGAAAAATTAGATCAGCGCAAATTCTTTTTCTGGTATAAAAACGAATATAAAAATAGTATTATCAGAGATTTACAAAAGATGAAACGGACTGATTTACAGAAAAAGTTGTTTGAAAGATAAAAAACCAATCATACACGATTTCTACAATTGTTTTTTGTCGGGAGTTAAAACCTTTATTTTAAATTCGTGTTAACTGCATTCCTATAATTATTAGTATATCCTGTGTGACCTGTGAAAATATACGTAACATGAGACAAGTTTTTAATTTTTTGAAACGAACGAATAGCGGTTGGCATATCGTTGGTGAACATTGGATTTGGTTTAATTATTTTTCCGTTTTCGAGTCCAAATGCGTCACCAACAAATAGATATTTATCATTTATTAAATAACTCATAGAACCTGGTGTATGTCCAGGGGTCAGAATATTTTCAATTTTTATTCCGCCTAAATTTAAAAACTGATGATCAGAAATTAGAGTATAATTTTTTACGGGTAATTTATTATAGGTTCCCATTACACGTGCTGTTTTTCCATTAATCATTTGTTCCTCTGCACTTGCTAGATAAACGTTGGCATTTTTAAAAAGCGGAATTGCTGCAACATGATCGTGATCGGAATGGGTGAGGAGCACAGCGATAATTTTAGTTGGATCAATATTTAATTTATGTAATTGATTTTTAATTGATTCAATGTTGTTTCCGGCATCTATTGCCACGTAATGATCGCTGTCTTTCACCAAATACATGTTTACGAATGTATCATTTACAGCATAAATATTTTTTACAATCTCTTTTGTTTCCACAGGATTCATTTTTTTTAATTCTGCTTTAATTTTAATTGAAAAACTTACTATTACGAGCGTGATAACTAACAAAAGAATTCCCACTCCCCATAACGAACGTTTGATGATTTTTTTCATGATATAATTAAATCTTGATAATTAATAATTTACAAACTTATTTGTCTTTCTTAAACCGAAATGGTATAAAGCGGGGTATATTGGCTCTATAATTTGCATAATCGGGATATTTACTCATGCTGATGCTTTCAGTAAAGCTTGAGCTGCCCGCAAAAAGAAATATCAATAATACCGGACCGAATAAAGTCCAGTTTATCCAATCACCCGAAGCAGCTACTCCAAAAAAATAAAAAGACACCCACGTGGCTTGTTCGGCTGCAAAATTGGGATGCCGAACGTACTTCCAAAAGCCTTCATTCATAAATCCTTTGACTAACGATTGCTTAAATTTTTGATCAGGCGGAAGTTTCCCTTTTTTTTGTAAATGAAACTTATACAATTGATTATCGGAAATGGTCTCGATCAAAATAAATAAAAACATAAATGAGGCGGCTAAATAATCTGTTGTATTCAATTCTATATCAGCATATTGAGCAGCTATAAGTAAAGGAGTGGAAAACAACATGATAAGTAAATGTTGATAAAATGAAATAAATACCAGATTAAACAACATAATTTGATATCGTTTTTTTAATAGCGGATTTTCACGCAATTTTCCCCAACGATAATCCTCTTCTCCTTTCCATGGGATAATGTTATATCCACCTTTTCGATAAAAATTATAACTCAAACGGATTCCCCATAAAGCGACTAAAATTGTCATGAGTAAAATACGTGGTGAAGTTGGAATTGAAGCAAATGTGATCAAACTATATACAATTGGCATAATACTCCAGATTTTGTCGACCTGACTATAATTTTGGGTCAGTTCTCCAATAATAAAACAACCCAAAGCAGTGAAAAACATTATGTTAATCCAAATATTAAATAGTTGTACAACACCCATATCTGCACTTATTAGATGTTGAATAGTTTGCGGAATTGAAATAAAGTAAAGTAATTTCATACGAATAAATAAAATTTGAATTAAAAAACAAATTAAGTACCTGCAAAGTTGCAAAATCGAAAGATTTAAAATGGTTAACTTAATATATTAACCCAATATCGCTCTTTTAAGCATTATGAATTATTTATGACAGAAAAGCTTTCAAGAAGTACTATCGATTTTTTTATTGTTTCTCATCCAATTCAAAAAGAAAGAAACTTCAGATTGATTCATAATATTTGAAAGTAAGGAATAAACCGAACCGATCTCTTCAGCATTTTCAATTAGTTTAAGCGCTTTATTTCTTTGATCTTCTGAAATAAAATCATTTATATTTAATTGACCAGATATAATATATTGTCCTAAATGACCGGCAATGGTTCCAGTAGTAAGACTGCGTTCGTGAGCTATTTCATCAATTGTTTTACCTGAAGTGTACATTTCATAACTGATGCGGTAGGTTTCTCCTTTTTTTTTCTCTTTTTTCTCTTTTGATTCATTTTTAGAAGCTATTTTCTCTTCCATTCGTGATGAAAGTTTATATTCTTTACAATAATCAGTAATAATTTTCAAAAACTGATCACCATATTTCTCTACTTTAGTAGGTCCAAATCCGAATATTCTGAGCAATTCCTTCTCATTTTGAGGAAGGTAATCAGCCATGTCAATCAAAGTTTTGGTTCCGGCGATTACATAAATTGGTAAATCGTTGGGCTCGCAGAGTTTGTTGCGAAGTGTAAGCAATTGAAAATAAAGCTTAGGGTTTCGCGAACTCGCAGTTTTTGCTGAACCAGTCTTAGTATATGGGTTTACGCTAAATTCAGGAATATAAAAATTGCTTTTCAAATCAAAATACTGTTCAACCGAAAATGGGTGAACTATTCCTTTGAAAATATGCATTTTCTGAGTCAGAAAGGCAAAATGCTGACGAAGCTGATCGGTATACTCTCGGGCATTTTCTCGACTATCGGTTGATGCAGGCGATTGACTTATGGTGTCAATTAGATTTTCAATATTTGAACCGAAAAAGTCAATGGCTGATTGCAGGCGTTCTTGCAAAAAATCCTCATTCACTGGCGTAGTCGACAGAATCGATTCAAGTTGATGCTGAAATTTAACTGCCACATCTTGCATTTTTTGTGCCTGATTTTGAATATTCTTCAAATAAGGAAGGGTTTCGTCGTTAAACGATTTTTTCACATCTTCAATCTCACGTAACAATCGGGAGGCATGACCTATCGAAGTTTTGAAATCGAAAAGCTCTGCTAATACATAAATTTTAAACTGATTTCGTGAATAAACCAACTGTCTCTCCAATTCCAGAATTGAAAGTTTATTTTGTTCATGCTCCACTATTGCCCGATCATTTTCAAGACT
Organism: Bacteroidota bacterium; assembly: GCA_021779195.1. GTDB lineage: Bacteria > Bacteroidota > Bacteroidia > Bacteroidales > Paludibacteraceae > Paludibacter. The sequence continues at coordinate 10,563 of JAJYBB010000034.1, read as the reverse complement.
ATAAGGATTAATTTTACTCCAAAGCACCATTCCTTCGATGGAACGGCAGCGGCTTAATGCCACGTAAACTTGACCTGAAGTGAAAGCCTCACCGGCATCAATGATGGCTTTATCAAATGTCAGTCCCTGGCTTTTATGAATGGTAATTGCCCAAGCTAAACGCAGTGGATATTGTTCAAAAGACCCAATTTTATCCTCCTCAATTTGTTTGGTCATCTCGTTGGTGGAGTAACGAATATTTTCCCAAACCATAGGTCCCAGCTCAATATTTTCTTGATCTTCGGGACATTCAATATAAATTTTATCGTTCTTAATATCTTGAATAATTCCAATTTTACCATTAAAAAATCGTCTTGGGTTCTGCGAATCGTTTTTAATAAACATTACTTTTGCCCCTATTTTTAATATCAATGTTTTATCGGTCGGAAAACTTTTTTCAGAGAAGTCGCCATGAATCTTGGCTTCGAAACTATAGGTACGTCCCTTAAGTTGAATTAGTTCTTCAGCGTTAATTTTATCGGCTTTGTAATTATGGGTGGTTAACGTAATGTAGGTATCTTCTTTTGAAGCCCTAAACAATGGATTATAACGACTTTCAAGCAATTTAAAACCCTCGTCCGACAATGCATTATTCCGTACCTCACTTAATAATTTAATAAAATCAATATTGGTTTGACGGAAAATTTTGTCAAATTCGATGTAAACCGGTTGTTGTTGTTGAATAACCTGGCTATGAAAGAAATAGGGAGTCAAATAATAGGTTGATAATAAGCGCCATTCATCATCTATTGCAACAGGTGAAAGCTGAAACATATCGCCAATAAAGATTATCTGAACACCTCCGAACGGTTCGGAATAACGATAACGGAAATGACGTAAAATGGTATCGACAGCATCAAGGACATCAGCGCGTACCATACTGATTTCGTCAATCACTAACAATTCTAATTCCTGTAAGACTTTACGTCTGAAACCAGACATTTTGATTTTTTCAATTAGATTTTTGCGTCCCTCTGCTGTTGGAATAAAGGGTGTGAAAGGTATTTGAAAAAAAGAATGCATGGTTGTTCCACCAGCATTAATGGCTGCCACTCCTGTTGGAGCAACTACTGCCATTTGTTTTTTGGTTTCAGTTCTTAATTTATGCAGAAAAGTGGTTTTTCCGGTTCCAGCTTTTCCGGTAAGAAATATGCTACGATTAGTCTGAAGTGCAAAATCATGTGCAAACTGATAATAAGGTGAAAATGTATTCATAGCTATTGAATCTCATTATATTTAATTTACAAAAATAGTAAATTATACAGACACTAAACCGTTGGCTATCTTAATTTTTCAACATTCAAGAAATTAATCAAATAAAGTCTCAATAAAAACTCCCCGATACGAATAAATCCATATCGGGGAGTATTGTTAATTAAATCATTTGAAATTAGGTTTCAAAGTATCAGAATTGACGTTCAGCCAATCGCTTGTAACCTTCGTAACGCCATTTGGCATTATTTTGGGCAGCAATGAACAACTCTTCAGCTTCGGCAGGGAATTGTTTCATCAACGAAGTATAACGAACTTCTCCTTTAAGAAAGTCCTGGAATTTATCCCATTGTGGTTCTTTCGAGTCTAAGATCATTGGGTTCTTTCCTTCAGCTTCCAAATCGGGATTAAAGCGATATAAATGCCAATAACCACATTCAATTGCACGAGATTGTTCATCCTGAGCTTTCCCCATTCCGGCCAATAAACCGTGGCTAATACAAGGAGAATAAGCAATAACGATTGATGGACCATCAAAAGCTTCTGCTTCGCGAAGCGCTTTCAATGTTTGTCCTTGATTAGCGCCCATGGCTACTTGGGCAACATATACGTAGCCGTAAGTGGCAGCAATCATTCCAAGGTCTTTTTTACGTATACGTTTGCCGGAGGCGGCAAATTTAGCGACTGCACCAACTGGAGTTGATTTAGAAGCCTGACCTCCGGTGTTTGAGTAGACTTCGGTATCCAGCACTAAGATATTTACGTTTTTACCAGAAGCCAACACGTGATCTAACCCTCCAAAACCAATATCATAAGCCCAACCGTCACCACCGATGATCCATTGCGATTTTTTTGTCAGGTATTGACTTAGTTCTGAAATTTCTTGACAATGTTTACAAGAACATGCCGATACCAAGGGTTTAATTTTGGTTGCTAATTCCTTGGATAAATCCGTATTTTCACGGTTTGCTATCCATTCAACAAATAAACCTTTCAGTTCATTTGAACAACAGTCGCTTGTTTGTGCTTCAGTCATGATGCGAACTAAACGTTTGCGCATGTTGTCCGTAGCAAACACCATTCCTAAACCAAATTCTGCATTGTCTTCGAACAATGAATTTGCCCATGCAGGACCGTGTCCTTCATCATTGGTGGTATAAGGAGTTGAAGGAGCAGATGCTGAATAGATTGAGCTACAACCGGTAGCATTCGAAACCATTTGGTTTTCTCCAAAAAGTTGTGTAACTAATTTGACATATGGAGTTTCACCGCAACCTGAACATGCTCCAGAGAATTCAAATAAAGGTGTAGCCAATTGTGAGTTTTTAACATTGGCTTTTACATCCACAAGATGTTGTTTTGTTTTAACTTCAGTTGAGCAGAAATCCCAATTAGTCTGGTTTGGATATTGTGATTCGATTGGAACTAGCGACAAAGCTTTTTCGCCTTTGTTACCTGGACAAACATCCACACAGTTGTTACATCCCATACAGTCGAGTACATCAACCTGAATGCGGAAAGTCATACCAGCAAATGCTTTACCATTGGCTTTCAACATTTCGTTAAAAGGGGCTTTAGTTTGTTCAACTTCATCCAAAATAAATGGGCGAATAGCAGCGTGAGGACAAACATAAGCACACTGATTGCACTGTATACAGTTATTCATGTTCCATACAGGTACAGAAGCTGCAACGCCACGTTTTTCGTATTTAGAAGTTCCCTGATCCCAGGTGCCGTCTTCACGTCCCTTGAATGCAGAAACAGGCAGATCATCACCGGCTTGAGCATTAATAGTATGAACAACATCTTTAATAAATGCAGGAACAATTTCGGTATGAACATCGGTATCGAGAACTAAATCAGCCCATTCAGCAGGAACTTCAACTTGAGTATATTCACCACCACGATCAACAGCCGCATAGTTCATGTTAACAATTTTTTCTCCTTTTTTCCCATACGATTTGTTGATAGCGTATTTCATTTTCTCAACTGCCAGTTCGTAAGGTACCACATTTGATATTTTGAAGAAAGCCGATTGAAGAATGGTATTTGTACGATTTCCAAGTCCGATTTCTTCAGCTATGTTTGTAGCATCAATAATATAAAGTTTGATTTTATTGGTAGCTAAATATTTCTTCACGTTAACGGGTAAATTCTTCTTCACTTCTTCCGGATTCCAGATTGTGTTTAATAAGAATGTACCATTCTTTTTCAATCCTTTGGTTACATCATATAACTTCAGATATGCTTGTACGTGGCATGCCACAAAATTTGGAGTTGTAACCAAATAAGTGGAACGAATTGGTGAATCTCCAAAACGCAGGTGAGAACAGGTAAAACCGCCCGATTTTTTGGAATCATACGCAAAATAAGCCTGACAGTACTTATCGGTATTGTCACCGATAATTTTAATGGAGTTTTTATTCGCACCTACTGTACCATCAGCACCTAAACCATAGAATTTAGCTTCGATAATTCCTTCGCCACCCAATGAGATTTCTTCTTTCAAAGGAAGGGAAGTAAAAGTAATATCATCCACGATACCCACTGTAAAATGATTGCGTGGCTCCGGTAAAGCTAAGTTTTCGTAAACAGCCATAACCTGAGCAGGCGTGAAGTCTTTCGAAGATAAACCATAGCGTCCACCTACAACCAATGGTTGATTTTCTATGTCATACAATACATCTTTTACATCAAGATACAATGGTTCACCACCTGCTCCGGGTTCTTTCGTTCTGTCCAAAACACAAATACGTTTAGCTGTCTTTGGCAATACCGATAAGAAATGTTTAGCTGAGAACGGACGGTATAAGTGTACTGAAATCAAACCAACTTTTTGACCTTCGGCAATCAGATGATCGATTCCTTCGCGGATAGCTTCAGTAGAAGAACCCATGGCAATAACCACTCGATCAGCATCTTCGGATCCGTAATAATTAAACAAACCGTATTTACGTCCGGTCAGTTTCGTAATTTCATCCATATAATCTTCAACAACCTGAGGAATAGCATCGTAGAAAGGATTTGAAGCTTCGCGAGCCTGGAAGTAAATATCAGGATTTTGAGCTGTTCCGCGTGCAACAGGATGTTCGGTACTTAATGCACGTTCACGAAAAGCTTTCAAAGCAACCCTGTCGAGCAGTGGTTCTAACTCTTCCTGATCTAGTTGTTCAATTTTTTGAATTTCGTGTGAGGTACGGAAGCCATCGAAGAAATGCACAAAAGGAACACGGGTTTTTATGGCAGCTAAGTGAGCTACAGCAGCCAAATCCATTACTTCCTGTACAGATCCGGTAGCCAGCATGGCACATCCGGTTTGACGAACTGCCATAACATCTTGATGATCACCAAATATTGAAAGAGCGTGTGAAGCTAATGCTCGTGCCGAAACGTGATATACACCGGGAAGTAATTCACCGGCAACTTTATACATATTCGGAACCATAAGTAACAAACCTTGCGAGGCTGTAAATGTTGTGGATAATGCTCCGGCTTGCAACGAACCATGCATTGCTGCGGCAGCTCCAGCTTCCGATTGCATTTCTTGTACTTGTACCTTCTCGCCGAAAATATTTTTTCGGCCGGTAGCAGCCCATTCATCCACGTATTCTGCCATAGTTGATGATGGGGTAATGGGGTAAATTGCAGATACTTCGGTAAACATATACGCGATATGAGCTGCAGCCTGATTCCCATCACAGGTTAAAAATTTTTTAGATTTAGCCATCTTGTAAATTATTAATAATTGAATTTTGTTGTTATTTTAATTCTCATTTTTTTGATTTATAGAGATCTATTGTTTTCAGAATAAATGAACTAATAAATAAAACCAAATAACCACAAAGGTATTTCGGTTTTACTACCTATTTCTATATCAGGAACGGCATAAAGCGCTTTGGTATACTGTTTTCCCACATCAGATTTGGAAGAACATTGAAAATGATATTGATGATCAATCAAAAAGTCTAAATGGTATTTTGAAACATTTACTTTATATTTAGCATGTAACGCGTTGTAAAAAAATGTTTTGTGTTCAACTTCTTTGTCAATGCCTTCGGGCGAAATGGCATACATTAAATTGGTGTTTTGTACATAAACCAAATTGGGTTTTTTGGGATAATTATCACCTTCTGCATACAACATGTTCAGTAAACGAGCATCTTTCAGATTTTTAATATAATTCATGATTGTTGCACGCGAAGTTTCAATTTCGATGCTAAGTTGACTTACATTTGGTGCTGCCGGAGCATTTAACATCAATAAATATAAGAGTTTGCGAATTTTTGAAAGATATTTTAAATCAATTTGTTTTATCAGTAAAATATCTACTTCCAACATCATGTTCATGGTTTTTAGTAGGTTTTCTGAGAAATTACGGTTTTCTAAGAAAAAGGGATAAAAGCCATGTTGTAAATAGTTCTGAAAAAATGGAAGTGGTTTGATTTGCGAACAAATTTCGGCGGCTATTTGTTCGTGCCCAACAATGAGTTCATTTAAAGTGTAATGTTGGAAATTTGTTTGGGCCTGCAAATTTAAAAATTCTCTGAACGAAAAGCCTCTTAAATTGTATGAAGCCACAATGTCTTGAATATCTTCATTTTCTTCTTTCAATCGCATCACTGAAGATCCTGAAAATATAATGTGAAGTTCGGGGAATCGATCGTAGCAAATCCGTAATTCTTTTGACCAGTCTGGATATTTGAAAATCTGATCTAAAAGTAAGGTTTTTCCACCCTGATTGTAAAATTTTTCGACAAATTCAACTAGTGAATGATTACTAAAGTAAAAGTGATTGAAATTGACATACAAACAGCTTTTGTCAATCCCAAAGTTTTCTTTGGCATAATGTAATAAAAACGTAGTTTTTCCAACACCACGACTTCCTTTGATTCCAATAAGCCGATGATTCCAGTCGATTTCGTCCATTAATAAACGTCGTACAGGTGATTGAACATGTTCAACCAAATATTGATGTGTTTTATAAAACGACTCCATACTCCCTTTATTTTGCCGCAAAAGTACGTAAATATTTCTATTTTGCAATGCAGAGATGGCAAAATTAGGTTTAATTATACTCAATTCGATCTAAATTCATTGAACTCCAAGATATTTACAATGATTTGAGAGATTTGATAAATGAAATTAGAAAATTCTAATGAATGGTTCTACGGAGTCATTTATTGTGAAATTAATTTAAAATTTAGGTTGGTTTGACGAAAAAGCAAGAATTTGTTTGAATTGTAAAATAGAATGAGTAGTTTTGAAAAAAATATTGATAATACAATTAAATATATTAATCATGAAAATCAAGTTTATAGGTGCAGCTCGCGAGGTTACAGGTAGTAAGCATCTGATTACGACCATAGAAGGGAAAAATATTTTATTAGATTGCGGAATGTTTCAAGGAAAAGGGCTCGAAACTGATGCTTTGAATCGAAACCTAATGTTTGATCCCAAAAACATTGATTATCTAATACTTTCACATGCTCATATCGACCATTCCGGATTAATTCCGTACATTTATAAATTAGGTTTCCGTGGCTCAGTGATTTGCACCAATGCCACCCGCGATTTATGTTCCATTATGCTTTCTGACAGTGGACATATTCAGGAACTAGACGTGAAATGGTTTAATAAAAAAAGAGAAAAACATCGACAACCTCCAGTAGAACCTATTTACAGTGTTGCTGATGCTGAAAAATGTATGGAGCTTTTTATTGGTGTAGCTAATAATCGCCGGTTTTATTTAAACGATAAAATCAATGTGAAATTTACCGACACGGGTCATTTATTGGGTGGAGCTGTGGTTAATTTGGAAATTATTGAAAATGGAGAAAAAGTTCATCTTGCCTACACGGGTGATATCGGACGTCCGCATAATCGCATTATTCATCCGCCTATCGCGTTTCCGCAATGTGATTTTTTAATTACTGAATCAACTTACGGCGATCGGTTGCATCCTGCCGATAAGGATACTGAAGAAGATTTATTGAAAATCGTTACTGATACTTGTGTTACAAAAGGAGGTAAATTGATTATCCCTTCATTTTCAATCGGACGTACTCAGGAAATAGTTTTTGTATTAAATAATTTGTATAACAATGGTTTATTGCCAAAAATTGATGTGTTTGTTGATAGTCCACTATCTGTAAATGCTACTGAAATTTTCAGATTGCATCCTGAGTGTATGAATGATAATGTTAAAAAAGTAATGCAAACTGATCCCGACCCTTTTGGTTTCAATTCACTTCATTATATCAAAAGTGTGGATGAGTCAAAGGCGCTGAACGATTATAAAAAACCTTGTATAATTATTTCGGCTTCAGGTATGATGGAAGCTGGTAGAATTAAGCATCATGTTGCAAATAACGTGTCCGATTGGCGTAATACCATTTTAATAGTTGGTTATTGTACGCCGAGTTCGTTGGGTGCAAGAATTCAGGAACCAGGCTTGAAATCTGTTTCCATTTTCGGTGAAGAGCATGCGGTAAATGCTTCTATTGCTAAAATTGAAGCTTTCTCAGGACATGGTGATTATCAGGAAATGATTTCGTTTTTAAGCTGCCAAAATATGGAAAAAATAAAACACATATTTCTTGTACACGGCGATTATGATGTTCAGCAACAATATCGGGATAAATTAACAACACATGGTTTTCATAATATTGACATTCCAGAATCAGGTCAAGAAGTTGATTTATAATGTATTATATCATTAATTTGGGCAAAACACATTTATAAATTTGGTATATCAAATCTGGATTCGTTTATGTAGGCAGAAATTTCATTTTATTGCCATTGTTCTTGATTCATAATATTATATTATGTTTAAACAGCTTTTCAAAGTAAATATCGATTCGTTATTTGCTGCCATTTTTGGATTTGTGCTTATTTTGTTGTTTTCGAAACACAATGGTATTGGCATTTCTCCCGATTCAATTGCATACTCAGCAACAGCGCGAAATCTGATTGCTGGCAATGGATTTATTGATTACACCGATATGCCATTGGTTGTCTTTCCCTTGTTTTATCCTTTCTTTTTAGCCGTTATCGGATTTGTTTTTAATACCGATATAATACAGCTTGCCCCTTTTTTAAATGCATTTTTGTATGCTTCCGTAATCTTTTTGAGCGGTATAGTGATTGAAAATTTCAAATACAAAACGAAGTTGTATAAACGCGTTTTGCTTATTCTAATCACTTTAAGTCCTTCGTTGATCGAAGTTTATACCATGCTTTGGTCCGAGACATTGTTTATTCTGCTCAGTTTGATTTTTTTCTATTTTTTTCGTAAGTATTTTCAAAATCATAATTTAAAATCTCTTTCAATAGCTGCTATAATCAGTGCATTGGCTTTTGATACTCGTTATGCTGGGATCACGTTAATTGCAACCGGTGTGTTGTTAATTTTTTTTGATAAAAACATCAGGTGGCAATTAAAAGCGTTGCATGTCGTGTACTTTGGGAGTATCGGTGTATCGTTGGCTGCTATTAACCTGATTCGAAATGTTTGGGTAGTTGGATTGGCAACCGGTATGCGTCAAAAGGGAATCACCCCGCTGATGAAAAATTTTGAATATTCTGGAAATGTGTTAACAGACTGGTTCTCGCTTGATATTCATAATCAATTGATTTTGAAAATAATATTTTTTTTAATACTGATTTTATTCGTAGCTTTTTTCGTGCGGAATGTGAGGCATTGGAAAGCATTTTATACCTACGAAAATATCGCCGTATCGTTTTTTGTTGTCTATGTATTGTTTATTGTAATTTCTTCGACTATTTCGAGATATGAAACCATTAACAACCGATTATTAGCTCCTGCATTTTTGCCTTTTCTGTTTATTTCTACTTGCCAAATCCCAAAATGGAGAAAATCACTATCCCAAAGGCATTTAAGTTGGATATTTTTAGGCTTTACGCTGGGAATCGGGGTGTTGTTTGCTATTTCATATTTATCAGTTAACGAGGAAAATTTAGAATATATGCAGGAAACCGGAATTCCGGGATACAGCGAAGATACCTGGGAAAAATCTCGCATTGTGAATTATTTGCAGAAACACCCTGAAATATTTGACAATGATTCTATAATATATTCTAATCATAGCCAAGCAGTTTACTTTCTCACCGGTAATCAAACCATATCTTTACCTGAACGCGTGTATCGTATTGATGTTCACGAATTCGAAAGCCATCCATCTGCTTTGTTGATTTGGTTTAATATGGACGACAATCCGGATTTGCTAAACATAAAGGAGATACGACGAATGAAACAGATGAAACGGCTGAAAACCTTTCCGGACGGAGCAATTTTTAAATTAACTAACCGATAAATCAATTGCCTGAATTCAATTTGTTTTTGGGAATGGTAGCTTGAAATTCCTTTAAATAAAATGGCTCGAAATAAGCAGTATCTACAAATTTCTTTTCTGAAAAAGATTTCTCGGCTAAAGTAACCATGTTTTCAGCCAATGGAACTATGTCTTCGATAAAATGCGCATGAGGATGAGTCAGCATGGATTTACATTTCACTGAACCATTGCCCATAAAATAAACCACATAATTATCAAGTATTTCAGTAAATGAAAAAGAAGTAATAATATCGGCTGAAATTTCACGATAAATTTTTAAATCCGTTGTATAAAAGGCGGAGTACACTTCCATTCGCCTTGCATCAATCATTGGACAAAGCAATGCCTGAGGCTCTAAGGAGTGATGCTTCAATATGGCTGACGATATTATTTCGAGTGTTGAAACTGAAATAAGCGGAAGATCAAGTCCATAACAGATACCTTTTGCAGTCGAAACTCCAATTCGTAACCCTGTGTAAGAACCGGGTCCGTCGCTAACTGCCACTGCATCTAACCTTTTATGAGCTGTCTTTAGAAATTCGAAGGATTTTTCGATAAAAACGGGAAGAAGGGCAGCATGATTCATTCCCTTATCATCAAAATCGTTAAAAAGAATGGATCCATTTTCACTTATGGCAACCGAACAAACATTCGTTGAAGTTTCGATATGTAAAATTATCATTTGTGTCGAAATAAATTTTATAACAAATTGAAATGAAGATAATTGCTAAAATATTTAAAATACTTGCAATCGAAGTTTTTCGGTTGACTACGTAAAATCTGAATCGGATTGCAAAAATAATCAATTTAACCGAATGAAAAAAATCCCTGTTTCCTGATAGAAGGGAACAGGGATTCTAACTAGGGTCTGCTGAAAAACAGCAAATAGATTGTTAGTCAATATTATATCCTTATTTTTGTGCAACTAACTGCAAGGAAAAATGACATCACCCCGTAAAAA
>JAJYBB010000011.1 GCA_021779195.1 Bacteroidota bacterium | reverse complement strand
GACAAAGGAAGTAATATTAATTACAAAGACAAAGCGACAAGCAATGCCATAACTTTCACCCGCTTTTATCCTACCGTTCAAGATAATTCTGTTACTGTCAACGATTTTGTAGCATTTTGCGTGCGTCCAAAAACAGGTTTAAGTTTTACTCCTTCTTCGATTGCTTTTGATTGCCAGCGTTATGGAACCGACGGTGGCTTAATCGATGTTATCTGGAAATCAGCAGATGGTACACTGACAACCATAGCAACAGGGTTGAAACCGGCACGCGATAATTCAGGTGGAGTAACGCATGCTTCCTATGATTTAAGCACATTGCCGATTCCTGCATCGAATGGCGATTGCGGATTGTACGTTTACATTTATAGCCTTGGAAATACAAAAGCCATTGGACTTGCCAACCTCGTTATAAACGGCAATGTAAAAGGAACGATTGTCAATGTCGTAACGCATACTTTTGCTTCTTCGGTGTATCCTGCGCAGGCCGGATCAATTTCTGCAAATCCGGTCGGTACCGAATTTGACGAAGGAACTGATATTACTCTAACCGCAAACCGAAATTTCGGCTTTCAATTCAAGGAATGGAGAGATGCAAATGCCGACACGCTTATTTCGACAAGCAATCCACTGAAAATCACGCTTCATTCGAATATGGCCATCAAAGCTGTTTTTGATTCAATAAATACGTATTCGCTCAATATCAATACGCAAGGCGGTGCACCTATTTATATGGTTACTTTTTCTCCTGCCGGAACGATTGTAAATGGAAAAACCATGTACGAACAAGGAACAATGGTTACACTTTCAGCAAACAACAATAATATTCTTACTTTTAATAATTGGCTTACCGGCGAAACAAGTGCAAATTTATCGGTTCAAATGAATCAAAACCAAAATATTACAGCCGTTTATAGTACAGCGGATTATATTGCCGGCTGGGATTTTTATAATCCAGGAGGCAGCAGTCGTCCAGCTGATTTTTATTCATCTTCCGATAATCAAACGGCTACTCTGGTGCTTCGAAAGGCTGATGGTACGGTTAATTCTTGGTTGGATAAATCCATCAAAGCTGCCAATGGCTATTATAATCGAGGTGCAGCTGTTAATTGGAAACCGGTTGCCGACCAATATTATTATCAAATCAGCTTTAATGCCAAAAACTATACTGATATTCATGTAACAGCCGGATTATTATATAATTATAATGCCTACACCATTCAAAAGTGCGAGTATTCGATAAATGATACGACCTATACTACATTGGGTACCGATACACTTACAGCAGGACAAACATGGTTTGATAAATCGTTTTCACTCCCATCCACTGCCAATCATGCCGATAAAGTATATATTCGCTGGATTCCGGATTACACTTCGCCAATGGCTGGAGCTACTGCTGCAAATAACGATGGAACTTCAATATCAAATATTTATCTAACAGCCAAATCGGTTATTTACAATGACAGTACGCCACCGGTTTTAAGTAGTTCTGTTCCTATTTCGGGAGCTATCGGTGCCTCGGCTACCGGTAAAGTGGTGCTTACTTTTAATAAAAAAATAATGCTTACTTCCAATACGGTAGTTGCTACTCTTGGTTCTAAACAATTAACGCCGGTTGTTTCGGGTAATGCGGTTACATTTTCATATTCCGGATTGGATTATAATACTCAATTTTCCTTCACTTTACCTGCCAATTCAATTTCTGATTTAGCGGGAAATATCTTAAATGCGCCTATTAACTTTAGTTTTACCACAATGTTGCGACCAACCGTAGTTAAAAAATCATTTGATTATGTTGTCGGTGTCGATGGTGACTTTAAAGCGGCCATTCAAGCTGCAACAGCAGCTTCAAGTTCAGGAAACAGATTTAAAATATTTTTTCCGAACGGACAATACAATATCGGAGTGAATACCGGAAATTCAAATCAAATGACTTCCTTTAGCTTACCAAATGTATCATTTATTGGGCAAAGTGCAGACAGTGTGGTGCTTTACAACAAACCTACAACTGAAGGAATTAGTTCGACAGCAACCATTCAGTTCACAAACACTGCCAATAATATTTACATGCAAGACATTACTTTGCTTAATAATATGGACTACAGAAGTGGAACATTATTGGGACGAGCAGTAGCACTTTGGGATCAGGGAACCAAAAATATTTATAAAAACGTAAATCTTTTGAGTGATCAAGATACTTATTATTCGGGCAATGGAAGAATATATTTTGAAGGTGGAAGCATTCACGGTACTGTTGATTTTATATGTGGAGGTGGCGATGTGTTTTTTAATGAATGCCTGCTATATGTGGAAGAACGTACCGGTTGTGTACTTACAGCTCCAGCAACTACCTCCGCATGGGGATATGTATTCTCAAATTGTACTGTCGATGGATTTCCGATTGCCAATGGGAATTACTATTTAGGACGTCCTTGGCAAAATGCCCCACGTTCAATTTATATTAATACAAAAATGAATATTCTTCCAACTGCTGCTGGTTGGACTGAAATGGGCGTCGTTCCTGCCTTGTTTGCCGAATTTAATAGTACAACAAGCTCCGGAATACCGGTTGACTTGAGTAGTCGTAAAAAAAGCTTTACTTATAATGGGGTAACTACTGCTGTAAATCCTTATCTTACTGCAGATCAAGCCGCTCAATATACGGTTAGCAATGTACTTGGCGGGACTGATGCTTGGCAACCACAAGAGTATACCGATCAGGCTGGTGCTCCTGTAATTTCAGGGAATAACAATTCCATCAGTTGGGCTGATAATAATTATGTTTCCTGTTGGGCAGTATTCAAAAATAATGTTCTTGTGCAATTTGTTACCACTAATTCTTATAATATTCCTTCAACTGTAAATAGCGGGATTTATACGGTTAGGGCAGCCAATGAAATGGGAGGACTAAGTGCTCCATCAAATGCATTTTCAATTTCAATAACCGGAATCACTAATCCTGATAGTCAATCAAAGCTTATCAATCAGACCTTCTTTACAATCGATGGAAAAAAACTGAATTCAATCAATGGGTTCAAAGGAGCTGTTATTGTACGTTCAATTTATGACAACGGGAAAGTAATTACAAGCAAACAATTGAAAACAAGCCATTGAAAATGAGATTTAAGCCGTTTATTTAAATTATACCGTAACCCAATTATGTTTTAATTGTTATTTGATACTGTATTCAGCCCGGAATTAATTCCGGGCTGATTGTTCATTTTTTTATCCCAGCTACATCTTTATGAAACGGAATTAGCCGGAATAGTATCATTCCATTGCTATTCATCAACATTTTCAGGGTAGGTTAATGCCGGTTTGACATCGACAGCCTATTGAATTGGCGATGCAAGAATGAAAGACTATAAGCCTTCATTTTATCTAAATCATCGGGATCGGAGGACAAAATACCAGTTTATCATCAAATGAAATTAAAGGAGTTGCAGCACTTTTAGCTGATAATTTAGGAAATCGTGTTTAAAATTTGTTTCTCTGTTAATAAAAACTTGAGTATGAGCTGAATTATTATCAACAATACAATTATCCGCGACAATTGATGGGATATCAGAAACGGAATTTGCAGGTTTCATTTGATTTGACAAAATAATCCCGCTCAACGCATAAAACGTAAAGCGGGAAAATTTGAATTTAATGATTTTTCAATCAATAAAAAATTATTATGTTAACGCTTTGAATGATCAGTTTGTACGTTTATCATGCAAATAACCCGAAGCAGCTAAAGCAGCAATGGTGCCATCGGATACCGCAGTTGTTACTTGCCTGAAACGTTTGGCTATACAATCACCGGCAGCATACACACCCTTAACATTGGTCGACATATCGGGTTTTACCACAATTTCGCCCCACTGATTCAGCTCAACTTTATCTTTCACAAATTCGGTATTCGGCACATAACCAATAAAAATAAACACGCCATCCGTTTTAAAAGGTGTAATTTCGTTTGTCTTCAAATTCACAATATCCACACTTTCAATATTTTCGTCTCCTTTAAATTCAGCAATGGTCGATTCCATAATAAAACTGATTTTCGGGTGATGAGCTGCTTCTTCAATTGCATGTTCAAATGCCTGAAAATTGTCAAACTGATGAACTACGGTTACTTTACTGGCATAGTTGGTTAGCGAAACGGCTTCTTCAAGGGCAGAATTACCGCCACCTACTACTACAATTTCCTTATCGGTGAAGAAATCGCCATCACAAGTGGCACAGTATGAAATTCCGCGTCCTTTGAATTTACCTTCTCCGGGTACGCCCAACGTGCGGGAACGTCCTCCGGGACTGAGAATAATAGTTTCGGAAGTAAAATTTCTCCCATCATCGAGCATTACTTTTTTTACATCTCCTTCTAAAACAATGGTCTCAATTTTTAAATTCGATTTTATGACACAACCAAAACTTTGTGCCTGCTTTTTCATGATGTTGGCAAGCTGGTAGCCACTAATATTTTCAACACCTGGATAATTGGCAATTTCGTGTGTCAACACGGTTTGACCTCCAACAGCTCCTTCATTTAAAATTAGCGTTTTAAGTCGTGCCCTTGACAGGTAGATTCCTGCCGATAATCCGGCAGGACCCGCCCCAATTACGATTGCATCATAATGATTGTCTGTTTCCATAAAAAAAATTAAGCTTTGAACTCCTTATCCAAAATAGCAATTACCTGAGCTCTATTTTGAATGCTTGATGTGGCTTTGACTACCTTCCCATTTTTATAATAAATGGTGAAGGGAATGCCCATGAAACCACGCACTTCAGGCAAATTGCGGATAACCTTAGATTCAGGATTGTCAAACTCCATATCGCAAAATTGAACATGCGAATATTCACCGCTTTCATCCAATTCTTCTGCAATTCCGTAAACAGGAATACACATAGGTCCCATGCGTCCGCAAATAACCATTACGTTTTCATTTTCGGCAATCATTTTAGCATGATCAGCTGCCGTTTCGATGTGTTTTAAATTTGTGTATAACATAATTATATTGGTTTTAAAATTATGCTGCAAAGTTACGACATCAGGATCCGTACTAAAAGTTTTTCGGGTTGTATTGCAACAGCTCTTTGATTGAAATAAAATAACTTTTTTATTGAAATAAATGCTAACTTTGCAAATCGAAAAAAGAAAAACTACGCATGAAAACCATAATTGAAACCGATTCTGAATTTATTTGCGACATTCAATCTCCTTGTTTTCAAAATCTTACTCAAGAAGAAATTCTTTTGGTGAGGGAAAGCAAAACACAAGTTCTGTTCAGAAAAGGTGATAACCTGACCAAACAAGGAACTTTTGCTTCGTACGTGCTCTTCGTGCTGAAAGGCTTTGCGGTTCAATATATTGAAGGTGATAATAATAAAAGTTTCAACCTCAGAATTAACAGACCCGGCGGTTTTATCGGACTTTCATCCGTTTTTACAAAGAATACTTTCGATTATTCATCAGTTGCACTTACTGATTGTCAGGCTTTTTTGATCGAAAAAGATTCGATATCCGAAATCATTAAAAACAACGGAACGTTTGGGTTTGGCATAATTAAACGGTATTGTGAAGAAAATACGAATTTGTACGACCGTTTAAGTACCATACTTTACAAGCAAATGAATGGCCGAATGGCTGATGTATTGCTCTATTTAAATGATTTTAAACCCGAATTCCCTGAAGTTTTCGAATTACTCGGTCGAAAAGATATTGCAAATTTTGCAGGCATAACCACCGAAAGCACTGTGAAAATTCTGAAAAGCTTTGAGAAAGATGGACTTATCAGGTTGACAAACAAAGATATAGAACTACTCAAAACGTTAGAAATAAAAGAAATCAGTAAGAAAGGGTAAAAATAACCGACTCATGAAGTCGATTGAAGTGATTCGGCTGTGGCAATCTATGCAAAAAAAAGAGATGGCTACATACAATTACATGCCCTTCCCTTTAAATATGATTTCGATGGTGTAAATCATTATTTTAAAATCGTTTATTAACGACATGTTATCCATGTAAATCAAGTCGTAATTCAGTCTTTCAATCATTTTCTCGATTGTATCGGCATATCCAATTTTGATAGGTCCCCATGAAGTAAGTCCAGGACGTATTTTATACAATAGACAGTAATAAGGAGCTTGTGCAATAATTTGGTTGATGTAGTATCGTCGCTCGGGTCTGGGACCCACCAAGCTCATGTCGCCTTTTAGAATATTCCAAAATTGGGGAATTTCGTCAATACGATATTTGCGTAAAAATCTTCCAAAAGTAGTAATACGTTCATCATTTGGACTGCTTAATTTTGGCATCCCATTTTCAGCTCCGATATTCATGGTTCTAAATTTCAAAATTTTGAAAGTCCGTCCATACAGTCCAATCCGATCCTGTCGATAGAAAACAGGTCCAGTTGAATCAGACTTAATTTTTATCACACAATAAAGTAAAAAAGGCGAAATAACGATTAAAGAAAGGAGGGAGATGAAAATATCCAAAAATCGTTTCACGGCGGCTTCCCAATCACTCATCGAAGTGCTCGTTATACTCACCAACGGGCTCATATCTAATCGATTAATTCGCGCACCTCCAGTCAGAATTTCAAACAAGCGGGGAGTAAAAAGAATATCAATATCGTATTTGTAAAGCGAATTGATGATCGGAAACAGTTGAAGTTCATCCACATTATCGAGTGCCACGATAACTTCTTCAATATGAAAATTTTGAATTAATGCTCCCGCTTGTGAAAGCGGTCCAAGTACTTTATCAGCAGGTACTTCCGTGTGATGTCCTACTGATACATAGCCTATCAACGTGTTTCGCTCCTCATTTTTTTCAATTTCATTGGCAATTTTAAATGCATTGGTTCCTGTACCGATAATCAACGTGTTGACTGTCCACTTTTTGATGCGATAATTGAACCGAACCTGAGAGCTAATGATCAACCGAAACGAATAAGTAAAAACAAACAACATCAGGAAAAGAACAATCAACGAATAATAATAATACGCGTAAGACACCACAATATCATTTAACAATAGAACAAAAAAGATAATAATGGATATGATAAACGTTGCGATAAAAGTTGTCAGAAATATTGTTAATTTGGATTGTTTGTAAGGATGTAAATAAAATCCAGACAAATAATGCACCGTAACACATGACAATGGAAAAAGCAATAAACTACTGAAATAGTCGTAGTTGGGAACAAACATCCGTACATTTTCAAAAATCTGGGCATCGTTTACTGTTTTACGAAATATCGTAAAAAGCACCCACACGATTAGTGAAACTGCCATGTCGGAAAGCAGATATTTCTGTAAAAGTCGAGATTTATTCATGTATGAATTTTAATTCAAAAAATCAAAGGGAAACGAGATATAAAAATATGCAACATCCTATTCACGAATGATTTGTATTAAGTTTCCTTTTCCTAATTTAATAATTGATGATGGTTTGTTCCGTTCGGTTGAGTCCTGCGCATAAGTTACCACGTAATCAACAGCGCGAATTATTTCGTCCGAAATTTCGTTAAAAATTCCCGGAGTTGGCTCTCCGCTAACGTTTGCCGAAGTTGAAACAATCGGTTTTCGAAAATGCGCACAAAGTGTTTTCGAAAATTCTTCATTCGTAACCCGTATCCCGATAGATTGATCGTCGGCAATTAAATTGGCAGCCAGGTTTTTGGCATCAGGATAAATGATGGTGAGCGGTTTAGTAGTCAATTCGATCAAATCCCAAGCCATATCTGGTATGACATCAACATAAGCTTGAAGCTTTGCTTCATTGTCCACTAGCACCAGCATGGCTTTGGCATCAACCCGTTTTTTAATTTCAAAAATACGTTTCACGGCTTTCTCGTTCGTTGCATCGCAACCAAGTCCCCAAACCGTATCGGTGGGATACAAAATTACACCACCAGCTCGAAGCACATTTATCGCATTTTTAATATCTTCCTGCATATTCAGTTATTTTTCAAAATTGAAATTACCGGATCATTATATTGATTTAACTTATCTTAAAATGAAAGGCAAATACTCAATTCATCTTTTAAAATTAACGTAAAACAATTCAATTTATTTTATAAGGAAAAACTTAATTACTGGCAAAGATACTAATTTAACATGGATATATGAAAAACAGTTTCGAATTCGATTTTTAAAGTTGCGATCTTGTTGGTTTAAAAAGTTTTCTGTACCTTTACAACACTAAACGAACACGCAACCTTGATGCATTGGATAAGTTGTAATAGAGTATAAATAAGTTGTTTGTTTTGTAAGGAGGCTGTTCGAAGTCTTCCTCCCAGTTGAAAAATATGACACAATGATAAATAAATGGATTTACCGAGCACTTTCAGAACAACAAATTGAGTTTCAAAAAAAAATAGCCGATGAATTAAGTATCAGTCCCATACTTGCTCAGTTGTTGCTACAACGCGACATTCATACGTTTGAGGATGCACGTGATTTTTTCAGACCTGATTTATTGAATCTTCATGATCCGTTTTTGATGGCTGATATGCAATTGGCAGTGAACCGACTCACCCGAGCCATGCAACAAAACGAAAAAATTCTTATTTACGGTGATTATGATGTTGATGGTACTACTTCTGTTGCATTGGTTTATAAATTTCTTATTCAGTTTTATGCCAATATTGATTTTTATATCCCTGACCGTTATAACGAAGGGTATGGCATCTCCATTCAAGGCATTGAATTTGCAGCCGAAAACGATTTTAAATTGGTTATCGCCCTCGATTGCGGTATAAAAGCAGTTGAAAAAGTAAAATTTGCCCTTGATCGGGGGGTAGATTTCGTTATTTGCGATCATCATACACCCGATGCCGAATTACCTCCGGCAGTTGCAGTTCTCGATCCTAAGCGAGACGATTGTAATTATCCTTACAAACATCTTTCAGGATGCGGTGTTGGTTTTAAACTGATGCAGGCTTTTGCCATGACGAATAATATTGATTTTTCTCAACTAACACAACTGCTCGATTTGGTGGCATTAAGTATTGCTTCGGATATTGTTCCCATTACAGGCGAGAATCGCATACTGGCTTATTACGGATTAAAACAAATAAATTCGAATCCCAGTGTGGGCATCAAAGGGATGATTGAAGTTTGCGGATTGGCCGATAAAGAAATTTCAATCAGCGATATTGTATTCAAAATTGGACCACGTATCAATGCATCGGGACGAATGAAATTAGCTTCCGAAGCCGTAGAATTATTGGTTTCGTCGAATCCGGCTTTTGTAAAAACAAAAAGTGGCACCATAAACGAATACAACAACGACCGGAAAGACTTAGATAAAACCATTACTGATGAGGCGATTGCACTAATTGTTTCGGATGTGCGTTACGAAACCCGCAGGTCAATCGTGGTGCATAAACCCGATTGGCACAAAGGAGTCATAGGTATCGTGGCATCTCGCTTGTCGGAAGAGTATTACAAACCTTGCATCGTGCTCACGAATTCTAATGGGCTGGCTTCAGGTTCAGCCCGTTCGGTGCCCGGATTCGATATTTATAAAGCCATTGACTCCTGTCGCGATTTGCTCGAAAACTTTGGCGGGCACATGTATGCTGCCGGTCTTTCATTGAAGGAAGAAAATATACCTGCGTTTACCGAACGATTTGAACAATTTGTTTTCGAAAATATTTTGCCGGAACAAACTTATCCTCAAATCGAGGTGGATGCAATCCTTGAATTTAAAGATATTACGCCCAAATTTTTCCGTGTTTTAAAACAATTCGGACCTTTTGGACCGGGCAACATGAAACCCGTTTTTGTTTCGAAAAAAGTGTTTGATTACGGCACCAGCCGCTTAGTTGGCAAAGAACAGGAACATTTGAAATTAGAATTGGTGGATTCAAGTTCTGAAAATGTGATGAACGGAATCGCTTTCCGCATGCATGAATATAACGATCATTTGAAAGCACTTAATCCGCTGGATATATGTTATACTATCGAAGAAAATACGTTTAATGGAAATACCAATATTCAGTTAATGATTAAGGATATTAAAATTGATCAGGCTTTAAACGAATAAAAATATTTTCTTCTGATCATTCTTTCCTGATCAAGATTCCGCTAAACATTCTTCCCGATTTTATTCCCAGCTTTCGAGCGGAGAAAAATCGCTCTGATTCTGTAAAAGTGCAAAATCCTGAAATTTCTATCCGTTGTGGCAAAACGCCTGCCGATAGAAGCAATAAGCGATTGGCTTCCCAAAGGTCTAAATAAAAGGAATCCTCGTGCTTCACGCTAAT
Organism: Bacteroidota bacterium; assembly: GCA_021779195.1. Classification (GTDB taxonomy): domain Bacteria; phylum Bacteroidota; class Bacteroidia; order Bacteroidales; family Paludibacteraceae; genus Paludibacter. The sequence continues at coordinate 89,124 of JAJYBB010000011.1, read as the reverse complement.
AAGTGCAATATCAAAGCCTGCTGATTCAAAGCTTTCGATAACCTCCGTTCCTACCTCGTACATTTTCATGGAAATGGATGGACCAAATGCAACCACCAAATCAGAAGGCAGTGTTCCATAACATTGTGTCAAAATACCGATCGTTTTTTCTACAATTCGGCTGCAAGTTCCACGCCAACCGGCATGAGCAACTGCGATTACTTTTCTTACCGGATCATAAAACAAAACGGGAACGCAGTCAGCTGTGGTAACACCAATGCAAACATTGGTAGCCGAAGTTACCAACGCATCTATTCCCTGTAAAAATTCAGATTGTTTGTGGGGCGAAAGCTCAAAAAAACCTGAGTTGATTTCACGCACTTCGTTGCCATGAGTTTGATAGGGAAAAATCAATTGAGAGGGACCGATTCCGAACAGAGAACACAATCGATTCATGTTTTCACAAACTGACTCGGATTCGTCACCCGTAAATGGACTCAGGTTGCACGAAGCATAATTGCCCTTGCTGACACCACCGTTACGTGTAGTTGTAAAATGAATGATTTCAGGATAACGGTTAAAAATCGTATATTTAACAATGTCCATTCGGTTCATTTACAATTCGTCCCAACCGATGCCTTTGTACTGGCTGACGTCGTCTTCCTCTTCTTCGTCTTCAATGTCTTCTTCTATTTCTGCTTCATCAGGCAGAGTCGATATCTCCATCGGACGATGGATAAATTCGGTAACATGCATGGTAGGTTTGTTCAGCTCAGTCCAAAGCATATCTTTTAATTCAGGAATTCCCATGCCTGAAATGGAAGAAATGAAAATCGCTGGTACGCCATCGGGTAACTCGCTCTTAAGTTCAGAAATTAATTCTTCGTCTAACATGTCGCATTTGGTTATGGCTAAAACACGTTGTTTGTCAATTAACTCGGGATTATATTTTTGTAATTCGTTAAATAAAATATTGTATTCATCGCGAATATTGGAACTGTCAGCAGAAATCAGAAATAACAGGATCGCATTTCGTTCAATATGACGCAAAAACCGTAATCCAAGACCCTTGCCTTCTGCTGCTCCTTCGATAATACCCGGAATGTCAGCCATTACGAACGACTGATTATCCCGATACGAAACAATACCAAGATTAGGCACCAACGTAGTGAATGGATAATCTGCAATTTCGGGCTTTGCTGCCGATACAACAGAAAGTAACGTTGATTTGCCAGCATTCGGAAATCCAACCAAGCCTACATCGGCAAGCACTTTAAGTTGAAGAATGACATTTCGCTCAATTCGGGGTTCGCCAGGCTGTGCAAATCGTGGTGTTTGATTGGTTGAGGTTCGAAAATGCCAGTTCCCTTGACCTCCTCTACCACCGTGCATCAAAATCAATTCTTCCCCATCATGGGTAATATCACAAATAAATTCGCCTGTTTCGGCATCGTAAACTACTGTACCGCAAGGTACTTCGATTAATTTATCTTCTCCATCTTTCCCAAAACTCCGGCTACCGCTACCACATTCACCGTCGCCGGCATAAATATGCCGGGCATATTTCAGATGGATCAACGTCCAGTAATTTTTATTGGCACGCAAAATAATATGACCGCCACGACCGCCATCACCGCCATCGGGACCTCCCTTGGTAATGAATTTTTCGCGGTGAAAATGTATCGAACCAGCTCCACCTTTGCCTGAGCGACAATAAATTTTCACGTAATCAACAAAGTTTGAACTTGACATTGTGTTTTTTTAATGGGAATTTTGAAAATATAAGCAGCAAATAATATGTTTAGAACATTTATAATTAATATTATAAAATAAAAGTAGCCTTAAATATGCGAATCAATCACTGCAGAAACCCTATTGAAAACTTCATCAACCGTACCAACTCCATCCACTGCCACGTATTTATTTAATTTCTTATAGTAATCGCAAGCCGGCAACGACTGCGAACGATATATTTCGAAACGTTTATGTATCGTTACTAAATTGTCATCACTTCTACCAGAAACCTCGCTCCGTGCCAATAAACGCTTGAGTAACAAATCTTCATCAACCTGTATCTCTATTAACACCGAAACATCTTCGTTTCTTGCTTTAAGCATTTCTTCTAAAGCTTCGGCTTGCACCAGAGTGCGTGGGAAACCATCTAAAATAATGCCTTTATATGATTTTGAATCATTATCAATTGTTTGCAATAAAATATCGATTATCACATCATCGGGCACCAATTTGCCTTTTGATATGTACGATTCAGCCAACAAACCTAACTCCGTTTCATTTTTTATTTCCAGACGAAGTATATCGCCTGTAGAAAGATGTTTTAGATTGTATTTTTCAACAATCATTGTACTTTGCGTCCCTTTACCGCTCCCCGGAGGTCCAAAAAGAATAATATTCAACATGCCTCAATGCTTTGAATTTAAAAATTTAATTATATAAAATTCGCAACTTTACTTCACGAATTAAAAACGTATTGTATTTATATTAAGATAATTACAATGGCTAATTATGTTAATCGATAACTGTGTAAATATCCTTTAAGTTTCGTCCATAGCCATCGTAATCCAACCCGTAACCTACGATAAAGCGAGAGGGTATTTTCATGGCTACATAATCTACTTGAATGTCTCGCTGCAAGGCATCGGGTTTTTGCAGAAAAGTGGCTACGTGAATTTCGTTGGCACCTTTAGCCCGTAACGAACCTAAAATTTTTTCCATTGTAACACCTGTATCTACAATATCTTCAACCACTACCACATTGCGCCCCACCACGCTCTCGTTTAGTCCGATAATTTCTTTTACGGCTCCTGTACTGTACAATCCATCGTACGATGAAAGTTTAATAAACGTAATTTCGCAAGGGATGTTTACCACTTTCATTAGATCGCCGGCAAACATAAATGCCCCATTCAACACGCAGATAAACAATGGATTTTTATCGGCTAGATCCCGGTTAATGGCTTCACCGACACGTTTTACGGCTTGTTGAATGTCGGCATCAGAAATGGATAAAACAAAGTCTTTATCTTTTATTCGGATAGGATTCATGAGATTCGAAAGGAAATAGTAGAAAGTTAATGTTGATTCAACGCAAAAAATTTCTGCAAAAGTACGAAAAAATACCCGTTTTTCGTGTCGAACACGGAAAAGATTCTTTGACATGGACAGACACGTTCCATTTACAAAGCCATGGGCTTTCGTGTTTTAGCACTGCAAATACTAAACTTAACCACGTTTTATTTGTTTTTAAGAATAAAACATCTTACTTTGCATGAGTTGAAAATGTTTTTTGACTGAACTATAATATGCAAAATCTGAGTAAAATAGCCGATTCGGCAACTATCGATTTCTTTTCGGCAAACACCGATTCCGAATTGGCATTGACAATGGTAGTAGGAGGTATCAGAGCCGGATTTCCAAGTCCGGCACAGGATTATATCGATCTGAAAATTGATTTGAACAAAGAGCTAATTGCCAATCCATCAAGCACTTTCTATGGAAGAGTGAAAGGTTTTTCAATGCAGGATGCCGGAGTGGAGGATGGAGATATTTTAGTCATTGATAAAAGCCTTGAACCTACCGATGGAGACATGGCTGTTTGTTTTATCGATGGCGAATTTACACTGAAATATATCAAGATCGAAAAGGAGGCGCTGTATTTAATTCCTGCAAATCCGGCATTTCAGCCGATTAAGGTCTCCGATGACAATAATTTTTGTATTTGGGGGGTGGTTACGTATTCCATTAAGAATCATAAGCAGAAAAAACCTGTAACTTCATCTCGCAAAAACCGAAAAAACAAAAATTTTTGAATTATTAATTATTAATTATCTAAAGTTGTACGGTTTAATTGATTGCAATAATTTCTACGCCTCGTGCGAACGGGTTTTTAATCCTTCACTCAACGGCAAACCAGTGGTGATTCTTTCCAACAACGATGGTTGCGTGATTGCCCGTTCGACCGAAGCCAAAGCCATTGGCATTCCCATGGGTGAACCTGCTTTTAAATTGATAGAATTGATAGAAACTCACAATGTTCAGGTTTTTTCTTCGAATTATGTGCTTTATGGCGATATGTCGCAACGCGTGATGACTACCATTGCCACCCATGTACCCGCCTTGGAAATCTATTCCATTGACGAAGCTTTCCTTTTGTTGAATGGGTTCGACGCCATAGATTTAAACAAATTCGGATTGAATTTAGTGCAAACCGTAACCAGAAATACCGGTATCCCGGTTAGTTTAGGCATTGCTCCTACAAAAACATTAGCCAAAGTGGCCAATAAATTTGCAAAAAAATATAAAAATTACCGAGGTGTTGCCATTATCGATACCGATGAAAAACGTGAAAAAGCACTCAAAATCACCGAAATTGGCGATGTTTGGGGCATCGGACGACGATATAGCAAAAAGCTGCAATATTACGGAATTAATTCAGCCTGGGATTTTACCCAACGCCCGAAAAGCTGGGTAAGACACAACATGGGTGTGGTGGGCGAACGCACATGGATGGAATTACGTGGCATTTCATGTCTGGAAATGGAAGTGCCTGCCAACAAAAAATCAATTTGCACTTCCCGAAGTTTTGGTAAACCCCTTGCCATGTTACCCGAAATTGCCGAAGCAGTGGCAAATTTTACGGCCAGTTGTGCCGAAAAATTACGGGCACAACACTCCTATGCCAACATGATTACGGTATTTATTCAAACCAATCCTTTTTCGAAAGATCAACCGCAATATTTTAACCAACGCATATTAGCTCTTCCCATACCTACAAACGACTCTACCGAACTGATTCATTTTGCTTTAGAATGCTTTAAATCTATTTTCAAAACAGGATATCTGTATAAAAAAGCAGGTGTAATTGTCAGCGAAATTATTCCCGAACGCCCACTCCAGGGTGATTTATTTGATAACCGTAACCGTGAAAAATATAACCGCGTGATGATGGTAATGGATAACCTGAATGCTTTATATGGACGACAAAGAGTAAAAATTGCAGCTCAAGGTTTTGACCGTAAATGGAAACTGAAACACGAAAAACTTTCACCTTGTTACACCACACAGCTGAATGATGTGCTCGAAGTGAATGCTAATGAAAAGAACCCTGACATGAATGCAACTATTGGATAACCGACAAAGAAAACTTTGCACTGTGTGCGCTCAAAGTTATTTATACGAAATGAGATATATACGTATCTGTTCTGCAAACGACTTGATTTTTAAAACTATGACATTATAAATTTGCTTTTTAAAACTGTTTCTTCGTATCACGAAAAAGAAAATTTCCAAAAATTGCAGGGCAAAACTCCCGTAAAGACAAAATCTAAAATACGTTCGGAATTTGAAAAAAAATCGAGTTATTTTAGTAAATATCATCTAACGGCTTCAACACAGAAAACATCTATGAATAAATTCAAACTTTATATGACTAAAATTACGGCGAACTATCTTAAAAATATCGTATCTTTGCAGTCACCTTTGAACTCGTAATGAGTTTGATAAACAAATCAATCGTTAATAAAAAAATTCAATATACATGTTTCAGAATCAACAAATAGCCAAAGATATTTTTTATGTGGGCGTTAATGACCGTCAAAAACATAAATTTGAAAATATGCTTCCCTTGCCGAATGGTGTTTCATACAATTCATATTTAATTATGGATAAAAAGACAGCTTTGATTGAAACCGTTGATATTGCCATGGGCGATGTTTTTTTGCGCAAAGTACAATCGCAACTTCAGGGAAGAAAATTAGACTTTCTGATTGTCAATCACATGGAACCTGATCATTCAGGCTCGATCGGGTTGTTGCGCAAATATTATCCTGAACTAATTATCATTGGAAACATAAAAACCATAGGCATGATTCATGGTTTTTATGGTATAACCGAAAATTTGAAAGAAATTACAGATGGCGAAACCATATCGATAGGTGAACACAAACTTCAGTTTATGCTCACTCCTATGGTTCATTGGCCTGAAACTATGATGACTTATGATTTGACAACCAGCGTTTTATTCTCGGGAGATGCTTTCGGATCTTTTGGAAATTTAGATGGTGCCGTGCTCGATGAAGCTATGAATGTGGATAAATATTGGGATGAAATGGTGCGCTATTATGCCAATATTGTAGGAAAATATGGATCAGCAGTACAAAAAGCGTTGCAAAAACTCACTCCGCTCGAGATTGAAATAATTTGCAGCACGCACGGACCGGTTTGGAAAGAACATATCACCGAGGTGGTTGACTTATATGACCAAATGAGTCGGTACAATACGACCGAAGGTGTTGTAATTATTTACGGTTCAATGTATGGGAATACTGAATTAATGACCGAAACCGTTGCACAAGGTGTGGCTCGGGCTGGAGTAAAAAATATTATCGTTCACAATGTATCTAAATCTGATCCTTCAGTAATCCTTCGCGACATTTTTAAATACAGGGGATTGATCGTGGGCAGTCCAACTTATAGCAATGAGCTATATCCAGAAGTGGAATCGCTGTTGCGTAAAATCGAAATCCGTGGCATAAAAAATCATGTATTTGCATGTTTTGGCTCATATGCATGGGGAACTGCCGCCGTCAAACGTCTCACTACTTTTGTTGAAACCATGAAATGGCAATCAGTCGATTTTACTGTCGACGAAAAGCAAGGATTGAAACCCGATAATTACGTCGCGTTGCTCGATTTGGGACAAAAACTAGGTGAATTAACTAAAATAGACATCAGCAGTCCGCAACATTGTGTATGATTTAACCTGCATTTTCCGAATCATTTAACCCTGAAAAATTATGCAAGAACTCACATTAATCACACCAACATTCTTATTCTCAGCTATTTCATTATTACTATTGGCTTACACCAATCGTTTTTTATCGTATGCCCAGTTGGTTCGGACACTAAAAGACCGGTACATGGAAGACCATTCGGCGCTTACCCGCGCGCAAATCGTCAATCTTCGCCGGCGATTGTATCTTACCCGTAACATGCAATTGTTCGGTGTAGGCAGTTTATTTTTATGCGTAGTAACTATGTTTTTGATATACATAGGATTGCAGATTCTTTCGGCATATATTTTCGGGTTAGCTTTGCTGTTGCTTATTTTATCACTCGCACTCACCGTGATGGAAATACGTATTTCGGCTAAATCTCTCGAAATTTACCTGAGTAATATGGAAAATGAAAAATAATTTTCTAAAAATGAAACTGATCTACCTCGTTTTTTTGAATATAGTTTCTTTTATCCTAAAAATGTGTGATTTATTCAGTATTTTTTGCGACCTTTGTAGCCCAAAATATTTTTTAAACCCTGAAATAAAATGAATAATGAAAAATGGCAAGGAAATTCGAAACCAAGGTCGAATTCCGGTGCCGGCCGTGATGGTAAACCTTTTGAGAAACGCGATGTGAAATCGATATTAAAAGGTGCAAGAGGTGCAACTAAATTTAGTACCGGAAAACGTGATTACAGTGATCATCGAACTCCTGAAAAAAACAATTCCCAAAGCAATACTGAGAATCGCCCGGCTACAAGTGAAAAACGCTCCTTTCAACTTAAAAACGATCGCCCGTCTTATGAACGGAGGCCATATGAATCTCGGGATGGCGAACGCAAACCTTATGAACGCAGGGATGGCGAACGCAAACCTTATGAACGCAGGGATGGAGAACGTAAACCTTATGAACGCAGGGATGACAGAACTTCGTTCGGGACAAAGAAACCTTGGGAAACAAATGAAAATCGCGGAAATGGAGAACGCAAACCATGGGAAAATCGTACCGATAACCGAAGTGCACGTCCTCGATACAATACGGATAATGATGCCCGCCCCGATAAATTAACATTCCGTAAACCGGGTGAACTTCCAAAACCTGGATTTGTTGAAACCCGTTTCGATCATAATAATGAAGGAACAACCTATCGGAAACCACTACGGAAACGAATTGACAGTCATGACCCCAATGCGAAATACAGCCAGAAAAAACAAGTAGAATTTCACAAACAGAATATAGATCCTTCTAAACCCGTTCGGTTAAATAAGTTTCTGGCAAATGCCGGTATTTGTTCCCGGCGCGAAGCTGATGAATTTATCAAAGCCGGTGTTATTTCGGTAAACGGACAAATTGTTGTCGAAATGGGTGTTAAAGTTAACCCTACTGATAAGGTAATGTTTCACGATCAAACCATTCACTCCGAACGAAAAGTATATTTACTGCTGAACAAACCCAAAGATTGCGTTACCACCTCCGAGGATACGCATGACAGGCTCACGGTGCTCGATTTAGTAAAAAATGCTTGCAGTGAACGAATTTATCCCGTTGGACGATTAGATCGCAATACAACTGGCGTATTACTGTTGACGAACGATGGTGATTTGGCATCGAAACTCACACATCCTAAATTTGTTAAGAAAAAAATATACCATGCCACCCTTGATAAACCATTAGAGAAAGATGATTTCGAGACGATTATGTCGGGGATCGAATTTGAAGATGGTCAGGTAGTAGCTGATGCGCTCGAATTTGTAAAAGAAGATGACTTGCGTCAGGTAGGTATCGAGATCCATTCAGGTCAAAATAGAATCGTACGACGAATCTTTGAAAAATTAGGCTACAAAGTGATTCGATTAGATCGGGTTTATTTTGCCGGCTTAACTAAAAAGAATTTACCCCGTGGTAAATATCGTTTTTTGAACGAACGCGAAATTAATATGTTGAAAATGGGTGCTCACGAATGATGCAAATATTTGAAAATTAGATATTTAAAAAGGCGAAAGACGGATTAAATCCATTTTTCGCCTTTTTAAATATCTAATTATTATTGCGTAACATACAGCAGGTGCCTCAAGTTTGTTTCATAACTTCCATTTGCTGACGTACAGACTCTTCGTGAATCGCAACCAATACCGATTTCATAAAATCGCCCGCCATCCCCATTTTTTCAGCTTGTGCAATCCGATTTTGCAGAATTTCATCATAACGCTGAGCTTGCAGGATCGGCATGCTGTGCTCTTTCTTATATTGCCCGATTTCTATCGAAACACGCATCCGTTTTGCCAATAATTCCAAGAGATTATCGTCTAACTCATCTATCTGACGTCGCAAAGCCGAAAGATTCTCAGTTGTTTGCGTAGTATCACGAATGACAAGGGTGTTCAGTATAAATTCCAATACATCGGGTGTAACTTGTTGCGCTGCATCACTCCATGCTTTATCCGGATTACAATGTGACTCGACAATCAACCCATCGAAATTTAAATCCATGGCTTGCTGACAAAGTGGAGCAATCAGCTCGCGCTTGCCACCAATATGACTCGGGTCGCAGATGATGGGGATATTCGGCAGCTGGCGGTGCAATTCAATTGGAATATGCCATTGGGGCAGATTGCGGTATATTTTTTTGTCGAAGGTACTGAATCCTCTGTGGATAGCCGCCATTCGACGAATGCCTGCATTGTAAACACGTTCAATAGCCCCAATCCACAAATCTAGATCAGGATTAACCGGATTTTTAATTAAAACGGGAATATCGATTCCTTCAAGTGCATCTGCAATTTCCTGCACGGCAAAGGGATTTGCTGTTGTGCGTGCACCAATCCATAAAATATCGACGTTGTGCGCCAAACATTCACGCACATGCTTCGCAGTGGCTACTTCCACGGCAGTATACATCCCTAATTCCGACTGAACGCGCTGTAACCAGGGTAATCCCTTTGCTCCTATTCCTTCAAAACCGCCCGGTTTGGTGCGTGGTTTCCATATTCCAGCACGGAAAATTTTTATGCCACGGGCTGCTAATCCACGGGCAGTTTCCATCACTTGTTCTTCTGTCTCAGCGCTGCAAGGTCCGGCAATAATCCATGGACGCTTGGCATCTACTCCCGGCAATAAAATTGATTCGAATTCCATATCTCTATTTACATTTTAAACATTAACAATTCATATTAAATATCAGTGAACCGATGCGCTACCCTACAACTCAACACATCAACCTAATTCTTTCAAGCGCTTCTCCAAGCATTTTTTCATTGGCACACAGCGAAAGTCGCACAAATCGGGTTCCTTTATCTCCAAAAATAAATCCTGGAGTAATAAATACTCGTGATTCATGCAAAACCTTGTCTGCAAGTTCACCGCTATCTTTATAGTTGTCAGGTATTTTTCCCCAAAGAAACATCCCTACTTGCTTTTCATCGAGTGTACAACCTAGTGTTTTCAGAATATTTTCGGCTATTACACGTCGGTTTTTATATACTTTTACATTCATTTCCCTGTGCCATTCTTCTGAATTATTCATAGCTGCCACTGCAGCTAACTGCATGGGTTTAAACTGTCCGCTGTCAATATTGCTTTTCACTTTGAGCACCCATTCCACAAATTGCGCATTCGAAGCCAGCATGCCCATACGCCAGCCCGGCATATTATGCGATTTACTCATGGAATTTAACTCAATACAAATATCTTTGGCACCTTCCACCTGTAAAATGCTCAACCGATTTTCATTCAAAATAAAACTGTACGGATTATCGTTGACAATGACAATGCCATGTTTTTTCCCAAACTCTACCAACCGGGCGAATAACTCGGGAGTGGCTGATGCACCGGTAGGCATATTCGGATAATTTACCCACATCAGTTTTACGTTTGAAAGATCCAGTTTTTCAATGGCATCGAAATCAGGTTGCCAGTCGTTATTTTCATCTAAATCGTAAGGAATTACTTTCGCTTGAACCAACGTACTAACCGATGAATAAGTGGGATAACCCGGATTTGGAACTAATACGCCATCCCCTGTATTGAGAAATGCCATAGAAATATGCAATACCCCTTCTTTCGATCCGATAAGCGGTTGAATCTCAGTTGAGGCATTCAAGTCCACCGAAAACCATTTTTTGTACCAATCAGCAAAAGCCTTGCGTAATTCAGGAATGCCCACATAAGGCTGATACCCATGTACATTTGCTTCGGCAGCCGAACGGCATAATGCTTCTACAGTTTCTTTCGAAGGAGGTAAATCGGGACTTCCGATGCCAAGACTGATTACATTCAGTCCCCGGGCATTCATTTCAGCTACTTCTTTCAATTTAGTGGAGAAATAATATTCGCTTATTGTTTTCAGACGATCAGCAGGTATGATAGATTTCATTTTTTATGCGGTTTAAATTCATTCATTCTCAATTACAAACAATGAAATATTAGATATTTATTTACAATTACTCATTCGGAGTCATTCCTTCAGGATATTCACCTAAGTTTTTCAACTCGTTGATTAATGGCTTAATAGCCGATATGGCTTGTTTATATCGTTCTAAATGTTCGAATTTAAAATCGACATAAAACTGATATTCCCACTCACGACCAATAATCGGTAAGGATTGAATCTTGGTCAGATTAATGTCATAAAATGAGAAAACCGACAATACTTTCGACAAGCTACCCTCGGCATGTGGCAAGGTGAAAACGATAGAAGCTTTATTTATCGCATCGTCTTTATGAATATCTTCCACCACCCATGCATTTCCAAAAATCAAAAAACGGGTAAAATTACGTTTGTTTGTTTCGATTCCTTTTGCCAGAATATTCAATCCATAAATCTCGGCTGCACGTTCGCTACAAATAGCTGCACTTCCCATTAGATTTTGTTGTGCAATGTCGCGGGCTGCAAGCGCAGTATCTTCGTGTTCTATCACTTTTACACCGGGCAAAGTATCCAAAAAATCGCCACATTGCATAAGGGCAATCGGATGCGATTGAATTTCCCTGATGTCGTGAATGGTTTGTCCGTGCAATGCTGCCAAACAGTGCGAAATCCGCAATTTATATTCGCCGGCAATGGGATAGTGATGTTCTCGCAAAAGCTCGTAGTTTGGTAATAAACTTCCGGCTATCGTATTCTCTATCGCCATGATACCGACTGCATTGGGTTCCTTTTTTATTACTTTGAAAAGATCCCGAAAAGTATTACATGGAATCAGTTCGACAGCCTCATCTTCAAAAAAATTTTCGGCGGCAATGCCGTGATACGACCCCACTCCTCCTTGAATTGCTACTCGTTTCATGTTTGTATTTATTAGACCTGCCATTGGATTATGCCATTTTTATCGCAGGCTTTAATTATTCTTCCTATTGCAAAAATTTTCAAATTGATTCCAACCGATTAATTCACTTTAAAAATAAAAAAATCCCACTCTTTTGTTGAGCAGGATTTTCATTTATTAGTTATAGCTTTTCTTTTTACATAAATAAACCCCTGCTCTCACCTGCTAAAGTAAAAGTAAAAATAAAAATATGTAAAAAATCGGTTCATATTAAATTGTCTTATTTTGTTTGACGCTGCAAAAGTAATAATAACTTTCTGATATTACAACCACTTTGATAAATAAATGTTCGGTTTTGTTTCAATTTTGCGGCTCAACACCGTTTTAACAATAATCATTTAATTCTCTACCGGTTCTTTTTTCCTGTGAATCAATAAATAAATAATAGGTAAAATTCCAACGGTATTAAACACGGCAATACAAATGAACCAAACTAATTGATTCCTTCTGCCCGTTTTCCACAAGGCGATCATTTTCCATATAAATTCCCATAAAATCAAAATGACGATTAAAACTTCGTAGGGTTCCATTTTCCAATGAAAGTTTGCAAGATTATTCATGATAATACATTTTAAAGGGTGAAATAACGATGAAAATAGCACATGTAAAACTCAGCGGAAACCGATTGAGATTCACGCTCCAAAATTACGTATTTATTTCGATAATAATACAATTCTTGTTTAGCACCTAATAAAATTCAATAAGTACATTAATTTCAAATAAATATCAAGCAAATTTTATTCCGGTAAAACTACATGATTTTCCCTTCAAAGCGCTTCCAATTATTGAGTACGGCAACAATTTAAACGATTTAAATTATTGCTTTGAAAAGGAATGGAAAAGAAATTTTGTAGGGTTGCTTGGGATTAATCCCGACAAAATGTACGTATTAAATCTAAATTTAATAACTTACAAAAAAAAATGTCAGCCTTATCAAACTTCTTCATAACAACATATTTCAAAGAATTTAATGCGAATCACTTTATTGGTATTTATTAATGCTCCATTTTTAGAGCCCAGACATTGTCTGTCCTTCGTTCGTTGCAAAGCCCATTTTCCCGCAATATACTTCTCATTTACCAATATATACAATCAACATTGTTCATACAAGAACTCTCTTCAAAATTTTTAATTTTTGCACCCATTATGAAAAGAAATTACGTTAAAATAGAGTCAATTTTTAAAATTTAACCGTTAATAATAGTTTCGCTTTGACCTGCAGACTTCATTTATATCACTGTTAACCTGAATTTTCAATCAAAAGAGGAATCGCAACAAACTTGCAAATTTTAAAACTAATATATCGGTACTTTTATTGACGTTTCAACAAAACACATTACTGACAAAAATTACATTAAGTATTTGATTTTTTTAAATTTATTAAATATGTTAATTAAACATCTGGAAATATTATTTATAATTATTACATTTTTATATTCAGTCTATTTTGATCTAATAATTAGCAGTTTATCAAAAATTAGTATCAAAAATTACGGTCATAATATCAAAAATTACAGTTTGAAGCAAAAAAAAATCCATTTATTTGCAACTCAATTTACTTATAAATTAATTAATTCTTATTATCATGAAAAAAATTACCCTATTCTCTTTTTTGGGAATTGCATTGGTCTTTGCGAGTTCCTTGCATGCAAAGGACAGGCGAATTTGGACAGGAGCGACGAATAATCTATGGGATTTAGCAACTCCCAACTGGTCGGATCCCAATTCTGCTTTGTCGTTTTTACCAACCACTACTGCTGATAGTGCAACAGCTGTATTTGATGATACAACTGACTCTCTGAAAGTAAAAGTTGTTGGCAGCATGATTGCCGACAGCATCCTTGTAAATGGAGCAAAAAATTATTTGATTGATGTGAACGCATCAGGTGCACAAATAAGCGGGAAAGGCGTTTTAGTAAAAAATGGCACTTGTACATTCACAATGAATGTTTTAAATTTATTATTAGGCGGTACTGTAATCAATGATGGACGACTAATGATGTTAAATCAATTGACTCCCAACATCTTCGGAGCCCAGTTAGTAATGAACGGAGGAATAGCAAATTTTGGAACGACTTCATCCTCCTCATACCCGACTGTAACAGTCCCAATTGTAATCCCTGCAGGTAAAACAGCATCCTTTGAACTTTCGCGATACAGTTATTGGCAAAGTCCGATTACCGGCAGTGGCGATATTCATATTTATGCTGGAGGCGAACGTACCTATCTGGGAAAGAAAAATGCACAACCTGATTGGAGCAAGTTCACAGGAAACGTAACTATCGATCCCTATGTCTTAAGCGGTGTTAAACCCGGTTTTTATGGATTAATCCTGAATACAAATAAAACGTTCAAAGATTCATTGAATGGTTTTAATATGGATTCAACCTTTTATAACCGCAAACTCACTTTAAATTCGGGGGTTACTATTGGAGCCGAATCCGGAAATAGAGCCTATTTAGTGGGTGAACTAAACTCTGCCGATACAACCACTTTAATTGCAGGATACTACAAAGATTCAACTACGCCAAGAATTTATTACATGATTGGCGGTCTCAATACTGATGTAGTCTATCCAGGCAGAATTGGATATATCGGAAGTAAAACATATAATCAGACAGGCATAATCAAGATAGGTTCTGGTACTTACACATTTACCAATAAAAACAACCAAATGACCGCAGGTATATCGGTTCGTCAAGGTAAAGTTTTAATTTGCGACAACAATATTCGCGGCAACTTTAATGGCGGCACAGGATATAACGTAAAGGTATGGAAAACAGGGACAATTGGTGGAACAGGAAGAATTGCCGGCAATGTGGATTGTTACGGAACCTTACAACCTGGAGCAAATGGTATTGGCACATTATTACTTTCCGATTCAATTACAAATGCGTCTTACAGCAAATACCTCACTCCTATCAAATACTCATTTACATATATGAATACAAGCAATAAATCAACTACTTTCTCATTTCAAAGAGGTGGAAACAGAACAGTTGATTTATATTTACGTGAAGGATCAACCAGTGAATTTGAAATTGCAAATACCAATTCATACGATAAAGTTGTGCTTACAGGCAAAATCCGATTCAGCAAAGATTCATTAAGTGCCGGCAAACCGAAAATTAAAATCTTATTGGCAAATGGATATAATATCAAGAATGGCGATCAATTCAAAATTATTTCGGCTGCCAAATTAGATTCCGCATACTCAAATGGTTTTAATATTGAATACCCAAATGCCAATGGAATTACCTGGTCGGTAGCGACTAAAGTTGATACAACATTACTCGACAAAGAAACCTTTACCTATGCCGATCACGTTGCAACTTATACGAGTGCCGACACAATCGTAAACACGGTTTTAACTACAGACACAATGAAATTATCTTATAATGTCATTGTAACAGCACACGTCAGCACAGCATTAAACAAAATAACGGATAACTCCTCCGTGTCAGTTTATCCCAATCCAACCAGAGGAGAAATCAACTTTAATGCTGATAATGCCGATATAAAATCTATTGAAATTCTTGATATTCAAGGGCGTATAATTTATAGAAATGCATATAAATCTCCGACCGTCAAATTAAATTTAGATAATCTTTCTTCAGGCATATATTACACCAAAGTGCAAACAACGAAAGGCGTCAAGGTCGACAAGTTAGTTGTTCAATAACACCGATTCTTTGTCACAAAAAAGCGTTTTAAGGCTGTCTTCAGAAAAGACAGCCTTAACTGACGCAAAATCATAACGTAACCTTACTCATTTTACATGTTCAAATATCGAATGAAAAAAATCATCTTCACACTTTTATACTGTTTAACAGCATTAATACTAATTCATGCGCAAACAATTGCCTTTCCCGGAGCAGAAGGATTTGGTCGTTTTGCAATGGGAGCTCGCGCCGGAACACCAAGTATCTACCATGTAACAAATACAAATGATTCGGGTATAGGATCATTGCGCGATGCCATCAGCCAACCCAATCGAATTATTGTATTTGATGTGAGCGGAATCATTAAAATATCCTCCCGATTGGTGTTTTCAAAAAACTTAACTCTAGCGGGACAAACTGCGCCTGGTGAGGGAATTACCGTGTACGGAAACGGCGTTTCATTTTCGGCTGCTGATAATATCATTGTAAGGTACATGCGATTTCGAATGGGTAGCGGTGGTGAGTTGGGAAAAGATGCAGCAGGAATTGCCAATGGAAGTAATATGATTTTTGATCATGTATCAGTTTCATGGGGATTAGACGAAAATTTTTCGATCAACTGGGATGGCAAAGGAGCTGAACCAAACAATATAACCATACAACGATCCATCATCGGGCAGGGTTTGATGGTTCACTCTGCGGGTGGACTGATCCAAACAAATGGCGGAATAACTCTGTTTAGAAATTTATATATCGATAATAAAACAAGAAACCCTAAAGTAAAAGGATTAAATCAGTATTCAAACAATATCGTATACAATTGGGGTTCTGGAGGTGGCTACATTTTGGGAGGTGAATCGGATGGGCCATCTTGGGGTGTAATTGAGAACAACTATTTTATTAAAGGACCAAGTACAGGCGGAACAGATGCATTTGTGAGAGGAAATGCAAATTTTCAAGCTTATAACAAAGATAATGTACTAGATTACAACATCGATGGCGCATTAAATGGTTCAATTGCAAGCGATAGCGTCTTAGGTCCGGTTACGATTGTTGACTCTTATTCATCATTTTTAAATGCACCCGGCACTCATCCCCAACTAAATCAGATATTATCTCCTACCGAATTATACACTTGGGCAGTCGACAGTGTTGGGGCTTGTATACCAGCTCGTGATGATGTTGACAATATCATGCTCGGCGAACTAAAAACGCTTGGGAAAACAGGCACCTTAATAAATTCAGAAGCAGATTTAGGTCTAATTAATGGAGTTGGTAATGTATTCAAAGCAGTAAAACAGCTCGATACGGACAACGACGGAATACCCGACAGCTGGGAAGATACACATGGCTTAAATAAAAACGATGCATCTGATGCATTAAAATTAAACACCGATGGTTATTTGAATATAGAACATTATATTAACAGCATTCAATCAGGAATTTCATATTTAAAATATCCTACTGCATTGGCAGTTAAAGCTATTGGTACTGATTATATTACAATAAAATGGAGCAATAATGCCGAAAGTTATAAATCGATTAGCATTGAACAGTCGACAGACAATATAAACTTTATTGAAATTGCAAAACTTGATTCGGGCGCAGTAGATTACAAAATTAGCGGACTTCCACAAACAACCACCTTTTATTACCGTTTAAAAGCAATAAACGACACCCTGTCATCTATGTATTCGGATGTGCTGAAAGTCAAAACATTAGGCGTTGCTTCAGCTCCAGTAGCCTGCACAAGTCCAACTCCTCTAAATCAATCGATTATCACCTCATTCACACAAACAACATTAAGCTGGACAAATTTAACGGGGAATTGGGGTGGAGTACTGCATTATGACGTGTTTGCAGGCACTTCTCCCGATTCGCTAGTAATGATTGCCGATAGCATCGTGGGTGTTAGTTGCACGTTAAACATACTTCCTACCACCCAATACTTTTGGCGTGTGGATGCTATTAACTACTTTGGAGTTCAACAAGGCGATGTATGGACATTTACCTCGGGTATTCAACCTGAAAGAGAAAAAGTGGCATATTGGCCCATGAATGAAACCGAGGGCAATTCGGCAACTAACGAAATATATGGAATGGCAACTGCACAAAACTTTGTGCCGGCTTGGGGCACCGGAGTAATTTCAAATGCAGCCACCATTACAAGCAGCCCATCAAATAGCGCATTTATACAAAATCATTACGATGCATTAAGTTTGGGTGCAGAATCATTTTCGGTAGAATTATGGTTTAAATCGAGTGGCGGTGCTGTAGATTGGTATTTAATTAACAAAGGAAGTTTTGCACAAAACACAACAACAGGAACTACCGGCAAATGGTTTGGCATTCAGTATAACAAAACCGGTAGTAACGACCGACTTACTTGGGCAATTGATGACAATATAACAAAAACTTATATCGACATTAAACCGGGTTCAGTTTACTTTAATAACACCTGGAATCACATCGTGGGCATACGGGATGTTGCTGCCGATAAGTTGTACGTATATGTAAATGGCGTTTTAAAAGGGACAACCACCGACAATACGGGCAATATTGCCCAAACTGAGAATATAGTTATTGGCAATACGACGAATTTGACCAACGCATTTGGCGGCTCAATTGACGAAGTTTCTATTTATAAAGGAGCTTTAACAGCCGAAGAAGTGCTTAATCATTATCAAATGGGAGTAAAAACAAACGTGCATAACCTAACAAACACCGAAAACGCATACGTCTTTCCAAATCCATTTATCGACCATTTCTCGATTAAATTACCAAATGAATGGAATGGAAAAACCAGAGTTGAAATTATTGCCACGACGGGTCAAAAGCTGATAACAACCGAAGGAATGACGGTTAATAATCGATTAGATATACTTAATGTAAGTTTGCTCCCGAGGGGAACTTACATTTGCAAAGCTTACAATTCAAATAACGAACTAATCACATTAAAAATATTCAAATAATCAATTTCATTTGTCATAAATTAACAAAAAAACTATTTAAAATGAAACTAAAATCGCTTCTAATCATACTTTCATTTAGCATTCAAACAGTTGTTTGTCAACAACTTGCTTTTCCTGGCGCCGATGGTTTTGGCAAACATGCTATCGGCGGAAGAGGTGGTAGCATCGTTCACGTTACAAATCTAAATGATTCAGGAGCAGGTTCGTTTAGAGAAGCTGTAAGCCAACCCAAACGCATGATCGTTTTTGATGTGAGTGGTGTCATTCATATTCAAAGCAGGCTAACCATATCATCATATATTACGATCGCTGGGCAAACAGCCCCTGGCGAAGGAATTGTAATATACGGAGATGGTGTTGGCATGACTGGAGCAAACGATGTAATTATCCGATTTATCCGATTTAGAGGAAGCGTTAATATGGGCAGAGGCACTTGTACCTTATCTGCCGACCATGCCAACAATATCATTTTCGACCATGTATCAGTTGAATGGGGTAGATGGGACAATTTGCATATCAAAGAGAGCAAAAATATAACCCTGCAATATTGTTTAATAGGCGAAGGAATCAATCCTCAAATGTTTGGCGCTTTACTCGAAAATCCGACAAACCTCACGTTAAATCACTGTTTATGGGTTGACAACCAGAGCCGCAATCCAAAGGCTAAAGCCGGTATCGAAATAATAAACAACGTGATTTATAACTGGGGAAGCAATGGTTTAGTAGGCGGACATTCGGCAGCAATTCACAATCAGGACATCATTAATAACTATTTTATAGCCGGACCAAATTCAAAACCTGCATTTATCGGCATGTTTACGGCTACCGATCAGGTATTTCAAAAAGGGAACCTGGTTGATTTAAATCAAGATGGGAAATTAAATGGTCGTCAGGTAACCAATAATGATTTCAGCAAAATAGGTGCTACAATAGTTACCAACCAACAACAAAAAGGAACAGATCAATCGAAAGCCGAATCGGCGGAAGAAGCTTATAATCATGTCATTAAATTTGCAGGGGCATCACTTGTAAGAGATAAAATTGACAATCGGCTTGTCGAGTATGTAAAAACACTGGGGAAAAAGGGAATGATAATCAAATCGGAAGAAGAAGTAGGAGGTCAAAAACAATTTACAAAAACCGAACATCAAAAAGATACCGACAACGATGGAATTCCGGATAACTGGGAAACAAACCATCATCTCAATCCTACGGATGCAACTGATGCTAATTTAATTACTAACGATGGATATACCAATTTAGAAGAATACATCAATGAATTAGTAAAATTTAAAATACAATAAAAACTATGGAAACCAACATCAAGATGAACTTCAAGTTCGTATGGACAATTATTTTTTTCATCATTATCAATCCTTTAAAAGCACAATCCCTGATGCAAACCGGAGGTAAAAAGATGCCCGTTGAATGGATTGACAAAGACACTCATCATAAAATCATACGGTTAACTCGACGCGAAGGCAACAGTGCAAGTTTCTATTTTCACAACAACCCCTTCATTGATGAAGGGTCAAAAGGAATAGAAATGGTATTTTATGGAAACGACAAATACGTGGCAGATGGTGTAGGAATGCAACTCTTTACAGTGAATCTAACAACCTTGAAAATAAATCAACTAACTGATAATCACAACAGAAAAAATGGCGAAATCGTAGGCAGAAAAAACCACAACGTTTATTATCAAGTTAACGATACTATTTTTTCAGTCAACATTGACACGCACAACATCACGGTTGAGTTTATTTTTCCAAACGATTTTAAAGGCAACATTACCACATTAAATGCCGATGAAAATCTGTTGGGAGGTGTTCGATCAACAGATAAAGAAAAAGAAATTTACAGGGCAAATCCGCAAAAACATGATTATTTCAATAAAATATACGAAGCAAAACTTCCGCGTACTTTATTCACTATCAATTTGAAGACCAAAAAATTAACGAAACTTTTTACGGATAACGCATGGCTAAATCACGTTCAATTTTCGCCTTCAGATCCCAAATTACTAATGTTTTGTCATGAAGGTCCATGGCATAAAGTTGATCGGATTTGGACGATAAATATCGATACAAAAAAAATAAAACTTATTCATAAACGCACAATAAATATGGAAATAGCAGGTCATGAATGGTTTAGTCCTGATGGAAAAATGATTTGGTACGACTTGCAACTTCCACGCGGAAAGAGGTTTTATGTTGGAGGCACTAATTTACAAACCGGAAAAGAAATAAAATATCGCTTAAATCGTAATCAATGGAGTGTGCATTATACCATTTCGCCAAATGAAAAATTATTTGCAGGCGATGGAGGAGATTCCACTTCAGTGGCAAAAGCTCCTGATGGAAAATGGATTAATCTCTTCTCGCCCAATGGTTCACGTTTCAATTTTGAGCGGTTGGTAAATATGAAATTTCATCATTATCACCTGGAACCGAATGTGCATTTTTCGCCTGATGGTAAATGGATTATATTCAGAGCCAATTTTGAAGGATTTGAAAGCGTTTATGCTGTTGAAATTCAAAAATATAGTAAATAAATACTTCTTCATTTCAAGAAAAAAAATGAAAAAAATCATTCCACTTTTGGGGCTTATTCTATCTACGCAATTCATTTTCGGTCAATCAAAAATTAATCGGAAAGCAGTAGTTTTTAGAAATGATCCTCGCATACAAAAATTTGATTCATTATCTTCACTTTCAGTTGGAAATGGTAATTTTGCAATGACGGTTGATGCTACCGGTTTACAGTCATTCCCTGCACTTTACACCCAAGGAGTTCCACTTGGAACTGAAAGTCAATGGGGATGGCATAGTTTTGCAAATCCGAATCACTACCGACATGAAGAAACGCTTAAAAACTACAATTTCAGAGGAAAAGAGGAATCTTATGCCACAGAATTCAAGGAGCCTGGGAGACAAAAAGAGGCTTCAGAATGGTTCAGAAGCAACCCGCACCGAATTCATTTGGGAATTGTCGGATTCGATTTCGATCAACATACTGACATTCCCCATATTTCCGATATTCATCAAGAGCTTGAACTTTGGACGGGTTTGATTGTGAGCCACTTTAACTATAAAGGTCAACCCGTTCGGGTTGAAACATCGTGCGATCCGAGAAAAGACATGATCAGCGTACAAATTAACTCAAAAGCACTTCTTCCCATCAAGTTTCGATTTCCGTACCCTACCGGCGGACATACCGACGATGCTTGTAATTGGAATGAAAATGATAAACATTCGACGACAATCATCAAGGAAACTTCAAATTCGGTTGTGCTAAAGCGAAAGATTGACAGCACAATATATTATGTTTCAATAAATTGGAAAGGAAGCGGGAAAATTTATGAAAAATCAAAAAACTACTTCGTTCTTCAGCCCAAAACAGAACAATTTTCATTTACAACCGAATTTTCACCCAATATTCTGTCAGAAACCAATCAAACACCGGCTCAAACTCAACAATATGCGGCAAATTATTGGAAATCGTTTTGGAAAGAAGGAGGTGCGGTCGATTTCTCGAATTGCAAAGACAAACGTGCATCTGAACTAGAACGCAGGGTAATTTTATCGCAATATCTATTGGCAATACAATGTTCGGGAACCGTTCCGCCACAAGAAACAGGATTAACATACAATTCTTGGTACGGCAAATTTCATTTAGAAATGATATGGTGGCACGAAGCTCAATTTGCATTATGGGGAAGAACTGAAATGCTCGAACGAACCTTAGGATGGTATAAAAAGGCTTATCCTATTGCCAAAGCAATTGCCAAACGGCAAGGCTTTGATGGCATTCGCTGGATGAAAATGACTGATCCTTCAGCTATGGAAGCTCCCTCAAAAGTAGGTTCGTTTCTCATTTGGCAGCAACCACATATCATTTATTTAGCAGAGTTGGTTTACCGTAACAAACCCACTGAAGCCACCCTTGAAAAATATGCTCATTTAATTGACGAAACTGCAAAATTCATGTACTCTTTTGCCGATTACGACTCTATACATCATCGGTATATTCTCAAAGGAATTATTCCCGCACAAGAAACTTTGCGTGCTGCCGAAACTGTAAATCCTCCATTTGAATTATCCTACTGGTATTTTGGGTTAAGCACTGCACAAAAATGGCGCGAGCGAATGGGATTAAAACGCAATCCCGATTGGGATAAATTACTCAGCAAACTATCGCCACTTGCACAGAAAAACAACCTCTATCTTGCAGCCGAATCGGCACCTCAAACCTATAGCGATATTCAGTTCACATCCGATCACATGGCCGTATTAGGCGCTTACGGCATGTTGCCCATTTGTCCGCTAGTAAACAAAAAAACAATGCAAAACACTTTAAATTGGATTTACGACAACTGGAATTGGGACAAAACATGGGGTTGGGATTACCCGCTTACCGCCATGTGTGCTACCCGCCTATATGACTCGAAAAAAGCAGTAGGTGCGCTAATGATGAACAAACGCACCAACACCTATTTACCGAATGGACACAATTATCAAGATGCAAGATTACGTATTTATCTGCCTGGTAACGGAGGGTTATTATCAGCAGTTGCGCTCATGTGTGCTGGTTGGGATGGATGTAAAGTTAAAAATCCGGGATTTCCTGACGATGGAAACTGGAATGTAAAATGGGAAGGACTTCACCCGATGCCCTAAAACTCCGAATTTGAAATATGACATATAAAAAATCAAGTAATAACAATCAAAGCAACAAAACAACTGAAATGGGAAAATTAATGAAAAAATTCACGCCGTTTTTAGTATGTTTTCTTCTTTTATTCACTTCGTGTGAAACAGAATTAAGTAAATATTACGCCACTCCTGATTGGTTGAAAGGGAATGCATGGCAAGTTCTGGATAAAAAAGGAAACTTTAAACTATTTTTGGCAGCAGTAGAACGTACACCTTACAAGGATCTTGTTCAAGGAAAAGGAATCATTACCGTCATGGCACCAACAGATTCCGCTTTTCAAGTGTATTTAAACAATCACAACTATAAATCGATTGCTGATATTCCTAACAATGTAATCAATCAGTTAGTGGGATATCATCTTGTATTCTATTCGTTTAACAAAGAAGCGTTTGAAGATTACAAACCAAATGGAATTGAATCTGTGAATCAGTTTAAGGGAATGTATTATAAATTCAGAACTAAAAGTCGCGATTCGATTTCGAGTATACAAGATCCTGCTTACAACAATACGATCCGAAAAATTATGCACAACGACCGGTTTATACCCGTATTTTCGTATAACTTTTTCAATAGCTATGGCGTTGATGCAGCGTCAAATTATCAGTTTTTTTATCCAAATTCGACCTGGACAGGTAACAACGGCTTCAATGTTTCAAATGCATCCGTTAATGAATATGCATTAGTTACGGACAATGGCTACGTGTACATTATCAATCAGGTACTCGATCCACTTGGCACCATTTACGATTCATTAAAATCAGAAAACGGCTACGACATATTCAGAAATGCTTACGACCGGTTTGTAACCTTTCAATACGATCCGAGCTCTACTGCTGATTACGGCAACGGCGATTCGCTTTACATAATGAATCACGGATCGAGCCTGCCCCCGATCGCATCAGAATGGCCCATATCCGATTATTCTCAATTATCCATTTTGTCTTATGCAGCCTATAATTTATTTGCACCTGACAATAATGCCATGCAAGCATTTTTCGATAAATATTGGGCACCTTATTATTCGAGCATCGATCAGGTAAATTTTGAACCCATGCTTGCATTTCTTCAAAATCATGTCTATTCGGGTACCATTTTATTTCCTGATCAAATAGAATCGGGTAAAATCAAGTCAAGTTACGGATCGATCATTCAATTTGACCGTTCGACCGTTAAAATGAAACATATTTGTTCGAATGGGGCACTCTACGGACTGGATCATACTTTAATACCACCTATGTTTCAGAAAGTTACCGCACCGATGTATTGCGACCCAAAATACAACATTTTTCTGGATATAATGAAGAATTCTTCATATATTCAGACTTTAATATCCGATGCAACATCGTTCAAAGTTTTTTATCCATCGGATGACATGATTCTGTCGAATACTAATTTTGAAGGACAGACCATGCAATATATCAACACAAATTCAAAATTGTATGGCGCACAGCAATTGCAAATAGATGGGGACAATGGTTTTACGGCAATGTCTATAAACCAAAAGAAAACATTTGCTGGCGACCATGTTGCTACCGAACTCATTTCAAGCAGGGGAACAGAATCAATATACAGAACATTAGTACCTTATAACTACCTATATATCAACGGAAGTAAAATTTACTCTTCGGCATTATACAACCTTGGAGTAGATGCAAAAGTTCCTACAATTAAGAAACTGAATGGCGATTGGACAAACGGAGAAGCTTACGAATTAGATGGGGAAACCGCTTCGGCACTGGTTGGCGAATACAATCAATTCAAGAACATCATAACATCAACAAGTTGTCCTGCCGATTATTCGTATTTTAAAGCATTGATACAATCATCCGGATTAGGAACGACACAACCACCTTACAGCTTTCTGCAAGGCAATAGATTCATTGCGTTAATTCCTTCAAATACTGCAATTTTAGCAGGCTTTACCGCTAAAAAAATACCGAGTACTCCCGCAAGTAAAGTTGCCAACTATTTAATGCCTTACTTTATCGATGTCAGTGCAAGCAATTTATTGGATTATCCGTTCCCTGGTGCGGGTATTCAGGGCACACTTGTATCGTTCGGAAAAAATTCTGATGGAAGTACGGCTACATTCACTTTAATTGATAACGGAACTGATTTAATAATTGTCGATGCCAAAGGGAATCAAGCCAAAGTTTTAAGTTATTTTCCGCATATCTACGCTGACGGAGCTGCCTATTTAATCGACAACATACTTGATGTAAAATAATGAAAAAACACACAATGAAAATATTTCGTAAAATACTCATCTCGTTGATTGCATTATTTGCAATTCAATCGCTTATGGCCCAAACGGTACTAACCGGTACGGTAAAAGATTCAGAAAACAACGAACCACTTACGGGTGCAAACGTATATGTACAAAATGCCGATAATCGGTCGATTGGAGGATGCATTGTTGATGCAAACGGAGAATTCAGATTACAGATACCCAATAAAAATAATTTAAAAATTGTTTTCTCATTGGTAGGATATAAATCGCAAACGGTTCAATATAAAGGTCAAAACACCTTAAAAATTGCCCTTGAAGACGCGACCACATTCAGCGCCGTAGAAGTTACAGCAAAGAAAACTGATAAAAATGCGTTGGGACAAACCAGCCGTGAACGAGTTTCGGCTATTCAGAAAGTAAACTTGGAAGGACTTGAAACAGCCGGAGTTACCAACGTAACTGAAGCTCTTCAAGGAGCATTAGCCAATGTAGATGTACTTACCGGTGCCGATCCGGGTTCAGGTAGTTCAATTCGAATCCGAGGTACATCATCACTTAGCGCATCATCCGATCCCTTATTTGTGATCGATGGAATTCCAATGCCTGTCGATGTATCATCCGACTTTAATTTTGCTACGGCGAACTCCGACGATTACAGCGAATTATTAAACATCTCGCCCAGCGATATTTTAAGTATCGAAGTTCTTAAAGATGCTGCTGCAACCGCTATTTGGGGGTCGAAAGGAGCAAACGGTGTGCTTCTGATCACAACAAAAAAAGGCTCAAAAGGACGTATGTCATTCTCATATTCATCGCGTTATGAAGGCAGCAAAGAAGGAAATTCAATTCCGATGTTAAATGCCAAACAATATGTATCGATGATACAAGACGCTGTATGGAACTCAATTAACGATGTGGGACAGGGTACCAGCGAAGCAAACACCTATTTGAATTTGCTTTTCAATACCAAAGAAATTGGCTATGACCCTCAATGGACTTATTTTAACGAATACAACCAAAATATAAACTGGTTGAATCAAATTACCCAGCAAGGAATGTCGTTCGACAATAATTTTTCTCTTTCGGGCGGAGGCGACAAAGCTGATTACCGATTGTCATTAAGCCATCTGACTCAACAAGGTACGACCATAGGAACAGCATATCAACGTTTTAGCGGCAGATTTAACATGCAATATAAATTTTCAGACAAATTGGATATTGCCACGAACTACAGTTTCACTCGGGGTACACGAAATGCAACTTACACGGATGGGAATCTCGATGCTTCGATTCGTGGAGAGGCATTAACTAAAATGCCAAATATGAGTCCGTATATTATCGGTTCGGATGGCAAACCTACAAGTGAATATTTCACACCGTTTTCGTATTTTCAGGGATCATTTGCATCAAATGGAACATATAATCCGGTGGCTCTCGCCAACGAAGCAACAAACACAACCACCTCGGCATCAAGTCTTTTGATTTTCAACCTCCATTACAATTTTTTCAGAGGATTGGATTATTACGGAATCTTGGGCTTTCAGGCTAATTTAAACAAAACCGACAAATATCTTCCCGAAAGTGTTACAGGAGAATCATTTATCAGCAAATACACAAATATCAGTTCCGAAAGCGGTTCGGATGTAATGTACCTGACGACAGAGAACCGATTGATTTACAATCAAACATTTGCTGAAAAACATAAAATCTTACTCAGCGGTGTTTGGCAAACCACCGATCAAAACACTTCTTCTTTCTCAGGAACCACTTCAGGCAATGCAAGTTCAGGAATTACCGATTTGATTGTTGGTAGCAACTCAAAAAATTATGCACCCGGCTCGGGACATGTCGAATATCGAAGCATTGGAGGATTTTTAAATACTCAATATTCTTATAATGAACGTTACATCTTAAATGCAGGCATACGCACGGAAGCCAGCTCAAGCTTACCCGCAAAAAGCCGTTGGGGACTTTTCCCGACAATTGGCGCTGCATGGGTATTTGGAGATGAAAAATTCATGCAAAACTTTAAATTTCTTTCACTTGGTAAAATTCGTCTCAATTGGGGTCAAAGCGGTAACTCACCTTCAGGTTCTTCACCCTATATCGGCTCGTTAAGTGCCATTGCCAATGGGTATGGCGAAATGTCGGCTATTCAACCAGTTAAAATTCAACTCGATAATATTACTTACGAAACAATTACCCAGACAAATATCGGACTCGATTTAAGTATGTTTAAAAACAGGCTTAATATCTCGCTCGATTTGTATGACAAACTCACCAGTAATATGCTTCAGAGCAGCGTATCCATTCCAACCTCTACCGGATATACATCGGTTGCATATTATAATTCCGGGAAAATGGACAACAAAGGCTGGGAATTATCTACCGATTTTCAAGCCATCACTTCAAAAAACTGGAAACTATTTTTAAACTTCAACATTTCTCAAAACAAAAACCAGATAATTGAACTTCCTGAAAATAAACAAAATGTGAATTACACATTCGGCAATAAAAACTATGCCTATAAATTTAGCGTAGGAGAACCATTGGGTTCGTTTTACGGATATAAATACCTGGGAGTATATCAAAATACAAACGAAACCTATGCGCATGATACAAAAGGGAACGTTATTTATGATATAAGCGGGAATCCTGTTGTTATGCAAAACGGGAATGTAAAAGTTTACCCTGGCGATGCAAAATATGCTGATGTAAATCACGATGGAGTTATCAATCAATACGATATCGTGTATATCGGTAATTCAAATCCTATATTTATTGGTGGGTTCGGATTTAATCTTTCGTATAAAAATGTAGGATTAGTAGCTTCATTTCAAGGAAGGTTAGGTCAAAAAGTAATCAATGCAGTGCGAATGAACAACGAGTATATGTACGGAACAGATAATCAAAGTACGGCAGTATTACGCAGATGGAGACATGAAGGTGATATTACCGATATTCCGAGAGCTTTGTACAACCGTGGTTATAACGATTTAGGGTCAGATCGATTCTTAGAAGATGCATCATTCGTAAGGATGAAAACATTGACGCTCAAATTCGATTTGCCAAAAAAAATATCGGATAAACTTCATATCAGACGATTGCAGGTTTATGCCACCGGTTACGATCTATTAACATTTACCCGATACAAAGGACAAGATCCTGAGATAAATCTATCGTTCGTAAATGGTTTATATCCAATGTATATTGACAATGCTGCAACTCCAAAACCATTGCGTGTTGCAGTAGGTTTAAATCTAAATCTATAAAAACAAGACAAGCTTATGAAAATCAATCATTATATCGTAACTTTACTTATAGTTACCTTATCTGCAAGCTCGTGTCAGGACTACTTGACCATATTACCCGAAAATAATCAAAGTACTGATCAATATTGGAAAACAAAAGAAGATGTTGAAGATGTTTTAGGAGCGGGTTACGTAAAACTCCAGGCTGCACAGGAATATTTAATGCTTTGGGGTGAAGCCCGCGGAAACGGAATTTATTTCAATACCACGGGAACTACAGGTGCATTGGCTGCTCAAAAACTGCGACAATTTGATATTCTCGCCACCAACGATTTAACAAAATGGGATAAATTGTATTCCGTAATCAATATGGCAAATTCTGTAATCAAATATGGACCAACCGTAAAAGATGCTTCATTCAATGTTAATGTAATGCATTCGTACTTATCTGAAGCCTATTTTCAAAGGGCATTGGCTTATTTCTATTTAGTCAGAATTTGGAAAAATGTACCCTATGTAACGCAACCATATGTCGATGATTCAGCACCTTATGATATTGCCCAAACTTCAGGTGACCAAATTCTGAAAAACTGCTTGGTCGATTTAAACAATTCATTAGAATCTGCAAAAACTAAATTTCCAGAAACTGATCCGGCAAATCCAATCAACAGCAAAGGGAGGGCTACAAAATGGGCTATTTATGCTCTTATAGCCGACATCAATCTGTGGCTTGGAAATTATGATGATTGCATCCCTGCATGTGAAGCGGTAATAAATTCAGGTCAGATCGGATTAATTTCGGGAGCCAACTGGTTTATGAATTATTTCCCTGGAAACAGTAACGAAAGTATTTTTGAGATTCAATATAATTACAATCTTGGGCAAACCAATTCGTTCATTTCTTGGTTTTCGACAAGCAAATATTATTTTATCTCACCCTTTCAACAATCATTATATGAAGCTAATCCTACAGACAAAAGAGGTTTAAATGCATCATACACTGCCGATGGCAAAATTTGGAAATATATCGGAATAGCAGCCGATGGGGCAACTGCCCGCAATTCAAGTTCACAAAATGACCAGCATTGGATTATTTACCGCTTAGCAGATGTGTATTTGATGGAAGCCGAAGCATATATTATGAAAGGCGACTCGAGCAGTTTGAGTAAAGGACTTGAAATAGTTAATACGATTCGTACACGTGCAGGTTTGACGCCTTCAGCAGGCAACTCCGACAAATTGGGAATGATACAAATTTTACTTAAAGAACGTGAAAGGGAATTCTTCTGTGAAGGTAAAAATTGGTTTGATCTTGTCAGAATTGGTCGACGACCTGATGCGGGTTTTAAAGAATTCTTCATCGAACAAGTGTTACAGGTTGCTTCGGCAAGTACAAGCTCCATGATTCGGGCAATTCTTCAGGATCCAAATTCCTGGTATTTGCCCGTAAATTCAAATGAACTGATGACCAATAGTTTACTCGTTCAAAATCCATACTATGCAAATTTAGGAAATTAAAATAAAACATTAAAATCATGAAGAAATTAATATATCTAATTGCAATTTCCATCGTTACATTGGCTTCATGTACCGATCCTTTTGCAAAAAACTCAAATTATGTAATTGACACCAGTGTATTACCAGCTGCATCGTATATGAACCAAACAGATTCGTTAAACGTATCCCTTTGGGTTCAGTTACTGAAATATACGGATTTGTATAACACGCTAAACTTAGCCGACGATTATACCTGCTTTGTACCGAATGATGCCGCCATGAAAGCATACCTGGCTTCCAAAGGAGTAAGCTCTGTCAACGAATTAAATCTAGAGGATGCGAAAATTTTAGTGAAATACCACACCATCCAAGGAGCACTATATAGTGCAGTGAGTTTCGATGAGGGGATAATCCCTGATACTACCGCCACGGGTGATTATCTTTCGACATCATTTGATGCCAATGGTGGAGAGGTAATTATTAACTCGCAGGCAACAATTATTAAAACCGTGAAAACAAGCAATGGCTACATTCACATATTAAATGCAACTCTGACCCCTGTTACTGAAACTATTTGGGATAAATTACAGTCGAATCAGTATTCAATTTTCAGACAAGCCGTGCAAGCAACCGGTTATGACAGCTTGTTAAGAGTAGCATCGAACGTTTCAAACAATATTTTGTACAAGTACCATTACACATTATTCGCAGTTCCCGACAGTGTATTCCAGGCTTCGGGCATCAGCAGTTTCAATGTTCTGGTCGATTCATTAGGTGCAGGAAGCGATTTCACGAACAATAACAATGGGTTGAAATTATATGTTGGTTATCATCTTTTAAATCAGCAAATTTCATACGCATCTCTTTCAGCATTTTCACAAAACGATACCAAGCGTTCGAAAAATTACAATACGATGGCTTTAAATCAGTTACTCAACGTTTCTGATGTCAATAAAACACTGTATATCAATTATAACACTACTCAAGGAGCCGGTGTCGGATTTATTGCAGTTAATCAAAATTGTAAAAACGGGGTAATGCACGTGGTAAACAACATTATGACTGTAAAAATACCAAAACCAACAACAATTCAATGGGAATTAACGGATTATTCTGTGCTTGCATCTTTTCTTCCAAAATACAGGACATCCGGATTAACAAGCACATACACTTATCAGCTCACACCCGATATGGCGACTTGCTATAACTGGTTGGCCATACCCGATTCAAAACCGGGATTATTTTATGTAATTGCGAACAAGAACGATGCAGTTTCTTACAAAGCGGTAAACTACGATTATTTAAGATTGAATCTCGGCACATACGGATGGGTGGAAATGACAAGTCCGACTATTGTCGCAGGCACATATAAAGTTGCAATCGGTCACTATAATCCGTTGCAACCAAGCTCGATAGGAGCTGTTGGTAAAATATGGTTTATTGTCGATGGAAATTATTTGGGTGTACAAGTAGCCACGCAGGGAGCATCCTCAAAATCGAATCAATACTTAAACACGACCATAGGAACCATCACTTTCAATAGTTCCACAACACATAAATTACGAATTCTGGCAGCAGATAACTATACATCTGATTTAGATTGTTTAACATTCACTCCTCAATAAATTCTTATAATCAGCAGATATAAAAATAATTATTTGATACAAAATCATTTTGAAATGAAAAAAACATATTATTTTCTGGTTGGAATTATCCTTTTATTAAGCTCGTGTAACGAAAAATGGGCAAGCTATTATTTTGGAACTTCCGGAACCGATGAACAACTCGATATGACCTTGGTGGAATACTTCAACACCCATCCCGAATACTCGAAATTTTACGATATGCTAAAAAAAACAGGTCTGGATAAGGAACTCACCAAAGATCAACAACTCACAATCTGGGTGGTGAACAATCAGGCAATGGATGCCGCCAATGTTCCGGACAACGATACCTTGCGGATGCAATATCATCTCAATTACCTGCCTTTTTTAAAATCCGATTTAATCAATGGCTTGCGAATCAGGTCGCTTAATGGGATATATTTTCAGATTACAGAAAAAGACAATGCTCTTTATGCCAATTCCTCTGAGATTTTAAGTTCTGTTCGTTTGAAAAATGGTGAAATTCATGAAATTTCAGCGCTAATGAAATCGAGAATCAATATTTATGAATATCTTAAAAATCTGGGAGATGATTATTCCATAATCAGAGACTCGATTTTTAGATATAATGTAGATATGTTTGATAAAACCAACTCGATTCCTATTGGAGTTGACAAAACAGGCAACACAGTTTACGATTCTGTTTTCTATGTTTATAATCCATTGTTTCAAACCGTTCAATTCAATTCCGAATTTCAACAGTTTACGGTTTTATTGCCAAGTAATGCGGTAATTGACAGTTGCTTCAGTACATTGCAAAGCACTTATGCCAAAATGGGTAAAACCGTTGCTCAAAGCGATTCGGCTTTGGCAATGACATGGATTAAACAGGCAATGTTCTATAACGGAGAAATAACTGATTTTAGCCCCACCGACATTCGATCGGCTTTTGGTAATGTTTGGCGCACCACTGTTCAGCAAATTGACTTGAACAATCCTGAACCCATGAGCAATGGATTAGTATATAAAATTACCAAAATGAAAATACCTAATAACGTGATTATAAGCAGAATTAAATCCCTTGTTGAATATTGGGAATATCAGGATAAAGTTTATCCCGACACAGCTGATTTGTATACTTTTAAAGGGTTAGTAGGAAGTCCATCCGTCTTTGTGGGAGATGCAACGCCTAAACCTTCAATTTTACCAAATTACATTGTTTTACAGGTTTCAGGTAACCCCGATACCAATGATGAATTTTCAGTTGAATTTCCTCCTCTCGAAAGGTATACCAGCCCTGATGATGGCAAATATCATGTCAGGGTCATGCAGGTACCAACGGGTGAATATAATTTATACATGGGATTTAGAAGTTCAGCACATCCCTACGTAAATGTCTATTTCAACGGAGTGATGGTCGCTCAAAACATACAGGCAAGTTTATCGACGCCTTGGAACTACGACCGGGTAACTGAAACATCTTATGATTTAAACCCAATTAACGGAACTAAAAAATGGGATGGATTAGGCGGTTTAGTTGGCGTGGTTCATGTTGATGGAAATGGTATGGCTTCATTTAAAATAAAGGTTGAATTCTCAAAAATTGAAGCTTCGGGTAAAAAAACCATGCAAATTTATCACTGGGCGTTAAAACCAACAGCAAATAATTATTAATCGTTAAAAATCCGATACGAAATGAATAAATTCAAAATAGCAACATTATGTATTGCTTTGATTTGCAGTGTAATGGCAGGTTTTGCACAAACAAAAAGCTACACTATTAAGGGTGTAGTGTTAGAGCCTTATAATAATAAACCACTCGAAGGCGCCATAGTGAGCATCACAGGTTTGACCACCTCAGTAAAAACTGATCAAAGCGGTCAATTTACTACAAATATCAGCTCACTCGAAGGCGAAGTAAGTATTTGGCTGCCTGGATATTATACAAATGTGCAACCAATTGACGGAAGAACAAATATCAAAATAATTTTAATTCCTTCAGACAAAGCGGGATATGCTGAAAATATGATTCTGCCGTTTAAAGGAGAAACTAATATACGGGAAAAACAGACAAATCTATTTTCTGTCCAAAAAAACGATATTGCCTATTCCGACAATAGCATCGAACAAGTATTGGCAAAAATTCCGGGACTTCAGGTTATCGACAAAAGCGGTATGCCGGGCGAAGGAAGTTTTTTCCAACTTCGAGGAGCTAACACACTTTCAGCTAATGCATCTCCTTTAATTGTTGTAAACGGAGTTCCATATATGCCCGACATGAGTGAATCGGGCATTATCGGAGGTTTTTCAAAAAGCATTTTTAACCCGATCAATCCACGCGACATTCAGAATATAACGGTTTTAAAAGGATCGGATGCAACGGCTTATGGCTCGTTAGGATCAAACGGAGTGATATTAATAGAAACGGATAAAGCCATTGACATGGATACAAAAGTGGCTTTCAGTTCACAGTTCGGAGTGAATTTGAACCAATCGACCTTGCCGGTAATGGGTGTTAATGATTATAAAAGTTATATCGGCAACGTGGCGTTAACTAAATACGCTGATATGGCAAATATTCTGACTTTATTCCCATTTCTCATCGATGATCAAAATTATTATTACAAATATCTTTATAATAATAACACAAACTGGCAGAATCTTATTTATTCACCCGGGTTTACTACCGACAATGTGTTAAAAATTAAGGGAGGAGATGCCATCGCAAAATACGATTTATCAATTGGATATCAAAATATGGGCGGTCAAATTATTGGAACCGATTATTCAAAATACTATGCACGTCTGAATTCAGATGTAAATTTAAGTAGAACCATCACTTTCAATTCGTCTATCATGATGTCTTACTTGAACTACAATATGCAAGAACAAGGTATGCTTGAATATACAAACCCGATATTGGCAGCCATGAAAAAAGGTCCCCTTTTCTCATCTTACGAAAAAGATGCCAATAACAACCTTTTGCCGGATTATGCAGTGATACGAAATTCTGATGGAACTCTAATTGAAAACAATTTAGTAAGTAATCCACTGGCATTGGTCAATACAGTTAACGCTAATGAACACGATTACGATATTCAGATAAATGCCGGATTAAACTGGAAAGTGAACAACGAAATACAAGTGAATGGTTTAATGGGATTGTACTATTATTTTAGCCGTCAAAATATGTTTGTTCCCGGAGTTACTCAACTGAGCATCATGCCTCTCGATAATCAGTTAGCAAACAACACAGTACGATCGGCTCAAGGAATAACCTACAATACGTATTTCAACTTAAATGCCAATTATAATAAAACCTTTAACGACATTCATCAGTTCAGCGCTTCAATAGGTGCTCAAACCTCGATGAATCACAGCTCGTATGATGCAGGAACTGGTATAAATACGGCAAACGATTTTTACCAAACATTAGGATATGTAACCTCTTCGAGCAGGAATTATTACGGCTACGAAAATGGTTGGAACTGGGTCGATTTCTTTTTCAATGCCAACTATATTTATAACCATCAACTCGCCGTGGGAGCTAATGTAGCGGTTGATGCTTCTTCATCCACAGGTACTGATGCTTCGCTTTTCCAAACCTATCCTTCGGTAAATGCTGCTTGGATGACAAAAAATTCAATTTTAAAAGATGTTGATTGGATTGATAAATTCACATTAAGAGCTGAATATGCTTCAACTGGGAACAGCAGGTTTTCATCTTCAATGAGTAAGTATTATTACATAAATAAAGCTTATCGCGAACTTTCAGGTTTAGTTAGAGCTGGTATTCCCAATACGAAAATCGTTCCGGAACTTAATCAAACCGTGAACCTTGGAACCGATATTTCATTATTTAACAACAGCCTCGATATCACGGCAGATGTGTATGATACAAAAAATAGCAATCTGATCATGCCGGTTTCAATTTCAGCAGCATATGGAACTGATTTTATGTTTGACAATGCTGCATCGGCCAATAACAAAGGTTTTGAATTAGCAGCTCAATATGCAGCTATACAAACAAAAACCTTGAAATGGTATATCGGCGGTACGATCTCATCAAACACCAATACCGTATTATCACTAGGAAATCAGCAAAGTATTATATCAAACCTTTCGGATGGCTCCTCGCTGATTACGCAAGTTGGTAAACCTTTGTATAGTTTTTACGGTTTACAAACCGACAAAACAAATCCGGTGTTTTCGACTGCCGCTCAAGCTGCAGCAGCAAATCTTAAAACCGCTTCTGGCAATTCATTTGCAGCAGGAGATATACATTTTGTAGATCAAAATCACGATGGTATCATTGATGACCGCGACCGAGTAATTCTTGGAAATGCCAATCCTTCATTCTTCGGAAACGTTTATACTAAAATTCAGTATAAAGGATTTGAACTTTCTGCCAATTTTGGATACAGTTTAGGTAATTCAATGTTTAATGCCGTTCGTCAAAGTATGGAATCGATGAGCGATTTTAGCAACCAATTGATTTCTGTGAATCATCGATGGATGAGCGAAGGTCAGATAACCAATATGCCCCGAGCCGCCTTTGGCGATCCTATGGGAAACAATAGTTTTTCAGATCGGTGGATAGAAAACGCTTCCTACATGAAACTTAAAGAGCTGACATTAAGCTATCAATTTAATTTTATGGGTGGAACAACCGTCTATATATCAGGCGAAAACTTATTTACAATCACTAATTATTTAGGTTTAGACCCGGAAACAATGTACTCTTACGATTCATCTTTACGAGGATTCGATTATGCCAAAGCACCCTTAGCACGTACATTCAAATTAGGTTTTAATATTAATTTATAATAAAAGGAAAATGAAAAAGTTACTATATTCAATCTTATCGCTCGGTTTAATGTTTACATTGAGTGGATGTAAAGATTTTTTTAATCCCGACACTTCTGAGATATTACTCGAAAAAAATTACGTTGGCGATTATACCGAACTTTATTCCGGATTCATGGGGTTAGCCGCTTCGGTACAAGCCGTTTCCGACCAAGCTTCTTTTTTAGAAGGCTTGCGCGGCGATTTGCTTGAACCTACTCCCAATGCACCCCGCGAAATCTGGTCGGTTTATAACCACGATGACCTTACGAACAATGGCTTTGCAAGCCCAAAAGGATATTACAATGTGATAATGAATGCCAACGATTACTTAGAACATATTTTCGCATACCGAAAAAAAGATTCTACTTCAATATCAAGTACCACATTCAAAGGCCTTGTAGGCGGAGCACTTCGGTATAAAGCATGGGCTTACTTGATGCTGGCAAAAATTTACGGTGAAGCAGTTTATTTTGACGAACCGGTAACTTCTTACGGCGATATCTCTAAATATCCCGTATTGAAATTCGACGATCTCATTTCTAAATGTATTGATTTAATTGAAGTAGGAACAAACGGAATCGATGGGACAGGAAATGTTGTTTGGTCAACAGAGTTGTTTCCAGGGCAAGGACAATCGCCGACTTCCCTTTCTTGGGATAGAATTTGTCCCCCTAAAGAAGTACTTTTGGCTGAATTATATTTATATAAAAATGATTATCAGAAAGTAAAAGATAATTGCATTGCAATTATTAAAAGAGGCGGCGAAAATGAAGCTTCATATCAATTAAATCTCAGCGAGTATAATGGCGAATGGAAGCAATTTGGATACTCTTTTACCCGAAAAGAACATATTTGCGTTCAGTTTTATGACTACTCATTGCATCAAACTAATCGTTACATCGATTATTATTCAAGTACTTATCCAAACGAATACTTTCTGCGTCCTACAACGGTTGCTATAAACCGGTTTGCTACACAAACCATGGCAGGATTACCGGGTGATAAATACAGGGGATCAGGAGTTACATATAATCAACAAAATGGAAATACGGTGTTATATAAATTTTTACCAGCCAATTTAAGCTCTGATAAAATTTATACCAATGATGTATTAATTAGCCTTTATCGTGCAGCTGAAGTCCACTTATTTTTGGTAGAAGCACTTATCGGCATGGGACATTTTCAGGAAGCGTTGGCATTTTTGAACGATGGCGTTGGGTCCTATTACAACGCAAAATTAGGACAATTCAATCCTCCTTTCTCAGATTATCCATCCTGTTTGTACCGTACATCTTCAACCAGCGAGATGGCAAACCGTGGAATCAGAGGACGTGTAGGATTGGATGCCGTAGGTAATTTTGCCATCAATTCAGCTTCAGCAATGGATACCTTAGTGAATATGCGCCGATTAGACTCGCTCGTTGTAGAAGAAACCTGTCTCGAGTTTGCAGGTGAAGGTAAAGCCTATTATGCCATGAATCGCATGGCACGACGATGGAGTGCCACATCCGATAGAAGTTGGGCTTCGCATTGGATTGGCTTGACTGGAAGCGATAATCCGGGTAATCTTTGGGGATCTTCGGTGCAGGACACATGGGCCGACAAAATAGGAGCAAAATATACGAATGGTAATGGAACTGCCGTTTCTTCATCGCTAAAAGCAAGTCTCGATAACTGGTTTATCCACTATAAAATAGCTGAATAAATCAACGTTATATACCAAAAAAGACTTCCAATCGTTTAGAAATCTTGTATATCCATTTTCTATCATTTGAAACGTACATTATGTCAATAAAATCAGCGATTATCATCCTTGGTTCCTTTATAAGCATTTTTTTATCAGCGCAGCATACCAATAAAAAATTGGTATTCGATCCTGAATTGAATCAACTCATTTCGGAAAACAAACAGCCTGCCCGCAGAGAACTTAGATATAAACCTGATGGAGAAGATTTTGTAATTACAAATGGAGACAAAAAATACAATCGGGCACTCTACGGAACGCATTCAGGATTCAGAGTTGAAACAAGTGATGTCCCTGAATTTGCATTGTATTTACCTCATATGGGCGGAAATTTAAGTTTCCAAATTGGCGATTTACATTCAGAAATTTCGTTGAATAAGGCCAAAAACATTGTGTGTCGATATCGAGCCGGTTCCAGAATTTATTCTATTTCAGATCCGATTTTACATTCCGGATTGTTAAAAATAACTGCTTTAGCCATGAGCGAAGCCGAAGGGATAATTCTAAAAATTGAAACCGGAGAGATTCCCTCTAACCTTCATCTGAAATGGCAGTTTGGTGGTTGTGCCGATAAACGGTTTAGCCGCGATGGCGATATGGGTGTCGATCCTCCCGATTGCTTTGATCTCAAACCTGAATATTGCGTTGGTAATCAATTCAATATCGACAATAACAATTTCAATGTTTCATTTGGTTTAAAATTAGATAAGAAATTAATCGGATCATTTCCTTTTGAATCGAAACTTAAAATAACGGCATTGCCAGCTTTAGCAGGTGATCTGTTATTAAAAAAAAATCAGACTTACTATTTTGCCATTCAAGTTCCAAATAAGAATAATTCAATGGTATACAATAATTTATCTAATATTTTTAATACATCTGAATTCGACAGGGAAAAATTAGCCGGACAATTAAAAATAAACACTCCCGATCCATATTTCAACACGCTTGGATCTACCCTGTCGGTTGCTGCCGATGGCATTTGGAATGGACAAGTTTGGCTTCATGGTGCGGTAGGATGGCGTATGCCGCTCACCGGATGGCGGGCAGCTTATGTGGGTGATGCGTTGGGCTGGCATGATAGATCCCGCTCACATTTTAATGCATATATCGCATCGCAAGTAACAGAAGTTCCTCCCGTAAAACCGCATCCCAATCAAGATGAGAAGCAAAATCTGGCAAGAGCCGAAGAAAGTTGGGGAACTCAAATGTACAGCAACGGTTATATTTGCCGAAATCCATACGATAATACCAAAATGCATCATTATGATATGAACCTGGTATTTATCGATGAGTTACTTTGGCATCTCAATTGGACCGGCGACCTTAATTACGCTCGCAAAATATGGCCTGCTTTGGTACGGCATTTAGCTTGGGAAAAACGGAATTTTGATCCCGATGATGATGGGCTGTACGATGCATATTGCTGCATTTGGGCAAGCGATGGACTTTACTATAACAGCGGTGCCGTAACACATGCCTCGGCTTACAATTACCGCGCAAACAAGATAGCAGCCGAAATCGCCAAAAAAATTGGCGAAAATCCAAAAGTTTATCAAAATGAAGCTGACAAAATTTTAAACGCCTTGAATAACCGACTTTGGCTGACCTCAGAAGGTCATTGGGCTGAATTTCAGGATTTTATGGGAAATAAACTTTTACACAAAGATGCAGCACTGTGGACAATTTATCATGCAATCGATTCTGAAACAGCCGATCCGTTTCAAGCTTACGAGGCGACCCGATATGTCGATACTGAAATTCCGCATATTCCCGTAAAAGCCAATGGATTAAAAGATGAAGGATATGCCACGCTTTCAACAACCAATTGGATGCCTTACTGCTGGTCGACTAACAACGTAGTTTTTGCCGAAGTAATGCACACTGCTCTCGCTTATTGGCTTTCTGGTAGAAATGAAGAAGCTTTCAAACTATTAAAGAGTTCTATCTTAGACGGCATGTATCTGGGCGGAAGTCCTGGAAATATTGGTCAAATAAGTTATTACGATGCCGCCCGAGGAGAATGTTATCGCGATTTCGGCGATCCGATAGGAGTACTTTCACGCGCATTGGTTCAAGGGTTATATGGCATTGTTCCTGATGCTTTGAATGGAGAACTGAATATACGTCCCGGATTTCCTGACAGTTGGGATCATGCTTCAATTGAAACACCAGATATTCAATTCCAATTTCGAAAACATAAACAGACTGAAGAATATGAAATCAAACAATCATTCGAAAAAAAACTATCTATAAATCTTATATTGAGAGCTATATCTGACAGTATTCGTTCAATTTCAATAAACCATAAGCCGTCAAGCTGGAAAACAATAAATGCGGCAAATGGCTATCCGATGATTGAACTTAAAATTCCTGCAAAAAAGAACATACATATTCAGATAATTTGGAAAGGGAAACCCCTTCACAATATTTTCCCTGAGTTCAACGTTTCGAGTGAACTACTCTTTAAATTCGACTCTCGAAATTTAATTTTAAAATTGTACGATCCTGAAAAAATATGGAACAATCCTTCGATTTCAAAACACGAAATTACTGGTAAAATGAATTCATTAACTGGACACCATAGTTATTTCGTTCAGCTTGCTCAGGGACAATTCAAATGGTGGCAACCCATAAACATAAAAATTGAAACACATGAAAATCATAAAGCAACTTCGTTTTCTCACGTACAACCTTGGACCTGCCAAGCAATTGATATTGATTCTATATTAAACGATTCCATTATCAATATTTTCAAACATAAATACCTCACTCCGCGCCCACCCTATACCTCCTTGGAAATCCCGACACAAGGAATTGGCGAATGGTGCCACCCAAAAGAAACGGCTGAAATTGATGATTCTGGATTAAGAAAAATGGTGCATAACGACTTAATAAAAACAAATTTAGAAATTCCATTCCGATCAAAATCAGAAGGAAAAAATATTGTATTTACTTCGCTATGGGATAATTATCCCCACGAAATATCCATTCACCTTACCGGTTCGGCGTCAAATGCATATTTACTTTTAGCAGGTAGCACCAATCAAATGCAATCGCATTTTACAAATGGAATCATCATCGCCGGGTATGCCGATGGAACAGCCGACACGCTCAAATTAGTTAATCCTGAAAATTGGTGCCCGATTGAGCAGGATTACTTTGCGGATGGGAAAGCATTTAAATTAAATTCTCCGCGCCCTTATCGTTTGGTTCTAAAAACAGGGCAAATAAGCAATGATTTAGAAAGTCTACTCCATATTAAAGGAGTATATGGAAGACAAATTCAAGGAGGAGCCGCTGAGATTTTGGATTTTCAACTAAATAAAACCAAAAATTTGAAATGGATTCGTATCAAACCCATTGCCAACGAGGTAATTATAGGACTTGTTTCATTAACCTTACAACGTTGAGTGCTTCAGTTATCTTTAAATCAAACATACAAAAACTTTCACAACCTTCAGTTTTAAATTGACGTATTTAAAAAATTGTATATCTTTGCCAAACTGATAAAATCAAAACAAATGACTATATCATTGAAATTGAAAAAAGTATTCTAACCTTTTAAAATTGAATTGTATGAGTATTATCAAGGAATTTAAAGATTTTGCCATGCGTGGCAACGTTATCGATTTAGCTGTC
Organism: Bacteroidota bacterium; assembly: GCA_021779195.1. Lineage (GTDB taxonomy): Bacteria > Bacteroidota > Bacteroidia > Bacteroidales > Paludibacteraceae > Paludibacter. Next base: position 46,860 of record JAJYBB010000011.1, on the reverse strand, counting down.
GGCGTAATAATTGGAGGCGCCTTTGGTAAAATCATTGCCTCATTGGTGGCTGATGTGATTATGCCCCCCATCGGGCTATTGGTTGGTGGAGTCAATTTCTTTGATTTAAAATGGGAAATGAAACCTGCCGAGGTGGTAAATGGAGTTCATAAAGCTGCTGTAACTTTAAATTATGGCAATTTTCTACAAGTAACCTTCGATTTCTTGATTGTCGCTTTTTGTATTTTTCTGTTTGTAAAAGGTATTAATGCCTTATCGAAAAAGAAAAATGATTCTCCCGCCAAACCGGTAGAACCTTCAAATGAAGAAAAACTGCTTGCCGAAATACGAGATTTGTTGAAAAAATAGCCATTCACCAGACTCTTTTCATCTTTTGGGCTTTGTGATCAACTTATTTATAAGTTGATTTATGGCATCTTTGTAACTTTTCGTCGGGAATTTTACGGCTATTAATCGATTTTCTCTTCCTTGAACTACTTTGCCGACCTATCTTTGCAGCATGAATTTATAAAAATTATTTTTTATGGAAAATGAAATAAAAGACCCGTTACGCACGGGTTATTCCAAGGGTCTTGGATTTGGTATTTTTTTAATGTTGCTTGGTATCGCATTTTTAGGTTTCAATTTTGGGTTCATTCCATCCAATCTTCGTTCCATTATTTTATCGTGGCCCATGTTATTGTTCGTGATCGGTATAACGCATTATTTTCGTCGTCGAATTGTTTCAGCAACTATTTTGGTACTCATAGGAAGTTTTTTTCTACTACCGAGGTTTATCGATGCATATCCAGCATATTTCCCTGGAATTCATGCCGATTTTACCCATGTATATTGGCCTTTGCTATTGATTGTTGCCGGGATTCTAATTATTTCGGGACGTATATTCGGCTCTCACTGGGGATTTTCCGAATGGAATCATCATTATGATCATAACCGTCATTACGCGCATCATCGCAAATATAACCGTTATGATAATGCATCAAAATGGGCTTCGACCGATCGAGGTTTTTCGAAAAACAGTATTTTTGGCAGTGGCGATCATATCGTTCTCGATCCTGAATTTAAAGGGGGAGAATTGAATGCCGTATTTGGAGGAATAACCTTGGATTTGCGGCGCACAAACTTACCAGAGGGAGAAACTTTACTCGAATTAAATGCCGTATTTGGAGGAATAACAATTTATGTTCCTCAAGATTGGTTCGTCGAAACGCATTTAGACTCTGTTTTCGGAGGTTTTCAGGACAACAGAATAACGGTAGAACCGACTGATAAATCACGAAAACTTCTTATCACCGGTTCGTGTGTATTTGGTGGTGGCGAGTTGCGCAATTAATTTATTTTAAATACTTGACAAATGCATTGATTCGTTAATATAAATTCCAAACTACCACTCTTTCAAATTATTGAAGACTTCATGTTATCTCCGATTTTTGATAATACGACAAAAATTATTCGCTATATAGCAATTTGGATTCTATTTGCTTTGCTGCAAATATCAGCTTTCGTGCCGATTACAAAACTTCCGTTTTCGATTCTTGTATGCGATGGTTGTATTCATGCCTTGGTTTTCGGATTATTGGGAATATTGCTCTGGTATGTTCTAAAATATGGTAACTTTCAGGTATTGAATCTATTTCAACGAATATTAAATCAAATTGTTTTAGGGTTTCTGATTGTCATTTTGTGGATGGCAGCAGGTATCGGATTCCATTATATACTCTGGGGCGATTCAAATCTACAGCCTCTTTTATTACTTTTAGCACCCCGAGCCTTTATAGGTATTCTTGTGTATCTAATTATTTTGCAATCATTTGATTTAATTTTGAAAAGCGAAGCAAGTCAAATGTCAGCTAATAAGATAGATACACAATCAGAAATTCCAATTAACGAACAATCACCTTCGACAGAAATAATTGATAGAATTGCTTTAAAAATTGGGAATAAAATTCAAATGGTGTTGGTACATGATATTTTATATTTACAAGCCGAAGGCGATTATGTGCGTATTTTTACAATGAATGGTAAGTATCTGAAGGAACAAACAATGAAATATTTCGAAGAACATTTACCTGACAATCTCTTTGTCAGAGTTCATCGCTCGGTGATTGTAAATATTGAAATGATCTCGCGAATAGAGCTTTATGAAAAACAAACTCAAAGATTGACTCTTCAAAATGGAGAGCAAATCAAAACGAGCCCTGCAGGATACAAAGCACTTAGAAATAGATTGAAATTATAAACTGCAATGCGTTCTGAATCAGACGTCAGAGATAACCCTCCTCAAAGAACAAGATCTGCACTACAATTTTATCCATTCTGCCACTGTCATTACCTCTGCATGACGTGGAAAAACCTTGGTAGTCAGCACGCGGTGCACTTCGGGGTCTCCATCAGCACATCCATCCGACAGAACCGTAATCTGATAGTCTTTATCAATCGCTTCGCGTAAGGTGGATAAAACCACTCCACTGGTCGAAATGCCTGTAAGAATCAGATGCTGCAAGCCCTGTGACCGCAAAACCACTTCCAAATCACTGCCTGTAAAAGCACTGTAACGACGTTTAGTAACAATAATTTCGCTGGGTAAGGGTGCAACTGTTGCATCAATTTTCATCAATTCATCGGTATTGCCTGTTCCCAATCTTGCTTTACTTGCCGAAAAGCCTTTATTGTTCGGGCTAACTTCAGGCATTCCGTTTCTGAATCCGATGACTACAAATATCACGGGTATATTGTTGGCACGTGCATAAGCAATGGCTTTGGCTATATTACCCGAAGTATCATCACCGGCAGGCAACATACCGATCATGGCGGTTTGCATATCCATAACCATCAGGGCTGTGTTTTGATTGTTAGTATTCATATTTCAGTTGTTTAAATATTTTTTATAACTACAATTCCTTCTTCAAATTTTTTCTGATTCTTTTTGTCAAGTTTATCTTTTCTCAAAAAACGAGAAAAAACAAGCACAATGATGATTGCGATCATTCCTTGAATCAACAGCATGTCCGGTGCCCCGATCAGCTGCGAAACAGAGCCGATAAGTAAGCTGCCTAACGGCATCATTCCGAAAAAAGCCAACGCAAAATAACTCATCACCCGCCCTCTCATGCGGGGATCGGATTTAAGCTGAATAATAGTATTTGAAATAGTTGTAAGTGACATCATGCCGAATCCAGTTAAGGTAGCAAATACCATAGCCCATGGAAAATTGCGGATATGAGAGAATAACATTAAGCATATACCAAAAATCAGGGCATTCACTAACAATACGATTTTCAGATCTGTTGCCGGTTTGAGCGATGCCAAAAAAAATGCGCCACTTAATGCCCCCAACCCGATAAAACTATTAATATATCCAAAGGTAACAGCATCACCCTTAAAGATTACCTTGGCAAAAATAGGCAAAAGAGTGTTGTAAGGCAATACCAGCAAGCTCATAATGGCAAGCATTAGCAATATCATACCAATGGCTGGCGTTTTTTTCAGGTACACAAAACCTTCCACCAATTCGGAACTGACTTGTTTTTTCGATTGTGTAGAAATGTAAGGCTGAAGTTTCATTAGCAACAACGAAATGATAACAGCCACAAAACTAAGGGCATTCAACGAAAAACAAATGCCGGCACCTAATTTTTGCAATACGACACCCGATAACGCAGGTCCAAGAACACGCGCTAAATTAACCATAGACGAATTCAACGCCAGGGCATTCGGTAAATCGGTTTTGTCGAAGATAATTTCATGTACCATGGGTTGCCGTGCAGGCATATCGAATGCATTGACAATGCCCAAAACAACGCTCAGGATAAGAATTTCCCAAACAGTATACTGATTCGTGAATATCAAAATTGCCAATAACACAGCCTGTATCATTGCGGCTATTTGGGTGATCAGCATTATTTTATACCGGTTGTACCGATCCGAAATAATACCACCATAAAGCGAAAGCAGGAATGATGGGAACTGAGTGGCAAACACTGTAATCCCCAGCATTAAAGCCGAATGCGTCATAGTATAAACCACCCAACTTACACCGGTACGTTGCATCCAAGTACCAATCAGCGAAACCGACTGCCCCATGAAATACAACCGATAATTGCGGCTTCGAAATGCCCGGAACGTATTAATTTTTAAATTCATTTCGTGTAAAATCACCTATTGGATAATTAAAAACACTAAATCCAACAACCATGATTATTCGGAATATTAATTCTTTTGAAATTTCAAGGAATAAGTAATTAATGGCTTCTATGATATATCACTCTTTATGTTTGTCTGAAAATCTTTTGCTCATTCTTAAACTTAGCATCGAAATTCCGGCAAAAAGCACAATAATCGAAAAAGTATCATGGGTCGATATCCTGGCAATCCGGAAAAATAAATAGCCGATTATCAGATTAAATAATGCCCAAAATACGTTTATTGTGGGTGATGACAGACCTTTGCCATGAGGTTTAGAAAACGGTGTAGGGAAACGGTTTCCGGAAATGCCGTGAATAAAGTGAGGAACAAAGTTGGCCAAAATCGCTCCAGCCAGAAATCCGCAAAGATAATTATACCATTCCATATGATTCTATTTAATTTTTATAAGTTTCTGTAATACAGGTAAAGATTCAGCCAGCAATTTTTTTTCGTCTTCAGTAAGCGAAACTTCAATCAACTCTTTCAACCATTCATCTCTGTCGTAACGGGCTTGTTCTACAAACTTTAATCCCGAATCAGTCAGCGAAATGTATACTTTTCGTTTGTCTTTGTTTGAAGCAGTTCGCTTAATCACCTTCTGCTTTTCCAATTTATTTAAAATCTGGGACATGGATTGAGTTTTAATCCGTGTGAGTGTTGCAAGTTCCGAAGGTAATAGCGAATCATTTTTGGCTAAATGCCTGATGGTTTCTAATTCGGTCATCGAATAAGTATCAACCGAATACAGTTGCTTTCTTAATCCTTTGTGCAAAGCCGAAACCACTACCCGTAACGAGGAAGAGAGATCATTTAAATTCATGTATGCTAACTTGTAAGTTTACCTTACAAAATTACAATTCTTTCTCATTTCATTTATTCTACGAATAAATTATTTATAGATTGTTAGGTAAAATAATCTGATTTAAACGCAAACAGGCACGCTACCGCATTCCATTTACCGAATCTTGCTCACAAAAATAAAAAGCTATATTCGTGATTAATCGAAGCAACAGCAGGAAAAAAGGCAAAAATTTTAAAAAAAAGAATATGAAGTAAAAATCATTTTTCCATTTCTCTCAAACTTTCCATTTTCTTTTTTTCTAAAAATTCATATATATTTTCAAGATGTTCGGTAACTTTTTTGTTCCCGAACTCAAATACGTTGGTTACCAGCCCATCTAAGAAATCACGGTCGTGCGAAACAACGATCAATGTTCCATCAAAATCAATCAATGCTTGTTTGAGAATGTCTTTGGTTTTCATATCCAAATGATTGGTCGGTTCGTCTAAAATAAGCAAATTAACCGGATTGAGCAATAACTTTATCATGGCTAACCGTTGACGTTCGCCTCCTGAAAGCACCTTAACTTTTTTGAATGAATTATCGCCACCAAACATAAACGCTCCCAATAAATCTTTGATTTTATTTCGGATATCGCCCACAGCAATATCATCAATTGTTTGAAAAACTGTCAGATTTTCATCCAACATTGAAGCCTGATTCTGTGCAAAGTAACCAATCTTAACATTATGTCCCAATGTAAGTTTTCCTTCGTGTTCAATTTCCTTCATTATGCATTTTACCAAGGTCGATTTTCCTTCTCCATTTTTACCGACAAAGGCTAATTTTTTGCCGCGTTCGATCATAAAATTTGCATTCTCAAAAATACGTTTTTCGCCATACATTTTCCCAACATTCTCGGCAGTTACAGGGTAATTTCCAGATCGAGGAGAAGGTGGAAATTTTAGTCGCAAAGCCGATGAATCTACTTCATCAACTTCAAGTATTTCAAGTTTTTCTAACATTTTCACACGTGACTGAACCTGAAGGGTTTTGGAATATGTTCCTTTAAATCGCTCAATAAATTCCTGCGTATCGGCAATCATTTTTTGTTGTTCGTCAAATTGTTTTTGTTGCTGTTCACGGCGTTCTTTTCGCAGTTCAAGGTAATGGGAATATTTGGTTTTATAATCATAAATGCGCCCCATGGTAACTTCGATAGTTCGGGTAGTGAGATGATCAACAAAAGCACGGTCATGTGAAATCACTACGACTGCTTTGGCGGAGTTAATCAGGAAGTCTTCGAGCCATTGAATAGACTCAATATCAAGGTGGTTGGTAGGTTCGTCAAGCAAAATAACATCAGGTCGGCGAAGCAAAATTTTAGCTAATTCGATACGCATACGCCATCCACCACTAAATTCAGAGGTATTGCGTGTAAAATCTTCTCTTGAAAATCCGAGACCCAACAATGTTTTTTCAATGTCGGCATCATAATTTATTTCTTCAATATTGTAAAATTGTTCGCTCAATGTAGATACTTTCTCGATGAGATCCATGTAACTTTCAGTTTCATAGTCTGTTCGTGAAGAAAGTTCTTCATTCAATGCTTCAATGTGCTTTTCCATTTCATTAATTTCCGAAAATGCAGTAGCTGTTTCTTCAAAAACAGTACGATGATCTTCTAACAACAAATGTTGCGGAAGATAGGCGACAACCGTATCCTTTGGATAAGAAACTGAACCGCGTGAAGGTACACGCATTCCAGCCAAAATTTTAAGTAAAGTCGATTTTCCTGCCCCGTTCTTTCCCATCAAGGCAATACGGTCATTTTCATTGATTACAAATGAAATATCAGAAAAAAGTGTTTGTCCGCCAAATTCAACGGTTAGTGCATCAACTGATAACATGGATAAACTATATAATTAAAAATTCATAATTTCAAATAGGGAGTGCAAAAGTACAGAAAAAAACTTTCGGACGTTTGAAAGGAAAGCCGACTGAAGAAAAGTTTTCAGTTTATTAATGAATTTCTAAACGACTTCTTTCTCTGAATTTTAGTCAACTCACAAAAAGATAATCTGGTAGATTTAAAAGATTCCTAATTTCAACAATCTCAAAAATAGAATGAATAATTAAATATACGTTGATCCAGCAAATTCAAAACATAAGTAATAAATAGATAAACTCCCATCATATGACTGATAATTAAAAATATAGCGCAATTAACTGGCACTATACTATTAACATAAATCAATTCTGCTTCAAGAGATTAATTCAAAAAATTGAAATTAAAATGAGGAAAAGTTCGTCTATCAAAAAAATGCAGCCGTAGCGGTTAAAATATCATTTATCTTTAATTCATTCAATATCTTAACAGTACCTATCAATAATATAATCTTTCGAACACAGAAGACAATTTTAGCATCTTTACAAGTTAAAGAACCTAAAATCAAAATTCTAGTTAGAAATCATTGGTTATTAATTGAGTCGGAAAATAAAATTAATGCTGTTTCCATTTATGATATTCAAGGTAAATTGATTAAAACTGCAAATGCCGAGTCAATGAATCTCACAGAAATAAATAATAGAATTTATTTTATTAAAATTAAAATCCCCAACGCAACCGTTATTCGAAAAATAGCGATTAATTGATTTGGATTTTTCAAACATCGAATAAATATTAATAAAAAAATAAATGTTTCCGACAATTTCATAGGGCTTTTGAAATCGATAGCAATACCAAATGAAATTTACACTTCATTTATCTTCAGTGGGTTATATGATATACCCCGATCATAAACATCGGTCTCTTCGTGTTTTTTAACCCACTTGACCACGATATTCGTAATGGGTAATGCCAGTATTTCGTATCCGGTTTTTAAAACTGTTTGGGTAAGAATGAGTATCATCAACGCATGGTGGGGAATAATACCTGAGAAGGCAATTGTGAAAAAAACCAAAGAATCAGCACCTTCTCCGACGATTGTTGAAGCTACTGCCCGAATAGAGAAACCACGCCCCCGTTGCATAACTTTCATTTTACTCATCACATAAGCATTCAGAAATGAACCAACCAAAAACGCGATAAAACTTGCAATTACAATTCGTTCAGTATTCCCAAGAATCAACGAATAAGCTTGCTGGTTATGGAAATGAGGTGAAGCCGGAGCTATGATACTTATGCGGAAAATAATCACTGCCAGAAAATTCATTAAAAATCCATTCCAAATAATCAGGCGCACTTTTCTATAGCCCCAAACTTCAGCAATCAGGTCATTGATAATGTACGAAATCGGAAAAATAAGTAATCCTGCGGTACATTCTATACCAAAAATAGTAACTAATTTTTGTTCAACAATGTTTGAAACAATCAGGCATACGGTGAAAAGTAAGCCAAAAAACATAAAGGAGACGGAAACTTGTTTTCTCATAAATCTTGTTTTTTACGTGGTATTCAAGCACACGTTTTGGAAAGTATTTGGTCCAAAAAAATCGATACAAAGATATAAATTAATTTTGAAACTTAAAAACATCTCACTGTCAGAACTCTAAGATAAATATAAAGAAACTCTATCCACCGATCAGAATACGGTTGTATTCACCAAGCGTAATTAATGGATGAAGAAAAAAATTTGCGATTCGCGAATCGAAATTGATTGCAGTCATACCATTTCTCGATACCCTCCATTTTAAACTGTCGGCAAAGCGATAAGACAGTCTGAATTCGAATTTACTACTTATTCCAGTTATAAATCACATGCATCAGGGTAGTTCCTACGGCATTAAGTGTAGCTTTATCCACCTTATCCATCGTGTCGTGCGTTGTATGCCAATAACTTCCAAAACCAGTTCCTGAGTTCGGATCATATTGGATAATATCAATGCAAGGAATACCAATAAGCTGATTGACAAATATATGATCATCAGTAATTGCACCTCCTTGCTGGTTTACAAAATATTGTCCAAAGCCTAAATTAGCAGCTTGTGTCCACACATTCGAAACCACGCTTCTTGCATAATAATCCGAAGCTTGTTCACGGTAAAAAGTAGCTTGAGACGCACCGACCATATCCAATAAAATTCCAAATTGAGCAGTATATCCAGCCACATGCGGATGTTTAGCCCAATACTGAGTACCGAGACACCACGAATTTTCACTGCTATCACCATTTCCATTCTCGGGTTGTCCATAATCTTCGGCATCTAAAAAAATGATATCTACACCCACATTTGGCAACTCCTTGCCCATCAATCTTGCCATTTCAAGCAAAATCCCCACTCCACTAGCACCATCATTGGCAGCCATTACAGGTTTTTTTCTATTTGCAGCGATTGGATCGTGGTCTGCCCATGGACGTGAATCCCAATGAGACAAAAGCAATATCCTACTTTCAGCTTTGGGATTGAACGAACCGATTATATTTGTCGACTTTAAAATAGTTCCATTAAAAGCAGTCAAATCGGCTTTCTGTTCAATTACAGACGCGCCAAAACGTTTTAATTCGGTTGATAAATATACGGCACATGCATCGTGTGCTCTTGTGTCGGGTACTCGGGCTCCAAATGCCACTTGTTTGGCCACATAGGTATAAGCAGAATCAGCCGAAAATTGAGGTATATCAATAGTTTTAGCTTCCATTTTTTTTGTTTGAGACGCATGATTACAGGCTGAAAATGAAAGAATTGTAAGTAAAATGATTAATATTTTTCGCATAAAAAATTTCGATGAGTCATTCATAAATCAAATCAAATGATAAATTTCAAATCGTTTAAATGCCATTTAATAAACCGCAAAGATACAGCTTTATGATAAAAAAACCACATCCTAAATATTATAGATGCGGTTTTAAATTAAGTACATAAATCATATTCGAAGAAAAGATAGTTCAGCCAAATTCCGAATCAAAAGTTCCATTTTACAGCCAATCGGGGACGAACCATGAAGCCATCTGTGGCAGCAAAGTTATTGGCAAATTCCACCTCTGTTCCAGCCGAAAAATGATCGGTAAAATTGTACCAAAGTTGTGGCTGTGAAACGAAAACCGTATTTGTAACAGAACCATCTGAATTATTGTTGTTTTCAAGCCAAAAATCGGCAAATCCTGTAAAACTGAGTTTGCGTTTAAAAAAATGAAGTCCCCAAACTGCCGTCAACTGTGCAGATTCCTGTTTCCCTACGATGTGTTTATACATAGCTTGAAGTGTAAATGTTTTCGAAAAATCCGCATTATTCAAGTTGTAATCAATACCCAGTAACCACGCACTATTTATTGGATAAGCCATTTGTCCGTTCGAAGTGGGAAATGAGCCAAGTCCGCCGTCGTATTCAACATGAGCACTAATGGGACCTTTCCAAAAATGAAGCGAACGGGTTATTTCCATGTATGCACCCGAAGGATGTTTAAACGGACCAAAATCATAATAAAAATCTACAAAATAGTATGAACTTCCCCATTTATCGGGTTTGAACATCTCCAAAGTTGAAGTTACATAATTACGATCTTTGCCAAAATCGTACAGTACTTGCAAGTCCTGTGCATTCAATAATGCCGGTATAAATGCTAGTATAAATGCTAAAATGAATAAAAACCGTTTGTTCATTGGACTATATTTTATAATTTAGCTGCAAAATTAGTTCAAAATTCACGTAAAAAAAAATCTTCAAAATTTTAGAGCCAATGTTTTGGGTTCAAAAATAAGATTGAATCACTTGAAAAGTGATTGATAAATCTAATTGATTTTTTTACAGCAAAATTATTTTTTTATTTTTTTATTTTCTCCGAAACGAATGGCATTTGCCTGAACGATTATATGTAATTAAATATCAACGATATGTGATCAAAATGAGTTTATCTTATTTTAATTAGTAATTGAATTAACTGAAAAATAGGTTGTAAAACATATTTTTTGACTTGTAGCAATAAAAAAATACTCGTTATTTTGCCACGGTTAACTAAACAACACAATCTTTTTTATACCTTAAAAAACTAATACCTATTTAAGCGTGAGTCTTTGTGAAAAGGCTCACGCTTTTTTTATGTGCCAATCTTAGCTGCACGCCGACAGTACGCGAAATCCCAAATGCACCGAGATGACAGGAAACATCAGTCCCGGTAGTAATCTGAAAAAAGGGCGCTGCGGTTAAAAAACCTATCAAGTTTCTTGAATTTTCACTAAATCCATTAGATGTAATGAAGATAATTTGTTTGAATAAACACTTTATTATCGAAGCTTCAAGAGCAGCAAAAAAAATTTAAAGTAGAATTATTAAACAAAAAAGACCCGATTTAACAATCGGGTCTTTTTTGTTTAATAATAATCAGGATTTTGAACATATAATCCTGGTTCAGCTTGCATTTGATTAAGTGGAATCGGATATAAATATCTTCCGTCTTTAATATTGCTCACATCAACATCAGTCGTGTTGTAGCTCACAAATTTGTCGGTAATTGCTTTTTTCCAAGTATTCCAACGAACTAAATCAAACCACCTGACTCCTTCGCCGCAAAGCTCTATTTGACGTTCCAATCTAACTGCTACCATGGCATCACTTACACTTAGTGAAGTAGAATACGGATCAGAGCCAGCTCTCACTCTAATTTTATTAACGATATTAATTGCATTGATTACATTACCATATTTGTTTAGTAATACCTCGGCATACATTAGCTCTACATCTTCTATTCTGATAACAGGGTAGTTTACAGGCCAGTCGTTATAGTCTTTCATTCCAGTCTCTATATTGGTTGTATACCCTAAAGCTGCTCTTTTTCGAAGTGAGTTTGTATATTTATAATACATCGTATTTGTATAAACACTGTTAGCTACTGTACCATCAGGAAGGGTAAGAGCATCCGTTAAATTAGAATATACAGGCCAGTTTTTTTCAGCCGCATATCCAGTCAAAATAGTAGAATTATAAATCCGTGAATCGGGTTTACCTGCACTATTTAATTGAGACATAGTGTACATCAAAGATTTATTAATATAAATTTGATTGCCAAAAATTCTTAATGTTGTATAAGTGGGTGGCAATGCGGGAGAGAAATTAAATATTGCCATATTTCCGGTACCACCAGAACGATATTGAATAGCAAAAATTGAATACTTATTATTATTTTCAGAAATCCATTGTTTTTTCCATTCAGTAGAATCGGGTGCCCAATATTTATTTCCATTAGCTGACGAATAGTCAATTACTCCTTTTAATTTCACTTCAGCACTATCTTGAGCAGTAGGATCATTGACAGGGAAGCCTGACATTGTCAGATATATTCTTCCAAGCATGGCTTTTGCTGCTATTTGATCAGCCCTTCCAAAGGTAGTGGCTGATGCTCCATCAGCGGTTTTCATGTTTGTACTTACCGGCAGCAATAATTCTGCTTTTGACATATCAGGGATAATTATATTTTTGTAGACCGTGACAGCATTTGACTGCTTAACTTTTTTAACCTGCTCGGCACTCATTGGTTTATCAATAATAGGAATATTACCGAAAAGTCGTACTAATTCAAAATAAGCCCATCCTCTTAAAAAATATGCTTCTCCGAGAAATTGATTTTTTATTGCATCGGAAGTGAAAGTAATGTTAGGAATTTTATCCAATGCAGTATTGGCATCTAAAATTACTTTATACCATTCGTTCCAAACGGCGTTGAAAGTAGTAATATCACTACCAGCTCTGAATGTGCCGATTTCAGAATATTCACGTAATCCATCGGTTTTAGGATTTACCCAAGCATTATCTGAACGAACCTCAGAAAGATAGAGAAATTCATCGTTTGAAAGTGGTCGTAAGTTTGAATATATACCAACTATGGCTTGTTCGGCTTGTTTTGGAGTTTTATAAGAGTTGTCTACTTGAAGTTGATTATTTGGAGATACATTCAAAAAATCATTACTGCAAGAAGTTAGTAAAATAATTCCTGTTAACAAGGAAAGCCTCTTTATTTTATTTAAGTATTTCATATTGTATTATTTATATAAAGTTAGAATGTTACGTTTATTCCCATCGAGAAAACTCTTGACGTAGGATAGCCACCATAATCAATACCTAAAGAATTACCTCCACCAGGAGCGCTTGAAGAACCGGAATTAGCAGCTTCAGGAGAATATCCTTCTTTATATGAATCAAAAATAGCTAAATTTTCTACTGAAACATATATTCGTGCAGAATTATAAATTTGTGGTAAAGCAGGTAACCGATAACCGAATGAAACGTTTTTAATTCGGAGATAATCTGATGAATATAACCACCGTGAATCAATAGTGGTTCCGGTTGTAGAGCTTAAAATATACGGTGTTTTTCCATCTCCCTGATTAGATTCAGACCACCAAGCATTCCGCCAGTTTCCGGTAACATTGCTTGTAGCTCCCATACCCGGCCTATCAATTGCACGTCCAATGATACCTAGAATTTTACCTCCAGATTGGGCAGTGATTAGTATGGATAAATCAAAATTATTATACTCAAAATTATTTGTCATACCATACGTAAAATTAGGAGTTGGTGAGCCTAAGTATGTTTTGTCGGCTGTAGTTATGACCCCATCGCCATTTACATCTTTGTACATAATATCTCCTGGTTTAAAAGTGGTGCCGTTAAATGTAGGTGCAACGCCTTTGTGTGAAGCAGCATAGGCATCAATTTCGGCTTGTGTCTTCCAAACTCCAATTGCTTGATACATGTAAAATGTATTCATTGGCAATCCAACCTGCAAAACGTTTGAAACATTTGTTCCATCGAAACCAGAATATACAGGCGTATTAGCTATTCCAAGTCGTTTTACTGTATTTTCATTATATCCCAAATTGAAGTTAGTACTCCATTTGAATGCTCCGGTTAAGTTTTTGGTATCCAACTCAATTTCAAACCCTTTATTATTAATATCTCCTAAATTATCCCACTGAATGGTAAACCCTGTGGCTCCAAGTACAGGAACTTGATATAATAAATTTGAGGTTACTTTTGTATAGTAATCTACTGACAGTTGAACACGATTTCGAAACAGTCCTAAATCAAAAGCTAAATCGGTACTATTTGCTGTTTCCCAACCTAAGTTTGGATTGCCGGCTGTACTAATCTTATAACCAGCTTGCCCTGCGTAAGTTATCGCTGAAAGCAAAGCATAAGATGCCGTTTGACTGATAGCGTTGTTTCCAGTCATACCATAACTGGCTCTAAGTTTTAACGAATTAATGGCATCAATCTTTAAGTTTTGAAAAAATGATTCGTCAGAAATTTTCCAAGCCCCTGAAATAGCAGGGAAAGTTCCCCATTTATTATTCATGCCAAATACGGATCCTCCATCTCGACGTACACTTGCCGAAATAAAATAACGTCCGTCATAATCATATTGAATACGACCGAAATAAGACTCAAGTATATTGGGCGTAAGTTTGGTAACTACATCGGTGCCAACAGCAATTACTGACCCGTCAAAGGATTCAGGTAAAGCATCGTTTGGAAACGGTTTGTTGAATGTTTGATTAGTGGTATATCCCACACTACTTTCCTCAACTGAAAAACCAAGCATAGCTCCAATAGTATGTTTGCCAAAAGAATTGTCGTAATTTGCAACGGTTTGAAAAAGATTATTGTCCATACTGGTACTTGTTGAGTGTCCTCCAGATGAATTCACACCTTCTCCAGAAGCCCACGAACCGCCCGTTGATGAGTAGACATAACTTTCTCCATTCGTATTTCTAACATTTGTCGAAGCAGTAGCTTGAATTTTTAAGCCTTTTAATGGTTCAATTCGGACAAATGAAGTGGCATTTAACAATAAAGTGTTTGAACGATTTAAGTTTGTTTGCATATAAAATGTGGGACTTGAAGCTGATCCCGCCCACAAATATCGCGTATTTGGCTGTACATTAGTTAAATAACCCACTCCAGGATCGGAAATAGGCGTTGATGAAAGTGTTTGATGTGTTTTTGAATCTTTCCCATCAGCTAATCCACCACCTAATGTTGTTGAATATGATGGGGCAATAATGAGTCCAGCTGTTAACCATTTTTTAATTTTAGTTTCGATATTGGCACGAATACTCATTCTGCTATATCCAGTTCCGGTTGCAATTCCTTCCTGATTAAAATATCCACCCGAAAACATGTAGCTTGAATTTTCAGTTCCTCCTTGAACGTTAACATTATATTCCTGTGTGGGCGCAGTTCTGAAAAAATTGTCTTGCCAGTCAAGCAGGCTTAGCTGATCTGCGGTAGAGGTGTAAGTATGTGAACCAGGATTGACCACATTAAACCACCGATTGTCAAGAATAACGTTGTAATTGGGAGCTGACATTGTTCCACCTATATTTGTCATTCTTAAAGAATTTGGATCACTTATTGAAGCATTAGTAATTCCTTTGGATGTAGCCAGCGCTAAATAATTCGCATCATTATACTTTATCCGGAAATCAATCCATTCTTTTGCGCTAAGCAAATCCATTTTCTTTTCAAGCGTTTGAGTACCGTAATTTGCATTGAAAGAAATTATGGGCTTCTCGATTTTTCCCATTTTTCCTGATTTCGTTGTAATGATAATGACTCCATTTGAGCCTCTTGATCCATAAATTGCAGTCGAAGCAGCATCTTTCAAGACTTCAAATGTCTCAATGTCAGCTGGATTTATTCCGGATAAAGTAGGTACCGGCGCACCATCTACCACGTATAAGGGATCAGAATTGGCATTAATCGATGCTGCGCCACGCACTCTAATTTGAATGTCTTGTCCGGGCTGTCCAGTAGTATTTCGAACCTCTACTCCTGGCAAGGTGCCTTGTAAAGCTGTTTCAACGCGTGCGATAGGGCGCTCATCCAATTTATCCGCAGTAACTTTAGATATTGCACCTGTTAAAGAGCTTTTTTTAACACTGCCATATCCTATTGAAACAACTTCATTTAAACTTACTGCCGATTCTCTAAGTGTTATTGTTGGATTCAAATTTTCCCCAACTATTTCCTTTTTAGATTCCATTCCTACAAAAGTAAAAATAAGGATAGATTTCGATGAAGGTGCTGAAATTCTAAAAATACCATCCGCATCGGTTATGGTACGGATCTCTGTTCCTTGAACAGCTACGGATACACCCGGCAAAGTAAATCCTTGGGAATCGATAACTTTCCCTTTTATGGAGAGCGATTGTGCAACTATGAATTGCATACTCATCCCCAACATAATTGTACAGATTACTCTCATTAAGTAATGTCTGTCATTTTTCGAATGATTTTTGATTTTGTTTTTCATGTAATTTGATTTTAGAATTCATAAATAATTGATTGTATTTTTGGCAGTAAGATTAATAAACATTTTAATCAAAACGATAAATTCTTTATTAATTAGCAAACTTAAGCTTGCATAATATGCAAACGCATGGAGGCTGTTGAATCAATTCAAGATTAACATTAAATCTTAATTTGTTCAAGTTTTCTATTTACGTTTACAAAGACAAAATAAGTGAGTGGCGTATTTGTCGGAAAGACTAAATGGAAGGATTTTGCTTTTAGTTTGATTTTCATTTTCATTTCAGATTAGATTCTTTAAGGATTATTGTGCAAATAAAAACATTACTTCTTGTAAATGAATGTAATTTTTGATATTAGTACTATCTATTTTGATAATATGCTTTAAATGAACTAGATATATAATTTCAAATATGATTTGTTTCTCGGCAATAGTTCTATTCCTAAAAATTTAATCATTAATTTGCTTCTAAATAATTGTCTATGAATAATTTTGAATCTCTAATAAATTCATTTCTTATGCCGTTCATTTCTTTCATTTTCAACAAAAAATCACTACTTTTGCAGTCAAATTATCAAACTTTAAAATACAAAGAAAATGGTACATTACAAAGAACTTGGATTGGTCAATACCAAAGACTTATTCAAAAAAGCTATCGATGGCAAATATGCTATTCCTGCTTTCAATTTCAATAACATGGAACAATTACAAGCTATTGTTTCGGCTTGTGTGGAAACCAAATCTCCAGTGATTTTGCAGGTTTCAAGCGGTGCACGAAAATATGCCAACCAAACATTACTTCGCTATATGGCTCAAGGTGCTGTTGAATATGCCAAAGAGTTAGGTCTGAACATTCCCATAGTGTTACACTTAGATCATGGCGATAGCTTTGAACTCTGTAAAAGTTGTATTGATTCTGGGTTTTCTTCTGTTATGATTGACGGTTCACATCTTCCTTACGAAGAGAATATTGCGCTCACAAAAAAAGTAGTTGAATATGCTCATTCTTTTGATGTTAGCGTAGAAGGCGAATTAGGAGTTTTAGCTGGAGTTGAAGACGAAGTAGTTGCAGAACATCATACGTATACCCGCCCTGAAGAAGTTATTGATTTTGTTTCTCGCACGGGAGTTGACTCCTTGGCAATTTCAATTGGCACATCACATGGAGCAAATAAGTTTACACCTGCACAATGCACCCGTGATGAGAATGGTATTTTAATTCCACCTCCATTGCGTTTTGATATCCTCGAAGAAATCGAAAAACAAATACCCGGATTTCCTATCGTTTTACACGGTTCTTCTTCTGTTCCACAAGAATACGTTGCAACCATCAACAAATTTGGCGGTGCATTGAAGGATTCAATCGGTATACCCGAAGATCAATTACGTCGTGCTGCTTCTTCGGCTGTTTGCAAAATCAACATCGATTCTGATGGTCGTCTGGCCATGACAGCTGCTGTTCGCGAAGTCTTTGCTACCAAACCAGGTGAATTTGATCCACGCAAATACCTCGGTCCTGCCCGCGATGAACTGAAAAAACTGTATGCACACAAAACTGTAAATGTGTTAGGTAGTGCAGGGAAAGCCTGATCTCTTTAACAACATATTTTTTTCAAGTGGCTGTCATTCAAAATAAATGACAGCCATTTTTTATTTAACTTTGCAACTAAAAATAAGAAATAGCAGTTGTTATAAACTTTTTTTATACCTTTGAAGCCGACAATCTCAGATATCATGAAAAGAACAATACTTGCTTTGAGTTTATGTTTATTGACTCTGCCAGCACTCACACAAAAGAAAATTAAAAAAGGTTTCGGATTTGGTGCATTGCCAGCTATTTCATACGACTCTGATTTGGGATTCCAATACGGAGGATTGGTAAATCTTTATGATTATGGCAATGGAAAAAACTTCCCAAATTATAACCATTCTTTGTATCTCGAACTTTCAACGTACACCAAAGGAACAACCATAGCCCGGATTCGTTACGACTCCGAGCATCTTATACCTAAAGTTCGAACTACCGTCGATGTGAGCTATGTTACCGATTTAATGTCCGACTTTTATGGTTTTAATGGTTATGAAAGTCGTTACAATCCGGCTTTAGTAAAAAGTTCGAACCGTATTTTTTATAAAAACGAAAAGGATATGTTTCAGGTAAAAGTTGATTTTCAAGGCTATTTCGGTTTATCGAAATTAGGTTGGGTTGCCGGTTACGCATTCTACAATTTTGCTATGGATACGGTCAATAACACAAAACTGGGAATCACGAAAACAGGACCAACCTTGTTTGAAAAATACAAATCATGGGGAATTATTAGTCCTGCTGAAGCCTCCGGGGGCAATATACATTATTTGAAATTAGGTTTAAAATACGATTCGCGAGATGAACTGGCTTGTCCAAATAAAGGCATTTTTACCGAAGCTGTGATTCAATCTGCACCAAAATTTTTAAATCAACAATTTCCAAACACTAAGCTCTCCATCATTCATCGACAATATTTCACATTGGCAAAAGATCTGAATTTCGCATACCGGTTAGATTATCAAACTACTCTCGGCAACCAACATGTTCCTTATTATGCAGAACCGCTACTGATTACAAGTTATTTAATTGCAGCTACAAATCAAGGGTTGGGCGGAAAAGTTACACTTCGCGGTATTTTGCGAAACCGGGTGATTGGCGATGCGGTTGGATTTGGAAATTTTGAATTTCGATATAAATTCTTTCATTTCGAATGGTTGAAACAAAATTTTTATTTGGGAACGAATGTGTTTTTTGATTCTGGAATTATTTTAAAACCCGTAGAAATGGATTTAAGCCAGGTTTCTCCTGCTGAAAAGTCACAGTATTTTTCCAATTATCAAAGCGGAAAATTCCATTCGTCTGCCGGCATAGGTTTAAAAATAGGTTGGAATGAGAATTTCGTTATTTCTGCCGATTTTGGAAAGGCATTTAATCCTCAGGATGGCAATTCGGGATTTTATGTCGGTTTAAATTATTTGTTTTAATCTTCAATCACAAGTTTATTTTGCAAATTTAAAAAAATAATTGTTTGACTTTTTATTATTTTCAAATGGTTCTGATAATAATTGCAGCTAGTATATTATGCTTTTATTTTGCTATGGTGACGGTGTTTAGGTTGGGTTGGCAAAAGATTGATCAATTTGAACCTGCTGAGAATAAAACTATAAATACACTTGTTTCGGTAATTGTTCCTTGTCGAAATGAAGAGAATAACCTTGAACAAATTTTTTTGACTTTGACTCAACAAAGTCATCAATATTTTGAATTAATTGTTGTAAACGACCATTCAACCGATGCCACTCAATCGATAGCCATGAAATTTATATCATCATTACCAATGGCTAAACTTATCAATGCCACCGGTTACGGCAAAAAAAACGCAATCAAAGAAGGGATTCAGGCTTCTAAAGCCGACTTGATAATCATGCTGGATGCCGATACAGTACCGACAAATCGCTGGTTAGAGACAATCGTAAAGTTTCAGATAAAATTTCCGTTTGATTTATTAATCGGCCCGGTAAACATGAGAAAAACACACAATTTATGGTTGCGACTACAAGCCTTAGAATTTATGAGTCTAATTGCATCTGGAGCCGGAGCAGCGGGCAATAATATGCCTATATTGTGTAATGGCGCAAATCTGGCTTTTACCCGTCGAACATGGGACAAAAGCCATATCGATTTACACGAAGAAGAACTCTCAGGGGATGATATTTTTCTGTTGGAAAGTGTAAAGAAACGACATGGAACCATTCGATTCTTAAAATCGGAAGCCGCTTTGGTTACCACCCATCCGGCAACTTCGCTGCGTCAATTTATACATCAACGTCATCGTTGGGCAGCAAAATCCTCATCATACACTGATAAACAATTAATTGCAGTTACATTCATTGTTTTCTGTACGGCTTTGGCAGAATTGGCTTTAGGTGTGCTATCTATTATTGATGGAAAGTACGGCAATATTTTAGGCATCTATTTTATACTGAAATTCAGTATTGATATTTCGTTTTTAAATCAGGTGCGAAAATTTTTCCATTTAAAAAACATATTGATTGAATCAATGGCTTTATCTCTAATCTATCCCTTTTATATTGTATTTGTAGGCATTTCAGGTATCTTATTCAAACCATCAAACTGGAAATAATCAATTAGCCAAACTTATTTATACCTACAAATGAGATTTCCGTATAGAGAATTAGTTACGGGTTATATAAAGAATATCGCCAGACAAAGTGGCTTTATAGCGTTTTAGCACTTCGTGTGCAGGTCCTGATGAAGGATTTCCGACTCCATAACCAATATCGAATACTGAACCACATTTTTGGCAAACCGCTTGTCCATTTCCATTTGGATACACTCGAATATTACTGTTCGCTTCATAAGGACAAGCCATATCGAATGCATAATATTGACCGTCAAATCCCACATAAACCAATATTCCACCAAACCCTATCCTGTCTGTAACAAAGATAGGTTTAGTGAAAATCAGCGATTCGTTAATATTGTTTTTAAACGTTGGATAAGTTGTAGTCAGATTCAAATCAAGATAAACCGGATAATCGGGGATTGATGATCGGATATTATCACTACAACTTATTATTAACAAAGCAAATAATACCGCCGTAAAATAATATTTAAAAGATAAACTTTTCAAAATTATTGAATTAAATCAACTCTAAAATTTTTGCCACAAGGAAATTGTTACTCTTATTCAGGCACCTAATTCGCCAATCCGCCATAATTCGTCGTCAGTAAAAGTCAGATTTTTCAAAGCAACAATGTTATCCTGCAATTGCTTCACCGAACTTGTTCCAATAATTACCGAATTAACTTGTTCATCGCGCAAACACCAAGCCAATGCCATTTGAGCAAGCGTTTGACCACGTTTTGCAGCCAGCATGTTAAGTTCTTTCACTTTCCCGATTAATTCAGGGGTAATTTGATTTTTTTGCAAAAATCCATAACTGTGAGCCGCACGCGAATTTTCGGGTATACCATTCAGATATTTATCGGATAATATTCCTTGAGCCAGGGGCGAAAATGCAATAAATCCATTTCCGTTTTTCTGAGCAAGCGGTAAAACCTGTTGTTCAATATGACGATCGAAGATATGGTATCTATCCTGATTAATAAAACAAGGTGTACCGTTGGCACGTAATATCTGATACGCTTCGTAAGCCTTTTCAATCGGATATTTTGAGATTCCCACGTAAAGCGCTTTTCCTTGCTTAACCATGTCCGACAGGGCTCCCATCGTTTCTTCGATAGGTGTATGCGGGTCAAAACGGTGCGAGTAAAAAATATCTACATATTCTAACTGCAACCGTTTTAAGCTTTGTTCTAAACTGGCAATCATATATTTACGCGATCCACCATCGCCGTAGGGACCTTCCCACATTTCATGACCGGCTTTCGTGCTGATAATCATTTCATCACGATGATTCGAGAAATATTTTTTCAAAATTTTTCCAAAATTGATTTCGGCACTTCCGAAAGGAGTTCCATAATTATTTGCCAAATCGAAATGAGTCATACCCTGATCAAAAGCATATTGAATCATTTTCTCAGCTTCCAGTGCATCGTCCACATCCCCAAAATTATGCCATAATCCAAGTGAAAGTAGCGGAAGTTGCAAACCGCTTTTTCCGCAATAGCGATAACCTACCGATTTTGAATACCGATCTGATGCCGGTTCATATTTTTTTTCAGCCATAAATTCAATTCGTATTTAATCAGATAGTGTTAAAAATTTTACAAATAAAGAAATACCCTAACGGAAGATTATAGTTGCTGATTTAATCAACCCAATCTGCCAATTAACCGATAGTCAATTAATGCATAATAAATTGCTTAAAATCGAAAATCAAAACTTTACAGTTGGTGCTACATCCGAACCTTTTTCAGCTTCAAAATAGGGTTTTTTGGTAAAGCCAAACATATTAGCAATGAGGGATTGCGGAAATCGCATAATGGAAACATTAAATTCTTTTGCTAAATCGTTGAATCGATTTCGTTCAACTGAAATTCGATTTTCAGTTCCTTCTAATTGAGCCTGCAATTCTAAAAAGTTTTGATTTGCTTTCAGATCAGGATAATTTTCGGTGATCATCAATAATTTACCCAAGGCAGAGCTAACCTGACCTTGTGAGGACTGAAATTGTTGCATTTTTTCGGGGGTTAAATCTTTCGGATCAATACTGATTTGAGTTGCTTTCGCACGTGCAGCTACTACTGCTTCAAGCGTTGAACTTTCATGAGTGGCATACCCTTTTACAGTAGCAACTAAATTAGGTATCAAATCACTACGACGCTGGTATTGACTCTGTACGTTTCCCCATTGGCTATTAACATTTTCTTGTTTGCTTACCAATCCGTTATAAGCAGAAATTCCCCAAAAGAAACCGAGAATAATCACAGCTGTTACTGAAATTAAAATAATTTGGTTAGTTTTCATAGAAGTAATTTTTCATTTGTTGTTTTATAACACTAAATATCAATTGTTTAAAAAATTGTCATTATTTGATCCTTACATTTATTGCAGATACTTACCATCCTCCCGAAGCACCTCCGCCACCTGACATACCACCGCCAAAGCTGCCACCACCGCCAAAACCGCCACCACCACCAAAACCGCCACTTCCACTGAAAAGTCCCCCGGCAACTGCACCGCCTATTAATGCACTATTGGTACGTGTCAATCGTGGAATGTTATCGTCTTGATCTTCTTCATAACCACAAAACTTACAAACGTAGGTTGTTCGCATTTTCCCTGCACTCAAATAAGTAGGTTGTACGATAATACGTTTTTCTTTTAAAGCAAACGCTTTTGTTTTACATTTAGGACATTCAGTATATGCACCGGGCTTATCGAGTGTAAAAATTGCCTGGTTACCACATTTATCACATAAAAACACATCATAATCAACAGCATGTAACTGTTCCTCAAATTGTTGTGAAACTTTGAGATAAGCATCTTCTTTTTTCTCCGAAAGCATATGCATGGTGCCATCGCAAGCATTGCAGGGAATTGGAGCATGTCGCATCTTTCGCATCTTCAATTTTCCATAAATATTTGCCGGAATGACAGTGAATGGAATCGGAAGAAGCAATACAATATAAATAACATTCGAAAACAATAAAATAGCAATCAATCCGGCAATGGGCACAAAAACATAAAAAACACTCATGATGCCCGACATTTCAGTTTTAAGAGCTTTATACCGGCCAATATTAGTTGGAATATTGGTATTGAGGCGAACACGTTGTGCTGCATTGCTTACCCAAACCAGACTAACGATAATTAATATTAGATAAACACCTAATGCAATGGGCAATATTTGATCCCATGAAACCTGGTTTGTAATCTTAGATTCAACCGGTCCGCTCTGAATAATTGAATCAATTTGAACCAATCCTTTGATTAAACCGGCATCATAATTCCCATTTTTAAAATCAGGAATCATGTAGTTGGTAATAATATCTTTACAAGTAGCATCAGGCAATATTCCTTCAAGCCCATAACCTACTTCTAATTTCACTTTATGGATATCAAGAATAAATAAAATTAGCAACCCATTGTCTTTCTTGCTTTTACCTATTCCCCAAGCTTTAAAAAGTTGGTTAGCAAACTCGTTATAATCAGCCTGTCCGATCGATTGAACAGCAGCAACAGCAATTTCGGCACCGGTTTTAGCTCTCAACGAATCGATCATTTGGTTCATTTGTTGCACATATTCGGGTTTTAAAATACCATCCGGATTGCTCACAAATGCATGTGCATCGTTCAAAATAGGATTAGGAACAGTACTGACCGTGTATTCAGCAGCAGAAAGAAATCCCGAAGTCAAACAAAATAGAAATAGAAAAAACTTTTTCATGACAAACTTGATTTTAAGGGAACCTTTTAAGAGAATATTCCTTTTATATATTTCAATTTCAAGAACATATTATATGGAAAGAAATTGATTTAGAAGCAACAAAAACCGATACTTTCAAATATTAGTTGTAGGAGTCTACCAAATCAACTTGGAAAATTAAAGTTGAATGTGGCGGAATTTTCAGATTGGTCGTGATCGTATCGTAACCCAACGAAGCAGGAATGTAAAAAATGTAAGTACCTCCTCCATTCATTTTTGGAATTCCTTCTTGCCAACCTTTAATAGCCGAAGCCAAACTAAACCAGGATTTAGTACCCGAGTCAAATACCGACCCATCGATTAAAGCACCTGTGTAATTTACTTCAATTGAACTTGTCGAGTTGGGATTACGCATATACCCCTGATGAATAACTTTATATTGCAAACCACTCGCAGTTGTAATAACACCAGGTTGAGTTTTATTGTTTGCCATCCAAAGTTCATTTTTGAGTTTCCAGTCTTCCCATTTATTAACTTGGCATGAAGGTAAAATCATAGTTAAAACCAATGCAAGCAGTAAGAAAAATGCAGGTTGTTTCATGTTTTATTTTTTATATTAAATAATCTGTTTAAATTTCAATGATTTATTTGTTTTTCATTTTGTATATCTCCGAAAATGATTTATTTGAAAAAATCGGCATTTTTCGCCGGGGTCCCCAACCTGTAAAATTAAAAGGATAAGTGCCAATATTCTTCAATAATCCCGGGAAAAAATCGTATCTGGTACGCTTTGAACTTAAAAGTCTGAATCCGTACATCAATGCTTTTTCTACTTTAGGTCTTAAATTTTGCTCAACCGCCTTTCTGCGATTTGATAACAAAATGTCGGTAAGCGGAATTTTCACAGGACAAACTTCAACGCATTTTCCACAAAGTGTGGATGCAAAACTAAGATGTGAAAAATCTTTAAACCCTCTAAAAAATGGAGTAAGCACCGAGCCGATCGGTCCACTGTACGTTGTGTCGTAAGTGTAACCCCCAATGGTTTTATAAACCGGACAACCATTCAGACAAGCTCCGCATCTGATGCAAGCCAATGATTCATAGGCTTCACTATCGTTAAAAACATTTGTTCGTCCATTATCCAAAAGTATAACAATCATCTTTTCAGGACCATCAACCTCTGATGTTTTGCGGGGTCCGGTAAAAATGGTGTTATAAGCAGTAATCTGCTGTCCGGTACCATGAACTGCCAACAGCGGATAAAATAATCCAAGTTGATTCATACGGGGAATAATTTTCTCGATACCTGCAATAACAATATGTACTGCTGGAAAAGCAGTTGACATAAGTCCGTTGCCCTCATTTTCGGTTACCGAAACTCCTCCAATATCGGCAATCAGAAAATTTGCTCCCGTTACACCAATCTGCGCTTCAGTGTATTTTTTTCTTAACATTTGTCGAACGTATTCTGTAAGTTCTTCAGGTGTACTTTCGATAGATGTTTTGAATTTTTCATTGAAAAGCACGGCAATATCATCTTTAGATTTGTGCATGGCCGGTGTAACAATATGATAAGGACGTTCGCCGGCTAACTGCACGATAAACTCACCTAAATCAGTCTCCACAGATTCACAACCCACTTTTTCAGCAATATGATTAAACTCAATTTCCTCGGTAGTCATCGATTTACTTTTCACCAATAGCCGCGCATTGTTTTCACGTAAAATCTCCTCAACAATCGTAGTAGCTTCGGCAGTATCTATTGCCCAACGAACTTCAGCACCATGTGCAGTGATATTTTTTTCAAATTCCAATAAATAATCTGCCCAATGATTTAAAACATCACGCTTTATTGCAGCAGCCTGATTTTTGGCAGCCTCCAGATTCTGGTATCGATCAATCCCTTTGCTCACAGCTGCATCATAACGCGAAATATTGAAATGAATCTTATTTCGATGATTCAAATCAAAAGCAATCGCATTAGAATCGAATGTAAATTGTTGAGCGTGAGACATGAAATAAAAATTATTTATAAAGTAAAAAATTATTATTCTATTAAAAAAATCAACTTACAGCAAAATTATCGAGTGAATACAAATGTAAAACTACCTATTAAATTTCCATCCACGAAAAAGTCAGCACGATAATTCCCTTTTGGCAAAATCTGATCAATTTTCCAATAAAGCACGTCGGACAAAGCATCACCCGTATATTCAAACTTTTTTGAAGCTGAATAACTAATATTTTTGTTCTCAAAAGGAAATACATTGTCGGCACTTTTAGTCAACACATCTTCATCTGGCCGGGTAATGCGCAAATATATAATTTTTTCGCCGGTTGGAGCTGTGATATTTTTCCCAATGATATATTTAAACTGAAGTGTTGCAGTACGTGTAAACCAAGTTGTTTTGTGATTCTGACTATTGAGAGGAATCATGCTAAAATTTGTTATTTCGAGCATCGAAGCCCTTGTAACCACTTCGGTGAGATTCTGCTTCTCTTTGGAGAGCTGCTGAACGGTTTGAGATGCCGCCTGATATTTTTTATGAACTTCAATATTTTCGGTTTTCAACACTTTATTGAGCGAATTCAATGAATCAATTTGGTTAACATATTGAATCATTACTTTGCGTACGGTCGATAATTCTGCTTTCAATTGAGCAATTCGTCGTGCATTGGTCGATTTAGTTACGCGTAATTCATCCAATAATTGTCGAACTTTCGATTTTTGATCTTGTAATAAATGGAGTAATGAATCATTATGAATATTACTGGTATACCCATCTACTTCGCTATTCAGATCGGTATATTCTTTTTCGGTCTGTTGCTTTTCAAAATTCATTTGTTCAACCATTTCTGACATTTCGCTGTCTTTTTCATGGTTCTGTCGAATTAACAAAACGACGGTTATAAAGAGTGCGATCACTACGACCGCAACACCCGATATAACGACAAGATTATTTTTTTTCATATTTATGCAATTAATTTAATACTGCTCCAACCATTAAAATCAGCAACAGTTTATTCCAAAAATTTGATTTTATAGAATAGGTAATATATTTTCGAGTTTCATACCGCGTGAACCTTTAACAAGAATAAATCTATCGTGAATCGGGTTGCC
Organism: Bacteroidota bacterium; assembly: GCA_021779195.1. Lineage (GTDB taxonomy): Bacteria > Bacteroidota > Bacteroidia > Bacteroidales > Paludibacteraceae > Paludibacter. The sequence goes on along the minus strand of JAJYBB010000011.1, from coordinate 19,637 downwards.
TTTTAAAAATTGAATCAACTCTTCAGTTGTTTCAAAGCTAACATAAGAATGATTCACTTGACCGAAATATTTTCCGACAAGATATACCGAATCAAAATGATAACTTTCAATTAAATCTACAATCTGTTGATGCTCATCAAAACTCTGATCACCAAGTTCAAACATATCTCCAAGAATTAATGTTTTATTCTCAGAATCAGCATTTTTGAAGTTTTGAATTGCAGCCCGCATACTGCTCGGGTTCGCATTATAGGCGTCAATCAAAAGTTTGTTATGCTCGGTTTGAGTAAGTTGCGAACGGTTATTTTGAGGAAAATAAGTTTCAATGCCCCGTCTGATTTTGTCCATCGAAATACCAAAATAATCGCCCACAAGAACGGCTGCTAATACATTTTCAGCATTGTAAGTTCCAACTAACTGTGTATTTAGTCGGAATGAATCAAATTTATCAATCATGCATTCCATCTGGAGATAAGGCGAACTTGCAGTAATTTTTCCTTTAACATAACCATCACACAAATCAGCATTAATACAATAATTTTGTATTTTTCTCAAGTCGAATCCAAATTTTTGAGCCATACCAACTAAATTCGGATTGTTTTTATCGATAAAAATATTCTTTCCGTGCAGCGAAATATATGCGTAAAGTTCAGCTTTTGCATTTTTAACGCCTTCGAACGACCCAAATCCTTCAAGATGAGCTTTCCCGACATTGGTTATAAGTCCATAATCAGGTTGAGCAATTTCACAAAGTGCTTTGATTTCACCTTGATGATTTGCTCCCATTTCAATAATTGCAATTTTATGTTCGGGTCGAAGTCGAAGTAACGTTAGTGGAACACCGATATGGTTGTTTAAGTTTCCTTGCGTAAAAAGGATGTCGTACTTTTGCATCAACACCGAGGCCATAAGTTCTTTGGTGGTTGTTTTCCCGTTTGTTCCGGTAATACCGATTACAGTCGCATTCATCTGTTTTCTGTGATAAGATGCGAGATCTTGAAGCGATTTCAATACATTATCAACCAAAATAAAACGTTCGTCAACAGCATATTCAACTTCATCTACAACAGCAAAAGCACATCCATTTTTCAACGCTGTCAGAGCAAAGGTATTGGCATTAAAATTAGCTCCGTGAAGGGCAAAAAATATTGACCCCTCCGGACAATTACGGCTATCCGTACAAACAACCGAATGCTGTTTAAATATATTATAAAGTTCCATCACGCAGAAAACTTGTTGAGAATTTCAATTTAACAGATTGCTGATGCAATTTACCAAAACCAATGCAAAAATAGTCATTATCCAAATAAATAATCCTTTATCGGCTATAATATTCTAAAAAGAGACTAAACTCCACCTGGACTTTAGTCTCTTTACTCGTTTACAGGATACGAAAAATTAAAATTGATAAGCTACTGTAACATACCAACCTTGTTGATTCAAATTACCTGATCCTGTTTTGTTTAAATAATTGATACCGAAATCGTATCCGGCTTTCAACTGATATTTCTTCCATTGCACTCCGCCACCCAAATCAAGTTGCAAATTAATCCGGTTCAACTGATATTCTCCTGATGTACCACTGTATAAATTATAATTACCTGGTGCAACATACATTGGATTGGTAACATTGTAAGTCTGAGTTGAAGTAACTTTCATATTTTGGAAAAGACCAATATTGAAATTTGGGCCTGCATAAGCAAAAATTTTCAACAAGTTGGTAATCGGATAAGTATAGTTTAAATGTAATGGTATATCCAAATAATGCCCAAATGTCTGATAAGTTACGGTAGCAGAATTGGGATATCCTTGCAATTTATTGGCATAAACAATATTGTATAAAGCTCCTGTAAGCAAGCTCAAATTATTTTTTAGTCCCCACTCTGCTGTTCCGCCTAATCGAATACCGTTAAAATAAGTAGAACTTACATTTGTTCCCAAGCGAATTGGCTGGTTATATCCAAATTCAAAACGATATGTTTGTGCTTGCAAACCAATGTAAAAACATAAAAATACCAACAAAAGAGTGGATTTCAAAACATTTTTCATACAATCTAATTTTTATCGAATGCAAAGATAGCTTTTTTACTTCAATTTACTAAATTGGAACTCTCCAAATCAGAAAAAAGTACTTTATAACTTGCAAAATTTGCAAAATTTAGCGCATTACTTCAGCTTATCACCTTTTTTTACTATTCAGTGATTCCTATCAATCTTAAGCATTTCCAGCTCAAGGCTTATTTTCATCATTTACTTTTTCAAAAATTCAATCTTTGTCCGTATCTTTGCACTCATATTTGTTCTTATACGTTAATTAATAATTGCGATTAACACAAACAAACTAACTAATCAGCCACTTTCAATGAATCATTTCAAACGAACCACCGTAACATCGGCATTGCCTTATGCGAATGGACCCGTGCACATTGGGCATTTAGCCGGGGTTTACATACCTGCAGATATTTATGTACGCTATCTGCGACTAAAAGGCGAAGAAGTTCTCTTTATTGGAGGATCCGACGAACATGGCGTACCCATTACCATTAAAGCTAAAAAAGAAGGTGTTACACCTCAAGATATTGTTGACAGATATCATGGAATAATTAAAAAATCGTTTGAAGAATTTGGAATTTCTTTCGATATTTATTCACGCACCACGTCGAAAACGCATCGTGAACTGGCAGCCAAGTTTTTCAAAACAATTTATGATAAGGGCGGATTTCTTGAAAAAACTTCCGAGCAATATTTTGACGTATCAGCGCAACAATTCCTTGCCGACCGATATATCACAGGAAAATGCCCAATTTGTGGAAACGAAAATGCCTATGGCGATCAATGTGAAGCTTGCGGTACCTCTTTAAACCCTACTGACTTAATAAACCCTAAATCTGCAATAAGCGGTTCGGCTCCGGTACTTCGCGAAACAAAACATTGGTATTTACCACTCGATCAACACGAAGCCTGGTTGAGAAAATGGATACTCGAGGAACATAAAGAATGGAAACCCAATGTTTACGGACAATGTAAGAGCTGGCTCGATTTGGGGTTACAACCCCGCGCGGTAAGTCGTGATCTTGACTGGGGAATTCCCGTACCGATTGAAGATGCCGAAGGAAAAGTGCTTTACGTTTGGTTTGATGCCCCCATCGGTTATATTTCAAACACGAAAGAGCTATTACCCAACGATTGGGAAAAATGGTGGAAAGACCCTGAAACTCGACTCCTGCACTTTATAGGCAAGGATAATATTGTCTTTCACTGCATTGTATTTCCCGCAATTCTCAAAGCAGAAGGTTCATACATTTTACCTGACAATGTTCCAGCAAATGAATTTCTAAACCTCGAAGGTGATAAAATTTCTACTTCGCGCAATTGGGCAGTCTGGTTGCACGAGTACCTTGAAGATTTTCCAGGTAAACAGGACATTTTGCGCTATGTTCTTACAGCAAATGCCCCCGAAACAAAAGATAACGATTTCACATGGAAAGATTTTCAGGCTCGAAACAACAATGAACTGGTCGCAATTTTTGGTAATTTCATTAATCGTGCGTTAGTTCTGACTCAAAAATATTTCGATGGAAAAGTCCCTATACAACGAAACCTGACCAATTACGATCAGCAAACAATTGAAGAGTTTGTTAATGTTAAGTATGAAGTTGAAAAATACTTGGATAATTTCCGATTTCGCGATGCCCAAAAAGAAGCAATGAATTTAGCACGTATTGGAAATAAGTATTTGGCCGATACAGAACCCTGGAAATTAGCTAAGACAGACATGAATCGGGTTGAAACAATTTTAAATTTAAGTTTACAAATTGCAGCCAACTTAGCCATTGCTTTTGAACCCTTTTTGCCTTTTACTTCAGCTAAATTGCGAAAAATGCTCAATATGAATGAATTTAATTGGAAAGATTTAGGTAGTATTCAGTTGTTAAATGCAGGCGTCAAGCTTGAAATATCGGAATTATTATTCGAAAAAATTGAAGATGAGGTTATAACCAATCAGATTCAAAAACTGTTAGATACAAAAAAAGCCAATAAAGCTTCTGCATTTCAAGCCCATCCAGTAAAATCCAATGTTTCTTTCGATGAATTTATGAAAATGGATATACGCGTTGGTTCAGTTCTCGAATGTCAAAAAGTTCCCAAAGCCGATAAATTATTGCAATTTCGTATTGCCGATGGGTTAGTTGATCGCACAATCATATCGGGAATAGCTCAATATTATCCACACCCAGAAGAACTCATCGGAACGCAGGTTTGCTTCATCGCCAATTTCGAAGCACGTAAATTACGCGGAATTATGAGCGAAGGCATGATCCTTTCAGCCGAAGATGCAGATGGAAGGTTAATATTAATTCAACCCAAAGCACAAGTAACGAATGGGGTTGAAGTTAAATAGGCACTTTATTTAATGAAAGCAATTAAATATCTGCAATTATTCTTTTATAAAATTGATTTTGTATTCTATTTATCAACCAGTTATACTTAATATTGAAATTTATGTTTAATTAACAAAATCGAATTACTAAATTATAATCTATTGAATATAAGTAGTATATGATTTTGATTTTGTTGTTACAATGCAAATTAAATTTAGAACAGTTCTAAATTATACCTTTCCATCCTATAAGTTTGATAGCATTGATAATTATCCAATAAATTTGCAGAATTATTTCTTTAATTATGAAAATTAACTCTAAAATTCGATATGGGTTACGCACACTTATCGAAATTGCTAATACAGAAGACCCAAGTGGAGTTTTGCAAAAAGATGTAGCCAAAAATCAGCGAATCTCATTGAAATATTTAGATAGTATTATTTCATCTCTAAAAATAAAGGGATTGATTGCTAATTCCAAAGGTCGAGGTAGTGGTTACACCTTATCACGCGATCCAAAAGATATTACGATGTTGGATGTTTATACAGCTTTCGAACCAATTGTTGTTGTGGAATGTATTTATAACAAAAATATCTGCGACAGAAATTATCACAATTGCAAAGCTCAAAGTTATTGGATCGAGTTAAACATTGAATTCAGAAAACTATTATCAAGAAAAACTCTTGCTCAAATAATTGAAAATGAAGAATGTTTTTGCAATACTTCGGATATCTGCATTTAAACCTTTTTGCTTGGGATGTGTTATTTATCTAAAACTTGAAATAAATTTGCAATTGGCATGAAATTAGTAATCGTTGAAATTGAAATATTAGTCGTGATATAGATTTATTTTTTTAATACTTATTCCTACTAATGTCATAGGATATGTATTAAGTTTTAGCTATGTTTTGAAATCATTCTATTAATATTAATTTTAATATTAATTTTATTACTGGTTTACTAGTAAAATAATGGATTATAGCTAAAATTTATACACTGATTTTATAAATTTAAACTCATCAAATAAGATATATCTAAAAAACAAAGCAAATTAAAGAAATATCCAATTTTTAAAATTTATTAATTTATAATACTATTAATGTTATAGCATTTGTATATTAATAAATATGAATCGAATTGAAGATTATATATAGTATAACTCACAAAATAAAACAAAAACAACTTATATGCTGCAGCGATTGATTAACAACTAAAAATGCATCATATAATCATTAAAAACAATTAATTACGTATGAACAAGAGAAAATTTTTCAAAGTAGGAATGATACTCGTTATGGGTATTTTACTAAGCACAGGTTTGCAAGCTCAAACCTTAAAATTAAATCCTAAATCATTCTCAATGAACATTTATGGAACAACAAATGTACACAATTTCGAAAGTAAGGTAACTCAGGCAAGCGGAGAGATTGTTATTGTTAATAAAAAAGTACAATCTATGTTCGTAAACATTCCGGTTCATTCTATAAAAAGCAATGAGAAATTAATGGATACCAAAACGTACGAAACTTTTAAATCAGACAAAAACCCGATGATTAGCTTCCACATGACAGAAGTAACCACAATGAATGTATCGGGTAATGCCGTTAATGTAGTGATCGAAGGCAATATGACTATGGCAGGAGTTACTAAGAAAGTAATACTTAAAGCGAATGGAAATAATATAAAACCGGGCGTTTATACTTTTTCAGGAATTATTGCATTAAAAATGAGCGACTTCGGAATGAAGCCTCCTACAGCTATGCTTGGGATGATGCGTGTAGGCAATGGAATAACACTTAAATATAACGCAACCTTTGAAGGTGCGGACATCAACTAATTTGAATCTCAAACAAAAGTAAAAATAATACGAAAACAAAAAAATTAAGAAAAATGAGAAATTCTATTTTCACAGTAGCAACTGCGCTTTTATTAAGCAGCACAGTATTTGGTCAGTTAAGACCAACGGATCAAACAGGTATTAACGTGTTTGAAAATCCAAAAGTTGAAACACAATGGACTGGTCCTAAAGTTGAATTTGGCGGATCAATTTCAATGCCTTACATTGCTTTACAACAAAGTAATGCAGTTGCAATACAAGATCCAACAAAAAACACCCAGGCACTATTCAAAAACACGAATAATTTTGCATTATCAATGGCCAATTTATACATTAATAGTTATTTGGCTGATGGTATTACTCTTAATGTAACGCTTTATCTGGCGTCCAAACACCATAACGAAACGTGGGTTAAAGGTGGATTTGTTCAATTTGACAAATTGCCATTTTTGAAAATGGATTTCTTAGATAATATCATGAAATATACCACAATAAAGGTAGGTCAAATGGATGTAAACTATGGCGATGCACACTTCCGTCGTTCAGATGGTGGCAATGGCATCTACAATGCATTCATGGAAAACTATATTATGGACGAATTTGCAACCGAAATAGGTGCCGAAGCTGATGTTAACTACAATGGCATTCTTGGAACTGTTTCATTAACAGATGGTGAATTGAATCCAAATCTTGCTGCAATTGATACAACTCAAGCTGCTTACAAATATTCTAATGGTATCCGTAATCCATCTTTCATTGCAAAATTAGGATATGACAAACAAATTACGGATAAATTTCGATTCAGATTGACCGGATCAGTTTACACAACAGCCGGATCAGGTTCAAACACATTATTTGGAGGTGACCGTACGGGTTCAAACTATTCAGCAGTTATGTACAATTCCGGTCCAAGCACAAGCACAGCATTTAACGGGCGTTTCAATCCAGGATTATCAGACCGGGTAACTTCGTTCATGGGCAACTTGTTTTTGAAATATAGATTAACTGATGGATTAGCTGTTGAATCATTCACAACTTTAGAAGCAGCACACGGAGCAAAAGCATCAGAAGCAACTGATCGTACCGCAAATCAATTTGCGAGTGACTTGATTTTCAGATTTGGAGCAGCAGAAAATTTCTTCGTTGGTGCCCGTTACAATACACTTTCAGCTCAAGTTGCCACTGCTCCTGCAGCCGGTGGTGCCGACATGGTTCCTGCTTACACGCTTGGCATCAGCCGCTTGGCAATCAGCGGTGGTTGGTTTGTTACAAAAAATATCATGGCCAAAGTAGAATATGCTAATCAACAATATACCGGTGTTCCAAATGTAAATTACATATTGAACGGAGCTCAATTCCATGGATTAAGTGCTGAAGCAGTAATTTCGTTCTGATAAAATTATTTTTTAAAAAATTAAAAAACCGGTAAGAGATTCTTACCGGTTTACTTTATCTTAACTATTCATGATTTTGAACTTTGAACTATGAAAAGAGTAATGATTATTTTTGCTCTGACATTTTTAGAGTACATTTCCATATTTTCGCAAACCACTGTTGCAATTGAACTTCATGACAATAGTTTTATAACGATAAATGGAACAACTAATTTATTGTCATTTAAATTATTCCAAAAAGGGGAAGATTTAATAAATAAATCATTCACATTAACTACAAGTCAGCATCACAACCGAATTTATATTTCTCAAAATCAGATCACTATTCCTGTCAGCAAATTCAATTCTGAAAATAAAATGGCATTACGGGATTTTCTGAAATTGATTAAATCGAACGATTATCCGAATTTAATAATTCAATTAAATTATTTGGAAGCCAATCAAACGAATGATAAAAATAACAATTCAAATGGAAATGCTTCAGTAGACATTACAATTACCGGAATTACTAAAAAATTTGATATTCCAATTTCATCAAAACAAGCCGGCGATATATATTCTATTGATGGAGAAAAAAATATAAGTATTCGCGATTTTGGATTAACTCCTCCTGTAGAAATGATGGGATTAATAAAAGTGAGTGAGTGGATTGATATCCATTTTCATTTTATTGGCAAAATGAAAGTATATAAATCACTTGCAATGAACAAGTAATTATTACGCATTCGATACCAAAAAAGCCCTATCCAAAAAGGAAAGGGCTTTTGTATTTTATGCAAAAAACTGGTTTTAGGCCAATTTATTAACATGAATGGCTAACTTTGATTTTAAGTTACCCGCCTTATTTTTATGAATAATATTTCGTTTTGCCAATTTGTCGAGCATAGCGCTGATTTTAGGCAACATTTCTGCAGCTACTGTTTTATCAGTAATTGCGCGTAAATTGCGAACCGCATTACGTGCTGTTTTAGCATAATAACGATTATGCAATTTTCTTTTTTCGGTTTGACGAATTCTTTTGATAGATGATTTATGATTTGCCATCTTAATCTTTTTTTTTAAAGTCTGAATTTCTTTTTTATTGTAGTCCATAGGAGAATCGAACTCCTCTTTCCAGGATGAAAACCTGGCGTCCTAACCGATAGACGAATGGACCTTACGGCTTGCGACAGAGAAGATAATCCTCTCAATTGCGGGTGCAAATATACGACAGTTTTTTGAAATGACAAAACCTTTCGGGCAAATATTTATATTTTTAATTAAGTGGTTGTAATACAAAGAAATTTAAGCGAAATTACCTGCTTTTATAACGTCATATTACGCACTAAATCTGATATTTTAGTACATTTGTACGAACAAAGTAACTAACTTATGTACATTAACACCTCGGGAATCATATTACACAATTTAAAATACGGCGATTCGTCGACAATCATCACTGTATACACATTGGGATTTGGTCGTGTATCGTATTTAGTTCACGGAGTCAACAAAAAAAAATCTACTACGCGTTTAGCTTTCTTTCAGCCACTTTCTGTGGTTGAAATGGAAGTAACGCACCAGCCAGCCAAAGAATTGCAATATATCAAAGAGATTCGATTAAATTACGTATTTACAAGCATTCCATACAATCCGATCAAAAATTCGATTGCCTTATTTCTTTCGGAGGTTTTATATCGCATATTGCGACAAGTTGAAGTTGACGAACGGCTATATTACTTTTTAAAAAATTCCATCGAAACATTAGATTCAAGTACAGGAAGTGTGTCAAATTTTCACTTAATTTTTTTAATACAATTAAGTCGATATTTAGGGTTTGAGCCAAATCGAGAAGAAAATAATCATCTTTATTTCGATTTGCTGAATGGTGTTTTTCAAAAAGAGAAACCGCATCATCTACATTATTTGCTTCCGGAAGATGCAGCACTTTTTGAACAATGTTTGCAAACTGATTTTGACACGATGCAACACTTAAAGCTGACAAGGCAGCAGCGTGTCCAGTTGCTTGAAAATTTAGTGGATTATTACAAGCTACACGTACCCAATTTTCATGGATTGAAATCGTTAGAAGTATTGCAGAATCTATTCGATTGAAGATTTTGTCTCTGTTGAATAAATCACTAATTTTTCGCCTGGTTTAATTTTATTGACGGTTTTATGATTCCAAACTTTCAGGTCTTTAACAGAACATCCGTATTTCTCGGCAATCGTATAAAAGCTTTCGCCAGATTTAACACGATGAGTTACGGTTGTCTGTTTTGAAGATAAAGCAGATTTATTAACTTTTGAAACGGAAGTATCTTTAATAGGAATGTTTAATTTTTGACCTGGACGTATATGATTGTCTGATAAATTATTGCACTTTTTTAAATCACTAACCGAAACATCATTATCATGAGCAATATTATAAAGACTTTGTCCTTTTTTTACTTCGACAATTAAAATTTTAACTGTTGCTTCCTTTTTTGATAATTTCTTTGATTGAGAACCTGTGGAATTATCATCGAGAGATACTGACTGAGCAACGATCAATTTTTGCCCAGTAGTCAAACCATTCCCTGAAAGATTATTCAGTTTTTTCAGATCATCAATTGAAATATTATTATCATGTGCAATAGTGTACAGGCTTTCTCCTTTTTTAACCTTAACAGTTATTGATTGAAGATTATCATGTTTTGGGGCTTCTGTTTTGGAAGAGGCCACATTATCTGCATTCTTTAAAATCTTTAATTTCTGTCCTGCATGAAGAATGGTACCCTGCAAGTCATTTGTTTGAATCAAATCATCAACTCCGACGTTATAAAGTTTTGCAATGCTATAAAGAGACTCTCCTTTCTCTACTCGATGTAAAATGGGGGTCGATTGAAGTACAGCAGTCGTTGCGCTGGCAGTCGTTGGTGCATTTTCAGCAATAACAGCTGCCGGTAATTTTTGATCAGAAGCATCGGGTTTTGGAGATGCAGCAACTTCAGTTTCAATTTTCAATTTTTGTCCCGGATGAATAGAATTGATATCGAGCAGGTTGTTTAATTTTTTAAGTTGCTCAACGGTAATATTATACAAATTACAAATACTCAATAACGTTTCACCTTGTGTCACCAAATGGGTAACTAAGGAAGACATGGAAGCATTAGCAACGGTATTTTCAGGTTTAACTGAGATAGAAGTTGCAAGTGTAGACGTAGCAGTGGCAACTTCGGGTGCTTGAGGCACGGTATTATCCGCTAAAAGCACAGGTTCGAGCATCATAACACTTTGTTCGTCTTTAACCTTTAATCGCTCGTTTCGTTTGATTCTATTTCCACGGATATGGTTATCTCGTTTCAATTCAGCAACCGAAACACCATATTTATGGGCAATTGACAACAATGTTTCACCCTTTCGGACCCGATGATATTCAGCGGGAACAATTTTCCGTATTTGTTTGGTAATATTTGTGGGTAAATAATGTCCGGTATTCGATTGATTTGTAGAATTGAAAGCCAGTAATCTGCTGCGATCAATAACCCGATTGGCTTTAATATAGCGTCTGCGGAAATAATCTTCCTGAGAATTAGATATGGTTACTCCGCTATGAACAGAAGCATGAATAAAATCAAAAGAACCATCGGGTTTAGTGTCGACCACGATACCCACATGACCTACGCGCTCACTTCTACGACGTCCAGAGAAAAAAACCAAGTCACCTTTCCGTATTTCATTGCGTTGAATGGTATCAAATTGTCGGGACTGATCAATGGAACATCGATCAAGATCATAACCAAAATTGCGAAAAACATAGGAGGTGAATCCAGAACAATCAAAAGATCCATTACCAGTTGAGCCGTAACGATAGGGAGTATTTAAAAATAATTTGCCGTAATTAATGATAGAATCAGCGACGGATAGCGGACGGTTTGCAGACAAATAATCAATTCTTGCGGAATCAGATGGTAATGTAATGCGTAAATTTCCCGACAACTTTTGAGCCGACGAAAAATGAACTGCCATCACAAAGCAGAAAATGATTGATATTTGTTTTTGAAAATGCATTAATTTATCCGATTGATGAACTGTATTTGCAAAGATAGGTTTTTTTGCTAATACGAACAAACTCCTTTTTCTGTTTTTAAACTAAAAAAACGGTTGTTTTGAGATTAATTTCAATAATAAATCTCAACTTCGTTTTTATTAACATGCAAATTCAGGTTTTGACCCATAATCAATGGACGATTATCGTCGATATGTCCCGCAGGAAAATTAAAGCAAACCGGATAGTCATAGCCAGCAACAGCTTCAGAAATTATTTCATTAATAGTCTGTTTCATAAGCGGATCTTCATCGCAATCATTAAACTGACCAACAATTAAGCCCGAAAGTTGAGCCAATGCGCCACTCAATCGAAGATTTTGAATCAATCGGTCAATGTGGTATGGTTTTTCATTTACGTCTTCAATAAATAGAATATTATTCTTGAATACTAAATCAATGTCGGTTGATCGCATCGCCATAAATACAGACAAATTACCACCAATCAAATTTCCGGTTGAGCTTCCAATTCTATTTTCAGGCGAATATTTAATTTTATAAACGGGTAAATTACCAAACAAAATTTCACGCAAAGCAATCAATGCTTTTGCATTTTCAGGTAATACCGCAATTTGTTTGGCCATGATGCCGTGCAATGAAGCCCAACCATAATGCGCAATCGCCTGATGTAAGATGGTAATATCGCTAAATCCGATCAACCATTTGGGATGTTTGCAAAATGTCGCAAAATCTATCTGATCAATAATTTGCGCAACTCCATATCCACCTCGACTACAAAGAATTGCATTCACATTAGGATCATTTAAAGCATCTTGTAAATCGGCAATACGTTGCAATTTAGTTCCTGCAAACCGCCCATATTCTTCACGAGCATACTTTCCTTCACTAACCACCAATCCCCACGAAGATATGCGATGAGCAGCTGCATCCAAAAATGCAGAATCAATTACTCCCGAAGGTGAAATGATGCGGATTTGATCGTTTGGACGCAAGAAAGGCGGAAACATATAAATATTAACAATTTAAAGTTTTAAAAACTCTTGAATGATTTTACAGTATGATTTTTCTGTTAGTTAGTTTCGGGTTTATAGTCCTTGATTACCAGATATTTTAAATCCGTATCACCTGCATTGCTGATACCATGCTCAACCATTGATGGGCAATAAAAACTGGTATACGGCCCTGCAATCACAGAATCGCCATTAAGATAAAATTTAGCCGTTCCTTCTAAAACAAAGAAAAATTCATCTTCGGCATGTTTATGCGGTGGATGGGTAGCTTTGTGCGGAGCCACTACACTCATTTTCAATGTTCTTCCATTTATGAAATTCTTATCTGCAAACCAATATTGATATCCAACTTTTGTAGGCACAGTCTTATCGGATTGAAAATGATTAACACAGTTTTGAATAGTCCATTTTGATGCAGGATGATCGATCGAAGTTTGTGCGTTTACAGCATGATTGCAAATAATCAACAAAATAGCAAAAAATAAACCCTTTATTTTTTTCATAAAATATATATTTTCAGAAACAAAAATCAAATTAAGAAACAAAGGTATTAAAATTTCGGGGTTTTTGCCTCTCGAACAGAAATTTTAGTTTACTTTTTTAATGCACGAAACAATGCTGGCATTAATCAATTGAATTAAATCCGTAGGTGAAAGCAGTAATTGCAAACCCCTTTTCCCAGCACTCACAAAAATTTGATCATTATTCATACAACTATCGTCAATAAAAGTTTTAAATTGCTTTTTCATTCCTATTGGAGAACAAGATCCTCGTAAATAACCTGTTATAGAAAGCAAATCTTTCATTGGAATCATTTCACAAGTTTTATTTCCTGAATGAAAAGCCATTTTTTTTAAATCGACATTTTCGGCAGCAGGAATTATACTGACGAAAAATCCGGTTAAATCCCCTTTGAGTACCAATGTCTTGTACACTTTCTCAACAGGTTCATTCAATTGGTTCGCAACATGAATAGCGCTCAAATCGGATTCATCTGCCTGATATGAAATTAGCCGGTATGAAATTTTTGCCCTGTCGAGCAAGCGGGCTGCATTTGTTTTATCGTTTGAAATAGACATCTTTGATTTAATAATTTTGATTGGCGTAATAATGTATCATTTTTAAAAAATTAAAAGGTTTTTCCATGTCGCAAATTAAATCATTACGGGTAAACTCACTCAATTCAAAATGGCTACAGGAAGACCGAGGCAAGTTTATTAATTGATCGAGGCAAACCTGTCCACGACAAATCACGATTGAAATATAGCGTAAGAACATGACTTTATTTTTAAGTTTAAATTCTGATTGGATCACTGTTTCAAAAAGCTTTTTAACCCAAGCATCATAGTTATTTTTCAACCAGTCAAGATTTTTTGCTGTGGTAGCTAAGGTATAAATATCCTCCTGAAAATCTTTAAAAATATCGAAAAGATCATTTTCAAACTGCATCAAAGCCCCTAATTGAAAAAAAATAGCCATTGAAGCATCATCGATATCATCGAAAGCCGACAAATAAAACAAAAAAGCTTCACCTCCCTTTTGTTGTGTAATATTAGTAATCTCATTTAAATCAATGGATTTATCGATTTGCATTCGACTACGAATTTGAGTTTCAAAAACAAGAGAAGCACTACATTTTAATTTATCAGGCTGGCTTGAGTTCCTCAGCGCAAGCCCAGCAAAATGTAGAAATATCTTTTCGTCGGTGTTCTTCCCTTCAATTTCATACGGATGATCAATCAGATATTGAATATACTCGTCTGATAATTTCTTTCGATCGAAAAAATCATCTAATAAACCACTCAAAGAACCCGTAGCGGTAATGCAAAACCGTTCATGAGATGACATTCTACGATCGTGTAAAATACAAAATGCTTCTCCCAAAATTGCAGGCACTGCCAATCCATAATAATCGGTTATTTTTTTTAAGTCAGGTGGATCGAAACTGCCATCATTCTCTTGCAAAAGTTCAGATAAAAAAGGAATAATCTTTTTTTTTAAAAAAAGACGTTGAATAAGTAATGCCCTGTTCATCTGAAAATAGAGTGCCGGCAGATGCATTAAATTTCTGAAATAATTTAACCGGTTCAATTTTTTGATTTTTTAATTTTTGAATTTCGATCGTTTCAGAAGTAAAGGGTTCAATAACGAAGCCACTTCAAGAGCTCTTTCCAGGAAGCTTTTTTGCCATACATTAAAATACCTGTGCGATAGATTTTTCCAGCCATCCAGGTTGTTGCAATGAAAGATAGCATAAGAATGATAAGTGAAAGTAGAATTTGCCATATCGGAACATCAAAAGGCAATCGTACCATCATGACAATGGGCGAAGTAAAAGGAATCATTGAACACCAGAAAGCCAATGGTCCATCAGGATTTTGTGCACTATAAATGGCAGCATAAATGGCAAAAATGATGGGTAAAGTGAGTGGAAGTGAAAATTGCTGCGTATCAGTTTCACTGTCAACAGCCGAACCAACAGCGGCAAACAGAGAAGCGTACAGCAAATAACCTCCTAAAAAATACACCACAAACAAACTGATAATTTCCATAAAATTAAACCCATGCAGTAAATTGAAAATCTGCTGAAGCTGATTACCGCCGGAAGTTGGAACTGCAGTTTGCATTCCAAGTTGGTTGACTTGCTGTAAAGTAGAAATATCGACTCCCGAACCGATAATTTTTCCGGCAACAAACGCAATGACAAAGGTCAAAATAACCCACAATGCAAATTGGGTGAGACCTACTAATGCAATGCCGATGATTTTACCCATCATAAGCTGAAATGGTTTTACTGACGAAATCATAACTTCTACAATCCGGTTTGTTTTTTCCTGAACGACTCCACTCATCACCTGGGCACCATAAATAATGATAAACATATAAATAACAAATGCCGAAATCATGCCAATAGCCAATGCAAGTTCGGACGAACCTTCTTTATCCTGTCCGTTATCGCTCCATTTAATTGTTTCAATGTCAATATCAGTACGGGAATTATCGACCATTTCTTTTAAATGGGGAATATTGTAAGCAGATAATTTTTGCTGTTCTACATATTTATTAAGCAAACCTGCAATATAAGTTTTCAATTCTAAATTCACCTGCTTATCTGAATACAAAGTTGCAGCTTTCGGATTGCGGGATAAATCATCTGAAATTAACAATAAAGCGGTGAAATCTTTCTCATCTTTCTTTAGGTTTTCTGTTTTAACTTTTTCAAATGGTTTATCTACAAAATCGAAATTGTAAGTTTCGTTATTTTTGAGTACCGAATTATAAAGATGTGTGCGGTCAACAACCACAATATGTTTTACTACATTATCTTTAATATTTGACAGCCAAAGCGGTACGACAATCATACCTGCAAACAGTAAAGGGGTGAGAAAAGTCAGTAATAAAAATGATTTTTTCATCACACGGGTAGTATATTCTCGTCGAATAATCAACGCAATTTTGCTCATGGTTTTACGGTTTTAATAAAAATATCGTTCATGCTTGGCAAAACTTCACTAAACGAGATAATTTCGGTTTGCAACATCAGTTTTTTCAGAAAATCATTGTTCTGTTCTGAGTCGCTTTTCCGTAAATTATATTCATATATTCCATTTTTTTGAACAAGGCGGATCAATTCAAAACTTTCGGTATTGATAGGATCGGATGAGCATATTCGGTATTGGTGAGTTGCAAAAGAAGCTCTTATTTCAGTTACTTTTCCTTGCAAAACAACTTTTGCTTGATGAATTAACGAAATATTTTCACAAAGATCTTCCACGGTTTCCATGTTGTGCGTTGAGAAAATAATGGTAGCTCCTTTATCGCGCAAGCCAAGAATTTCACTTTTAAGCAAATCGGTATTTACAGGATCGAATCCACTGAAAGGTTCATCGAAAATAAGGAGTTTTGGCTCATGCAGAACAGTAGTGATAAATTGCACTTTTTGAGCCATTCCTTTTGATAGTTCTTCCACTTTTTTATTCCACCATGATTGAATTTCAAATTTTTCAAACCAAAATTTCAATGCCTTACGCGCATCCTGTTTTGATAAGCCTTTAAGTTGAGCAAGATACAAGGCTTGCTCACCAACTTTCATTTTCTTGTACAACCCTCGTTCTTCAGGTAAATAACCGATATGTCGCACATCTTCAGCCATGAGTCTTTTACCATTCAGCCGAACCTGCCCACTATCTGGAGCGGTAATATAATTAATAATCCTGATCAACGTTGTTTTGCCGGCGCCGTTTGGGCCTAACAAACCGTAAACCGAATTTTCAGGAACGTTCAAACTGACACCATCTAAGGCTCGATGACCCGCGAATTGTTTTACAACATTTTCAATTTCAAGGAAATGCATAATTATATTTGTTGATGAGGAAGTTAGATTTTGTTCTCGTCGGAAAAACTATAATACTGACCTCGGGCAATAATGATATGGTCTAAAAAACGGATACCAATAGCTTCACAACCGGATTTAATTTTACGGGTTACCTGAATATCCTCATCGCTCGGGCGATTTTGTCCCGAAGGATGATTATGAGCAACAACAATTGCCTGTGCTGAATTTTCCAATGCCAATTTGAGTAACAATGGAATATCAACTATCGTCTTATTGGTTCCTCCTTGCGTCAAACGTCTGATTTCTAAAACCTTATTAGCACCATTAAGAAAACCAATCCAAAACTCTTCCTGCAGCAGATCAATTAATATCGGTTCGAAAAGATTGAAAAGATCGATACTTCCTGTAATCTTCTTTCGTTCAAAAATGTCGGCAGTATTGCGGCGTTTTCCCAACTCCAACGCTGCGACAATGGTTATGGCTTTAGCCGTGCCAATACCCTTAAATCGTTTACACAAATCATTGATACTGAGTTGAGCCAATTCATTAATATTATCTTGGCATTCACGCATAATTCGGCGCGCCAGTTCCACTGCTGATTCATCTTTGTTTCCAATGGCTATCAAAATTGCTAATAACTCTACATCCGAAAGGCTTTGAGCTCCTTTTCGGATCATTTTTTCGCGAGGACGATCATCTTCAGCCCACTCCCTAATTGTTAAATGTTTCAAATCGTTTTCCATGGGTCAAATATACTAAAAAAATTATATGTTACACAAGCTAAAATTTAGTTTTGAAAATTCATTTCATGGAAAGTTTTATGATATAGAAATTAGCTCAAAATCAAGCATAAAAAAAAGCTTATCCAACGGATAAACTTTTTTCACTTGGTAAGCGCAATAGTATATACTAAATTACTTTTACATTTACTGCATTTAATCCTTTTCTGCCTTCTTGCAAATCAAATTCTACGGTATCGCCTTCACGAATTTGATCAATTAAACCTGAAATGTGCACAAAATGTTCTTTTTTTGAACCATCTTCGCTGATAAAACCAAAACCTTTGGATTCGTTGAAGAATTTTACTGTTCCTTTACTCATTGTTGATTATTATTATTATTTTAATGTTCTGCAAAGATAAGCTTATAATCAGCTGAATTGTAGTTATCAATCTAACTTTTATATTTATTATATATTTATTAGTTTAATTATATGTTTGATTTTTATTGTGAAACGATCGACTTCAAATCACATAATCTTATATGCTTATATTTTAGATATATAGCTATACTATTTTTCAATATTTTATCCGTTTATTCAATTAACACCACCATCATATCCATGACATTGGTACGTGTGGAACCCGTGATTAAATGTCCGCCGGCTTTCTCAAAGAAATGGTAAGAGTCAAAATCAAGTAAATAATCTTCTGGAGCTATGTTTTTTAATAAAGCTTCCGGGTAAGTATTACCATCAACTATCGCACCGGCAGCATCGGTCGAACCATCATTTCCGTCGGTGCCTGCTGATAAAAGCGTAACTCTGTCGGTACCGGACAACAAACAAGCGGCTGTCAGAGCCAGATGTTGATTTCGTCCTCCTAAACCTGAGCCTGTTACCTGTACGGTTGTTTCTCCGCCAAAAAGTAAACAAACCGATCGTTGATGCTTGATATTGCGTTGAATGTTCAGTGCTAAGTCTACCACATATTCGGCGGCATTGGTGGTATCTCCAACCAATTCTGATGTCATTATAATCGTTTTATAACCCAATTCAGTCGCTTTATTTCCGGCAGCTTCCAACGCTATTTTATTGCTTCCGATCATAAAATTATGCGTGTTTTCAAAAATCGGATTATCCGGTTTGGGCGTTTCGGGTATTTTGCCTTCCACTCCTTTTGTCAGATAATTTAAAACCGACTGAGGAATTTTTTCTATTAAGAATATGTGTTTCATATTAGACAGAAGTAAATGCATTTTTAAAAGATCAAATTCAGTTTCCTTTTTTTGAAAATAATTAATACTGATGCATATCGACATTTTCGAAAGCAAAGTTGCATATATTATTTCAACAAAATGATGTGTTTATTATACAAAAAAGTAGTGGAAATATTTCAAATAGGTCGAAAAGCAGATGATATGGTCGAAATTTTAATAAAAAATTAGTTCGAAGTCAAACATATTCGCTAAACAGTTATCTCCTTATTTAAAATACTCCATCCAAAATTTCTTGACATTCTGGATCAATGCTTTTCATTTTCAAATTTGCAGAATAGGTGTTGCTCTCTATTTCTTTTGTCCTTCAAACAATCAAAAAAGATGGATTGAATCTGAATTTCTAACAACGTAAAATACAAATCTATAATGCATAGCGAAAATGGAAAACTGCATTTAGGTAAAAAATGGAATGGTCTAATCTTAATAAAGTAATTTCGGTCGAAGATTCAGATTACGACAAAAATACCGACAAAAAATGCAATGAAAAATCAACAAATAAAACAAAAATAATGAAAGATTATAAAAAAATAAAATGATTATCCGATATTTCACCTAAAATGATTATCTTTGTAAGAACTAATCAGAAAAGGTATGAATTTACTAAATTTTGTTGCCCAATATCCTGACGAAGCAAGTTGTAGAGTCAAATTTA
>JAJYBB010000044.1 GCA_021779195.1 Bacteroidota bacterium | reverse complement strand
TCCTGCGCAGGCCGGATCAATTTCTGCAAATCCGGTCGGTACCGAATTTGACGAAGGAACTGATATTACTCTAACCGCAAACCGAAATTTCGGCTTTCAATTCAAGGAATGGAGGGATGCAAATGCCGACACGCTTATTTCGTCAAGCAATCCACTGAAAATCACGCTGCATTCGAATATGGCAATCAAAGCTGTTTTTGATTCAATAAATACGTATAGTTTAAACGTTAATATCCAGGGTAGTCAATGGGGCAGTATTTCTTTAGTCCCTGCTCCAACAAATGGAAAGTATGAAACAGGAACAGTAGTTACTATGACTGCAATTCCGAGTGCTGTTTCCAATTTTCTGAACTGGGAAGATCAAACAACGGGAGTTGTACGTACTATTCAGATGAATGCTGATAAAACCTTTATTGCGACCTTTGATGAAATTCCGTTTATCGTAGGCTGGAATTTCAAAGTTCAAACACCCACCACAGACCGCTCCGGTGATTTTTTCTCAAATTCAACAAATACAGGGTTGTTTTCATTAAAAAACTCAGACGGAACATCGGCAGGCTGGTTGGCTCGCCCGGGAAGTTTTTCACCTTCTTACCCATGTATCCAAATGTGGACACCGGCTGCAAGTTTTGCAACACCTCGATACTTTCAAGCATCATTTTCAACAATTGGTTTTAAAAATATTCAGATAAAATCTATGATAAGCGGTTCATATCACATGTATCCGGTAATAAACATGGCTTATTCTTTGGATGGAATAAATTTTACTCAACGTAAAAAGATTGACCTTACTTCCGTCTATAACAATGGTTGGGCAAGTATGAACGATACCTTACCCATAGATGCCGAAGGACAACAAAAAGTGTATATTCGCTGGATTGCCGACACCAACAGCTCTCCTTTATTGGGGAATGCTATCGATGTAGATGGTACGGCCATAACCAATATTTATGTATATGCAGACAAAATAATGGTCAATGATACGATTGCGCCAGTACTTATCACTACGGTACCCGCCGAAAAAGCGATTAATGCCTCTGCAAATGGTTCAATTGTTTTGACTTTCGACGAAAAACTAAAAACTGGAGCTGGAAATTGTTCGCTTGGTTCTACCATTCTGATTCCTACATTTGGTTCTAAAACAGTAACTTTTGCGTATAGTAAACTTAGTTATAATACTGATTATACTTTTACAATTCCTGCAGGTGCACTTACTGACCTCTCCGGAAATGCTTTTGTTGGTGATACTATTCATTTCAGAACCATGGACCGTCCACAACCAATCGCCAAGGTATTTGACGCTGTAATAGCTGCCGATGGAACGGGAAATTACACAACAATTCAAGCTGCTATTGATGCCGCACCATCAGGCAACACTAAACCATATCTTATTCTTGTAAAGAATGGCATCTATACCGGGCACGTGGATATTCCAGCTACGAAATCATATATTCACCTCATTGGTCAATCTCGTGATAGTGTAGTTATTCAGGATAATCGTCTGTGCGGATCAAATGGTGATCCAGCCGTTCATGTTTATTCTATTGACCCTGGCGCTACGGTAGTGATTAAATCGGCTGATTGCTATTTTGAAAATATAACTTTTAGCAACAGCTATGGTTATTCCAATCAATCCGGACCTCAAGCACTTGCGGTGTTTACAAATAATGATAGGATTATCTTTAAAAACTGTTGGTTGCGTAGTTATCAGGACACTTATATGACAGGAAGCGGGATAGCTAATCGCGGATATTTAACTAATTGCAAAATCGAAGGAGCTGTCGACTTTATTTACGGACAAGGAGATTTCTTTTTTGATACCTGTTTAATTTATTGTACACGTCCTACCGGTGGTTACATAGTTGCTCCCAATCATCCCATTGGAACTAAATGGGGATACGTGTTCAGCAATTGTACCATTGATGGAAATAACGGGGTAATTACGTATCTGGGACGTCCATGGCATGCTGCTCCGAAGGCTTCATTCTTTAATACAATTTGTAAAATTGGTATTTATCCAGTTGGCTGGTGGTATAGCATGGGAGGAATTCCAGCTATTTTCGCCGATTACAACACCATGAATGCAAATGGAAATCCGATTGATTTAAGTCAACGTATTTCCCATTATGAATATAACCTGACAAATGTGGACGGAACGACATCAATTATAAGTGGAACTGCTAAAAACTCATTCACAGATGCAGAAGCAGCCCAATATACTTATGAGAATATTACGACCGGCACTGATAATTGGGATCCGAGAATTAAAACCGAAACAACGAATGCACCAATGATTTCGGCTTCAGGATCGACTATTTCGTGGAATTCAGTAGACTATGCCATTTGCTATTTGGTTACAATAAATGGCAAAATCATAAACAACACAACTTCTACAAGTTATAAGGTTCCGATGAATGGAACTGTTAATGTACAAGCAGTTTCAGAGTATGGTGCTTTAAGTGCATTTTCAAATACTGTTAAGGTTACTTCAACAAATGAAAATAGCATTAAAACTTCGAAACTGAGAATTCACCAATCAGGTAATTCATTATCAATAAATAATATACCGAGTAACTCAACAATAAAAGCTTTTAATTTTAGCGGCATGTTACTTTTTAATTACGTAAATATTTCTGATAAAATCCGCATCCCCTTTACACAAAGTATGATGGTACAGGTAACATCACTGAACAATGTTGAAGTATTTAAAATACTCAAAAGATAAACAATTAAAAAATTTTATATACATGCAAAACCTCACTGTTTTCTAAGAAACAATCATACAAATAAATATTCCAAAATGAAGAACAAAATAGTAACTCTTTTATTAATAATTGCTTGCTGCATCAATTATAACAAAGCACAACTCACCATCCATACCATTGGCGATTCGACCATGGAACAAAAGGCAACTGATTCGATATCAAATCCAAACGGACAGCGTGGCTGGGCACAAATGCTGTCGCAGTTTATTGTTAACGGTGCAGTTCTCAACGATCGGGCTAAAAGTGGAACCAGTTCGAAAACATTTTACGAAGAAAAAGACTCCTACGGAAATTATCGATTTTGGGCAACAGTGAAGCCACAAATCAAACCAGGCGATTACGTGATTATCCAATTCGGACATAACGACGAAAAAGATGGAGGATGGCAAAGTGCTCATAATGGTATAGCTTATACAGGAATAGGTACAAATCCATGGGAACAGTACACCAAATATCTTACTGCTTATGTAAACGAAGTTCGGGCATTACATGCAACTCCCATTTTATTTACTCCAATCGTACGCAATGGGTGGATGGGAACATCGATTTCAGCCTCTGCAGCACATAATATCGGAATAGATTCTATTGGCAGACCTATTGACTATCCGGCTGCTATGCGGAAAGTAGCGGCTGATTTACACTGTGCATTGGTTGATCATACCTTACTTACAAAAGAATATTGCGAAAAAATTGGACAGAGCCAGACAACATCGTTGATTTACAACGTTGGCGACGGAACTCATCTGGGCATTTTTGGAGCCACTACCTATGCCCGACTGGCTGTAAAAGATTTAATTCGACAAGGGATTCTTACCAATTACCTGAATGCGAATCCTGATTTATTACTCAGCTCACCCTGCCTAATTTATGGTAAATGCTACCCAAATGCTTCATCTGTATTTCAGGAAAGTATAAGCGGTACAGATTTAACTCCCGCTGATGGCACTATCAACATATCTGCGCCCAACGGATATTATTTGTCGACACAACAAACCGGCACTTATACACAGACGCTTTCACTGAGTTACACGCTGGGAACAGTAAATCTCACTACTATTTATGTGAAATTCAACCCAAATATAGTTGGTATTTATAATGACAGCATTTCATTTACTTATGGTGCCAAAACCAAAAAAGTATCGGTAAAAGGCGAATGTGTATCATTAGTCGGAGGTTCAAATGCACGGGCGTATTGGGAATTAATTGCAAACCAGGATGCAGTAAGCTCAGGCCCAATCACAATAATACCTGAAACGTACAGCAATATGATTTTACAAAATTATGCAGCTCCAAGTTCGGCCACTACATGGACTGGCGGATTGATTGCTAATGGAACTAAAACCCAACGAAACGTAATTTCAGGTACCACTTGGCCTGCCGGCGATATCGATATCGTTAACAATCGCTTCATACAGTTTGGAGTTACTGCCCTTCAGGGAACTACGTTCAATATTGACTCTATCGGATTGTATGGTGGTGGTGCAGGTGGAAGTGGTATGCGTTTCAAAGTGTATATTTCCAAGGATTCTCTTTTCAGTAACGCCGATGTTACAGCCATGATTGGCGACCGAGGAACTGTGGCTAATACCAGCAATACGATGTATCCAATCACTTACAACAAGCTCACGGAATTGGCTGCCGGCGAAAGTTTGTACTTGCGAGTTTTTCCATGGTACAACAGCTCTGCAACAGGAAAAACCATTTGTTTATATGGCGTATTGATTAAAGGAGTAGTTACAACTTCCACCGCGGTAAAAGACGTGCCTAGTTCACCCTTAAAAGCTTATTGCTACCCTACGCAGATAAATAATAAAACAACGCTGAACTACAGACTACCAAAACGTTCAGATGTTAATATATCTGTAAAGTCAATCGATGGCAAAACGATATTAAACATCAATAAAAAGAATCAGGATGCGGATGTCTACCAACAAAATATTGATTTTTCATCACTTTCGGGAGGAATGTATTTATGTTCAATAGCATCTCAAGATAATTTTCAAGTTGTGCAACTTTTAAAAAAATAAGGGCGTTTGATTTTTTATAAACATTAAAATACTCAATTCAAATTGTCTGGTTGCCCTGAAATATATAGCTATAATGCCTTAAAAATATATCAACTAATTAAAAACTAATCATTCATGAAAAAACTTCTAAATCATGGCATTCTTAATGCATTGTTATTTTTACTTCCGTGGGGCTTACATGCCCAAGTGAAAATTGTCGAATGGAATTTTAATTCCGTTTACAATCAATCCACTATTGGAGATACCACAGTGTACACTCCAAGTTCAACTACATTGATCGCCGATCCAAATGTAACTATCAGTAATTCAAAATTTAAAATTTTGCCTGATAGTGCAGTTGATAGCATTCAGCATTATAATTTTAATGCGGTAACCTCATATTGCCAGTTGAAATCTGGATATAATAATTATGTGGCTCGTCTTATGTTTCAGGGACCAAGTTCAGTAACTGATTATTCTCAGTCAGTTAATCATAAAAACTATTTCCAGTTTACCCTACCCACAACGGGCTATGACTCAATTCAAGTAAATTTCAGTTTCAGTAGTGGTCAAAACTCGACTGCGGATTATGTCGAATTAGTATATTCGGTGGATGATGGAGCCACATGGGCTGATTGCGGAAGTTTCCATGCATTATCAGGATGGTGGCTTTATCAAGCATTCAAAGTGCCTATTGCCGCTCGCGATAAAAAGAATGTTATCATTCGATTAATTTCAAACACTGATTCTACTAATGGAACTGCCAATTTTAATCTCGATTATTTTACAGTTAACGGTAAAATATATTCTGCCGGCATTCCTGTAAATTCGAGCGCATCTATAACCTGGCCTTTTGGTTTAGGGACAACAGGTCAATTAGCAACATTTTCGACAGGTACGGATGGCTATTTTAGCACCAACTGGGTCGACAAAGGAAGTAATATTAATTACAAAGACAAAGCGACAAGCAATGCCATAACTTTCACCCGCTTTTATCCTACCGTTCAAGATAATTCTGTTACTGTCAACGATTTTGTAGCATTTTGCGTGCGTC
>JAJYBB010000033.1 GCA_021779195.1 Bacteroidota bacterium | reverse complement strand
AAGTTAAGCCCAATCACGTCGATGGTACTGCGTAACAGTGGGAGAGTAGATAGCCGCCGTTTTTTAAAGCCCTCTGATAATTTAGTTATCAGAGGGCTTTTTTTCTTGGGATTGATTAATGAATAATGGGTTGAATTATTGAATGAAGGTGGTTTTAATTTTTAGCTCGTAAATATTGATTAGGCCATTGATTATTTTCAATTTGTAACCCGAAATAAGGATTTCGAAGTAATTCACGACCTAATAAAACCAAATCGGCTTGATTGTTGGATAGAATTTCTTCAATTTGATTTAACCGAGTAATAAGTCCTACTGCAGCAGTTCGAATACCTGTTTTCTTAACAGCGGTTGAAAAGGGAACTTGATATCCATCAGCTATCGGAATTTTTGCATCAGACACAATGCCTCCCGATGAACAGTCAATTAAATCAACTCCTTTGTTGAGAAGTATCTTACTTAATTCAATGGTTTCTTCGAGAGTCCATCCCCCAACTTTCCAATCAGTGGCTGATAAGCGTACAAATATTGGTAAATCGGGAGACCAGACACGTTGAACAGCTGCAACAACTTCGAGTAAGAATCGAGTTCTATTTTCAAAAGTTCCACCATATTCGTCAGTTCTGTGATTTGAAAGCGGTGATAAAAACTGATGTAAAAGATAACCATGAGCTGCATGTATCTCTATTACTTTAAATCCTGCATGATAAGCTCGTAATGTTGCATTTTCAAATCGCTTAACAATATTTTCAATTTCTGATTTATTAAGGGCTTGGGGTGGTATTTCGTCGCTATCGAAGGCTATTGATGATGCTCCTACAGTTGTCCATCCTCCATTGTTTGAATGTAATTGCTTGCCTCCTTTTTCAGGTGAATCATGAGACGCTTTTCGACCTGCATGCGCAAGTTGAATACCTGCAACACCTCCATTTTTTTGTATCAAATTGGTGATAATCTGTAAATTATTTATTAAATTATCATCCCAAATTCCTAAATCATATGGAGTTATTCTGCCTTCTGGAACTATTGCTGTGGCTTCTAACATGATTAATCCGATACCACCCACTGCGCGTGTTGCATAATGAACATTATGCCAATAATTGGCATAACCATCGTGAGCTGAATATTGACACATTGGGGACATTCCTAATCTGTTTTTAAATTTTACAGACTTGATTGTCAAAGGATTATTTATTTCAGACATATTTATTTATTTTATTGATGTACTACAATGAACGCAAATATTGGTGTAATTGTTTATTTGCTTTTCGACATTTTGAAACTTAATTTTAATGCAAGTACTTTTTATGTTACTTCCAATTAAAATTCTGTTCACAAAACAAAAATCGATTTTATACGTTTTAAACTTTAAAAAAAAATCCATGAAAATCAGTTTTATTATTTCTGTTTTTGCCATTATTATGTCGATGAATGCTTACGTAGCAATTCGAGGTTGGCAGGCATTACCTCCGGTGTCGTTTTTACGCCCAATTTATCTTTTTATATTAATAATACTATTTCTATCACTTTTGGTTGGGCTTATTTTTGGAAGTTCGATGCCTCATGAATTAGGTAAAGTTATCAGTCAGATTGGATTTACCTACATGATAATTTTTGTTTATTTATTTATTTCGTTTTTGATTGTTGACGTTGTTCGGATTGTAAATTCTTTAGTACATTTTGGGCCGGTTGGATTAATTCAATTTAGATTTTGGGCGTTTTTAAGTGTCAGTTTCCTAATCGGGATTGCATTAATTATTGGTAATTTCCGTTTTAATCATCCTCAACTTGTGAAATTGAATTTGACAGTCGATAAACCATTGCATAATAAAATCTTAAAAATTGTGGCTGCTAGCGATATTCATCTTGGTGTTACGATTGATAAAAAGATGCTTTCCGGTTACGTGGATTTGATTAATAACCAGCATCCTGATATTGTTTTATTGGTAGGTGATGTAAGCGATCGTTCCATTAAACCTTTGATTGATCAAAACATGGATGAAGAACTGCGGCGAATACAAGCTCCACTTGGGGTGTATGCCATCAATGGAAATCATGAATTTTATGCCGAAACTCCTCATGCTACTACTGATTATATTTCGGAAGCGGGAATACATGAATTGAGGGATCAAATGGTCCTTGTTGACAGTAGTTTTTATATTATTGGTAGAGATGATCGAACCAATCGTAAGCGTATTGATTTAAAGACAATTATGAAAGGAATTGATAAAAGCAAGCCTGTTATTTTGATGGATCATCAACCTTGGAATTTAGAAGAAGCCGAACAAAATGGAGTAGATTTGCAACTTTCTGGTCATACACACAATGGGCAATTTTTTCCGGGGAATCTTTTTGTTAAAAGGATGTATGAATTAGGATACGGTTATATGAAAAAAGGGAAGACGAATTATTATGTTTCGTCCGGTTTGGGGTTATGGGGGCCTCAGTATCGTATTGGTACACAATCAGAATTGGTGGTAATTAATTTAAAGTATTAAATAAGCCGATTCAATAATGACGGGAACTTATTTCAGGAATCAAAAGAATGTTGATTCAATAAATTTTCAAGTTGATTCACTTCGAAAATTTCTTTTCATTTTAAAAAATTTCTTCATTAGGTTCATGCATTCAACTTCTAATATTCCGCTAACAACAGTGGTTTTCGGATGAAGTGCCCTGGGTGCAAAAACGGAGTAACCTCGTTTTTGATCAGATGCGCCATAAACAACTCGGCTAATTTGCGCCCACCCTAATGCTCCTGCACACATTACACAGGGTTCGATGGTAACATACAGAGTGCAATTATTTAGGTATTTACCACCTAAGAATTGTGCTGCGGCAGTAATTGCCTGCATTTCAGCATGCGCTGTTACATCATGAAGCGTTTCGGTCAGGTTGTGTCCGCGCGCAATAATATGGCCATTGCACACGATAATTGCTCCAATAGGTATTTCGCCCCGATTACTTGCTGAAATAGCCTCCTGAAGTGCTAATTCCATAAATTGATTATCTGTTATATTTTGATTCAAGTGGATATCATCATCATTGTTATAATATAAGGTCATATTCAAATCAAATAAAGGTTTATGTGAAATATTATTAGGAAAAAAGCAAAGATAAAGTAAATTCTAATTAAATACAAATGGTTCAGATAGTGAGTTTGATTGTTCTGTTAATGCATCTCAAGTTTTTATAATTTGACTTGCTGTAGGTTCAGTAATAAATATTGAGATAATTACTTTCATTGTTGGTAGGTATCAAAAATTGATTTTTTAAAAAATGGCTTTCAATTAAAATTTATTATTATGAGTAATTTACACAAATTTTTTACCATTGAGTCAAAAATTTTCGGTCAAAAAAATTTGTAAATTCAAAAAATGAGCGTATATTTGCACCCGCTTTGAGATATTCAACATGTTATTAGAAATTGCGAAAATAGCTTCAGTTGGTAGAGCACGACCTTGCCCCAAAACGATGGATACAGAGACGACCTTGGCAAGGCTTCTGTCAGCAAATTTGAAATAATGAAATAATTGCGAAAATAGCTCAGTTGGTAGAGCACGACCTTGCCCCAAAACGATGGATACAGAGACGACCTTGGCAAGGCTTCTGTCAGCAAATTTGAAATAGTGAAATAATTGCGAAAATAGCTCAGTTGGTAGAGCACGACCTTGCCCCAAAACGATGGATACAGAGACGACCTTGGCAAGGCTTCTATCAGCAAATTTGAAATAATGAAATAATTGCGAAAATGGCTCAGTTGGTA
The DNA here is from genome assembly GCA_021779195.1 of Bacteroidota bacterium. GTDB lineage: Bacteria > Bacteroidota > Bacteroidia > Bacteroidales > Paludibacteraceae > Paludibacter. The sequence continues at coordinate 20,653 of JAJYBB010000033.1, read as the reverse complement.
GAGCACGACCTTGCCAAGGTCGGGGTCGCGGGTTCGAGTCCCGTTTTTCGCTCAAAAAAATAAACGTATTCTGCCCGGATGGTGGAATGGTAGACACGAAGGACTTAAAATCCTTTGGCTTCACGGCTGTGCGGGTTCAAGTCCCGCTTCGGGTACGGTTTTTAATCCTCTTCTAATCTTTTGATTAAAAGAGGATTATTTTTGTAAATAAGATTGAAATTGATTGGAATTCGAGGTAGATATAAATGAAACAGTTCCCGATTTGTGAAATTTTCCGATGGAATTGAACTTCACAAAACGGGAACTAAAATGGGGATCTTAAAAAAATAGTGGAAAAAATTTTAAATTGACAAAATTTGCAAAACACCTAATAAACCGGCATTTACGGGTTTATCATCCTTAATCGCTTTGGTAAAGGGAACATGAACGATTTCATCATTTACAACACCAATCATAATGCTGCGTTGTTCGTCCATTAAAGCATCGATAGCAGCAACTCCCATGCGGCTTGCTAAAATACGATCTTGAGCAGTGGGCGAACCTCCTCGCTGAATGTGCCCTAAAATTGTAACTCGGACATCATATTCGGGATGTTCTTCACGCATACGTTTCGCTAAACCATTGGCTCCACCTGTAATTTCACTCTCAGCCACGATAACGATACTACTGTTTTTTGATTTACGGAATCCGTTTCTGATCAATTCTTCCAATTGATCAACTTGTGTTTCTCGTTCGGGGATAATGGCAGCTTCAGCTCCCGAAGCCAATGCGCTGTTCAAAGCAAGGAATCCTGCGTCACGCCCCATTACTTCGATAAAAAATAGTCGTTCGTGAGATGTTGCCGTGTCGCGAATTTTATCCACAGACTGAATTATCGTATTTAAAGCTGTGTCATAGCCGATGGTAGTATCTGTTCCTGACAAATCATTGTCGATTGTTCCGGGTAAACCGATGATTGGCACATTAAATTCTTGTGCAAAAATACGGGCTCCAGTAAAAGTTCCGTCACCGCCAATGACAACTAAAGCATCAATTTCGGCATTTCGCATATTCTCATAGGCTAATTTTCGGCCTTCGGGAGTCATAAATTCCATACAACGGGCCGTTTTCAAAATAGTTCCACCCTGTTGAATTATGTTACTTACATTTTGGGTTTGAAATTCAACTATTTCATTTGTTATTAGCCCTTTATATCCGCGGTAAATGGCTTTTACCCTAATTCCGTTGAATATAGCCGTACGTGTTACAGCTCTAATCGCCGCATTCATTCCAGGTGCGTCGCCTCCCGATGTCAATACTCCGACACATTTAATTTCGTATTTCATATATTTATTTTTTGATAAGCAAGATTAGAGATTTCGTATATTGGACAAAATTAAGCATTTATTTATCGTCCAAAATATTTTATTCATAATGTTTTGAACTTAATCATATAATTAACAATCGATTTATTTGTAATAAAATGAGAAAAATCTGTTTGAAGAAAATTTATGAAACATTCTTTGAATTGGTGTACAAATGTTCTAACCTATAGGCAACCGCTTCCATTTGCCAACGAGGAGTAGATGTTGCACCGCAAATTCCGATTTTTTTTGTAAAATCGATTGGTAATGAATCAACTTCTTCAGCTTTTGAGACGAAATAACTATTCGGATTTACAGATTTACAATGTTCGAAAAGAACTTTCCCATTGGAACTTTTTTCTCCACTGACAAAAACTACAATTTCGTTTTCTGTTGCAAAGGTACTAATATTTGGGATACGATTGGATACTTGCCTACAAATTGTATCATAAAATTCAAAATCTACGTCATTTTGTACTTTTCTTGACACAGTTGATGCCAAATGGTTAAATCCTTCTAGAGATTTTGTTGTTTGCGAAAACAGCCGAATATTTTTTGTTAAGTCCACTTTTGTTAAGTCCTGTTCATTTTCAATTATTATGGCTGTGTTGTTGGTTTGTCCCGATAGCCCTTTAACTTCCGCGTGCCCTACATGTCCGTAAATCACGATTTGTGTATCTTCGCTGGGACGATTTTCGAATGATTTTTTAACTCTTGCTTGTAATTTTAGAACCACAGGACAAGAAGCATCGATCAACGTAATATTATTTTTTTTTGCTATTTCGTAGGTTGAAGGAGGTTCGCCGTGTGCACGTATGAGTACTTTTACGTCGTGTAAATGTGAAAACTCATCATGGTCAATGGTGATTAAACCCATTTTACTAAGACGCTCCACTTCTTCGCCGTTGTGAACAATATCGCCCAGACAGTATAGTAAACCTCCTTTGGCGAGTTCTTCTTCGGCTTTAGTAATGGCTTTAACGACGCCAAAACAGAATCCCGAATTGTTATCAATTTTAATATTGGACATGTTGATTTTGATCTAAATTGATAGTTGAATCAAAGTAACGTTTTTTCAACAAACAAAGTTCGAAGGAGTTCCTGTTGCTCTTGTAAAGTGAGATTTGAATTATCTATCACAATGGCATCATCTGCTTTTCGGAGTGGACTTTCAGTGCGATTTTGATCGCGTTCATCGCGTTCCCTAACGTTCGCAAGTACTTCTTCGAAACTTACGTTTTCGCCCTTTGCAATCATTTCATCCATGCGGCGATAGGCGCGGACTTCAGGCGAAGCTGTGAGAAATATTTTTAATTCGGCATCTGGAAAAACCACCGTTCCGATATCCCGACCATCCATAACTATACCTTTATCCTTTCCCATAAGTTGTTGTTGACGAACCAATTCATGTCTCACAAATCCTAAAGTGCTGATTCTGCTGGCTCCATTTGCGACTTCGAGTGAACGAATTTCTTTTTCCACATTTTCGCCATTCAAATAAGTATTTTGCTGTCCATTGGAATTTGTCCTGAATTCGATCTGAAGTGAGGAAATCTGATTTTCTAATGTCAATTCGTTAATGTGATCGTCGTTTATCAAACCTTCGCGTATAGAAAATAACGAAACGGCACGGTACATGGCACCGCTATCTACGTAAATATAACCTGATTCGTGGGCTAAAGATTTTGCCATTGTGCTTTTTCCACATGACGAAAATCCGTCAATGGCAACTATAATTTTTCTCATTCTTTAAAATTAAAAACTAATGTTTAAGTCGCTAATTGAAAGACAATAACTTAATTACAATCTGAATTCATTCAGCGAGGTACTAATTGAAAATTGATATGAATAATTCCCGACCTGAAATTGAGTCATTCCGAATCCGACCTGAAATTTGTAAATTTTGATGCCACCACCAAAAGAAAAACCTGCCATACTTTTAAAACCTGCTATCGACATTTCCTGCTCCCGGCGATGATTATAGGCTGCCGTAAGATAAAAATTTTTGGATGGCACAAACTCAACGGCTATAATCGTGTGCCGAAAAGCCATATCCACGAAACTGATTGAGTTTGTTGAGGTGCTTGTCGATAAGCTTGTGGTAAATGTCTGAATTGGTTGATTAGTTGACTGATAACTCAAATCCCATTGCTGCAAATCGTGAAGTGTAAGTGAAAAACGCAACGGGGCATGAGTTAATTTTTTAGATACTCCAGCCTGAATATCAAATGGAAGAGGCTCAAAATGCTGCCCGCTTTGGTCGGAATAATACCCTTTGAACTGTGTACCCATATTGCGCAAAACCAACCCTGCTGAAAAGAGTGCTTTGGGATCGTTATAATTCACGCCCAGATCGGCTGCCATACCAAAACTGGTATAAGTTTCATAGGCAGAATAAACCGGTTTAATTGTTGCTCCAACGGATATATTTTTAGTTAATCGACGCGTATATATTAAGTTTAATGCCATGTCTTTTGCCGTAAATTCACCTAAAATCTGATTCAAATCGGTCGTTTGTTTGAATGTGCCATAATCTACGTATTGAACGCCAACGCCTATAAAATTTAACGAATCAATAGAATGCCCATAAATAGCCGAACCAAATTTTATATCAGCCAAATAATTAGCCATGTTCAATCCGATAATATTGCGGGTTTCATTACTTAATAAAGCCGGATTCTGAAAAGCGAAATTTAAGTCGTTATCCTGAAGTGAAACATTTGTGCCTCCCATGGCTGCCAATCGCGATGAAACAGGTAAATTTAGGAACTGATAAACTCCATAACCTGCTTGAGCAGGGGATTGAAAATAAAAGAAGATGAATGAAAGAAATATGAATACTTTTTTTGTCATTAATCTTTAAATATTGAATTTAGTATAAACGAATGATAAAATGGATATGAAATAAAAAAATCAGCCAAAGATACATTATTTTTGTGGACTGAAAGTATAAAATATTTTCTTTAAAAAAAATACCGACATGTTATATGCAGATGCTGCTTTCTTTCAAACTTAATTAACGATGCATGCCAAAGTTCGACCATTATTATTAAATGCTTCAATTGATTCTTAAAAAATTAAATTAAGCATTTTATAATCAAGTTCATATGAAAATATTTTTATGAAAGGTGAAAAGTTCAGGAAACTCTGTCAAGTTGAAATTCGGCTTTTATTTATTCTTTAAACGAAAAGTTTAAAATAAAATTGTAAATTTGCTTCTTCTTTTCAATTAAATGATTTCATACGCATTGTTCGTAGTGTTATTAATATAAGGATTTAGAAAAGCAGATCAAGAATCAGAATATCTGAACTGGATTGATTTAGAAACGCTATATAAAAAACTTTAACTATAAATTATTAATAAATGGACACTGAAAATTTTGAAGAAAAAGCAGTTTTGGTTGGTTTAATTACGCAGACACAACCAGAAGAAAAAACGCGAGAATACCTAAAAGAATTAGCATTTTTATCAGAAACAGCAGGAGCTTCGGCCGAAAAAATATTTTATCAACGAGTAGAATATCCCAATCCTAATACTTATGTAGGTCCCGGCAAATTGTTCGAAATCAAATCATATGTAGATGAAAACGATATCGGACTGGTCATTTTTGATGATGAATTAACACCAAAACAGTTGAGAAATATTGAGTCTGAATTAAAAGTAATGATTTTAGACCGAACGAGTTTAATCCTTGATATTTTTGCCAAACGTGCGCAAACAGCAAATGCCAAAACACAAGTGGAACTTGCTCAGTGCCAATATATGTTGCCCCGATTGACGAGACTTTGGACTCACCTTGAGCGCCAACGGGGAGGTATCGGAATGCGCGGACCGGGTGAAACACAAATTGAAACCGACCGACGAATTTTACTTACCAAAATATCTCTTTTAAAACAGAATTTGAAAGATATTGACCAGCAAATGTCAACCCAACGAAAAAATCGGGGTAAGATGGTGCGGGTAGCCTTGGTGGGATATACCAATGTTGGAAAATCAACCTTGATGAATTTGTTAAGTAAGTCGGACGTTTTTGCCGAAAATAAATTGTTTGCTACGTTGGACACGACTGTTAGAAAAGTGATTGTTGACAATTTGCCTTTTTTACTTTCTGATACAGTTGGGTTTATCCGAAAACTGCCACATCATTTGGTGCAATCGTTTAAGTCGACACTCGATGAGGTCAGAGAAGCTGATTTGCTCCTTCATATCGTTGATATTTCACATCCAAATTTTGAAGAGCAATTAGATATTGTTAATCAAACACTTAAAGAGATCGAGCCTGTTGAAAAACCAATAATTCTTGTATTCAACAAAACTGATGCCTTTTCGTACATACCTAAAGATGAGGATGATTTGGGCCCGACACGACCCGAAAATATTAGCTTAGATGAATTTGAAAAAACCTGGATGTCCAAATTACATGAAAATTGTATTTTTATCTCGGCAAAAGAGAAAGTAAATATAGACCCACTTAAACAACTGATTTACGATAAGGTGAAAGCCATACATGTGGAACGCTATCCTTATAACGACTTTTTATTTCAAAAATATGATGACAATTTAAACACGTTATCTTGATTTTAATAGAGCCCATTAACCTGCAATCTGATTGTCTGAATATCATAATTTTAATGATTTTATCAAACGCGCTCAGGGTAAAAACCCTAAAAACCTCAAAAGATTATGCCTACTTATCGTTCACTTTCCGAAAAAGAAATTGCCACACTAACTGTTTATGGTTGTACCGCCGAAAACTGGTCAAATGTACAGGTAGTCGAAGATTTTAGTCCGGCTTATGTATCGAATGTGCATTTCTCGGGCTCAAACCGGTTGGGTAAATTCGAAACAATTTTCAGTTTATCAGGTGGACTTCAAAAACATGCCGGAATTTTTAACTGTGTTTTGCACAACTGCGAAATAGGAGATAATGTTTTTATCGACAAAATAAACAATTACATAGCTAATTATAAAATTGATGAAGGGACGTATATTGAAAACGTAAACTTGATGTTAGTTGATGGACCATCAAAATTTGGGAATGGAGTAAAAGTACCCGTGATGAACGAATGTGGCGGGCGTAAAATTCCGATCTTTGATCAACTTTCAGCTCCATTAGCTTATATATTAATTCTTTATAGATACAGACCTTTAGCGATTCAACAACTTTTAAAGTTGATTGATGATTATGCCACGATGCAAAAATCTTCTATCGGCTTGGTGTCAAACAATGTAAGAATTGTCAATTGCGGAAGTCTTATAAATGTGCGAATTGGAAGCCACGCTGTTATCGAAGGTGCATCATTACTCCACAACGGTTCGATTAATAGCAATGAACGAGCACCGGTTTTTATAGGTTCAGGCGTGAAGTGTAACGATTTTATTTTGAACTCAGGTACATCTGTAACCGATTCGACGCTTATTTCACGTTGCTTTATTGGCCAGGGATGTACTTTGGGGAAACAATTTTCGGCACTTGATTCTCTCTTTTTTTCTAATTGTGAAGGGATGCATGGCGAGGCAACTGCTATTTTTGCCGGTCCATTCACTGTTTCACATCATAAATCGACCTTGCTTATTGGCGGAATGTTTTCGTTCTTAAATGCCGGAAGTGGAACGAATCAAAGCAATCATATGTACAAGCTAGGTCCTATTCATCAGGGAATTTGTGAACGGGGTTCAAAAACATCAAGTGATTCATATTTGCTTTGGCCTGCCAAAATTGGCGCATTTTCTTTGGTTATGGGGCGACATTATAAGCATTCCGACACGAGTGATTTGCCTTTTTCGTATCTGATTGAGAATGTTGGCGAAAGCTTTTTAGTTCCGGGAGTCAATCTGCGAAGTGTGGGCACTATTCGGGATGCTCAAAAATGGCCAAAACGCGACAATCGAAACGATACCAATAAATTAGATCAAATTAATTTCAACTTGCTGAGTCCATATACTGTTGGTAAAATGATGAAAGCAATCGATATTTTGCAAAATTTGCAACGCAATGAAGGTGAAAATACCGAAATTTATACCTACCAAAACTGCAGTATTAAAAATGCATCATTGCGCAATGGAATTGTTTATTATAATTTAGCAGTTCGTAAATTTTTAGGGAATTCGCTTATCAGTCGCTTAAAATCTATCGAATTTAAAAATATTGAAGAGTTGATCACTCAGCTCAAACCTGATTCTGTTAAAGGTTTGGGGGACTGGATTGATTTATCAGGGTTGATTGCTCCGAAAAAATCAATTGAAGATTTGATGCTGCTTGTTGAAAATGGAACTATGAATATAGTTGATATTCAGCATTATTTCGAGAATATTCATTCTCAATATTCTCTCTACGAATGGACTTGGGCAACTGAACAAATTGAAAATCTCTGGGGTAAGTCGATGGATAAGATGCAATTAATCGATTTGATTCGAATCGTTGAAAACTGGATTGAATCGGTCGTGAAATTGGATCAATTAATATACAACGATGCTAAAAAAGAATTTGATTTAAACTCTCAAACCAGTTTTGGTGTTGATGGCAATGAAGAGCAAAAACATCAGGATTTTGAATTTGTACGCGGAAGTTTTGACAATAACCCATTCGTTTTAGGAGTGTTGAATCATATTAAAACAAAATCAGAGCTTGGCAATGAAATAATTGATCGTTTAAAAAGAATCGACAATCACCTTAAAAAATGAATCGATCAGAAGTTTTACTAAAAAAATCGTCAATTCCTGAATTAAAATAATATCTATGATAAATGATATAGTAGAAACACCGTTAATGAAACAATACTTCGAGATTAAAGCAAAACATCCTGATGCGATTTTGCTTTTCCGATGCGGTGATTTTTATGAAACTTTTTCTACTGATGCCATTGAATCTGCTGAAATACTTGGTATTACGTTAACACGAAGGGCAAATGGTTCGGCTAAAAGTGTAGAGTTGGCCGGTTTTCCGCATCATGCATTAGATACTTATTTACCCAAATTGGTTCGGGCTGGGAAAAGGGTTGCTATTTGCGACCAGCTTGAAGACCCCAAACTGACTAAAAAATTGGTAAAACGAGGTGTTACCGAATTAGTAACTCCGGGTGTTTCATATAGCGATACCACACTAAATAATAAAGAAAACAATTTTCTGGCAAGTGTTTATTTTAGTAAAAATATCGTTGGCATTTCATTCCTTGATATTTCGACCGGTGAATTTTTAGTTGCAGAGGGAACTACTGAATATGCTGATAAATTATTAAACAGTTTCAGTCCGAAGGAAGTTCTGTTTGATCGATCTAAACGACGTGAATTTGAAACGTTTTTTGGCACAAAATTCTTCACGTATGCGCTTGACGATTGGGCTTTTGTTCCAGATTCAGCCATCGAACGATTATTAAAGCATTTTGAAACCAAAAATCTGAAAGGTTTTGGCGTCGACAATTTGCCTAATGGCGTGGTGGCTGCCGGGGCTATTTTGCATTACTTAGATTTAACGCATCATCAACAAACGGCTCATATTACACAATTGGCACGAATTGAGGAAGATAGGTATGTGTGGCTCGACCGATTCACGGTACGAAATCTCGAATTGTACAGCTCAATTAACGAAGGTGCACGCACATTGGTCGATGTTCTGGATAAAACCATCAGCCCGATGGGTGCCAGATTACTCAAACGGTGGATAGCTTTTCCACTGAAAGATGTTAAACCCATTAACGAACGTCAGAGTGTGGTGGAGTATTTTTTTCGACACCCCGATTTTAAAGATTTATTACATCAAAATATAGCTTATATCGGAGATCTGGAGCGAATTATTTCGAAAGTAGCTGTCGGACGGATTAACCCACGTGAAGTAGTGCAATTGAAAGTAGCCCTTCAGGCTATTGAACCCATTAAAACTGCTTGTGCCGAAACTGCTAATCCAGTACTCCAACGCATTGCCGATCAATTGAATGCTTGTCGCATGATTTCTGAAAAAATTGAAAATGAAATTAATCCCGATCCACCATCAATAATTAACAAAGGGGCTGTAATAAAAAACGGTCTCGATGTTGATTTAGATGAATTACGCCTGTTGGCTCATTCGGGCAAAGTATTTCTCCAAAAAATTCAGGATCGTGAAAGTGAAGCCACTGGTATTCCAAGTCTGAAAATCAGCTTCAATAATGTATTTGGATATTATATCGAGGTGCGGAATACACACAAGGATAAGGTGCCTGAAAGCTGGATCAGAAAGCAAACCTTAGTCAATGCCGAGCGCTATATTACGCAGGAACTGAAAGAATACGAGGAAAAAATTTTAGGTGCAGAAGAAAAAATTATTGCCATTGAAACAAGATTGTTCAACGATCTGGTTGTTGCTTTGACTGATTATATTCCTGCTATTCAATTAGATTCTAATTTGATTGCACAATTGGATGTAATGCTTTCTTTTGCTAAAGTTTCAACCGAAAACAGATATGTACGTCCAGAAGTACTCGATAATGACATATTAGATATCCGCCAGGGCAGACATCCTGTGATCGAAAAGCAACTTCCCATGGGCGAAACCTATATTGCCAATGATGTGTATTTAGACAATGAATCGCAGCAGATTATGATTATTACCGGCCCAAATATGGCAGGAAAATCGGCGTTGCTGCGCCAAACAGCCTTAATAACGTTAATGGCTCAAATCGGTTGTTTCGTACCGGTAGAAAGTGCACATATCGGAGTTGTCGATAAAATATTTACCCGTGTGGGTGCCAGCGACAACATATCACTTGGTGAATCAACTTTTATGGTCGAAATGAATGAAGCTGCAAGCATTTTGAATAATTTATCGAATCGCAGTCTGGTTCTTTTCGATGAGCTTGGAAGGGGTACCAGTACTTACGATGGCATATCAATAGCTTGGGCAATAGTTGAATATATTCACGAACATCCAACCTGCAAAGCCAAAACCCTTTTTGCTACGCATTATCACGAGCTGAATGAAATGGAAAAATCATTTCATCGAATTAAGAATTTTAATGTTTCGGTTAAAGAAATCGATAAAAAAGTGATATTTCTCCGTAAGTTAATTCGGGGAGGCAGCGAGCATAGTTTTGGTATACATGTGGCCAAAATGGCTGGAATGCCGATAAGTATTGTAAAACGTTCAGAGAAAATTCTTAAAGATCTCGAAATTGATAACAGACAAACAGCAGTAAGTAAGCAAATTGGTGAAATAGCCGATCATCGGGAAGGCCTGCAACTTAGCTTCTTTCAGTTAGATGATCCCGTATTGGAGCAAATCAGAGATGAGATCAAAAATTTAGACATTAATAATCTGACTCCGGTTGAAGCGTTGAATAAATTAAACGACATTAAACGTATTATCACTGGAAAACAAGTTGCAGCGTATAAAAATAGGTAGTGAAATATATAGATAATATGAAATTCGTATTACCCTAAAAGCCGATTTTCGGACTATTAATGGTGCTAAATAAATAAAAAACAAAAATAATATGCTGAAAATTTGGCTCATACCAACTTGTTTTTGTTATTTTGCACTCGATTAAAAATTTCATGCACCTAATCCCACACCTTATGTCAAAAAATCTTGTCATTGTCGAGTCTCCTGCAAAAGCTAAAACCATTGAAAAATTTCTTGGAAATGACTACCAGGTTATGTCAAGTTTCGGTCATATCCGTGATTTAGTAGAAAAAGGAATTGGCATCGACTTTGAGCATAATTACAATCCGTTATATGTGGTATCGACAGATAAGAAGAAGTTAGTTGCCGATTTAAAAAAAGCCACCAAGGATGCTGAAACTATTTGGCTTGCTTCCGATGAAGACCGCGAGGGAGAAGCTATTGCCTGGCACTTGTTCGATGAGCTGAAACTTAAAAATGAAAATACACGTCGCATCGTTTTTCACGAAATAACGAAAGAAGCAATACTAAATGCTATTGAAAAACCGCGTAGCATTGATATGAATCTGGTTGATGCTCAACAGGCACGACGAGTTCTCGACCGGATTGTTGGTTTTGAACTCTCGCCAATTTTATGGCGTAAAGTTCGCCCATCCTTATCTGCCGGCAGGGTACAATCAGTTTCCGTTCGACTTATCGTTGAGCGCGAACGCGAAATCAATCAGTTTGTTCCGGAGGTTTATTACAAAATTTCAGCCCTGTTGAGCGGACTGGATGCAACTGGTAAATCAGTTGAACTGAAATCAGAACTTTCAAAACGTTTTTCAACAAAATCAGAAGCGCTTGACTTTCTGGAAATTTGCAAAAGTGCGCGGTTTACAGTTGATGACATTGTAACCAAACCAACCAAAAAATCACCGGCTCCGCCTTTTACCACTTCCACTTTACAACAGGAAGCTGCTCGAAAACTTGGTTTTTCGGTGGCACAAACCATGCAGGTAGCACAACGTCTGTATGAAGGCGGAAAAATTACGTACATGCGTACCGATTCGGTTAATCTTTCGCAGTTGGCTATTCATTCTTCGAAGGCTGAAATTATCGAAATTGCAGGGGCAAAGTATGTGCATGTTCGTCAGTTTACCACCAAATCAAAAGGAGCACAGGAAGCGCACGAAGCCATCCGTCCAACATACATGAACGTTCATTCCATTGATGGTACGGCTCAAGAGAAACGGCTGTATGATTTGATCTGGAAAAGAACGATTGCTTCGCAAATGGCTGATGCCGAATTAGAAAAAACATCGATATACATAAATATTTCTGGTAACGATTTGCAATTTACTGTATCTGGAGAAGTAATCATTTTCGATGGATTTCTGAAAGTATATTTAGAATCTACTGATGATGAGTCGGATACCGATAATGAATCCTTATTGCCTACAATGAAAAAAGGAGAAGTATTGGAGTCTTTGGAAATTGTTGCCCAACAACGGTTTTCACAAAAGCCGCCACGCTATACGGAAGCAAGTTTAGTTCGAAAAATGGAAGAATTGGGTATTGGACGACCTTCGACTTATGCTCCGACAATTTCTACCATTCTAAATCGTTCATATGTTGAAAAAGGCGACCGTTTGGCTGAAAAACGTGAGTTTAACGTGATGAAACTGAAAGCAGGAAAAATTACCGACAAAATGAAGGAAGAAAATACAGGTGCTGAAAAATCAAAACTTTTTCCAACTGATATTGGCATGGTTGTTAACGACTTCCTGACCGAGTATTTTCCCCAGATATTGAATTATAACTTTACTGCTGAGGTTGAGAAAGAATTTGATAGTATTGCCGTAGGAAAGATTCAATGGACAAAATCCATCGATAAATTTTACAAAAACTTTCATCCAATGGTTGAAGATACTATGAAAAATTCAGAACGTAAAGTAGGTGAACGAATTCTTGGTGTAGATCCGAAGACGGGACGTCAGCTTTCTGTGAAACTCGGGAAATATGGACCTTTAGCACAAATAGGCACAGTCGAAGAAGAAGAAAAACCTGTTTTTGCTTCATTACGTAAAGAACAATCTATCGAAAGTATTACCCTCGATGAGGCATTAGAATTGTTTAAGCTTCCGCGTCAGATCGGAGTGTATGAAAATAAGGAAATGATTGTAGCTATTGGGCGATTCGGACCTTATATCCGGCACAATGGCGCTTTTTTTTCGTTACCCAAAACCGATGATCCCATGGCGATTACGGGTGATCGCGCCATAGAAATAATTGAGGAGAAAAGAACTGCAGAAAAAAACAGAATTATTAATACTTTAGGATCTGACAATGAAATACAGGTCCTTAACGGGCGGTTTGGTCCTTACTTTACGTTTGGGAAGGTAAACTATAAAATTCCGAAAGGTACCGATCCGGCTTCGCTTACGGAGGAAATTTGCCGTGAATTAATAGCTTCACAACCTGATGCTGGTAAAAAGAAACCATTTGGCAGGAAAGCCGATGCCACAAAAACTTCTTCCAAAACAAAAAATGCAACAAAGAAGAAATAAGTCCCTAATTTTAATTTAATTAATTGACTGAAGTATGAGAAACAAGTTATCTTTTAGGACAATCAAACTTTTGGTTAGTTTTTATTGCTTATTTTCCGGTTTTACGTTGTCGGCTCAAAAGATTACGCAAGGGGAACCCGTTTTGGTTTATGCGTTACCCAAAACTGAATTTATTATTCAGTTGGAAACCGAAAAGACTATTCAAAAACCAGGTGTATTTTATCGGTATGCAGAACGCTATCTGGCAACCAATAATGTCATTACCGAACCAAAGACACTCTATCAACTGAAAAATATTAAGGTGATAGCCCGTGCAATTCCCGATGAACACAGGACTTTCTCCATTCCCCAAAAAATGAGTTCGCAAGCCTTGCACATAGTTTTGAATAGTCAAGGTATCCTTTGTGGGGTAAATATACTTCAGGATAAAATCGTTACAAAAACAAATAGAATAGTTCGGAAACAAACGGCTGAAACGGTTTTGCCAAGCGGATTATTACCTTTAGGCGAAGAATATATGATGGCAGGATCAGAGGCAAAATTAGCCGAAGGTGCTGCAAAGCAAATTTACCATATTCGTGAAAGCCGATTAAGCCTTCTTACTGGCGATATCGACAAATTACCGGCAGACGGAACTTCAATGAAAACCATGTTGGATGGGATGAACCAAAAGGAACAGGAGTTTACCGAGCTTTTTGTAGGTAAAACTACGCGCGAAACCCAGGTTCAAACTATTGTTTTTTTACCAACTGCCTCTACTGATAATCAATTGCTTTTTCGTTTCTCTACCCTACAAGGCGTTGTTGCTTCGAACGATTTAAGCGGTGCGCCGTATTATGTGAATCTCACTCCCGTTTCGGTACCTGTTGTAACTGTTAACGAAAAAACGAATACTCCACCTTCAAGTTTAAATTATATTTTACCTGCTGTCGCTAATCTTTCAATTAACAATGGTTTGAATACCTTATTTTCTGAGCAATTTACTGTACCACAACTTGGTGTAATTGTCCCCGTATCTGATGATATATTAAAGCAACGTAACGTTAAAATTACGATTGATCCTCAAACAGGGCGTTTGATCAGTATTGAATGATAAACTCATGATGCTGTTATTTAAAAAATAGTTTGCTCATGAAATTGAAATTGTGTTCTTCGTTCCTGTTTTTCACTGAATACAATCAAGCTGATTTTAATTGGGAAATGCCATATCTTTAAAATTGCTGATCAAAATTTGAGTTGTTTTCTTTGCGTAGAATAACTTTACAGATCAATCCCGGCAAAGGATAAAACATATATAAGATAGTCAATGGTTGGGTTAAATTGATACGCAGATATTTCTGAAAATATTTTTTTTCATCAATGCGGCAAAATGGATGTTTTAGGTATTGATAAATGGACTTACCCGGCTCTTTTTCAGGAAAAAATCTCCGATAATACCGTTCGGTGTCACCTTTGTCCTCATAATTGCGTGTTGCATGAGGGTAAATATGGCATATGCACAACAAGACTGAACATAAATGGAACGCTCTATACCATTGCCTATGGAAATCCATGTTCCACTCATATTGATCCGATCGAAAAGAAACCTCTATTTCATTTTTTACCAGGAACTAAAATTTATTCATTGGCAACTTCGGGATGTAATTTTAGATGTTTGAATTGTCAAAACTGGGAAATTTCTCAAACTTCGCCACACATTGCGGATCTTTATGAATTAACGCCTGAAGATATTGTAAGGCAAGCTTTGCAACACAATATAAAAAGCCTTGCTTTTACCTATACCGAACCAACTGTTTTTTACGAATATCTCCTTGATACGGCAACTATTGCACGGCAACATAATATACGAACTGTTTTGATTTCAAATGGTTATATCAACGACAAGCCATTACTTGAACTTTGTCAATATTTAGATGCAGCCAATATTGATTTGAAATGTTTCGACGATAAGGTGTATTATAAATTAACCGGAGGTCGGTTAAAACCGGTTCTAAAAGCGTTGAATCTGCTGAAGGAACATCATGTCTGGCTCGAGATCACCAATTTGCTTATTCCATCTTATTCCGATGATCCTAAAATGATTCAAACCATGTGTAATTGGCTTGTCGCAAACGGATTTGAATATACGCCTCTTCATTTTAGTCGCTTTTTCCCAAATTACAAATTATTGCATTTATTCCCTACAGCGGAAGAAACATTGATTCAGGCAAAACAAATAGCCGAGAATACCGGAATTAAATATGTTTATATTGGGAATATCCCGGTTTTGGAAAAAGAAAATACCTTTTGTCCGAATTGTAAAAAGTTAATTATCGAACGTTCGGGTTATCGGATCGGTAAAAATTTAATTTTTAACAACAGATGCTTATTTTGCGGCGAACCCATTTCGGGAATTTGGGAATGAACCGAATTTTTTAACTTTAGGTTGATGTTAATTTACATATTTTCCTTTTCGCTGAATATTGTTGCCGTGAAAATGTAAATATTGGCTGATTTCCAACCATTCCAGCCTAAACCAGCTTTATCTGAAGAACAATGACCGAGGAATTGTTCCTTGTTCCAACCCGTTTCAGTTCCAACCTGAGGTAGAAACACGCCCCGATGATAGTCTTTTTCAATCAAAATACCATGTAAACCCAATTCAATTTCAGATATGTCATTCATTTTTTTTAATGGAGAAAGCACTGATATTTCAATGTCAATTGAAGAAAATTCCGATGAGGTGATGGGCACAAACCGATGATCGCGGGTGGCTGCAGAGATTGACATTTCCTGTACCATTTTAAACAAAGGTAAATCGCCAGTCATGCATCCAATACATCCGCGTAACTTTTCATCGTTGTGCAAGGTTACAAAAGCTCCGCAGTTTATTTTTAAGTTATCGGATAAATGATCTTCATTTATATTCAGAATTTTGCCGGAGCGAAGGTATTCAACCAACGTTTTTCTCGAAATTGTTAACAATTCCATTTTGTCGGTATCGGATAATTGAAAACTTTCAGCTTGTTTGTTTTTTTTTACAACATCTATTGCCCAATAACCCACTACTTTTTCGTGATCACAATACAATTTAATATCTCCTGAATTACAGTAATCTATGGCGTGAAATTCGAAAGAATTCGAGGCAGATGTTATGTACAATAAGGTCAATACTGAAGTCCAACCACAAAGGCTTGTTGCCAAGTTTGGAATAAAATTTCTGTCGTTTTCGGTTAATTGAGTTAATAGAATATCAGGATTATTAGCACAGATCGCATTCTTTGTCAGTGCATCTACCCTTTTTGCATCTTCATATTTAGGGTAATGTGAAAAATCGGAGCTAATAATAAATAGGTTCTCATCTGTAAAATAGGGATTTAAAATTGAAGCTATCTCTTTGCAAACCAAAGATTTTGATGTGCCAAGTAAAATAGGTATAATGACATAGGCGCTTTTCAGTTTATAGTGTAATAGCGGGAGTAATACTTCAATACTGTGTTCATTTAGATGTGGGCTACGATCATCGGTGAATAATTCAGGATATTTTTCCACCAACATTTTTCCAAATTGAGTATCTACTTTTTCTTTTCCATAAGGCATAATGAAGTCTCCATCACAATAGACCGCTGCTTTATTGAAATATTTGTGGTGGGAAGAGCCAATGATGAAAACCCTTTTATAGCGCCTATTTTCGTCGATCTGGTTAAAAGCAGATGCCATTATTTTGCCTGAAAAAATATAACCAGCATGTGGACAGATTATGGCTCTAACAAATAAAGGCTGTTGGGGTGAGGCTGAATCAAAAAGCATTTTAAGCTCTTGATGTAATTCATTTTTGTCGGCCGGATAAAATTTCCCAGCCACTGATGGATTTCTATCCACAGTTTCCGGTGTTTTTTCCATAATCATAATTTTTGGTTGGGTTGAAAACGTATGGAATTAAGCGCTCGGTTTCTTTTGCTAAGTTAACTTAAATGCCTGCAATCAACCCACAAAGTTATCGGTTTTTTTCAAAGAATGTTCACTTTGTATTTAATTTAGGTTAAATTTAATTTACAGAAATATTCACACTGGTTTGAAAGAACCCATTTATTGGAAAAGTATTGAATAGTAAATTGTTATATAATTTCTAACAATATTAAACAGGCTTTCCAATTCGTGGAAAGCCTGTTTAAGTATGCTTCTGGATTTTCATTAATATGCATGATCATCTCCATTCACATCGGCAATGTCAGTCCGTTTCTTTTCCATAATATGCCAAGTGTAAAAAATATAACCCAACACAAAAGGAATTAAAATTGATACATACGACATTACAGTAAGAGTAAACCGACTCGACGAAGCATTGAAAATAGTTAAGGAGCTCTGTAAATCGGAGGATGAAGGATAAAATGAAGTGTTGTTGAATCCAACTATCAGCAATAAACTGCAAACTGCAAGAATGGTTCCGATGCCTGTATACCAAATTCCGGATTTAAATTGAACAGACAAAACAGTACCAATAATTCCCCATAAAACACCAACGACTCCTAATAAAAATAGGATAAGAACTACGGGCATTTCCAAAAAATTATGAAGATATTTATAGGGTTCCAGTGATACTGAATTAGTCAGGGGATCAATCGCAAACCCTTTTCCTAAAAGCGTCCATATTACAAAGGTTAGGAAGAAAATTAAAAATGGAATAGCATTGTACCAAAGAAATTTATGTGATCTTTTTTCGAGCACCTCATTATCTAACCGATTGATAAAATATAGAACTGCTTGGGTACGAGCTAAAAAGAAAACTGCCAAGCCCAATAGCCAGTTTCGAACATCGAGCAATGCTTCCAACCCGTGCCACGGATTACCCCACGAACTGATAACCGGTTGAATGCTGGAAGTAATATTTGCTTTGTTTACATTAAAATCAGAACCTGTAAAGAATGTAGCAATGGCGGCACCCAATAAAAATGATCCTAATAATCCATTGATAAACAAAAAAGTACGGTATGTGTTTTTGCCAAATACATTACCGGGTTTACGCTGAAACTCGTAAGCTACTGCTTGCATTACAAAGCAGAAAAGAATAATCATCCATACCCAATATGCACCACCAAAGCTGGTGGAATAAAACAACGGAAAGGAAGCAAACACAGCTCCGCCAAAAGTTACAAGCGTAGTAAATGTAAATTCCCATTTCCGTCCTAATATATTGATAATTAGTCGTCGTTCATCTTCGGTTTTTGCCAATGAAAAAATCATCGACTGTCCACCTTGGATAAACAAGAGAAATGTCAAAATACCACCTAATAGTGAAATAATAAGCCACCAATAATGTTGAAGAATTGAATATGTAATCATAATATTATAATTTTAAAAAATTTAGACAAGAATAGGTTGATAATCAAAAGATTAAATTCAAATAATATTTGTTTTTTAAAGATTTGTTTCACTTTCCGATCCTTTTTTTATTTGTTTCAACATGATTCGAATTTCAGCAACCAACAATGCCGTAAACAAAATAAGGAACAGAAAGAATGTGATTTTAACAGAATTGGCTGAGATATTTGAAAGAGCTGCCTGAACGGGTAAAACATCCTGAATTGCCCAAGGCTGGCGTCCGACTTCGGCAACCACCCAACCCAATTCTCCAGCTAAATACCCAAGCGGAATAGTAAATAACGAAATCCATAACAGCCATTTCTGTCGCTGAATATTTTTTCGATATATAAAAAATAACACGACAATGAATAATGCGAGAAAATACATACCCAACATCACCATCAAATGGAAAGAATAAAAAGTAAGTGGAACATTTGGTATCAGTTCGTTTGGTTTATCAAGATAGCCATAACCAAAATATGGGTAATTTTTTTTCAATTCTGCTTTTTGAATGTTCGCATCCGTGGTATCTTGTGCATTTATATCTTTTTGGTAAGCTGAAAGTGCCTCTATAGCTTTTTTACCGCGTTCATGTTTTTCGGCAAACGATAAAGCAATTCCCTTTTCGCCCGCATGTTTAACCTGATAACCACCATCGATAATATCTTTAATGCCAGGTACAAAAGCATTTCCATCACGATATGCCAAATACGACAACATTCCAGGAATAGGTATGTTCATTTTGAAAAGATAAGGATCTTTATCATCGTTGTATTCTTTTTTATCGGGATCTAAAATACCGAAAGCCACCAGATCATTATGGGTTTTTCCCTTATAAAGCCCTTCCATTGCTGCCAATTTCATTGGCTGACGTTGAGATACATGATACGCTGAACCATCTCCTGTAACAATAATTAAAACGGTCGCCACGATACCAAATATGGCAGCCACCTTCATGCTGCGGAGAGCAAACTCTATTTCTCGCTTTTTAATTAAATACCACGAACTGATGCCAATGACAAACAACGAACCCAGCACCCAGCCGGATGTAACAGTATGCAAAAACTTATTAATGGCAACCGGAGATAAAAGGATGCTCCAAAAGTTAATCATTTCGTTGCGTGTCATACTTGGGTTAAACTCCATTCCTACCGGATATTGCATCCATGCATTAGCTACCAAAATCCATAATGCTGAGAGGGTCGCCCCAGAGACGGTAAGCCAGGTGGATGCTAAGTGAAATTTCTTTCCAACTTTATTCCACCCAAAAAACATGATGGAAATAAATGTTGCTTCCATGAAAAAAGCCAAAATTCCTTCGATAGCCAATGGTGCTCCAAAAATGTCGCCAACAAACCAACTGTAATTTGACCAGTTCGTGCCAAATTCAAACTCCAGTATTATTCCGGTGGCTACTCCAATTGCGAAATTTACACCAAATAATGTCATCCAAAATTTGGTTGCTTTCTTCCATTCTTCCTTGCCGGTAGTTAAATAAAAGGTTTCCATGACAGCCATGATAACCCCCAAACCCAAGGTAAGCGGTACAAATAACCAATGATACATTGCGGTCATTGCAAACTGCGCTCTTGACCAACCTAATAAAGAAGCGTCTAATAATTCCATAATTTTTTCAAGTATTTGATAAATAATTATTTATATAATAAATATTCATATCTGTTCATCGATTTTGTTATTTAATTTGTTTGCTGATTAGTTCTTTTCTGACATGATTGGCTTTACTTTGAGCATCATTATAATGTGAATTCAAATAATTTGGGAAAAAGAAAAGCCTTAAAATGAAAAACATAATAAAAAGCTTTATTATCACAATAATCCACAGCGATTTACCAACCGTCATTCCGGTAAATCCATCTTTATAGAAAATATAAAGATGATGTAAAAATGTAGGCATTTTCATACGTAAATAATTTGTTAATACAGAGGTAAAACACCTCTTTTTTGTTTTAAATCATGTGATTAAAATTGATAAACACAAAAAAAAAGAGAGCACTTGTCAGAAGGCAAATGCGACAATTGG
>JAJYBB010000010.1 GCA_021779195.1 Bacteroidota bacterium | reverse complement strand
TTAATATTTTGTCTGTACTTGTGCCAGCTTGTAACAATATCGTAGCAATGCCTGCTTCGGCTTTTATTGGATTTTGTCCGATTAATTTTCCATTTCCTTTGATATCGAACATAACCGGTATAGTTGAATCATAAACCGGATTTCCATTCGAATCAGAAATGGTTGCATAAACAAATACTACGTCAGAACCATCTGCTTTTAACGGTTTTCCACTTTGATCGTAGCTTAATTTTATGTATGCCGGTTTGCCCGAAGTGCTTACAATATCCTCCAATATCTTTTTGTTATTTATAAATCCAATCGCTCTTAGCCTGCCTGCCTGGTAATTTTTAAGATGAAAAATGAAAGGCGGGTGGGGCAGTTTGTCCGAAATATTATCCCGTTCAACGGTTTTCCGATCAATTTGTTTTTCATTCAGGTAAAGAGCTACTTCATCGCAGTTTGAAAATACTTTCAAGTCGTGAAAATCGGATGTGTCATTCCAGAATGATGCAATTTTTAAAAATGGCTTTTCTCTTTGGCTACTGTAAAAATAATAAGCAAATTTAGGCAAACGGAAAATGTCCATGATACCCGATGCCTCGATATCAGGAGAATACCCTCGATTGTAATCAAACATTAACCAGTTTGCATCTCCCAAATGCGGATTTCGGAGGTTGTCATTGTGTGCTTCTTGAAAATTGGTAGCTTGTTGTAGCATTCGTTTTTCACCATCACCACGAAATTGACGGCTTGTGCGTTCATCGGATTTCAAACCGGCATATCCGGATTGATTTAAACCAGCATCCTGAGCGAAATATTCCCAATCGCCATATTCTCCTGTAAACAACGGTGTTTTTCCTGAATATTTTTTCCAGTAAGTTGGAAATTTGGCATGTTGGCGTGCTGGAATCCATACATCATAAAATTTATTGATCCAACCGCAGGTAATCAGTTTCGACTCAGGAGATTCTTCTCGTGCAATTTCATTCATTTTTTTCATAAAATAATCAGGCATAGCCGATTCGTTGAGTGAAAGTTCCCAAAAAACTACTGATGGATGATTTTGATCCCGATGAATTAAATCACGGGCATCCTGATACGACCGTTGCATAAAAATGCTGTCGCCTACAAATTGCCAACCTGGAATTGCTGCAATAGTTAATATTCCCAATTTGTCGCAGGCATCCATAAATGCAGGTGATTGGGGATAATGCGAGAGTCGGACAATATTAAATCCGGCTTGCTTAATTTTTACTGCATCGCGATATTGAGCATTGTCCGACAAGGCATTACCGATATATGGATATTCCTGATGACGATTGGTACCTGTTAATAATAATGGTTCTTTATTTAAAAATAATCGTTCGCCCCTAATTTCAAATTTCCGGATTCCGATATTGAGCTCTTGTTCGTCGATTATTTTATTATGTTGTTGAATACCAACCATTAATTTGTATAAATTGGGATGGTCTGGATTCCAAAGATATGGTTCCTGAAGTGAAATATTTTGCAAAATGGATTTAGATTTATTGATTTGAACTGTTTGATTTTCAGATTTTAAAATTTTAATGGTTTTCCCTGATTTATCAGTCAATTTTAAAACTAATCGAAACGATTCAGAGGTGGAATTTTCATTCTTCACTTGAGTTTTGATAGCAATAGTTGCCAAATGGTTGGAAACTTCAGGATACCAAACGCGAATACCACCGTTCGCAGGAAGGTTCTCGCTTATTGCATCGGTAATGTGCAACAGATTGGTTACAATCAGTGAAACGTTTCTGTAAATGCCGCTGTAGTAGCAAAAATCTAATTTTGAAATGGGTTTTCCGGGTGGAATTTCAGGGTTATCGTGATTGTCTGTTTGGACAATTAAACGGTTCGTTTTCTCAAAATCAACAATTTTCGAAATGTCTATCGTAAATGGGGTGTATCCACCAAAATGAGTAGCTATTTTTTTGCCATTTAACCATACTTTTGCTAATTGCATAACCGCCTGAAATTCAATATAAATTTTTTTGTTTTTCCATTCCGGTTTAGCAACAAAGTCTTTTTTGTACCAGCTGACTCCTTGCCACGGGTTTTCGATCACTAAAGGTTCAATTTTGGCAGTATGGGGTAAGTTGACCGTTTCCCAACTGTTAAACGAATACTCGGATTGAAATGGTAGAATAGTTGTTGAAGTAAAATCTTCCTGATTTTGAAATTGCCAACCGGTATTGAAATTCAATATTTCTCTGCAATTTTGTGAAGATAATATATTGGGAATCAGTAGTATTAATAAAATTAAATTTTTCATAAGATTTAGTTTCAGTTATTGAATACATTTGAATACTGAGACTTTGGAAGTGTTATTTTCAGTGGTTCGAACAAGATATACTCCTTTTTGCAATTGGTTTAACGAAATTGAATTTGATTTTGAAACTGAATATAAAATTGTTCCATTGATGTTGATAATTTCAATTTTTGATAAAGTTTCATTAAAATGAATCATTCCATTTTGTTTATCCTGATGCATAATTAATTGTGAATCAGCGGTTGCTTTTAAAGCTGTCAAATCGTTAAAAGCATTTAAGGCAAATGTTGGTTTTCCATCATTTCCCCATGCACTCAAAGGGTATCCACTCCAGTTTTGGGCACCTTCCGGTTCCCAATAAATGACTCCTAAACCATTATTATTCGGTACGGCTTTTACTTTATTTATTACTGCTGTCAGTAGGTCATAGGTGTTTTGGGGAGCAGAGGCTAATCCTCCAACTTCTACAACCATAACTTGTTTGCCATAGCGTGAAACCATATCATTCAGATTGTTACCTAAATCATTGATTGATAAAGTATAATCTGGACTTCCACTTAGCCAGTACGGATAATAGGACATCCCGATCACATCATATTTTGCACCGTAAAATTTTGCATTATCAAACCAGTTTCGAAAGCGGCTGTTGTTATTTCCCTGGTCGATGTGCAGAATTACTTTTGTGGTCGGACTCACTGCTTTGACCGCATCATATCCTTTGTTAATCAGTTGTGCCAATTGAGACCAATTGCTTGTGCTACCCTCAGGATAAACGAATCCGTTTGTAATTTCATTTCCAACCTGAACCCATTTTGGAGTTACGCCGGCAGCGTTTAAGGCAGACATTACATCGAACGTATAATTATATAAATCTGAGAGTAAAGTAGTGAAATTTGCACCAACCCATGCAGCAGGTTTTGTCTGTTGACCTGGATCAGCCCAGGTATCGCTGTAATGAAAATCAATCATTAAGTTCATTCCCCATTGCTGAGCTCGAACAGCCATTGCAACGGTTTCGGAAGTACTACAATGTCCGTTTTTTGAATCGTTGGATGGATTTACCCAGCATCGTAAACGGATTGTATTAATACCGTGATCTTTTATTATCTTGAAACAATCCTCTGCTGCTCCGTTATCATTATAAAAGGTATAGCCTGAAGCTTCCATTTGTGGCAGCCAACTGATATCTGCCCCTTTTGCAAATTCTGAAGTCAAAGCGATCGTATTTTGGCTAAAAATGAAGTTGTAATTAAGTAACAGTAAAAGAATTAGTAAAGTGAGTTTTCTTTTCATGATTATTGTTAATATTGAATACTATCGAAATGCTTCCATCGCTTTAGTCGGTTTTCCGTCACTTCCCCATGCACTTAGTGCGTAATGACTCCAGCTACGTGCACCTTCCGGTTCCCAATAAATTACACCTAATCCTTGATTGTGGGGTACTTCCTTCACTTTTTCTATGACAGCTTTTAGCATATTGTATGTATTTTGAATTTTATCATCCTCTCCGCCAACTTCAACCACCATTACATCTTTGCCATAGCGTGAAGCCATATCTTTCAGGTTTTTACCTAAATCATCGATAGACAAGGTATAATCGGGATGACCTTCGAGCCAGTATGGATAATATGACATACCGATTACATCATATTTTGCACCATATTTCGTGGCATTATCGAACCACCATCGGAAACGGGCATTATTATTTCCTTGATCGATATGGAGAATTACTTTAGTTTTAGGGCTCACGGCTTTAATTGCATCATAGCCCTGATTTATCAGTTGTACCAATTGCGACCAGTTATCAGTACTTCCTTCCGGATAAATCATTCCGGAAGGAATTTCATTACCAACCTGCACCCATTCTGGATTTACGCCCGCTTTTTTCAACGCTTTCATTACATCGAATGTATAATCATACAATGTTTTTTTCAATTGTTCAAAATTTAAACCTTCCCATGCTTGGGGTTTTCTTTGTTTACTCGGATCAGCCCAAGAATCGCTGTAATGAAAGTCAATCATTACGCGCATGCCTTCTTTTTTTGCTCTTTTTGCCAAGTCTATGGTTTCATCTTTGCTGCAATGTCCGCTGGCTCTGTTTTCATTCGGATTTACAAAGGTTCGTAATCTAATGGTATTAATGCCGTAATTTTTCAAAATTTTTAAACAATCTTCAGGTTTTCCTTTTTCGTTGTAAAATTTATAACCTGAAGCTTCCATTTGTGGCAACCAGCTGATATCAGCTCCTTTGGCAAATGGTTCAATTTTTGGTTGTTTTGTAGTTGAAAATCCTGATATTGAAATTGACAGCAAAATGGTGAAAATTATTGTTTTCATTTTTTTATTCATATTGAATAAACAACAGTTATTCAACTATTTAAAATTATGTTGAAAAAACTGTTGTCTGATCAGATTATTGAATTTTATAAGTGTACTGAGCAGGATTACTTAAATCCATTGTTATAGTTTTAGTGCCAGTACTTGTTGGTTTGATATTAGCACCACCAAAGGTCAATTCACCGGCATCTTTACCACCGTCATTGTCGCCATATTTGAAGCCCCAATCACCATTCCCAATAATTTGAAAGCCGTAACCAATGGTCGAGATGGTGCATGATGCTGTCCATACTTTATTGACAGTATCATAAGTCATAGGATTTGCAGTTAAACTCCAGTTATTAAAATCTCCGGTAACACAGAACGAATTGATAGCAGTTTTATTCCAGTTCATATTGTTTAAATCGGCTTTAATTAAGAAATACCCGGCAGCATCAAACCAAATATTCCATTGATCAGAAGCAGCATCCAACGTGTAAAGTGAATTTGGTTTACTTCCATAAGTTGAGCCGGTGTAATCAGCTTTGGTGGTAAATTTGAAATTATCCCATTGATTGGCTTTTATATAACCTTCGTAATTTCCATCGTTGTTTCGCGAACATAATTTATTTGTAAAGTTATTCCAGCCACCGCTCAAAGGTCCAGGCATATAAAGATAAGATACAATTTTAGCGATTTTGTAAGGAGTAACAGATAAATTTAACGTGTTCGAAAATACGGGTAAATTTCCAAATGCCAAATTAGCTTTCACCCGTACCTGAACATGTGAAGCGATATTTGGTTTCAATTTCAACAAATTTTGCATCTTTTTATTGAAAATGGAGTCGGTGTATGCTGTTTTATACGTGTTTAAAGGAATATCCTCTTCGAGTGGATTTGCAAAATTTCCGTTGGCTGTATCCATTTGCAAGGTAAATGTAACCGGCGTGGATACTTTATAAACCAATGAATCCCAGTTGAATGCAATAGCGGTGTGGGTACTTGCCATTGTATCTCTCAGAATTATTGAATCGGAACTTGATTTCAGTTTAAAATCACCGGTTTTCGGGAGCTGTGCCATATATTTAACTTCATTATCGGTGCAAGAAGCTATGAGTATCAAACTGAATAATAAGGCTGATAATCGTAATATATTCTTTTTCATATTTTTCATATTTGAATATTGATCTTTTGAAATTACAATAAATTTCAGAATTAATAATTATCGTTTTGAACCAGATTTGGATTGGCTAACAAATCGGAAGTTGGAATTGGAAAAATATTGTATTTGCTGTCTACCGCTTTTCCTGCTAACGCATTCCCTTTCCAAGCCCAGAGATAATCGGCTGTTGTAAGCAGATTAAAACGAACTAAGTCTGTCCGGCGTTGAGCTTCCCAATAAAGTTCGCGTGCTCTTTCTTTAATGATGAAATCGAGTGTAAGTTGATTTTGGGTGATATTTCCTTTTGTTGATGCCGGATTATTGTCATAAGCACGACCACGAATTTTGTTGATGTATTGTAAAGCAGTAGTTATATCGCCTCCTGTTCCGCCTCTTAATACTGATTCAGCATAAATCAGGTACATTTCGGCTAATCGAAATACAGGAAAATCAATATCTGATAGGTTGTTATACGAATTGTTTTGTACAATGATACTTCCATCTCTTTTTACATTTCGATATTTGTAAGCCGAATAACCATCAGTGCTAACAGTTATATTTTCCACTTTAAGGTTTTGACCGGTTGTATAAAACTCAGCCCTTTTGTCCACGGTTGTATCAGCAGTAGGAAATAAAGCCGGAATTTGTTCAGTCATTCTGAAGTTATTCCAACTTCCTGATAGTCCGTTAATTGAAGCAGGAACACCCGCAGCACCCAATGCAAGAAAATTGGTACCATTCCAGGTTTCATTTGAATTATTATAATTGATAGTAAAAATAAATTCATTGGTATTCAAATGATTGTCACCAAGAAATAACCAGCTGTAATTATTTTCTAACGAATAACCCGCATCAATTACTTTTTTACTAAACGTAATAGCATCGGTGTAGTCTTCTGTTCCAGTATAAATTTTTGCATTTAAATACATGCGTGCCAGCAGTGCCCAATCGGCAGCTTGATCCGGTCGACCCCATTCATTTGTTCTGGCAGGTGCCAAATCAGGTTCGATTGCTTTCAGCTCAGATTCAATAAAAGTAAATAAGTCTTTGCGCTTAATCTGTTTCGGAGCTGAAAAACCTAAAGTTTCTTCAGTTGGGAAAGGTGGATTACCATATAAATCCATTAATACCCAAAACGAATAGGCGCGTAAATATCGGACTTCGGCCTTAAATTGTTTAATTTGGGTTGTTTCGGAACTGTTGAATCCTCTACTTGAAATCTTAGCATCGGTCGATTCAAGTAAATAATTATTGCAATATGTAATGGTTGTCAACATGGTGGAATAGACATATGTAATGGCAGGAGCATCGGCACTCCATGCCAGTTGATGAAATACTGCATTTCCGCCATCATCGTTCCAAGTACTTACTGCTTCGTCGGTAGTATATTCCTGCATGCCCCAATAGTACCGTAAAAAACTGCCATAGGCTAAATTCGAAAAGATTGAAACCATACTTTGTTTGTATCCTTCGACAGTGCTGTATTGCTTTGTGCCCGTAATGTCGTTAGAAGGCATTTTATCTAAGTCGCTTAGACATGAACTAAAGCTGAATAGAGCTAAAGCTAACAAAAGGAACACCTTTGAGTTTAATTTGTATATTGTAATTTTCATATATTTGATTTTCTTTAAAGATTAAAAATTAAGGTTCAAACCAACTGCAAAAACGCGGGGAACTGGATATGCATTTTGTGTTCCGCTGTTCGATTCAGGATCAAGACCTGTAAACTTGGTAATGGTGAATATATTTTGAACGGAAGCATTTAACTTTAACCGCACGTTGTCCTTAGGAATAATATTTCCGAAATCGTAAGCAACATAAGCATTATCCATTTTGAGGAACGAAGCATTTTGTAAGTAATAATCACTGTAATTTTCATACTGGTTTGTATGACTGAATAAAGATTGATAATACATCGTACTCAGATTCTGTGAAGTAGACCATCCTGTAATTGCAATAGCATTATCCTGTGGTTTGTAATAAATGTAATTTCCAATATTCGAATGGAAAGAAGCGCCAATGCTCCATTTTTTATATTGAAGATTAGTATTGAATCCAAACATATATTTGGGTAATGATGATTTGCCTGTTATGTACCTGTCTTTGGCGTTTGTAAGTCCATCGCCGTTTACATCAAACATTTGATCTTCAATGGGATGTCCTTGTTGATCATATACCTGATGATACAAATAGAAAGTGTTTCTACTGAAACCAACCGTATTCACTAAAGTTGCATCGCTGAAAAGTCCTACACCATTGTCATTTCCGGTACTAATGCGTGTAATTTTATTTTCGTTATAGGTGCCGTTAAAGCTCAAATCCCAATTAAAATCTTTCGTTTGTATTGCTATGGCTTTAATATTAAATTCAATACCTTTATTTATCATTGAACCGATGTTTTTAGTCATGGTTGAACCAAAGCTAATACCATAAGGGATGGTAATGGTGTTTAATAAATCTTTGGTGTTTTTTTGATATACATCCAAACTTCCTGTGATTCGGTGGTCAAAAAAACCGTAATCGATGCCGATATTTGCGGTGGAAGTTTCTTCCCATTTCAAATCGGGGTTGTACACTTGTGGCCATACGGTGTAATAAGCTGAATTTCCTACAGAGTATTGATAATTTGCACCGCTTGTTGTATAACGTGGAATCGGATAATAGTTTGCAAGACCATCCTGTTGACCGGTAACACCAAAGCCAAGACGTAATTTTAAATCTGAAATGGTAGAATTGTTTTTCAAAAATTTTTCTTCTTTAATTTTCCATGCCAATGCCATGGATGGGAATAGTCCCCAGCGATGTTTTTGTGCGAAACGTGATGAAGCATCGTCACGAAGGGAAGCTGTGAGTAAATATTTTTCCTGAAATGCGAAATTCAATCTTCCGTAAAAGGAAATAATGGAATGACTGGGTTTGTCAAAAGGATATACCGGCACACTTCCAGCAACTAAGCTATCAGCTGCGTTGTAGCTCGGGTAACTGTAATTGGTAGTTAGAAAGTTGTTGTACGAGTATCCTGCGGTAACATCAAACTTGCTTTTGATGTTGGGTAATGTTTTACTGTAAAATAAATACGATTCAAAAAGCGTGTTACTGGTAATCCGGTTCGGATTTGCATTGTACATTCTTCCACCGGCTATATTATATGCAAAATTATTGGCAGGTGTAAAATAATTATATTCAGCAGATGAAATATCATAGCCGGCATTTACATTTAAATGTAGATCTGGGAGGAAGAACATGCTATAATCAGCTTGAATATTGCCGACGCTCCGGAATGTTTTGTTTGTTTCTTTTACCTGATTAAGCATTGCAACAGGATTGAGATTTGTGAGAGCCGGATTTGATGCAAATTGAGTGTACTGAAAATAACCACCATAGGTTTGATCAGTCACATGGACAGGCTGTGTGGGATCAAAGGTGGAAGCTGACCAAATGGCATTAGCATTGGCAATACGTTCATTTTCGTAGGATCCTTTCAGGCTTACATTGATTTTTAAAGCATTTTTCAAAAAGCTTGGATTTAAATTGATGGCTGCAGTTGCTCGTTCGTAATTACCGGTTTCTAAAATTCCGTTTTGATTCAGATAACTTCCGGAAATGCGATAAGGAAGCCATTTTAATTGTCCGCTGAGGCTAAGGTTATAATCGTGGGCTAAGGCATCCTGAAATATCTCCTTTTGCCAGTTGGTATTGGCTGTGCCTGGAGCAATCATTGGATTACCGATTTGTGAAACAATAGTTCTGTACTGATCGGCTGTAAGCACAGGAATTTGTTCACGCAGGCTTTGCATTCTTAGGTTGGATATAAAATCGACTTTCATTTTGCCTTTTCCACCTTTTTTAGTGGTGATGAGGATTACACCATTCGAAGCTCTTGAACCGTAAATTGCTGAAGCTGAAGCATCTTTTAATACAGTGAAACTTTCTATATCGTTTGGGTTGATTTGACTAATCATTCCTGGACCACCGTTCCATCCTTCAAGTGGAACATTATCAATCACGATTAATGGATCGTTTGTTGAACTTAATGATGCACCACCCCGAATGAGGAATGAACTACCTGCACCGGGCTTTCCACTGAATGGTAAAACCTGCACACCCGAAATTTTGTTCGCAATCAAACTTTCAGCATTTGTAAGTGGGGCTTTTTCAAAATCATGCGCACTTACCACTGAAATGTTGCCAGTGAGATCTTTGGCTTTTTGAGTTCCGTAACCAACGACGATAAGTTCGTCTAGTTGTTTTGCATCGGGTATTAACTGTACTTTAACCATGCTTTTTGTGCTAACAGATAAAGTTTGAGTTTGATATCCGATAAAAGAAATGACCAGATCGGATTTGCTACTTGGCAATTGAATTGCAAATTTGCCGTTCAAGTCGGATAAGGTGCCAATTTTTGTTCCTTTAATCATGATGTTGACACCTGGCACGGATTCTCCTTTTTCGTCCACAATCATTCCGGTAATTTGTTTTCTGATGTTTTCTTGTCCGTTTGATTGCGCTTTGAGCGGATTGAGTTGCATGAAAATAGGAATGCAGATAAATGCTGCTAACTCAAACCAACGATGAACATGTTTCGAGTGAAAAATGCTTCTTTTCATAAAATATTAAATTTGGTGAATAAATTAAATCAACAATCCGATCTAAATAAATAGCCTCAAAATGTTGATGCAAATAAACAAATGATTTTTTGTGCCAGCAAGTTTATTTAGGACAAAATATAACACAAATCAGACACGGTGTACAATCTAAGTTTAATTGTTGTTGGATTCCATGTATTGCTTTGGAGTCTTACCAAATTGATTTTGAAAGCATTTTGAAAAATATGAGGCGTTAGAAAAACCTACCATGTACATAATTTCGGCGACAGAGAATTTTCGTTGCAATAGCAGCATGGAGGCTTTTTTAAGTCGAATGGTACGTATATAATCTACGGGAGTCAAGCTGGTAAGTTGTTTTATTTTGCGGTAAATTTGTTTTGTGCTGATTCCTGTGATTTCGCTCAGGTAATTTACGTTTAAAGATGGATCAGCAATTTTTTCTTCAATTAAACGTGTTAAATTATCTAAAAATCGTTCATCTGTCGATTGAATTTCAATAGGTTTCAAAACAGCAATTTGTTCCAACCTAATTTTTTGTTCAAGGAATTGTTTAGATTTAATTAATTGATTCACACGCATTAATAATAGGTTTGTGTCGAATGGTTTAGTAATAAACATGTTAATTCCGAGCGAAATACTTTGTTCTTCGGTACGTTTATCGTTTTTGGCTGTGAGCATAATCATTGGAATATCCGATTGATTTTTTTGTTTTTTTAATTGGCGGGTGAATTCAATGCCATCCATGATTGGCATCATTACATCTACAATTATTAAATCGGGTTTTAAATGAACAAGTTGATCTAAAGCCGTTTTTCCATTGTGGGCAACTTTGCAATGATAGATGGGGCTTAAAATTTCTACCAAAAACTGACTTATCTCCAAATTATCTTCTACAATTAAAATGGATTTTTCAGGAATAACTTTTTGAGTCGATGAAATTTTCTCTTTTTCATCAGATTCTATAATTTTAGTTTCATTTTTAATAACTGGCATCCTCACTTCAACGGTTGTGCCAACACGTTCTGCTGATTCAATCTTTATTTTTCCCTGATGTAATTTTACAAAATTCTTAACTAAATATAATCCTATTCCCGAACTGTCTTTATTTAATTTAGTTTGACGCGACTGGAAAAATCGATCAAATACATAAGGGAGTTCATCTGAGGGTATTCCAATGCCGTTATCTGTTAATTTTAAAATGATTGTTTGCTCTTCTTCAGGATCAATTGTAATTTCAAAATTTACTTCGCCTCCTTCATTGCTGTATTTTAAAGCATTTGATATTAGATTGTTCAGTATCGATTCAATTTTCAAAATATCTACCTGTACAATAATTTCTTCTTCCTGAGTGTTGAAATAAGATTGGATATTTTTATTACGGAACGAGGTTTCGTAAAGTGAAAAAATACTCCGTGCAAATTCTACAAATTCCACATCAGAAAGGATAATATTCTTATTAGAATTTTCATCAAACCGCTCAAAACCAATTATCTGTTGAATCAATTCGTTTAATCGTAAGGCATTTTGCTGAACAAGCGAAAGTTGTTTCTTTAAAATTGGTTGTTTTGTTTCCATGATTATTTTACTTAACGGACCAATAATCAGGCTGAGCGGAGTTTTGAATTCATGAGAAACATTGGTGAAAAAATCGATTTTCAATTTTGAGAGTTCGATTGATTTTTCCTTTTCAATGCGTTCAATTTTTAATATGTGCTTTTCGTGAAAATAGTTATATATCCACAAAACAAATCCGGCTAATAAAATAAAATAGAGTAATTTACTCCATATATTGAAATACCATGGAGCTTTGATTTTTATTTTCATCGATGCATATCCGTTTTGAACTTTACCTTCCGCATTGGCTTTGCCAACTAAAAGTGTATATTCTCCCGGAGATAAGTTTGTGTACGATATGCGATTACGTGTTTCTGTCAAAATACGCCATTCATTTTGCAATCCTTCCAACCGATAACTGAATTTGGGATTTTCTTCGGGTGAGAATCCCAAATCAGAACATTCAAAACTCAGGTTATTTTGATTGTAATTTAATATTATTTTGCTCAAATAACGGATGCTTTTTCCTTTGTAATCAATCCCATTAATAAATGCTTTATCATTGACATAGAAGGAAGTAAGAATTACTTTTGATGCTGTTGATTTTTCTTGTAAAATTTGAGGAGAAAATACTACATACCCATCCACTCCTCCTAAATATATTTGATTTTGTTTTGAATCGTAAAAACTACTTGAATAATCCTTGTTTAATACGTTGACATATTGAATATTGAAATTCTTTTTATTTAAAACGTATGTTCCAGATGAACCAATAATCCAGATATGATTATTTTCTTCAGTCAGCAATCGAATGCGGTTGTTTTTAAGCCCTTCAAAATTGATTTGTTGTACTTTATTACTTCGTGGATCGATTCGAGCGAGTCCACCATTATAACCAACCCAAAGTATACCCTCACGGTCGCTGATTAAACTGTAAACATTTCCATTCGAAAGTTGATAGCTGTCTGGTAATATCTGCATTTTTGTTACATTCCCGGTTTTCGAATCTATTTTATTTAATTGATTGTTGTACGTCAATGCCCACACATTCCCGCTTAAATCACTGACTATATGTGTAATGTAATTATCTGACAGACTGTTTTTTCCTGGATGAAAATAAAAATTTTGTTCTGCCAGATTTGGATTCGACGTGTTTTTTAGCAGTTTTGTTTTATTAACAACAAATATTCCTCCCAAACAACTTGCAACCCAAAGCCTTCCTTTTTTATCTTCCAAAACTTGGTAAGCCCAATTGGCATTTCGGCTTCGGGTACTGTCCACTATGTTATAATGAATAAATTTTCGTAAGTTGTAATCAAATCGGTTTATACTGCCATCGGTTGCTATCCAGAGCTGATGATCAGGAGTTTCATAAATGCAGCGAACCCGGTTATGTGATATCTGGAAACGTTTGTTGTCCATTTTGAACCAATAGCTTCGCTTCTTATTATCAATTAAAATTAATCCATTTGTACCGCCAAACCATAAGTTTTGGTGAGAGTCTTTAAAAATTGTCTGAAACTGGTTCCCTTCACCCGATCCGGTGATTTCAGAAATAGGTATCCAGCGATAGTTTTTATTGTGTTTAAACATAGATATACCATAATCAGTTCCAAACCAAGCATTTTTATCTTTGTCAACGTAAATGCTCCAAATTATATTATTGATCAACGAGTTTGAATAACGTGAATCATGTACTACCTGCCAGATAAGATTATTTTTTTTGTTAAGCCAGTATAAACCATTGTCGGTTCCTATCAGCAAATTGTCATCAGCATCAAGAGCTAAGGATTTTATCGAATTTCCGTCTAAGTCACTGATTCGGTCAATTTTTTTAGTATCTGAGAAATAACGGAATAAATACCCTTCGGTACCGACCCAAATGCAATGTTGAGCAGTATCTTCGAGTAATGAATTGACTAATAAACTATTTTTGGATGATAAAACGGGTAAATGTATTATACGGAATTTGGTTTCCTCCGGTGTTTTAAAACAAAGTCCGTTGTATGTACCCACGAATATGTCTTTTTTTTGTGTAATAATAATTGAGTAAATTGTAGGGTGGGGTATTCCATATTTTTTTTTTGAACTAAAGTTTTCAATCGAATGATTGGTCAACGAATAACAAAATAATCCTTGTAACGTTCCAATCCATAATTTTTGATGATCGAGTGCCAATGACCGGATATCTTGGGGGAAAATTATGGGATTTGCTTCATATTGGTCATTATGGATATTGTAAATGAGCATGCCGTTATCGGCTCCCAGATATAGGTGGTTTGCATCTATGAATAATCCACAGTTAATTTTTGTGTTTGTGCGGTTTTTATTTACTTTAATTGAAAATTGATGTGATTGAATGGAATAGCCATCGTAGCTGAATAATCCTTTATCGGTACCTAACCAAACTATCTTTTGCGCATCCTGCACAAAACAATAAATCATTGATGCATTCGGATATAAAGTTATGTTGTTAAATTCTTGGTAGTCATTCGTCTGTGCTCTCAAATATAAACTCGAAAAGATACTAAACCATATTAAAGTACTTTTCAAATTAAAATTTGAAGGTTTAATTTTTAAACAAATTGTACTGATTTTTAAAGTCAACATAATATCGAATGGATTTTTCGACACAAATATACTAAAAAACAGGTTCGGAAGATTAAAAAACAGAATGGATTGAAAAACTATGCTTGTTTTTAATTACAAAACCCGGATTTCTTTATAGAATCCGGAAAAGAATTAATTTGAGGATTAAAAAGTTGAGCGGTACTAAATAATAGATTTTTTAAAAATATATTTGAATAATTATGCTGTATTCGTGGTGTTAAATAATTGGTAATAAATATAATGCTTTCTGATAATATTATTTTTCTATATCATGGAATATATACTTCTATCAAAGCGGAACTTTCTTTTGGAATCAATCCGATTTCATTAATTTGAGCCGGAATTAAAACTGTTTCGCCTTTTATTAAAGATGTTTTTTCACCATTGCATTCTATTTCTATTTCACCTTCAACACACATGTAGACCACGAATGAGTCGATTAGACCATAATTTCGTGAAAGTGGTAAGTCGAACCGAATTAAATTAGTGTTAAAATACTCACAATGTACTAAGGATGTTATTTCATTTAATGCTGCATGGTAATGAGTTTTTGGATTTCGCGAAGCTTCGAATTTTATCACATCCAACGCTTGATCGGTATGTAATTCACGTTCATTACCTTGGTCGTCAGTACGTTTGTAATCATAAATGCGGTAAGTAATATCACTGCTTTCCTGAATTTCAGCAACAACTACTCCTTTTCCAATGGCATGAATCAAGCCTGATGGAATGAAAAAAACATCTCCTGCCTGAACTTTTTCTTTTTGAAGCAAATCTTCTACAGTACCTTGTTTTAATGCTTCCAAGTATTTTTCTTGAGAACAATCTTGTTTAAATCCTATGATTAGTTCAGCTCCCTGATCAGCATCAAGCACGAACCACATCTCGGTTTTCCCGAATGAATGATGCCGTTCGGCAGCTGTTTCATCATTGGGATGTACCTGAATGGATAAATTTTCGTTGGCATCAATTAATTTAAAAAGCAAGGGAAAAGATAATCCAAATTGATCAAATACTTTGTCGCCAATTAGGTCGCCCATATAGACTTCTATAAGCTCGGTCAAATTATTCCCAGTTAAAAAACCTGTGGACACAACCGATTCGTCGCCTTCATATCCCGACAGCTCCCAACTTTCACCTAATTTTTCAGTTTTAGCTTTTTTATCAAAGTAATTGTTAAGTTTTGTACCCCCCCAAATTTTATCTTTGAGTATCGGCGTAAATTTTAAAGGATAAAGCATATAACAAATGCATTAATTGTTATCTGTAAATTTGTAGGATGTGCCTGATCCAATATTTATTAGAGGAAGCATAAAGTATTAAAGAGTCAAAGAAATTGATACTGAAATAAATGTCTTTCAAAAGGCTATTCGTGTTTTCCTTTTTCGGCTAATTTTAATTCCCAAGCCCAGGCACTACGAAGGGTTTCTTCTACGGTCTCATGGGCAACCCATCCTAATTCTGAATTAGCATATCCGGGCTCAGCCCAAACTTTTTCGATATCTCCTTCACGTCGATCAACAATTCGGTAAGGAACTTTTACGCCTGTAACTTTCTCGAACGTGTTAATAATTTCGAGTACAGATAATCCACGTCCTGTCCCAAGATTAAAAATTTCAACGGTATTTTTTGTCTTATTCATTAACATACGTTCAACGGCTAAAACATGAGCCTTTGCTAAATCAACTACGTGAATGTAATCCCTGACAGCCGATCCATCGGGAGTGTTATAATTATTTCCGAAAACCTGCAATTGTTTGCGTAAACCAATGGCTGTTTGGGTAACAAAAGGTAATAAATTGTTGGGAATCCCATTTGGCAGTTCGCCTATTTCAGCCGTGGGATGTGCACCAATGGGATTAAAATATCGTAAAATAATGCTTTGATAATGATTCGGGTTGGCATGTATGGTATCGCGAATGATTTCTTCACCAATTTGTTTGGTGTTGCCGTAGGGTGATAAAGCCGGTTTAATTGGAGCATTCTCGGTAACTGGTAATTGATCGGGCTGACCATAAACCGTACAAGATGAAGAAAATACAATATTTTCGATATGATGTATCGGCATAAGTTGTAATAAATTAATAAGCGATACTAAATTGTTGCGGTAGTAAGCAAGCGGTTTCTGAACCGATTCACCAACAGCTTTACTGGCAGCGAAATGAATAATGGCTTTGATGTTTTGATGTTTTTCGAACATTTTATCCATACTAACATAGTCCACACAATCGATATTTTCGAATGCAGGGCGAATGCCCGAAATTTTTTCAATTCCATTCAAGACTTCAATATTTGAGTTTGATAAATTATCGATAATTACTACTTCGTGTCCAGAGTTTTGCAATTCAACCACTGTATGCGAACCGATATAACCTGTCCCGCCTGTAACTAAAATTTTTGCCATAATATTATTAAATTTTTAATAAATAATTCCGGGAATATATTTCATACACCCGGAATTTAAAAATTGTTCGTTATTTTTTATTTAAATAATTTTTCAGGATAGATCCCTTTTTTGATCAAATCATTAATTTTTAAAACTACCTGTGGACGATCTTCTGCATAGGTTACACCAAACCATTTTGATGGCGTATCTAAAACCTTACAACTGGCTTTGCCTTCAACAATTAAGTTATTAACAGCTAAAGGGATATAGAATTCTGATTTTAATTGTTGTCCGTTTTCGACTAAAAATTCTTTGAAATAAGATTCGGAGTATTCAAAATAATCGGGAGTAAAACCCCACATGTTCATCGATACAGGTGTGTTTTGTTCAAGCGGGTATTCCTCACCTTTTTCATCTAGATAGATGATTGTTCCGGTTTTTTCTTCAATATGGGTACGTTCTACTACATTCTGCAAGTTATTATTTTCGTCCACTACACATACACCGCGACTTACCGCTCCGCTTTCTGAAAGCGTATTTCCGACACGATAACCAATCATACAATATTCATTTTTTTTACCTTCGACACTACGCAAAAAATCAGCTAAAATTGCAAACGATTCTTGTCCGTAAAAATCATCGGCATTGATCACTGCAAACGGTTCTTTTATTACATCTTTTCCCATCAAAACTGCATGATTAGTGCCCCAAGGTTTTTCTCTGTCGGGGCGATATGTACATCCGTCGGGAACTTTACTGGTATCCTGAAAAACGAGTGCTGTTTCGACCAGATTTTTGAATTTGTCGACTACAATTTCTTGAAATTCTTTCTCGAAACTCTGACGAATTACAAATACAATTTTCCCAAATCCAGCTTGAATAGCATCGTAAATGGAATAATCCATAATGGTTTCTCCGTTTGGTCCTAATCCATCTAACTGTTTTAATCCTCCGTATCGGCTTCCCATCCCAGCGGCTAACACAAATAAAGTTGGTTTCATATATAATATTTTATTGATTTTAGGCTGCAAAATTAAGCATTTGTTTTTAATTCATGAAATCCATAGGCAGGTATTTACATACTATTTTGAAGATATTGAGATGAGAAGTGAATTACATGCTTTATGCGC
Organism: Bacteroidota bacterium; assembly: GCA_021779195.1. Taxonomy (GTDB): domain Bacteria; phylum Bacteroidota; class Bacteroidia; order Bacteroidales; family Paludibacteraceae; genus Paludibacter. The sequence goes on along the minus strand of JAJYBB010000010.1, from coordinate 91,158 downwards.
TTTTGAATAACTGCAAAATATTGATTTGTAATACTTGGGATACGACTGAAAAGGTAAAAAAAATATCTAAAATTAGATCCTTTTTAATTTTTTCTGCTTTGTCAAAATGCTTTATTAATCGTACATTTGTAGACCTTTCAACTTTATATTTGCATGATGAAAAATATTAGAAAAACTTTTTTTGTTCGTATTGTTTTGATTTTTATTGCTCTTATTTTGATTTTTTTTGTGGGCTATTTTGTTTTTCAACCTGCAAAAATTCATAAGTTGCCTCTTCATGTTCAAACAGTTGATTGTGACCGATCGAAATATGCAACGGCACCCATATGTCCATCAAATAAGCTTAACGACCCAAATTCCATTCAATTAATGCATGCTCAAATAAACGGATTGAAGCCTTTTAGCACAGATTCTGCCTTTTTAAAACAGGTAGATAAGATGATTAAAAAACAAATATTGGAAAAAGTAACCGAAAATCGCTTTTATGAAATAAAATCGTTGACAAATTCACAACCATATCTTATTCCCGAAGCTGTCGACATGTTAAACGAGATTGGATATCGTTTTCAGCAACGTTTGAAAGAAAAACGGGATACAATTTATCGATTTCGTGTCAGTTCGTTGCTCCGAACCGAAGAGATGCAAACCAAACTGACTCACCGCAACCGGAATGCTGTAACTCAATCGGCTCATCTATATGGCACAACAGTCGATATTTCGTATAAAAATTTTTATAACACTGCCACCGACGTGATTGTACCTTCTTGGGAAGCAATTCAAATGCTTACCCGCGTATTAATTGAAATGCGTAAAGAATGTCGTCTTCTTGTCGTTCGAGAGCGTAAGCAAGCCTGTTTTCATATCACAGTAGTAGTTTGTAAAAATGAAGAAACAAAAAAATATTCTCTTGTAGATTAGGAATTTATACAACAAAATTTAGAGTAGAGTATGAATAAATTTATAAGAACGAAATGTCGTCAAAAAAAAATCAAAATAATTTTCAAAATAGTTTTATGGCAACTTAAATTGAAAAAATAATTAAATTATCTTTTCAAACGATTCATGGCTTCAATTGTATCTTCTCGACTACTAAAAGCAGAGAAACGGACATATCCTTCGCCACTGGCTCCAAAACCTGCTCCAGGCGTAGTTACGATATTTTTTTCTTTTAATAAATAATCAAAATACTCCCAGCTTCCTAACCCTTCGGGCGATTTAGCCCAGATATACGGTGCGTTAACACCACCATAAACGGTATAACCAGCTTGCTGTAATCCTTCTCGAATAATTCGGGCATTTTCAGTATAAAAATCGATTAATGTTTGTACCTGTTTTTTCCCTTCAATACTATAAGTGCCTTCAGCTGCTCGTTGTACAGCATATGAAGTTCCATTGAATTTGGTTGTTTGGCGTCGATTCCACAATTTATTCAAAGCGACTTTACTTCCATCGGATGTAAAACCCATCAATTGTTTTGGTACAACGGTGTAACCACAACGTGTTCCTGTGAAACCTGCTGTTTTTGAGAAACTTCTGAACTCAATAGCTACATTTTTAGCTCCATCAATCTCGTAAATACTGTGTGGAACATCTTTTTCAGTTATAAATGCTTCGTAAGCTGCATCAAACAAAATTACTGCGTTGTTTTCTTTGGCGTAATTTACCCAAATCGAAAGTTGGTCTTTCGTTAATGTTGTTCCTGTCGGATTATTTGGATAACACAGATATATCAAATCAACTTTTTCGGTCGGTAAAGCGGGAACAAAGTTGTTTTCGGCATTGCATTTTAAATATACTAGATTTGTCCATGTCCCATTTTCAGTGGGTTCACCTGCACGTCCTGCCATGGCATTTGTGTCAACATAAACGGGGTAACTTGGATCGGTTATAGCTACCCGATTGTGTTTGTCAAATATATCTCCAATATTTCCTGTGTCACTTTTGGCTCCATCGCTCACAAATATTTCGTCAGCTTCTAACTTAATGCCTTTTGCCTTAAAATCATTTTCCACAATCGCTTCTCGCAAAAATGCATATCCTTGCTCGGGACCATATCCTCTGAAAGTCGCAGATTTTCGTTGTTCTTCGGCTGCTTTAATCATTGCGTCAACTGAAGCATCGGGTAGCGGAAGGCTTACATCGCCAATCCCCATGCGTATGATTTTTACTTCTGGATGTTCTTCTTTATGAAGAGTAACACGTTTTGCAATTTCTGAAAATAAATAAGTAGCCGGAATCTTAATGAAGTTTTCGTTTATTTGTGCCATATTATATTGTAATTTGAAAATTTGAAAATTTGAAAGCAATTTCAAATTTCTCCTTCGAAGACAGTTATTGCTGGTCCAGTTAGATATACGTGATTATCAATTTCTTTCCATTCGATAGTTAATTCACCTCCAATTAGTTCCACTGTCGTTTTTCTTTTGGTTAATCCATTTAATACTGCAGCAACAACTGATGCACAAGCTCCTGTACCACACGCCATTGTTTCTCCCGATCCGCGTTCCCAAACACGCATTTTGATACGATTTGATGAAAGAATTTCAATAAATTCGGTGTTGGTTCGATTTGGGAAAATTGATGCATTCTCAATGGAAGGACCGATTTTTGTTAAATTCAGTTGATGGATATTTTGGGTGAAAATTACGGCATGTGGATTGCCCATCGACACGCATGTGATATTATATTCTAAATTATTATCGAAAATTTGATGTTCGTTTATAATTCTGTCTTTTTTTATTGTTGTGGGGATTAATTTAGCTTCAAGAATTGGTTCACCCATATCAACTGTAACTTGCTCAATTTTATTATCATTTCCCTTAAATAGTTTTAAAATTTTAATACCGGCAAGGGTTTCTAAACTAACTTCGGTTTTGGTGGTTAATCCTTTGTCATATACATATTTACCGATACAACGTGAAGCATTTCCACACATTTCGGCTTCAGAACCATCCGCATTGAACATTCGCATTCTGAAATCGGATATTTTCGAAGGTAAAATTAAAACTAATCCGTCGGAACCGATTCCCCTGTGGCGATCGCTATATTTTATAGCGAAATCAGCAGGATTTTCAATAATTTCTTCAAAACCGTTGACATAAATATAGTCGTTCCCGGTTCCATGCATTTTTGTAAATTTCATATCGGCTAAATAAAGTTGAATGCAAAATTATAAAATATCTTTTGTAAAATTGATAGGGATAACGAAAACGTCGAATAAAAATCAGTTTTATTATGAATTGCAATAAATATTGCTTTAATTCTTTGAATCATTTTGTGTAGTTTTCAGAATAGTTACAATATGATTTTTTCGGGTTACTTTTTTTTCGTGAATATAATTCATTAAAAAAAAGTAATCAAATTTGAAGTTTTTTGATTGTTCTGAAATGCGTACCCGTCATTATTTCGATTGATATTATATATGGTTGATATTCAGCGAAATTCTCAAATTGTGAAGTCCCTAGGATAGTTCCATGAGTAAATCGTCAAAACCAAACATATGGCATCTAATGCGATTTTTGATAATACAACATCTTTTAGTTCCTCCATTTACATGTTCCATAGGTCAGACCTTCCAAATTTTGAGAATAAATCTCCTCGCTTTGTTTCCTGCCAGGAAGCATTTTTACAAAAAGCTGACAGCCCGATCCGCCAGTCTAAGAAGATGGCTATATTTTTTTCGTCTTTTTTCGTTCACTTCTTTTCTGGGAGTAAAAATTATTTACGGGTTCAGCAGCTGATAATAGTCTTCCCATTCTTTAGAATCGCATTTTTCTTTAAGTACAAAAGGACTCTTAATGTTGACTTCATAATATGAAATTTATAGGTTGAAAATAAATATTATCTATGAAAGTCGAGTGGACGAATTACTGCCAATTAGTATATTAGATAAGACTGCTGATGCACTAAAACGTTAATGGATTTAACTAAAACAACAAAAGCATTTTTTTTATTCATAACCTTTGATTTGCTGCAAAGCTAATCATAAAAAGGCTTGCATGTATTTTTAACAACCAATTTGACCTATAAGCCCAAAATTAAAATTTATCAATTCAAATCGTCAAATCAAAGAGCACTTTTATATTGCTGTTTATCAATAATATATCAAGTATTTTAAAAATTTAGTGCATCAGCAGTAATTAGATAAGACAAATTTGATAAATCATTTCCTAATGCTTGGAGGGAAAAATTGGTAATGAATTGGAAACGATTTATTGTTGTTTTAGATTTAAAACTGTCTTTTACTGACTTAGAATAAAAGTAAAAAACCATTCCAAATCAATGATTTAGAATGGTTTGTCTTTAAATTGTCGCTAATTGACAATTACTTTTGTGACCCCGGTGGGGTTCGAACCCACGACCCACAGATTAAGAGTCTGTTGCTCTACCAACTGAGCTACGGAGTCAATTGTGAAATCAAAACTAAAAAATATTTGTGCGCAGAATGAGACTCGAACTCACACACCGTAACCGGCACTACCCCCTCAAAGTAGCGTGTCTACCAATTTCACCATCTGCGCCAATATTTTTTAGATTTTGTGCCCAAAACAGGACTCGAACCTGCACAGCCTTTCGGCCACTAGTCCCTGAAACTAGCGTGTCTACCAATTTCACCATTTGGGCATTGATCAGGAATTAAAAATGATTGAGAGAAAAAAAGCGAAATGCTCCAATTTCGCTGACGATACATTGAGCGAAAAACGGGACTCGAACCCGCGACCCCGACCTTGGCAAGGTCGTGCTCTACCAACTGAGCTATTTTCGCGAAATTAAATCTTATGAATGATAAAACCGCAATTTTTTTACTTGCCTGTTGCAAGTTTTGTTAATTGAATCACTCCTTTTAAGCGCTGCAAAGATACTTTCTTTTTGAGAATTGACAAATATTTTGTGATTTTTTTTCAGGAATGCGTTTTAACCTTCTGATGTAAATACAGTAGCGCAGCAATTCCTACCTATTGGTTTTAAATTGTAAAAATATGAAGTAGCGCAATTTCAGATAATATGAAGAAGAGGAAATATTGCATTTTTCAACTCTAATACAAAGATGAACCCTGTAAATTTTAGGGAGAAATCATTAATACCCTTTCCAAAAGTCAAAGATAAACCCAAAATTTGGATTTTTTTAATTGCCAAATGAAAAATAAATGATATTAATTGTCTAAAATACCAACTGCTTATTTGGAAATTAGTAATTTGATTTACGTATCCAATATCATTTCGGCATTAATACATATAAAACAGTTTCATATCGAAACTAAATATTAAAATATACTATCATATTGTAATGTCATAAATTTTATTTATTACTTTGTGGTAGCTTTTATCTTATATTGCTATCAAAGTGGTTATCTTTGCATCGTAAATAAAACATAATGACGAAATATGAAGCTAAATACTGATAAAACGTCAAATATACTATCTGATTTTATCAATTTTAAATCCGAAATTAATTCTTTATTAGTCAATAATTAAAAAAATGAAAGGTATGAAAAAAATGAAAGTTTTAGCAATCTGTGTGATTGCAGTATTCTCAATAGTAAATGTTGCGATGGCAACAGGTTCAACTCAAATTTGGATTCCTTCAACAGACATCCAAGGTTTTAAAACAGTTCATTTAGGAATTGACAATTACATCCGAACACAAGCCGATGCAAATGGAGTATTTGGTTCAGGGATGTACGACATGGGATTAACAACTGGAATATCGCCCTTTAGCAAAGTTCAAGCAGAGATTGGTATTGATTATTTAAACATGGGTGATAACAATTTATCAAATGCTAAAAATTATGATTTACATCCAATTTATTTTAATGGTAAAATTGCGCTTCCTGAAGATTCACTTTTTAAAGGTGCACCTGCCATAGCTATTGGAGCATATAATTTTGGTACGAAATCAAATTTGACCAATTATAATATCATGTATGCACTTATTGCAAAAACAATTCCAATAATTGGACGTATATCGGTTGGTTATTATTCTGGAAATAAAGCATTGCTTGTGGATGAAACTGGAGCTACTGCAAATACAGGGGTGTTACTTTCTTGGGACAGAGCAATGACCGAAATTTCAGATAAATTATGGTTGGCTGTGGATTATCAGGGAGGAAAAAACTATCTGGGAGCTTTAAATTTAGGTTTTTCGTGGGCTTTCTCTAAAAATGTATCAGTAATCTTCGGTTATGATATCTATAATAACAAAAAAGCATTTTACAATTCGAATAACGTAAATGCAAATTCATTTACGACTCAATTAGATATAAACTTCTAAAAAGTTGGCAATAAAGATTAGTTTTTAAAGGTAAAAAATGAATATACAATAATTTTAAAAATTTACATTATGAGTAAGACAGTAGAACTTCCCATGAAAGGACGACGTTTCTCTACCATATTAGAGAACATGTCAAAACCAAAAGATTGGAAACTTTTTGCAACCGTATTTGTTGGAAAAATGTTAGGTTTGGCCGCGGTTATTGCCGCTATGGTACTTCTGCCCAGCTTGATTTCCGGAACGCCGGCTCATGCAGCAGACACATATACAGCACATGAAACGGCTGTAATTAATTCTATCAATACAATTTGGACGCTTGTAGCTGCATTTTTAGTGTTTGGTATGCAAGCTGGTTTTGTAATGTTAGAGGCTGGTTTTGCTAGAAAACGAGAAACCGTAAATATTCTGGTTGAATGTGTTCTTGATACAGCCATTTGTGGTATTTCATTTTGGGCGATCGGCTATGCGTTTATGTTTGGTGCTGGTAATGGATTTATTGGAATGCAATATTTCTTTTTACAAAATGTTCCGGCAACTTATGGGGCAACAGGAGTGGCTATTTTAGCACATTGGATTTTCCAATTTGCTTTTGCTGATACTGCATCGACTATTACTTCAGGTGCAATGATCGGACGTACAAGTTTCCGTGGTGACATTATTTACAGTGTTTTTGTTACTGCGTTAATCTATCCGATTATTGGTCACTGGGCTTGGGGACCTGATGGTTTCTTGGCATTGATGGGGACTCCCGGACATTTTTTACCTTCCTTAGGACAAGGATTTCGTGATTTTGCAGGCTCTTCTGTGGTTCACACCATTGGAGGAATGGTTTCTTTAGCTGGAGCAATTGTGTTGGGTCCGCGAATCGGTCGTATCTTTTTGCGTGATGATAAAAAACGTGGTGGTTTGCCCGCAGCTCACAGCTTACCATTGGCAACGATCGGAGCTTTCTTACTCTGGTTCGGCTGGTACGGTTTTAACCCGGGAAGTACGCTTTCAGGTATGGATTACGAAGGAATCGGTCGTATCGCAGCCAATACTACAATTGCAGCCTGTACTGGTTCATTGGCTGCCATGTTGGCTGCTCTTTGGATTGGTCCTTTTAAAGGTAAATTTGATACAGGTTTTGCTTTAAACGGGATGTTGGCAGGTTTAGTTGCAATCACTGCTCCATGTTATTGGGTAACCCCTTTTGGATCGATAATGATTGGACTTGTTGCCGGACTTGTGGTATTTGGAGGTGTTTATTTGATGGAATATCTACGTATTGATGATCCCGTTGGAGCTGTATCTGTACATGGTTTTGCAGGAATTTGGGGAACATTATCGCTCGGACTATTTGCAAGCGGACAATTTGGAGTTACCGGTCCATTAGGTCCTGACAACTCAGCTGCAAGTGTGGTAAAAGGTCTTTTCTACGGAGGAGGATGGGATGTTCTTAAAGCCCAGGCAATAGGTAGTTTTACGATTACTGCAGCCACTTTGATAGTTTCATTTATCGTAATGATTGGGGTCAGTAAATTGCCTTATCCTTACAAATTACGCGTTGAACCCGAAGGAGAAACAGGTCCGGGTGGCCTTGATATGTGGGAACACGGTGCTGAAGCTTACACTGAATAACGATTTAAGTATCAGATTAGAATAGAAGCCTTTAAAACTTCTATTCTATCCCAATTAATTTTGAAATAAGTGAACGTACTTTCATTGAAATGAATTATTTTTGAAATTCATTGGAGCAACAAAAAAAAATTATAAATTTACCAAATTCATTAATTGTTATGAAAAAAATAGAAGCAATTATTAGACGCTCAAAATTTGAGGAAGTTAAAGCAGCGCTACATGCCATTGATATTGACTTTTTTACTTACACCGAAACTTTTGGAGTAGGAAATGAAAGAAAAAGAAAAAACGTATTTCGAGGTTCATCTGATACTGATTTTATATCACGATTGACTTTATCTATTGTGGTTCGCGACATTAATTTGCAGAAAACAGTAGATTGTCTTTTGGAGAAAGCATATACCGGAGAAATCGGTGATGGAAAAATCTTTGTTTCACCCATTGAAGAGTCTTATCGTATTCGTACAAAAGAAAGCGGAGACGAGTCATTGTACATGAAAGAATAGTTATTTCTCAAAAAAGAGAAACTCATATTTATAAATTAATAGGGGTTTCTCTGATTATCTTTGTGCGTATTGATATTTTTGGAACTTCTTGTGATGGTAAATTTTCATTATTATGACTTGTTTTACAGTAACGGAGTTCCATTTTTTTAATATTGTATTGAATCGCTTTTCTATACAATAATTTTTACTCAAACACGATGAAATTGGATACAACTAATCGTGTGTTTTTTAGTTTTATTGTTTCAAACAGGCTATTTCGTGAGAAATGGCCTGTTTCGTTTTGTTTAATATATCGTCAACTACCAATTATTGAGCTATATAAAACAAACGATCCAGATCATTGTTTTATATATATCTGCTCTTTTTTACTTTATTAAAATCATTCGGTTCTTTTTTTTCTTCCTACATTTAGGTAGAATATACCTCATTTAATACCTAAATGTAGCTTTTTTTGAAATAATATTGTCAAATTGCTTTGTAATTCAATAATTATAATATACTTTTGCACCGAAAATAATAAAATCGATAGCAATAAGCAAAAAGATAAAAATTATTGGTGTTTTTTTTCATAGTATACCTCAAGCTTCGTTACAGCAAGTAAGTATAAAAACAATTCAACATAAAAACAAAAAACATGAAGAAAATTGAAGCAGTAATCCGCAAATCGAAATTCGAAGATGTAAAACAGGCTTTATACGAAGCCGATATTGATTGGTTTTCGTATTGGGATATTACCGGACTTGGTAAATCTACCGAAGAGCAGGTAGTTAGAGGTCAGGTGTTTAAATCTGGCTACATTCAACGTCGAATGATTTCGATTGTTGTACGTGATGTTAATTTGGATAAAACCCTCAATGCGATTTTAGATTCGGCTTGGACAGGCGAACAGGGCGATGGTAAAATCTTTATTTATGATATTGAAGATACCTATCGCATCCGTACCCGCGAATCGGGTCCCGGAGCATTGTATAACTCTGAAATTATTTGATCGTTTTTACACATTTACAAAAAAGAAATTTATGAAAAAAATAGCAACCCTCGCAATTTTATTTTCGTTGATAAGTCCGTTTGTAAGCGGACAAACACACTCTAACTTACTGAAACCTTCGATTAATGCTGGAGATACCGCATGGATGATTGTAGCTACAGCATTGGTTCTTTTTATGTCGATTCCCGGCTTGGCGTTATTTTATGGGGGACTGGTAAGGCGCAAAAATGTATTGAATATATTTATGCAAGTATTTGTTTTAGTTGCAGTTATAAGTGTTGAATGGGTCGTAATAGGTTATAGTAATGCTTTTGGTTCAAGTTCAATTACCTGGCTAAAACCATATTTTGGAGGATTTGATTGGACTTTTCTTCACAATATTAAATTAACTGATTTAAGCCCTTATTATATTTCTCATTCCCAAGCAGCAGGCAATGGTACGACTGTTGGAACTATTCCGCATATCGTATTTATCATGTTTCAGGGAATGTTCGCAGTTATAACTCCTGCTTTGATTATTGGTGCTTTTGCTGAACGTATTAGTTTTAAAGGTTTTTTGATGTTTTCAATTTTATGGTCGATTTTTATTTACAATCCTGTAGCACATTGGGTTTGGTCAACTGATGGATGGTTAATGAAATTGGGTGCCTTGGATTTTGCTGGTGGAACGGTGGTACATATCAATGCCGGAATTGCAGCCTTAGTCATGGCAATTATGATCGGGAAACGGCGTGATTATAAAGGACATGCACTTCCACCTCACAACATAACTTACGTAGTAATCGGTGCGGCCATGCTATGGGTTGGTTGGTTTGGGTTTAATGCCGGGAGCGGTTTGGCTGCCGATGGTTTAGCAGGGAATGCACTTATGGTTACTCATATCGCGGCTGCTACAGCCGCAATTACTTGGGCATTACTTGATTGGATACTCGACAAACGACCAACCTTAGTAGGTATTAGTACCGGAGCCGTTGGTGGATTAGTAGCTATTACACCTGCCGCTGGATTTGTTGATGTCGGCGGAGCGTTGGTAATAGGAGTTTTAGTTTCTTTAGTCTGTTTTACAATGGTCGCTTTTGTTAAACCCCGTTTTGGTTACGATGATTCGCTGGATGCATTTGGCGTTCATGGAGTAGGCGGAATTTTGGGTGCCATTTTGACCGGTGTTTTGGCAAGCCCAATGGTTCAATCGAATTATAGCGGTGCAATTTTCGGCAATTTTCATCAGTTAGCTGTTCAACTTATTGCTGTAGGAAGTACGATTATTTATTCGGGCATTGGAACTTGGATATTATTTAAAGTTACCGATAAATTGGTGGGTATAAGAGCTACCGATAAACATGAAGCCATTGGTTTAGACGAAACGCAACATGGAGAAACAGCTTATACTTATTTTGATTAATTCGGGTGTTATTTTTTTAATTTGTAAAATGCAGATTTGTAAAAATTTAAATGATTATCCGTTCTATTACCTATGTCAATGCTAAAATTGAATAACAGGAGCTTCGCCCTTAATGCCCTACTTCATTTTTTGGCTTGAACTAACAAACGTAGCAAAAAAGTTCAAAGACCTCTCCCGACCTTCGGTTTCTCTCTCCAAATAAAGAGAGAACAGCGGAAAAAGGATTTGCTAGTGCTTTGAAAAATTAATTAGATGCCAAAACGGATACTCATAATAATTTAATACCTTATTTCTTTGCTGAATTTGAACATAAATAAAACATTGAATATTTACGTTCACTATTTTAAAGCAGACCATTCATTAACAGAATAGTCTGTTTTTTTTGTTTTGTGCAGTAGAATATGAATAATAGCAATTTTATTAATTTTTGTAAGTGTATTTTCGCTTTTTCATACAAAAACATTTTTAAAATTCAATAATTACATCATTTTGAATTGCCAATTCGATAAATTAATATATTTTTGCAGCCAAATTTTTTATCCAAATTCTATATATTTTACTTTGACGTGTGTATTGAAGTATTTTACAAGTTGAAAATCGATGAGTAATTATATCATAGTTTCTTAAATTCCAAATGAATTTAGGTGTATATTTTAGGATAAAATTTAGACAGTTAAGTAATTAAATTAAAAGCAATATTATTTTATTCAAAAAATAAGATCATCTTCTTCCTTGATTTTACAACTAAAAAACACAAACAATAAAACGATTTCATCATGAAAAAAATTGAAGCAGTAATCCGCAAATCGAAATTCGAAGATGTGAAACAGGCTTTGTACGAAGCCGACATTGATTGGTTTTCGTATTGGGATATTACCGGATTAGGTAAATCTACAGAAGAGCAAGTAATTAGAGGTCAAGTATTTAAATCCGGATATATTCAACGCAGAATGTTATCTGTAGTTGTGAGAGATGTTAATTTAGAAAAAACAGTGAATGCTATTTTAAATTCTGCATGGACAGGAGAACAAGGTGATGGGAAAATCTTTGTTTATGACATTGAAGAAACCTATCGTATTCGTACCCGTGAATCAGGTCCGGGTGCTTTATATAATACCGAAAATATTTAAGAATTTAAAAATTTCAAGCATTAATAGTTTATGAAAAAAATAGCATCAATCATTTTGATTTTAACAGGTTTTGTCCCTATAATTCAAGCTCAAAACTTGCCTTCAAATCCCGTCCCAACAATCAATGCCGGTGATACTTCATGGATGATAGTAGCCACAGCACTTGTCTTGTTTATGTCTATTCCCGGATTAGCATTATTTTACGGCGGATTGGTACGCCGAAAAAATGTTCTTAATATTTTTATGCAGGTATTTTTTTTAGTTTCTGTGATCACTACCGAGTGGGTTGTATTGGGTTACAGTAATGCATTTGGTTCAAACTCAATCGAATGGTTAAAACCTTATATTGGGGGTTTTCACTGGGCATTTTTAAATCATATCCATATCAATGATTTAAGTCCGTTTTTCATTTCGCATTCGCAATTAGCAGCCGATGGAAGCAAAATTGGAACTGTTCCGCACCTTGTTTTTATTATGTTTCAGGGTATGTTTGCCGTAATAACTCCTGCCCTGATCATTGGCGCATTTGCTGAACGTATTAATTTTAAAGGATTTCTGATGTTCTCTATTCTTTGGTCCGTGTTGATATACAACCCAATAGCACATTGGGTGTGGTCAAATGATGGTTGGTTAATGAAAATGGGAGTCATGGATTTTGCCGGTGGAATCGTGGTGCATATTAGTGCCGGCATTGCAGCAATAATTATGGCAGTGTTAATTGGTAAACGGCGTGATTATAAAGGACATGCGCTTCCACCTCACAATATAACGTATGTCGTGATCGGTGCGGCTATGCTATGGGTAGGATGGTTTGGGTTTAATGCCGGCAGCGGATTGGCTGCGGATGGTTTAGCAGGAAATGCAATATTAGTTACGCACGTAGCAGCATCTGTAGCAGCTTTAACATGGGCACTTTTGGAATGGATAATTGATAAGCGGCCAACTGTAGTGGGTATCAGCACGGGAGCAATTGCCGGTTTAGCCACTATTACGGCAGCTTCTGGATTTGTTAATGTTCATAGTGCTATTGTGATTGGAGTAATTGCTGCAATTGTCTGTTTCATAATGGTTGCCTATATAAAACCAACGTTAGGCTACGATGATTCTTTAGATGCGTTTGGAGTTCATGGCATTGGCGGAATATTAGGTGTAATATTGACTGGAATATTTGCCTCTCCTTTAATTCAGTCTGCACATTCAGGCGCACTTTACGGAAATATCCATCAGCTTTGGATTCAGTTGTATGCAGTCGGAATTACCATTTTATTCTCCGGAGTTGGTACATTTATCATTTATAAAATTACCGATTTAACAGTAGGAATAAGAGCAGTAGACAAACACGAAGCCATTGGTTTGGATGAAACCCAGCATGGCGAAACGGCATATACTTTTTTTGATTGATTCTCCATTCAAAAACATGATACCCTACAATTTTTGTATGGTATCATTTTTTGAGATTTATGGTTTTTTTTGGATCAAATTGCAGGCAATAGTCTGCACAATGGTAAATATGCCCTACAACAAATAAATGATAATAAATATTGCCAGTTTATCTTCAATCTATTCAAAATTCAATTAAATTGCTTACTTTTGTAAAGTAATTGGTGGCAATATTTTAACTGATGATTGAATAAAATACCTGCTGTTATTGTCGTTGATAGGTTCTAGTTTGTAAGAATATTGGTTATTTTGATTACAAATTTATATATTACTCGTAATATTTATTTCATATCATTACAAGCATTGCCTTAAAAACTAAAAAAGCAAAATTAGTTGTGTATAACTTTCATTTTTATTATTTTTGCGTACTCATTCGAACATAAAGTAAGGAAAACCAATTCAAAAAAAAAATTAGTAAATAAACCATTAAATAATTCAAGAATTATGTCATCATTAAGATTCAAAGCAGTCGAAGAAGCTTTTAAGAAAAAAGCAGTCGAAGTATCAGCTCCCTCAAAATTTACTACTGATTATTATGGAAAATTTGTATTTACCAAATCGGTAATGGCAAAATATTTGTCGAAAGACATAATGAAATCATTGGAAAATGCGATTGAAAAAGGTATGACCTTGGATAGAACCATTGCTGATGATGTAGCAACCGGAATGAAGATGTGGGCAATGGAATTAGGCGCAACGCATTACACGCACTGGTTTCAACCTTTAACCGACGGTACGGCTGAAAAACATGATTCATTTATAGATTATGCTGGAGCACCCGGTGAATCAATCGTTGAAGAATTTTCAGGAAAACTTTTAGCTCAACAAGAACCTGATGCATCTTCTTTCCCAAGTGGTGGAATTCGCAGTACTTTTGAAGCTCGTGGATATACGGCTTGGGATCCATCGTCGCCCGCTTTTGTTGTCGACGATACTTTATGTATTCCTACCATTTTTATTTCATATACCGGCGAAGCATTGGATATGAAAGCGCCCCTTTTGAAATCCTTAAATGCTGTAAATAAAGCTGCTACTGCAGTTTGTCAAATGTTCGATCCGAACGTAAAGCGTGTTTTTTCGTACTTGGGTTGGGAACAGGAATATTTTTTGGTTGACGAAAATTTATATGCAACCCGTCCGGATTTAATGTTGACTGGTCGTACTTTATTAGGACACGAATCTGCAAAAAATCAACAAATGGAAGACCATTATTTTGGTTCTGTTCCAACACGCGTTGCTTCTTATATGAAAGACTTGGAATTCGAAGCATATAAATTTGGAATTCCTTTAAAAACCCGTCATAACGAGGTTGCACCTAATCAGTTTGAGTTAGCACCTATTTTTGGAGAATGTAACTTAGCAGTAGATCAAAACCTGTTGGTTATGTCGATTATGAAACGCGTTGCCCGTCGTCATGGATTCCGTTTATTGCTTCATGAAAAACCATTTGCAGGAATTAACGGTTCTGGTAAACATAATAACTGGTCGCTGGGTACAGATACTGGTGTCGGATTGTTAACTCCAGGTAAAACTCCTGAAGAAAATCTCCAGTTTATCACTATTCTTGTAAATGTTTTGATGGCTGTTTATAAAAACAATGCTTTATTAAAAGCATCGATTATGACGGCTCAAAATGCACATAGATTGGGTGCAAACGAAGCACCTCCTGCTATTATTTCAGCATTTTTGGGAACTCAGATTACTGAAGTTTTAAATAAACTTGAAAACAGTACCAGCGAAGAAGCTATCGTTATGAGTGGTAAAAAGCAACTTAGCCTTGGCATTGCGCATATTCCAGAAGTATTGTTAGACAACACTGATCGTAACCGAACTTCTCCTTTTGCTTTCACAGGAAATCGTTTTGAATTCCGTGCAGTAGGTTCTTCGGCAAACTGTTCATCAGCAATGGCAACGTTGAATGCTGCAGTTGCTGCTCAACTTTTTGAATTTAAAGCTGAAGTTGATGCTAAAATGGCTACTGGTGAGTTAAAAGAAAAAGCCATTTTTGATGTTATAAAATCATATATCAAAGCTTCAAAACCAATTCGTTTTGATGGAAACGGTTATAGCGATGAATGGAAAATTGAAGCAGCCAAACGTGGTTTGGATTGCGAAACAAGCGTTCCGGAAATTTATAAAGCATTTACGACACCCGAAAGTGTTAAAATGTTTACTGAAACTGGTGTGTTGACCGAAAAAGAATTGCATGCACGTAATGAAGTAAAATGGGAAACTTATACCAAATGGGTTCAAATTGAAGCCCGTGTTTTAGGCGATTTGTCAATGAACCACATTATTCCAGTTGCCACTCGTTATCAAAGTTTCCTGTTAGATAATGTTACAAAAATAAAAGCTGCATTTCCTGTTGAACGGGCTGAAAAACTTGGTATGTTGGATAGTTCGTTGATTATTGAAATTGGCGAACGAATTCAAAATATAAAAAATGCTGTTGACGACATGGTCGACTCACGTCGCCAAATTAATAAAATTGATAATGAATTCGAAAAAGCAAAAGCTTATCATGATAAAGTGTTGCCCTACTTTGATGTTATTCGTTATAATGCTGATAAGTTGGAGTTGATTGTAGACGATGAATTATGGACTTTACCCAAATATAGGGAACTCCTTTTCATTCGATAATTTATTTTCTAACTATTTATTTTTTCATTTGATATCAAATAGTGGGAGACTCTCAGGAGCGCTCTCACTATTTTTCACAACAATAAAACCAAAAGATAATTTTGATCCGTGAAAAAAGTTTTACGGGTAAATTCTTCTTAATAAAAATTATGAACTCAATCCCTGTTAATATTGATGAATATGAGCAGCGTTCGCTGTACTCATTTGAAAACGAACATGATGCCTGTGGTGTAGGGCTTGTATTAAACTTATTTGGCGAAAAATCGCATGATATTGTCGAAAAAGGATTGCAAGTTCTCGAAAATATGGTGCATCGCGGAGCTGAAAGTGCAGATAATAAAACCGGTGATGGTGCCGGCATTCTCATCCAAATTCCCCATGAATTTATTCTTCTTCAGGGTATTCCTGTTCCTGCAAAAGGAAAATATGGAACAGGTCTGGTATTCCTTCCAAAAGACAAAATTAAATCAGAACTGTGTTTAAATGTTCTAAAAGAACAAATTGAAAAAGAAGGTTTAAAATTATTAACAGTGCGCGAAGTTCCTGTCAATACTAACATTTTAGGCGAAATTTCAACAGTTAATGAACCTGCTATCAAACAAATTTTTGTTACGGGTGGTCAAAGTCAAGATGAATTGGAATACAAGCTTTATATTGTTCGTAAAAAAACGGAAAACGCGATCCTGAAATCGAGCATTGCTCATGAACGAAGTTTTTATATCGTCAGCCTTTCAACAAAACAAATAGTTTATAAAGGGATGCTTACCTCTCTTCAACTTCGAGAGTATTATCCCGATTTAACTAATCAAAATTTTACTTCGGGTATTGCACTGGTACACTCGCGCTTTAGTACCAATACTTTTCCCACCTGGGATTTAGCTCAACCATTTCGTATGATTGGCCATAATGGAGAAATTAACACTATACGTGGAAACCGTCAATGGATGGAATCGCGTGAAAGCGTTTTGAAATCAGATCATTTAGGAAATTTGCAGGAACTGTATCCCATTGTTCAACCAGGAATGAGCGATAGTGCTAGTTTGGACAATGTACTGGAATTTTTGGTTATGTCGGGTAAAAGTTTACCCCATGCCATGGCTATGTTGGTTCCCGAAAGTTGGAACAAAAAAAATCCAATTTCAGATAATTTGCGTGCGTTTTACGAATATCACAGTACGTTTATGGAACCCTGGGATGGTCCGGCAACTTTGCTTTTCAGCGATGGACGATATGCCGGTGGAATGCTCGATCGCAATGGATTGCGTCCTGCTCGATATTTGGTTACACATGATAACATGATGGTCATTGCTTCCGAAACAGGAACACTTGAGATTGAACCTTTGCGTATTAAAGAAAAAGGGCGGTTAAAACCAGGGAAAATGTTAATGGTTGATACCGAATTAGGTCAAATTTTTTATGACAATGAATTGAAAGAAGGATTGGCAAAAGCTTTTCCTTACCGTGAATGGTTAAATCGAAATTGCATAAACTTGGATGATATTAAATCTGGTCGAAATGTTAAAACCGAATTAAACAATTATAAAAATCTATTACACTCGTTTGGATATTCTACCGAAGATATTGATAGATTGATTATTCCAATGGCAAAGGATGGTTACGAACCAACTTCTTCGATGGGAAATGACGTTGTATTATCTGTATTTTCAAATAAACCACAACGATTATTCAGTTATTTTCGTCAACAATTTGCCCAGGTTACCAATCCGCCTATCGATCCAATTCGTGAGGAGTTGGTAATGTCCCTCACCGGTTATGTGGGTTCTGTGCATCAAAATTTATTAGAACCGGCACACGAAATTTGTAAAATGGTAAAGCTTAAAAGTCCGGTTTTAACCAATACGCAATTCGATATTTTAATGAATCTAAATTATAAAGGATTCTATACCGTCTCATTACCAATGTTATTCGATCCGATGAAAGGATCAAAAGGATTGGAAACGGCTATTCAGGAACTTTGTTTATCTGTTGAAAAAGCGGTTGATGATGGCAAAAATTATATTGTTTTGAGCGATCGCGGAGTTGATGCAACCCATGCACCTATCCCATCGTTATTAGCAGTTTCGGCAGTGCATTTGTATTTAGTAGAAAAACGCAAACGAATGCAAATCGATATCGTTGTTGAATCTGCTGAACCACGTGAAGTAATGCATTTTGCTTTACTGTTCGGGTTTGGAGCTAATGCGGTGAATCCTTACATGGCATTTGCCATAATTAACGAGCGTATTAAAGATGGTGATATTCAAATGGACTTGGATACTGCTAAAAAATATTATATCAAAGCGGCTAATAAAGGATTGCTGAAAATTCTTTCGAAAATGGGAAATTCAACCCTCCGCAGCTATCGTGGAGCACATATTTTTGAAGCAATCGGTATTTCATCTCAATTATTAGATAAATATTTTAAAGGGATTACTTCAGCAATTGGAGGTATTGATATTGAAGATGTTGCCAATGAAGTAATTCAACCGCATCGTGAGGCATTTTTCCCTGAAGAAGGAGAAGATGCGACTTCATTATACAATTTGGGTCATTACGCTTACCGCGTTCAAGGTGAAGCACATGCCTGGAATCCTGAAACAATTGCCCGTTTACAAATTGCAACACGTACTGGAAGTTACGAAAAATATAAGGAATACGTAAAAATTGTAGATCAAAAATCAGATCCGATTTTTATTCGCGATTTAATTGAGTATAAACGTAATCCAATTGATATCGAAGAAGTTGAGCCAATCGAAAATATCACAAAACGTTTCGTTACCGGCGCCATGTCTTATGGCTCAATCAGTCGTGAAGCACATGAAGCAATGGCTATGGCTATGAATTTTTTACATGGACGAAGCAATACGGGTGAAGGTGGTGAAGATCCTGAGCGTTATAAAAAACGAGAAGACGGATTAAGTACACGAAGTGCAATTAAACAAGTTGCTTCGGGTCGTTTTGGAGTTACTGCTGAATATCTGATCAATGCTGACGAAATCCAAATTAAAATAGCTCAGGGTGCAAAACCAGGAGAGGGTGGTCAGTTGCCGGGACATAAAGTTGATAAAATCATTGCGAAAACCCGTCACTCCATACCCGGAATTTCATTAATATCGCCTCCGCCTCATCATGATATTTATTCAATCGAAGATTTGGCACAACTTATTTTCGATTTAAAGAATATTAATCCAAACGCAATTATTAGTGTAAAATTAGTTTCTGAAACCGGTGTCGGTACAATTGCTGCCGGAGTTGCTAAAGCCAAAGCCGATTTGATTCTCATAAGTGGCGCTGAAGGCGGAACAGGTGCCAGTCCTTCCAGCTCGATTAAACATGCCGGACTACCAATGGAAATTGGTTTGTCTGAAACACAGCAAACATTAGTCTTGAATAACTTACGTGGTCAAATTCGTTTACAAACCGATGGGCAACTTAAAACAGGACACGATATTATTATTGCCGCTTTATTGGGTGCCGAAGAATTTGGTTTCGCTACAAGTGCACTGATTACGTTGGGTTGTATAATGATGCGTAAATGCCATCTTAATACTTGTCCTGTTGGTGTGGCAACCCAGGATGAAGAACTTCGCAAACATTTTGTCGGAAGATACGAATATCTGATTAACTTCTTTAAGTTTTTAGCACAAGATGTTCGCGAACATTTGGCACAAATGGGTTATCGCAGTATGAACGAAATTATTGGACATGCCGAGATGCTTGAACGCAAACAAATAGGTACAAACCCGAAAATAAAAAAAGTAGATTTATCAAAAATTCTTTTTGCCCCCGGACTTACTACAAAAGCAGCACTTCACCATGTGAAAGATCAAGATCACAAAATCGATAAAGTTCTTGATCGTGAATTGATAAAAAAATCATTGCCTTCGCTCGATTTATGTATGCCGGTAGAAATGTCGTTTAAAATTAAGAATACCGATAGAACCGTAGGCGCCATGCTTTCGGGCGAAATTGCCAAACGATATGGTGAAACCGGACTTCCTACTGATACCATTCGCTTACATTTTAATGGTTCTGCCGGACAAAGTTTTGGCGCATTTTTGAGCAAAGGTGTCTTTTTTGAATTAATTGGAGAAGCAAACGATTATGTGGGTAAAGGGCTTTCGGGTGGTAAAATTGTAATTAAAGCTCCCGTTGAAAGTACTTTTAAACCTGAAGAAAATATTATTGCAGGCAATACCATTTTGTATGGTGCCACTTCAGGCGAAATGTATGTTAACGGAATTGTGGGTGAGCGTTTTTGTGTTCGAAATTCCGGAGCAATTGCCGTAGTCGAAGGAGCAGGCGATCACTGTTGTGAATATATGACTGGAGGGCGAACAGTTGTGCTAGGAAAAACAGGTCGTAACTTTGCTGCCGGAATGAGTGGCGGAGTGGCGTATGTATTGGATGCCGATGGCGATTTTGATTTTTATTGCAACATGGAAATGGTTGAATTATCGCTTATTGAAGATAGCCACGATAGCAAAGAACTTAAATCGTTGATCGAAAACCATTTCAAGTACACCAATAGTGATTTAGCCAAACGTATTCTTGATCATTGGAGTGATTATGTCGATAAATTCATCAAAGTTGTTCCGATTGAATACAAAAAGGTATTGCAGGAAGAAAAAATGGAGGCAATCAATAAAAAAATTGCTCAAGTTGAACGGGATTATTAAATTTTGCGTCATGCCCAACTCGGACATGAGGGATAAATATTAAAATTATTAACTTATAATAAAGTTTTCTTCGATTTTTCCTTTCAGGGAGGACGGTTGAAGATGCTGAAAAAAAATATGGGAAATCCAAAAGCATTTATGTATATACCCCGCAAGGAAGCGGGCTACCGCCCATTAAGTGAGCGAATTTACGATTTTGGGGAGGTAGAACAGACGTTGAATCGTGAGGATCGAAAATTACAGGCTTCACGTTGTATGGATTGTGGCATTCCTTTTTGTAACTGGGGATGTCCGCTCGGCAATTTAATGCCCGAATGGCAGGATTTAATTTATCGGGGCAAATGGCAGGAAGCCATTGATAATCTTCACAATACAAATAATTTTCCTGATTTTACAGGGAGGATATGTCCGGCGCCTTGCGAAAAATCATGTGTTTTATCGCTTCACGAAGCCCCTGTAACCATACGCGAAAATGAAGCTGCCGTTAGCGAAGTGGGCTTCATTGAAGGATTAATCAAAGCCCAACCTCCGAAAATACGTACCGGTAAAACAGTAGCAGTGATTGGCTCAGGTCCTTCAGGATTAGCAGCAGCTCAACAATTGAATCGAAAGGGACATAACGTTACGCTATTTGAAAAAGATAATTCATTTGGCGGGTTAATGCGTTATGGAATTCCTAATTTCAAACTTAATAAAAATGTTATCGACCGTCGTTTGAACCAATTAGAAGAAGAAGGGATTATTTTTAAACCAAACATTGAAGTTGGAAAAGATATTTCCGGAAAAGAAATTCTCGAAAAATTTGATGCGGTTTGTATTGCCATTGGTTCAGGTAAACCCCGAGATATCAATCCTGAAGGACGCGATTTGAAAGGAATTCATTTTGCCATGGAGTTTTTAAGCCAACAAAATCAGTTGATTATGGGTGAAAAAATTACCGCTCCTGAGGTTATTAATGCTAAAAATAAACAAGTGTTGGTAATTGGAGGTGGCGATACCGGTTCTGATTGTGTTGGAACTTCAATCAGACAAGGTGCAGTAAAAGTTACACAAATTGAAATTCTGCCACAGCCACCTGTAGGTAAAAACCCCGATACGCCTTGGCCATTTTATCCGAATATATTGAAAACGTCCAGTTCACATCTCGAAGGTTGTGATCGAAAATGGAGTTTAAACACTGTGGCTTTCAACGGTAAAAATGGGAACGTTACTGAAGTTTTGGTAGAAGAAGTTGAATGGTTCAAAGATCAAACCGGTAGATTTAATATGAAACCGACCGGTAAGACAGAAATTATCAAGGCAGATTTGGTTTTTTTGGCTTTAGGTTTTGTACATCCTGTACAGGAAGGATTGCTTACTGAGTTGGGCATTAAATTTGATGCCCGAGGCAATGTCCTTGTCGATAAAAATTACAAGAGTTCAGTGAACAAAGTATTTGCTACCGGCGATGCCGCCATAGGAGCCAGTTTGGTGGTTCGGGCTATTGCTTTGGGGCGAAAAGTAGCCGAAGATATTCACGAATTTTTAAAATCTTGATAATTGGATTATTTGAAAAAATAGTTTTTAAACAACATGATTTTCAGCTTAGTGAAAGTGAAAAAATGATTATGTGAGACTCTCAAACTAAAAAAACAAACTCTCAAACTTACAAATTCTATGTGTGGAATAGTATGTGCCTTTGATTTAAAACAATCATCTGAAACACTAAGGACTCAAGTCCTTAAAATGTCGAAAAAAGTCAGACATCGCGGTCCTGATTGGTCGGGAATTTTTTCAAGCGATAAAGCCATTTTAGCGCATGAACGACTTTCGATCGTTGATCCCGAATCTGGAAAACAGCCACTTTACAGCAAAGACGGCAAATTGGTGTTGGCTGTAAATGGTGAAATCTATAACCATCAGGAAATCAGGAAAAAATTTGAAGGAAAATATGAATTTTTGACTAAGTCAGATTGTGAAGTGATCCTTGCACTCTATCGCGAAAAAGGTCCTAATTTTTTAGAAGACCTGAATGGTATTTTTGCATTTGCACTCTATGATATTGAAAATGATATATTTATTGTTGGACGAGACCATATCGGAATCATTCCATTGTATCAAGGCTGGGATGTGAATGGAACTTATTATGTTGCATCTGAACTTAAAGCACTGGAGGGATATTGTACTAAAATTGAAGAATTTCTTCCGGGACAATATTATTATAGTCCCGATGGGAAAGCAACGCAATGGTACTCCCGTGAGTGGATGAATTATGACGCCGTCAAAGATAATGTGTCCAGTATCGACGAATTACGCGATGCTCTCGAAGCTGCCGTTGAACGGCAACTTATGGCCGATGTGCCATATGGGGTTTTGCTTTCGGGCGGGTTAGACTCATCCATAATTTCTGCGGTAGCCAAAAAATTTGCTGCCAAAAAAATAGAATCTGGGAATAAAGATGATGCGTGGTGGCCGCAATTACATTCATTTGCTGTAGGACTTGAAGGATCGCCCGATTTGGCAGCAGCCCGAAAAGTTGCCGATCACATTGGAACCATACACCATGAAATTCATTTTACCGTTCAAGAAGGATTGGATGCTGTTCGCGATGTGATTTATCATGTTGAAACTTACGATGTTACTACAATTCGAGCCAGTACTCCCATGTATTTATTATCACGTTTTATTAAATCAATGGGTGTGAAAATGGTTCTTTCGGGAGAAGGTGCAGATGAAATATTCGGTGGGTATCTTTATTTTCATAAAGCACCAAATCCTGAAGAGTTCCATAAAGAAACGGTTCGAAAACTTGATAAGTTACATCTTTATGATTGCTTGCGTGCCAATAAATCACTGGCATCATGGGGCGTCGAAGGAAGAGTTCCTTTTCTCGATAAAGAATTTTTGGATGTGGCTATGCGTCTGAATCCCAAAGATAAAATGGCTGGAAGCAATGGAAAAATGGAAAAGTGGATCTTGCGAAAAGCGTTTGAAAACTATTTACCCGAAAGTGTTGCCTGGCGTCAGAAAGAACAATTTTCAGACGGTGTGGGATACAACTGGATTGATACTTTACGGGCAATGACTACTGAAATGGTTTCGGACGAGCAAATGGAAAAAGTCAATGAAACTTATCCTATTAATCCACCAATGAACAAGGAAGAGTATTATTACAGGACTATTTTTACTGATTTTTTTCCTTCTGATTCGGCTGCAAGTTGTGTTCCTTCGGTTCCATCGGTTGCCTGCAGTACACCAATTGCTTTGGAGTGGGATGAAGCTTTTAAAAATCTAAATGATCCATCGGGTCGCTCGGTGAGCAGTGTGCATGAGCAGGGATATAATAAATGAACGCTTAACTCAAAATACATTAAATCGGCTGATTGGAATTGTTCCAATCAGCCGATTTAAAATTTAAGAAATTATTTTTCAACTTTTGCACGCATAGAATCCCAAATGAGATACCCGATCAAGGCACCATACATAACGAGTGCCAACCATTCGGCACCAGTACTTTCTACCCATTTTTGATTCATTAAATTTACTCCGCCAAAACGCAATGAAGCACTTACAACGCCCATTAATGCACCTCCGGCAATAAATCCGGATGCAAGTAAAGTTCCCTTTTCCTGACGTGCAATATTGAGGGCTTTTTCTTTACTTCGGGTGGAAACATACCAGCTAATAGCGCCACCCACTAATAAAGGAGTATTTAAATCCAGTGGAATAAACATGCCGAGTGCAAATGCAAGAGCGGGAATACCAAAAAAATTTAGAACCAATGAGATAATTGCTCCGACAGCATATAAATACCAAGGAGCACCAACACCCGACATTAATGGTTCAATGACCGCTGCCATTGCATTTGCTTGAGGTGCCACTAATGCGTTCTCGCCTGTAAACCCATACGTTTTATTCAGAATCATAATTACTCCACCTACGGTTGCTGCAGATACAAGAGTCCCAAGGAACTTCCAGGTTTCCTGTTTGGCTGGAGTTGTTCCAATCCAATATCCAATTTTTAAATCAGTAATGAATCCTCCAGCCATCGACAACGCCGTGCAGACAACTCCGCCAATGATCAGAGCTGCGGTCATTCCTGTAGTTCCTTTCAATCCTACAGCCACCATTATCACCGAAGCCAGAATCAGAGTCATTAAGGTCATTCCCGAAACCGGATTTGTACCAACAATTGCGATTGCATTTGCTGCGACCGTAGTAAATAAAAAAGCAATCACCGCAACCACAATAATCCCGACAACCGCATAAAGAAGATTATGCACTACTCCTAAATAAAAGAAAATGAAAGTGGTAATAAGTGCTAAAATTACACCGATTACAATTATTTTCATGGAAATATCACGTTGTGTGCGCTTTACTTCTTCACTGACTGAATGTCCCTTTCCTTTAAATTCACCTGCAGCCAGACCAATAGCACTCTTAATAATATTACTCGACTTGATAATGCCGATAATTCCGGCCATGGCAATTCCTCCAATGCCGATATGCCGCGCAAATGAGGTGAAAATTTCTTCAGGTGGCAAATGACTTAATACACCTGTAAATCCGGGATTTAATACATGTATGATGCTATCGTTTAACAATGGCAGGATCGGCACAATGATAAACCAAATCAATGCTGAGCCGGCACAAATGATAGCTGCATATTTCAGCCCCACTATATAGCCGAGTCCCAAAACTGCTGCCCCCACATTTACTTTAAATACGAGTTTGGCTTTATCGGCGAGAGCCGTTCCATAAGGTAATACACGTGAAGTAAATGTCTCAGCCCATGTACCAAAAGTTGCGATAATGAAATCAAATAATCCGCCGATAATTCCTGCAAAGATAAGTGGTTTGGCTTGATCTCCCCCTTTTTCGCCCGATACAAGGACCTGCGTGGTTGCTGTTGCTTCGGGAAAAGGATATTTGCCATGCATATCGGATACGAAAAACTTTCGGAACGGAATAAGAAATAAAATTCCTAAAATTCCTCCCAACAATGAGCTGAGGAAAACTTGCATAAAGCTAACAGTTATTTCAGGATATTTTGCTTGTAAAATGTACAAAGCTGGTAACGTGAAAATTGCGCCAGCAACAACAACTCCTGAACTTGCCCCGATAGACTGGATGATCACATTTTCACCAAGAGCATTTTTCCGTTTCGAAGCACTCGAGAGTCCCACGGCAATGATGGCAATTGGAATTGCCGCTTCGAATACCTGACCTACTTTTAGCCCAAGATAGGCAGCTGCTGCCGAAAAGAGTACTGCCATGAGCAAACCCCATGAAACAGATCGGAGATTAACTTCAGGAAATTTTTTAACAGCGGGGAGTAATGGTTTATATTCTTCACCCTCAAGTAATTCACGAGATGCATTTTCGGGTAATCCGGTAATTTTTTCTTCTTCCATATATATATTCGATTATAAAAATAGTTTTCAATTTTGATATAATTACTTGTATCTTAGCTGCTTCTTGCTTTTTTTACAATAATGTTGTAAATAATTCGAAAGAAGTATTTTACATCTGTTTTGAAAGTGCCATACGTTTCACAATCAATAAGATATTTCATTTCTGAAGCTTGTATTTCGTCAATTGTTTCAGGCATATCAACATAAAATGGAGGTAATAATCCCGGTTTATGTTGAATACGCTTATTTTGTAATTCCGAAGTATACAAACTATAATAATGAGGAGTCAACGGGCGTACACCAACTAATTTTGTTTCGCCTTTGAACCAGTTAAAAAACATGGGTAATTCATCCAACCAATATTTTCTTAAAAAATATCCCCATGAAGTAATGCGAATATCACGTTTAATTTTTCCACCTTGTTTTAAGTTGTTGCGTTCAAAAATGTAGGATTGAAGATATTCTGAATAAGGATGCATCGTTCTAAATTTGTAAATTTGTATTAATTTTCCATTTTTGCCAATTCGATGTAAGCGTATTAGCGGGCCATAAACTCGCACTTGCTCTTTTTGGGGTGGATGAACTCTTTGAACGATGACGAAATTTAAGTTTCCTATTTTTTTTTCATTTACTAATTCAAAACCTGAGCAATACAATCTTCCAAGAACTTCAGCTTTTGATAAAATCTGATTTTTGCCGTTTCGAATTAAATTATATAAATGTGAAGTCAGAAAAATCTTTGGGAGCATTCTTTTAACAATGAAATCTATTAAATAGATCAGATAATTAATTAGGATTGGATATTTCTTTAATATTCGGGCTTTTCGTGTACTTTTTGATTCGTAACAACAAATTAAAATACCTTTATCGGGCAATTTTTCGTTAATAACAAAAAGATTTTCATTTATATTCAAGGTATTGTTCAGCGGCTCCAATTGAACAATGGTCTGAAATCGATATTTTGGTATTAATTGCAGATTAGCCGAAGAATTGTTAATATATAAAAATGTGTTGCCGCTATATAAATCTACTTGATTTTTTAAATAACTTAAGACTCTTGTTCCTGAATGGTTATTAATGATTTCACAAATTTTCTGATAACTTTCTTTATCAACTTTTGGAAGCGAAATCAATGCTGCATCTTCTCGCTCGCTGGGTTCAAAATAAATTTCATTGTAGTCAATGGCGAGGCGATATGCATAATATATTGATAATGATATATAATTTATAATAAAGACACCTAAGCTAAAGCTTAAAAGCACATAACCAGAATAAGGTTTAAAAAAATTGTGAAGGAGGAACCAAAAAACAATGAAATTGAGGATTACGGTGTAAAATAAGCGCACGATAGAAATCCAATATTTTTGTTTATGAAGTGGACGGTATCGTTTAAGAATGTAAGAATTAAAAAACCAAACAATAAAATAAACGAATGAAACATCGGAATATTTTTGAAATGGAGTAGATGTTGTGAGAGGTAACCAAGCGAGAACAATATAAAAACTGAGAAATAAAATCGATAAATCAACTAAAATATAATAATATGCCGGTTTATAAAAAAATTTCATAGTTTCATGGTATTTTTTTTACAAAAATAATAGATAGGATGGATTAAAAAAAATATTTCGAATAAAAATGCATGATTATGACTTGCGGAATAGAATCATTAACAACTTGACCTGATTTTTAATGAATTGTATGATCATTTCCGATAACCATTCGATTTTTTTGTCAGTCCAGCGTTGCGGATGTGTGGTAATCATTATTTGATTCGGGAAATGATTGGTTTGAATTGCCTTAATAATACTGGCCGTGTTTTTGAAGGTTATGTTTTGATTTGATTTCACTTTGTCTCGGATGTTAAATTTATTGTTATTCCAAGATCTTCCAGTATCTGTTAAATATGAAAGTTTATTAAAATCGATATCAAAATAAGGTTCACCAATAATACCATGATCGCGATAAGAATGGGTTTTCCATAAATCGCGGTTATCCCATTTAGAAACAGGACTACCGTGCATACAAATGGTATGTACAGGATAAAATTGACGAAAGTACGTTAATTGCTGTTTAAAATGTTCCAATGCTTGTTCCTCATTTCCATGGTATAGCGACAAGTCCTCGTAATGATACCCGATTTCATGTCCTAAACCCGCAATGGCTTTTATTATTTCAGGTTGATTGCTTTGGGGCACAACACGAAAGTAATATGTGGCACGAATCCCCATTTTTGCTTCAATTTTTGCAACGGATAATGAGTGATTTGGTTTTAAATCCACATCATGGCGTAAAATTATATAACGACCTTGGGCTTTGCCGGTGCAATATTCTTCAAATGTATAAAAGGAATATTCTGACTGCTTAAGGACAAGAAGAAGCTGCCGGTAAGTAATTAAAAGAAAATCTTTCATTGAAATGAAATCTTAGTATTTATTTGAATTTGTATTGATAATCAGGGTTTTCTTTCATGATTTTTACACTCTCTGGATAGTTTTCGATAAACCAGACAAAAAAAGCGGTAACATCAATTTTATCGTTAAGCAATGTAAGTCTTCTATTTTTAAAATCATTTAATTCTGAACTATTAATCATTTCTGAAATCTTAACAATCATTTCATTAACAGCTTCAGGTTTAAACCCAAAAGTCAATTGATACTTATATTCCAATTCCTCCAAAACACTTAATTTACCTACAAAACTGCTTAAACGAAAAGATGGAACGCCCAACAGTGCTGATTCTACAGTCATTGACTGACTATCACCAATAAACATGGTTGAAAAAAATAGAATATGGTGAATATGTAATGGGTTTATTTTTAATTCATTATGTTTATATTTATCTAATAAAGGTTTTTCACTTGAAATATAAACACGACCATGAGGTTCTAGTAAATTAATAATTTCATCTATAATACGCTCATTAAAGCCTTTCATTCCAATGTCGTGATAAGCATCGAGCGCTGATAATCGAATTAGGAAATATTTATCATCAACGATATATTTTTTTTTAATTTCGATATCTGGGTTAAAATATTTAGGGTGTAAATAAGCTAACTTTTGATAACCACAATAACCAATTTTTTTCTTTTCCCATAACCAAGCATCAACCACTTTTGGTGAAATAATATTAGTGAAAAAAGTGTAAGAAATAAAAGCATAAAGCTTTATTGCCCGAGCATCATCTTCGCTAAATTCAAAAGAAGGAATTTTTTTTATACGTCCAACTCTTGCAAGTGTTCCGTCCGAACCAATAAGTAAGTCTGGTTTTTGTTTAGTAACGATTCCAAAAACTTCTATATCTCTATTAATCATTGAATAAATTAATCCAAAAATTCCGAATTTTTTTGGTCGATCCTTTACTTTTATAAACTTCAAGCCGGAATCAATACACAATTGTTCCAACACATCTTTGGAACGTATAACAGCAATAATTTGATGACCTTTTCGCTCCAACTCTCTCATTGAAAATTTAAACATATGAAAATGAGCTGGATGACTGATAAGATAGAGATATTTCATTGCTAATATTAATTCTTAATTATTCTAATATCTTTTTTTGTTCTTTAAATAAGTATTCAATTTGACGAATCAAATGTTCAGGATAATGATAATGGCATGGAATAGTTAATATTTTTGGTAATAGCTTATCATACATTGGACAATCTCCAATCAAATATCCAAATTTTGGCATGATATTTCCTGATTTTACAAAATGTCGCCCCCATTCTATGCCGACCTTTTCCATTTTATTGATCCACTCAGCAGGATTTTCTGTTAAAACAGGAATCATAAAATAATTCATACCATCAATCTGCTGACAAATTTTAAACTGTGTCTGATTTTTTAACGCTGTCAATATCCTCCTGCCATTTTGCTGTTGTTGCTGCAACCATTTTTCCGATTGTATCAAATCGAAATACAAGAGTGATAAAGCGGTGAAATGACATTTGTAAATTTGTTTTTCTCTCCGTGTATTTTTTTGAAAGTTGTTCTTCTGCGTGTTCTGTTGTTTTAAATAAACTGTAAATAGCTTATAAACTAATTGTTTATGTAGAAAAGACAGAAGCAGAGCTTTTATCACTAATTTTGCATTTGCCACTATACCTGAAGAAGAAATTTTGTTATATTTTAATTGAATGGCTTTTACATAATGTAGATTATTTACTTTCAAATATCCGCCTTGCACTGCAGAAGGGAACTTGCCAAAGCCGAATGAAAAGATAGCAAAATCTCCCTCCCGTCCTACTGGTTCACCTTTATACGTACTCATAAATGCGTGAGCACAATCTTCAATAATTATTTTATCTTTCATAATTTCACGAATGGACTTTACATCGATTGGATAGCCAAACGTATGAGTTACAATCAAGGCATCTAACCTCGATGCTTTTTTCTTTAAGTCATTAGTTTCAATCACCAATTGGTTATTAATGTCAATAAAAACAATCTTGCAACCGGCACTTTTAATGGCTTCGACAACTGTAGGACAAGTAAACGGCTGCACTCCAACTACCGAACTCGCAGGTAATGTCATTAACGCAACACGCAATGCTGAACGGGCATAGTCAAAAAAGAAAATTTTTTCTTTTTCAGCTATTACAGTGGACAATGATTCGATATTCATCCTTCCGCTTAAACCGAGCAATGCTTTAATTTCTTGAAATGTTAGCGTATAATTCAGTCCTGGGTGTAGTCTGTTCATCATTTTTGTAATTCAGTATTCTGAAAAATTATCTGTATTATTTACTCTTTTTTTAATATTTCCACCACTTTTTTACCCAACATATATAATAGTGGCTGGCAAACGAATAAAAACCGACCATGTTCAACGAGTTTTCCGCCAAATTTAGATTTAAATTCACGTACACCATAACTTTCATCTGGTTTTCCTGCTCCCATCATATCAAATCGCTTATAACCATTCGTTGCGGCATATTCAATTGCAGCCCATGTTGCCATGGTGGAAGGATAAATATTTTTAAATTTTCCATCCATTCCGCAAACAAACCATTCATAAACAGTCTGATTTCTCATTAACACACACACACTTCCACCTATAATTTGATTTTCATACTTAATTATAAATAGCTTTCCTACCTTTTGTTGTATCAATTGAATAAAAAAATCAACTGGGAATAATGAGGTTTTAACTTTTACTTTGTATAATGAAGAAAGAAGATCATAATACGCAATAATATCTTCGATTGTAGAAGTTTCCAACCAATCAGCTTTTCCTTTTCGAGACAATTTCACATCTCTACGCTTTGTTGAACTTAATTGTTTTGAACAAGTTTCTAAATCAGATGTTTCCACATGAAAATTTAAATGCGGCTGATATTGAAAGCCAACTTGTTCGAACCTATCACGATAAGCGGAATAATCATTGAAGTTTCGGAATTCAATGTATATCGCTTTGTGTTTTAGGAGATTTTTTACGCCTTCCAACAAGGCTGCCAATGCTTCATCACTTATATCGACAGCCAGCAAAGCACCGCCGGGGACAATCGCCCTTCGACTGAAAAACTGCTTGAGTAGGTTTCCATCGGCTATAACATACCCGCAAATTAGCCCACTTATCCGTCCATTTTCTGATACTGCAACTAAGAATGGATCTAAAAACGACAATGATACATAAAAATCATGACACTCGGGAGTTTGGAAAAATGATGCATTCGGTGAAACCCGAACAAGTTCCTCCCACTCGTTAATGTCAATTTCTGATCTTGTTTTGTAAACGGTCATTCTTGATGCTAATTTTTTTCATTTAAAGTGAATACTTTGACTTGAAATTATGAAAATCGAGTATTGAGAATCATTTTATAGACTTCCCGGATTCTTTTTGCTACATTTTCGGTATCGAGTTGCAGTTCGACTATTCGTTTTCTTCCCTCTGTCCGTTGTCCACGTTCTAAAACTTTCATAAGTTTCGCTGCCACATCTTCTTTGTTATATGAACAACCATAACAACCTTCAATTTCATTCATTAGTTGATAAACATCGCCTACATCGACCGACACTACAGGGCAGCCACAAGCCATGGCTTCTTTGATAAACTGGGGCGATCCCTCCGAATAACTCGTCATTAAAACTGCATCTACTGCGTTCATCAACAAGGCAACTTCTTCGCGGGTATATCCTTTTAGTTCCAGTAAACGAACATTATCCAACATTTCTGATGATTTGATAGCCAACGCGGCGTTTTTTACCGGATTTGAAAATGTACCTGCAAATAAAATATATTTCTGTTGTAAATCCATACCCAGTTTTTCTCTCGCAATTGTTTTATCTATATCCTGAAATAGATTTAAATCGACTCCACAAGGGATGATTGAACTGTTTTTTGGAGAACCGGCTTTTTCCCGGATTTTCTCTGAAACAAAAATATTGTAAGCTGACAATATCACGGCTATTTTGGAAAATAGAAAAACCTGAGAATCGTTTATGTCGCTTCCATGATAGGTTGTTATAACCGGAACATTTCGTTGCAAATTTGCTAATAATCCCGATAATCCATAATGGGCATGAATTATTTGAGGATGAAATTCCTTGATTTTTTTTATCAGTTGCTTGCGGTTACGGACATAGTTCCAAAGCCCTTTTCCCCGAAGTGTAAAATAATCAACTTCTACCCCGGCAGCTGCCAATGCATCTCCCTGTTCTTCAACGAAAGGAGCTACACGACCGGAATTTATGCTGCACACGATAAGTAGTTTCATGTTTTAGTATCCAAATTTATGATTCATGTTTTAAACCATTCCTCTTCCTGCCAGTTTAAACCAGCTCCAGGCAACAATAGCCACAAAAATCACTGCCAACCACCATTTAAAATATTTTTTTTCATTATTTGTAACCTTACTGATTCCGACAGCTGCGAATATAAGCAGAAAAGGCAAAGCAGGCTGATGAAACCGTTCCGATTGGGCAAAGGCACTCATGGCAATTACTAATAAATATCCCATCGTAAAGGAACCTAACAACAAATAATCTCTCCATTTTTTTTCTTTTATAATCATAAAAAGGGCAAAGAAGATGAAAAAAGCGAGGATATTTTTAACGTAATTCCCCCCGTTTATTAATTGTTGATTTTCCTGACCAGGTGTGTTTACAACCGTAGGAAATGGAATTACAAAAATCATCGGAGCAAAAATGACCCCTGATGCATATTTTGAAAATTTATTACCATTTGTCCTTTCTGATCTCCATTCCATGGATGTATCCTGATTTATATTTCTTGCTTTCCAAACACTTTCCACTTCAGTGGATATACTACCTCCAACAAAATACGCAACAGTAACCAGCACCCAAATGATCAAAATGGTTCGTTTTCCCATGTTTAACAAATGGTTAGATGAAAATATAAGTGCAGTAAACAAGGCAAATAGGGCGGTTACTCCCAAAACGGTACGAAAAAAAAACATTGAGCCGGCAAGTAATAAGACAAAAATCAGCGTTTTTAAAGATAGTTTTGTACTCCGGAGCAAAAAATCGGCTCTTTCAATATACCAAACGCTGATCAATACCATTTCTACTTCCTTGAGATGTAACCCTGTGTACAAAATCAGATTAGGCATTAACATAGTGAAAATTGAAGCAATTCGTCCTGTTTCTTCTCCAAAATTCCGGGTAGTCAATCGGTAAATTAATATGCATGTATATGCTCCATACAAAGCCTTCAAAATACGGGCTATGATTATGGAGTTGCCGGTGAAAATATACTGTACGCCTAAGTAAATAGCATATCCTGCATCAGAATATCCTCCTCCTTTCAATGTTTTCAGAAATGGCTGGATTCCTTGTCCGCTCGTTAATAAATCTTTGATCCATGAACCAGACTCATGATAAAACATGGCATCTCCAACACTAAACTCGAAAGGTTTTCCGGTCATAAAAGTATAAAACCAATAACTGAAGACTACCCATACTAACCTAATAGTCAATGCTGTAATGAAAAGTTTCTTAAGAAATTTCTTTTCTGTATAGTTTTTCCAATTAAGGGTTAACCGGTTGCTGAAATAGAAAAATCCAACTGCCTCCACAATTCCAAAAATCCACCATACCGGTGGAAGAATGTAATTATAAAAAACAGAACTACACACCAATAATAAAGCTATATAGAGCAATATAGCCTTGGAGGTGAAATATTTAGGAAAATAATTTAGCACGTTGTTTGCTTATGGATTTCGGACAAAGATAAAGAATTGTCAGAGACCTGAATATATTTTTTTTAAATTGATTATATGTTTTTCAATGCTGAAGTTTTGATGAACAAATAATTTAGCTTGAATAGCCTTTTGTTCATTTGGCTTTTTATTTTGCAAAAATAACATAAATTGCCGGAGTAAATCATTTTCATTTTTTGTTTCATAAATGGTGGCATATTTTCCATCGGCTGTAATTTCTTTCATTACAGCCCAATCGTTTACAAAAACAGGTAAGCCAGCTGCCATGGCTTCTATCACTGCGATTCCAAACGTATCGTGGTTAGTGGAATAGATAAATGCATCTAACTGATGAAGAATAGCAGGAACATCTTCTCGAACGCCAGGAAAAGAAATCCGACTAATGAAACCGTTTTTTTGACAAAAATCTACACATTCGTCATACAATTCAGGTGCGCTATCAATCCGTTTGCCAACGAATACAAAATGAAAATCTATATTTTTTTCACGAAGATGGTTTAGAAATTTACATATTGTCAATTGATCCCGAACAGGTACAAAGTTTCCGACGGTACCTATTAACAATGTCGAAGCAGATAGTTGCAGTTCGCTCCGAAGTGATTCTTTCATTAATTTTAATCCATCGAATTTATCTAAAGAAATTCCGTTATAAACTACTTTTTGTTTTGAAGGCTGTAATTTATATTTTTCGATATAGTATTGTTTTTGTGTATGGCTCACGAAAATATTGATTGTAGATCTTTTGATGATGTATTGAAGAATTACCCGGCTGATTCCATTTTCGTTAAAATCGTAGCCATGTAAAGTTAACACTACGTTAATTCCAGTTCGACGTGTAGCCCAACGGACATATAATGCATCGATGGGTTGCTGGGCATGTGCCACATTGATTTTGTTTTCTAACAAAAGTTTCCTCAATTTCTTTAGGTATAAAAGCGGATTTTTTCCCGTGGCAAGTTTATGCATTGGAACAGCGCTTTGTATATAATCAGACTCGTAAACTCCCGTTTTTCGATAAATTCCGATGGCATTTAATTCGTTTTTAGAAGCATTCCGGAATAGATCAAGTACCAGCGTTTCGGTACCACCACGATTTAAAGAACCCAATAAATAAGCAACTTTTATACTCATTTTTTCAATTAAAAATTTTTTAAAATGACTTTTTTCAACGAAGAACCAGTTATATTGAGGTTAACCCATGTCTGAACAAATGATTTAGGAAAAATTTTATAAAATAAAAAATATTTAATGCCGTGATACTTCCAGTGAATGCAACTTAATATTTGATTAACCTGATGAATATTCTTGTCTGCCAGATAATAAGGCAATAAGCTATAAACTGCCAATCGTTCAAATAATAACCGAAAATCAGGATTTTTCATCAACTTAGCATAATCAGTAAATAACATGTGTTCTTCCGGTTCATACAATTTAAAGCCAATTGCTCTGGTTGCCATTTCCACATCCTGATTATAATATGCTAAAGGTTTATTCAGAAATGCAACAGGATAATGCGATGCCACCCGAACCCATAAATCGAAATCTTCGCCAAGTTTCAGGTTCAATTTAAAACCTTTTTCCGATTCAAAAATCTCCTTTTTGATAATTGTTGCGCCAGTCCAGAGTGGCATACAAAGTGTGTTGGCGTAAACCCTGAAATAATTGATAATACCTGCTTTAAAATCAGGTTTCAGGACAATTGGAGCAATGTGTTTGCGTCCATTTTTTACAATATAATAACTGCATCCATATATTCCGCTTTCAGGATAAGCCTCAATCAGGGTTTTCATTTCTTGTAAATAAGTGGATTCCCACCAATCATCTGCATCTAAAAATGCGATATAATCGAAATTGGCCGAATGAACACCATTGTTACGAGCTGCAGAAACACCCTGATTGGGTTGATCAATAATTTTAACTTTTTTGAACTGTTCAGGCTGTTCAAATTCTAAATTTCGCATTTTAAATTGTAAATTAATAAATCCATCATCAGTCGAACCATCATTCACCACAATTAGCTCAAATTCCTGATAAGTCT
Organism: Bacteroidota bacterium; assembly: GCA_021779195.1. Classification (GTDB taxonomy): domain Bacteria; phylum Bacteroidota; class Bacteroidia; order Bacteroidales; family Paludibacteraceae; genus Paludibacter. The sequence continues at coordinate 54,871 of JAJYBB010000010.1, read as the reverse complement.
GAGAAAGCACCGATAGTAAGGCTTTTTCGACGTAGGCGGCTTTGTTATATAGCGGAATGATGACTGAAAACATGCTTTTTGATAGATATTTGAATTTTACAATTAAATAGGTTAAACTATGAATTTGACTTGCAAATATACTTATTTGATGTGAATTATCAAGTTAGTTAATCATGATAACCGCCAAATGAATTTTGAACGGATTATGTTTCTAATTTTTTTGCACTATTTCGGTTCATTTTATTTTCGTAAATTTGTACCGTTATTAAAGAAACGATTGATATGAAAATTCATTTCAAAATTCATTTTATCACCAAATGGGGTCAAACGGTTATATTGCTTTGGCATCAATCAGATAATGAACAATATAAGGTTTTGCCGATGCAATTTGGGAAAAACTCGGAATGGTCATTAGAACTGAGTGTGGATATTCCGCTTCAAGAAATTTCATATCAATATGCTGTTCAAAACCCAGATCAAACCATGTTTTTAGAATATGGGAATATACGTAAAATGATTTTTCCGGTTTTAAAATCTGAGGTTATAATTGTTGATAATTGGCGTGGCTCGTACGGCGAGAGTCCATTCTGCACCACAGCATTTGCTGATTGTTTCTTCAAAAGGAATATTGTTGAAACACATCCAATTGACCCAAATATTAACTTGATATTGCAGGTTAATTGTCCTCAAATGGAACCCAACAGACATTTGGCAATCATTGGCAATCAACCTGTATTGGGAAACTGGGATGTGAATAATAAAATTCGGTTAGATGAAAGTCGTTTCCCGATCTGGAATTTAGGGATTGATGCTTCAAAATTAAAATTTCCGATCGAATATAAATACTTAATAGTCGAAACTGAAACTGACAAAGTGTTAGCATGGGGTGGGGGACCTAACCGATTGGTGGAGAGTATTAACTCAGCTGCGTTGAATATCATTAATGATGAGCATTTTATACGGATTATCGATTCATGGAAAGGTGCCGGAGTTGCAATTCCTGTTTTTTCCCTTCGTAGTCAGGAAGGTTTTGGTATTGGTGAATTTAATGATCTTTATAAAATTATTGATTGGACAAAACTTACCGATCAGCGGATTATTCAGACATTGCCAATTAACGACACGATTTTATATCATTCCAATTACGACTCATATCCCTACAATGCAGTTTCAGTATATGCATTGCATCCGATTTATCTTCATCTTGATGGGCTTGGAAAGCTGAAATCAAAAAATCAAAGAGATTATTTTAGTAAACTGAAGAAAGAGCTGAATGCCAAAACATTTTCCGATTATCAGCATGTTATGAATGCAAAATGGGAATTTTTTAAAGCCATTTTTCCGCAGGAAAGCCCTACTGTTTTTGCATCTGATGATTATTTACTTTTTTTTAAAAAAAATAAGGAATGGCTTATTCCCTATGCTGCATTTTCATATTTACGCGATTTAAACGGAACTCCTGAATTTTCAAAATGGTCAAATTTTCAACATTTTAATTGGAATGAAATTGAAGAATTTTCATCGCCTGATTTGCCCCATTATCCTGAAATCGCCATTCACTATTTTCTTCAATATCATTTACATAAACAATTGGTTGCTGTGCATGAATATGCACGTTCAAGGGGTGTTACATTGAAAGGTGATATTCCAATCGGTGTAAGTCCGCGCAGTGTTGATGCCTGGGTCGATCCTGAATTGTTTAATACTGATTTGCAGGCAGGAGCTCCTCCTGATGATTTTTCGGCAACCGGACAAAACTGGGGTTTCCCAACTTATAACTGGGAGATAATGGCAACAAACGGTTATCAATGGTGGCAAAAGCGTTTTCAGAAATTAGCAGAATATTTCGATGCTTATCGGATTGATCATATCCTTGGTTTTTTTAGAATCTGGGGTATTCCTGTCGATGCAGTCTGGGGACTTACAGGGAGTTTTCAGCCTGCTTTACCGTTTTCAAAGAGTGAATTAGAATCGAAAGGATTGCGTTGGGATGAGAATCGATTTCTGAAACCATATTTAAAAGAACATGTATTATATGCCACTTTTGGAAAATATACCGATGATGTAATTCGCGAATTTTTAGAGCCTGATGGATGGCAAAATTATAAGTTTAAACCCGAATTTAATACTCAAAAAAAGATTGAATCGCATTTTGCTTCGCTTGGATATAATTTTGGGAATAAAGAAGTTCTTGTGCGCGATGGACTTTATATGCTTCATTGCGAGGTGTTGTTTGTCAGAGATTTACATGATATAAATAAATTTCACCCCCGTATTGTCATGCACAATACAGCATCATTCAGAGATTTATCTGATGAAACTCGTCGCTTGCTTGATCGGATTTACGTGGATTATTTTTATCATCGGCATTCTGAATTTTGGAAGCAGGAAGCATTAAAAAAGTTACCTGCTCTTATTTCGGCTACCAATATGTTGGTTTGTGGCGAGGATTTAGGCATGGTACCCGATTCGGTTCCCGAAGTGATGGATATTCTAGAAATTCTGAGTCTTGAAATTCAACGAATGCCTAAAAAACCGAATACCGAATTTGCCATGCCCGATGATGCGCCATACCGTTCGGTTTGTACTACTTCTACTCACGATATGAATCCTTTACGGGCATGGTGGGAAGAAGATACGGTTATCACGCAGCGTTTTTATAACCGTGCATTGGGTTTACAAGGACCTGCACCTGCAACTTGCGATAGTTGGATTGCTGAGCGTATAATTGAGCAACATTTGGACTCGAAAGCCATGTTTGTAATTTTGCCTTGGCAGGATTGGATGGCTTTAGAATCTACACTTTGTCTTGAACATCCTTTTGCCGAACGTATCAACGTGCCCAGTAATCCCCGAAATTTTTGGTGTTACAGGATGCATATAACATTAGAACAATTACTGAAAGAGGATAAATTCAATCAGAAAATTCAGAAAATGATCCATGATTCGGGACGATAATATGCTAATATACAATTAATTTGAATTCAACAACAATAATCATGAGTGATCTACGGTATAATTTAAGAGGAGTTTCGGCATCGAAAGAAGATGTGCACAATGCCATCAAAAATATTGATAAAGGTCTTTATCCAAAGGCATTTTGTAAATTAATTCCTGATTTTCTGGGCAATGACCCTGAATATTGTAACATCATGCATGCCGACGGAGCCGGTACAAAATCTGCTTTGGCTTACGTATATTGGCGCGAAACAGGTGATTTATCCGTTTGGAAAGGTATTGCCCAGGATGCTTTAATTATGAATATCGATGATTTGCTTTGCGTGGGAGCCACCGATAATATCTTGCTTTCGTCGACCATTGGAAGAAATAAAAATTTGATTCCGGGTGAGGTTATTTCTGCCATTATTAATGGTACCAATGAGTTAGTAGAAGTGTTAAGTGAAATGGGTGTTCATATTTATCCCACCGGAGGCGAAACTGCTGATGTGGGCGATTTGGTTCGTACCATCATTGTTGATAGTACGGTTACTTGTCGCATGAAACGGTCTGATGTGATCGACAACGGCAATATTCAAGCCGGCGATGTGATTGTCGGATTGTCATCTTCGGGGAAGGCGACTTATGAAATGGACTATAATGGCGGTATGGGGAGTAATGGTTTGACTTCGGCACGCCATGATGTTTTTGAAAATTATTTAGCCATAAAATATCCCGAAAGTTATAATCCCGATATTCCTCGAGAATTGGCCTATTCGGGTTCGTATAAATTGACCGATGAAATTTCAGCGTTGGGAATTGATGCCGGAAAACTCGTTTTATCTCCCACCCGAACCTATGCTCCTGTGGTTAAAAAATTGCTTGCTGAAATTCGTCCGCAAATTCATGGAATGGTTCACTGTTCGGGTGGTGCCCAAACTAAAATTCTGCATTTTATTGATAACTTGAAAGTTGTAAAAAATAATCTTTTCACTATTCCTCCACTTTTCAGGTTAATTCAGGAACAATCCGGAACTGAATGGAAAGAAATGTACAAGGTTTTTAACATGGGACACCGATTGGAGATTTATCTGCCTTCGGAATTTGCTTCAACCGTTATTGAAGTTTCAAAATCATTTGGAATCGATGCACAAATAATTGGCTATTGCGAAGCTTCGGACAATAAAGAATTACTGATCGAAAGCGAATTCGGACGTTTTGAGTATTGATCTAAATGATATAATCTCTATTTTTGAATTTCAAAATAAATATTCTGAATAGAATAAATAAATTATCAAAAAATGAATAGAATTAATCGATTATTTGAACAGAAGAATGAACAAATTTTATCCGTATATTTCACTGCCGGATACCCGAAGCTGGAAGATACCCTTCCAGTAATCAGTGCATTGCAGCAACAAGGAATTGATCTGATTGAAATTGGGGTGCCTTTTTCCGATCCGATGGCCGATGGTATTGTTATTCAAAATAGCAGCCATAAGGCGTTACAAAATGGTATGAGTATCCGAAAATTGTTTCAGCAACTTACTTCTGTTCGGAATGAAATACATATTCCGCTGATTATAATGGGCTATTTAAACCCGATTATGCAGTTTGGATTCGAAAATTTTTGTAGTGAATGTCAGCGCGTGGGTATTGATGGCATGATTATACCCGATTTGCCTATGTCAGATTTTCTGAACAAATATAAATCGATTTCCGAACGATTTGGTTTGGAATTTATTTTTCTGATTACTCCCGAAACTTCTGAAGCGCGCATCCGTGAAATTGATCTTCATACCAATGGCTTTATTTACATGGTTTCTTCGGCTGCTGTTACCGGTACGCAAAGTTCGTTTGATAACCGAGTGGAGTATTTTAATAGGATTAATGATATGCATTTGAAAAATCCGCGTTTAATCGGTTTTGGAATTTCTAATAAAGCTACCCGCAAAATGGTCAATCGTTTTTCTTCTGGAGCCATCATTGGAAGTGCCTTTATTAAAGCATTGCAGGAAAGTAACGATGTGAAAACCGGCGTGAAACTTTTGATGCAAAGACTGAACGAATAGCCATTGTCCCCCTTTTTTTATTCTAAAATCTTTTGATGAATGCAGGATATGTCAACATATATTCGGCAAAAAAAATTGTATCTTTGCATTTCAACATTTAAAAACCATTTGTAAGGTTCAAAAAACATGATTAAAGTAACATTCCCCGATGGTTCGGTTCGCGAATTTGCCAAAGGCATAACCGGACTCCAATTGGCTGAAAGTATCAGCTCACGCTTAGCACAGGAAGTGCTTGCAATAACAGTAAATAACGAAATTTGGGATTTAACCCGTCCTATCGAAACCGATGCAACCATTAAATTGCATAAATGGGACGATGAAGAAGCAAAACATGCTTACTGGCATTCGTCTGCCCACTTAATGGCCGAAGCCCTTCAGGAGTTGTATCCGGGCATAAAATTCGGTATCGGTCCGGCAATCGAAAACGGTTTCTACTACGACGTGGATCCGGGTGAAGTTTCAATTAAAGAAACTGATTTGCCTGCCATTGAAGCCAAAATGATTGAACTTACCTCTCGCAAAGAAGCAATTGTACGCAGTGATATTAGTAAAGCTGATGCGTTGAAACGTTTTGGTGATATAGGTGAGGTGTACAAAACAGAGATGATTAATGATTTGACAGACGGAACAATTACATTATATACACAAGGTAATTTTACTGATCTTTGTCGCGGTCCGCACTTGCCGAACACCGGTGAAATTAAAGCTATTAAAATATTGAGCGTTGCCGGAGCCTACTGGCGTGGCGACGAGAAACGAAAAATGCTAACCCGCATTTACGGTATTAGTTTCCCTAAAAAGAAAATGCTGGATGAATACCTGGTGTTGCTTGAAGAAGCAAAAAAGCGTGATCATCGTAAGATAGGTAAGGAATTGGAACTGTTCATGTTCTCCGAAATGGTAGGCAAAGGACTACCCATGTGGTTGCCTCGTGGAACAGCTTTACGCTTACGATTGGAAGATTTTTTGAAAAAAATCCAACGTCGTTTTGATTACCAACAGGTAATGACTCCACATATCGGAAATAAACAATTATACGTTACTTCCGGTCACTATGCCAAATACGGCAAGGATTCGTTCCAACCGATACATACTCCCGAAGAAGGTGAAGAATACCTGTTGAAACCAATGAATTGTCCACACCACTGCGAGATTTACAAGTTCAAACCCCGTTCGTACAAAGACCTACCGTTGCGTTTTGCTGAATTTGGAACGGTTTATCGTTACGAACAAAGCGGTGAGTTGCACGGATTGACTCGTGTACGCAGTTTCACGCAGGACGATGCACACATTTTCTGCCGTCCCGACCAAGTGAAGGATGAATTCCTGAAAGTAATGGATATTATCTTTATTATTTTTAATGCATTGGAATTTAAAAACTTTGAAGCTCAGATTTCGTTGCGCGATCCGAACAACAAAGAGAAATATATTGGTTCTGATGAAAATTGGGAAAAAGCAGAAAGTGCCATTGTGGAAGCGTGTGCCGAAAAAGGTTTGAAAGCTAAAGTCGAAACTGGTGAAGCTGCTTTTTACGGACCGAAACTTGACTTTATGGTACGTGATGCTATTGGTCGTAAGTGGCAGTTGGGAACCATACAAGTGGATTATAATTTACCCGAACGTTTTGAGCTGGAATATACCGGCGACGACAACCAAAAGCACCGCCCAGTAATGATCCACCGTGCACCGTTTGGTTCGATGGAGCGTTTTGTGGCTGTACTGATCGAGCATACTGCCGGTAAATTTCCGTTGTGGTTAACTCCCGATCAGGTTGTTGTGTTGCCTATCAGCGAAAAATTCAACGACTATGCATTCCAGATTGCCAAAGAAATGAATATGCAGGATATTCGTGTAACGGTTGACGACCGTAACGAAAAAATTGGGCGTAAAATTCGTGATAACGAATTGAAACGTATTCCGTATATGCTTATCGTTGGTGAAAAAGAAGCCGAAAATGCTGAAGTTTCCGTTCGCCGTCAGGGTGAAGGAGACAAAGGAACCATGAAAGTAGCTGACTTTGCCAAACTGATTACCAATGAGGTGGATAGTTTAATCAAACAAGCAGAAGCGATCTAATTATATAGAGACAAGAATCAAGATAAAAAACGCGAATCGGGTGAAACGGTTCGCGTTTTAGTTTTAATAATTTACGTTTTAGATGATTTCTGCAAAATTTTCAATGTGTTCATCGACATAGGATGCAATTAAAGCGGTTTGATCTTCTTCTATATCAAAATAAATTTCTTCAAGTTCATCAAATTCTTGAAAATCTACATACATTGCATTAAACTCTTCATCGGTTGTTTCTCGTTCGAGAATCGTTTTATTCGGGTCATATATTTCGCGGGCTTTATAAATGAGTTTTCCCATTTCGATAGCTCCAAATTGTTTTAAGGCTTTGGCAAAAGGATTTCCGAAAATATATCCGCCATACCCGTTTTGGATAAGTTGTACAAAACCGCCTTCACGCATTTCGTCCTGAAAAAAACGATAAGCCAGCAACGTATGTTGGCTACTGTTTAATAATTGCATGTTTTCGGACGATAATCTACCTCCAACGGTTTGGAGGTAAGCATCCGTGAATAAGCGTAGAAATTCGTCCATTCCTTTTTTGGCTTCGGTAGCCAAATCACTGTTTTTAAGTTTGATCATATTTTTGATTAAATATGTTAAGTTTTGAGTTGCCCGATTGCGCTGGAAAAATATTTTCGTTAAATAATATTGCCTGAAACTCCAATCGGAAAAATCGTTTTCTTCAAGGTGTTTATATTAAAATCTCTGCACTGTAAGCCTGCAGCGTAATGCTGATTTTATGTTTTTTTATCACAAAAGGGTTATGAAAGGTTGCATTTAATTCATCGGTATTCAAGAAATCAGGTAATTCGGTTTCGAGATGCTTAATTTTAGATGAATTATTGATAATGATAATCGCTGTTTGCCCAAAATATTTTCTTGCATAAATCCAACTGTGAGCAAAATTCTGAATGTTTATCAAATCACCGTAAACGAGCACCGGATGTTCTGCCCGTAGATGCGTCAGTGTTGAAACTTCATTCCAAAGTTTTTTCTCGCGATTGTTCCAACCATCAAATACCATCATCCGTCTACAGTCGGGATCATTGGCACCGGTTAATCCGATTTCGTCGCCATAAAAAATGACAGGAATGCCCGGAATGGTCATATTGAATGTATGCATCAAGAATAATTTGTCATAGGCAGTAGAATCGGTGATCCCAATATTTCGCATCCAACCGGCTGTTTTTGAATCTTCTCCAAATTTTAAATCTCCCGAAGCATACGCCATAAAACGTGGTTTATCGTGGTTCCCCGATATATTTCCCATTAAATTGTGACTTCCATACGTATATAAACTTGCATTGAGAATGGTGTTCACCTGTTGAAGATTACTACCGCCTACTCCTGCAAAAGTAGTGTTGGCAATGTCGTACACATTGAAATCAAATTGACCATCCAACATGCCTGTGGTGAGGTAACTGCTTATTAATTCAGGGCTTCCGTAAGTTTCGCCAATCTGGTAAAGACTTGTTCCGTGGTTAAATTTTTTAATTTTGAGGGTCAATTCACGCCAGAACTGGTCGGTAATGTGTTTAGTGGCATCGTGGCGGAATCCATCTAAATTGAAATTTTTAATCCAGAACATAGCGGAGTCTGTCATCATATCTACTACTTTTGGATTCGAAAGGTCAAGCGTAGGTAAAAATGTGTCGAACCAAGTAGTCAGCCTGTGGTCGTTCCATCGCTCGGTGTTTAAAGTTCCATCAGGTAAGTGCAAGGGGGTTGTCCACCCGGGATGTTCTTTGTAGAACGGATGTTCGATATGTACATGATGTGCTACGTAATCGAGTAAAACATTGATATTGTTTTTATGAGCATCCGAAACCAGGCTTTTCAATTCATTGTTTGTACCGAACCGAAAATCAACTTTTGATGAAGAAATGGGCCAATAACCGTGATATCCCGAAAATTTGGTTTTCATTGGAGCATAGTATCCCCATGGATCTAAAGGATTTTGATTTACAGGCGAAATCCATATGGTATTCACCCCTAAATTTTTGAAATAGTTATTATCAATTTCCTGTTTTATACCAGCTAAATCGCCTCCCCAAAAATCCACTTTATGGTTTACATCGGGTCTGTTTAAGGGATGATCATTTGTTATATCACCATCTTTAAACCGATCGATTAAGGCGAAATACATGATTTGAGTTTGTTTATCTTCGCGTGTCAAATCAGATGAACGGGTGAGTACTTCTCCATTTTCAAGAGGAATAAGGAGGTCATTGCTTACGCCATAATCATTTTCTGCCCAAACCCGGATAAACGAGCGTCGTAATTTTTTAGCTTCGATTGGAATTTTAAAATATATTTCGCCTTCATCAATGTCAATAAAATTTGCCGGTAACAGGTAGTTTTGCCAATAAATAAATACTTGTTTTATATCGTTTAAAGTGAGGAGTTTGATGGTTTTATTATTAAATTTGTCGGTATAAATTTTGGGGTATTTATCATTATTGCCTGCAATCTGAAGTATGGAATTAAATTTTCCATACCCGTTGTCTACTTTGTCCGGATTATTGGGATCGGCATTCTGAGCAGTATCGAGAACCAATTGATACATGTAACTTCCGGGACTTATATTTAATGTTACCTGATATAAACCATTGGTATTCAATTTTAAATCGGGAGAAAGTGAAGGTACCCAATCGTTCATTTGTCCGGCAATCTGAACATGCTGATATGTTTTTCCGTGTGGATTGAAAATAAAAGTGTAATCAATTTTGTCGGTTTTCCGGCAAGGAACCGAGTAGGGAATGCCCTTGACCCAAAGTTTTAAATCGACAAATGTTTCTATGTTTTCGGGAACTGATAACTGTGCAGTCATTTTATCGGCTGAAACCGAACATTTCATGATGTTTGAGCTTGAAGTTACCGAATCGATCTCATTTGGATTTGAGATAAAGTCTTGTAGATAAACTGTGTCGATGCCTAACTTCAGCGTTATCAACGAATTCAAGTTTTTACTGTTATCCGAATCGGTAGGATAATGTAAAGATGGTTGGCATGATGCCAACGATAAGAGTGCAATAAAGATTACATAATTCGTTTTCATGGACATAATTATATTATTTGAGGAATAAATCAGCATCAAGAGCGTTTACAAATATACTATCATTTTTTAAATTATAATTGCCGGATAAAAATGTTATTATAAGTTTGTAATTTTCATTTTCAATGGTCATTAAATTTTGATCATACTTTTCATTGGGACGTTTTGATGCAAGGAATTGTTTAATTAAATTTGAAAGTGGAATTGTAATGTTTCGTGAATCTTTTGATGAAATTGAAATGAGAATCGCAGTTGGTTTGTAGTTGACAGTTAATTCTTTATTTTTGAAAATATTTTCGTTTCCGCCTTCTTTGTGAATCCGGATGAAGGTGCTAAATTTATTTATTTTTAATGCCGAATTGTATTCATTTATTTCCGCATTAAACCATCTTATTTTTTTGCCTGATTTGTTTATTTTTAATTGAGTAAGATCATTGATTCCTATTATTTTTTCAATTTTAGACCGGTCGTTCGTTTTTAATGTATCTTGAAAATACTGCTGAAGACTATTTGCACCAAAGGTGTTGCAGGTATATTTGATTTTTTGAGATAGTTTTTCATAGCTTGCGGAATCCAACTGAATTGTATTAGCCCTATCTATCACTTTCCCGTTTCTTAAAAGTTTGGCTTTGTTAAGCAAATCTCCGGTTTCATTTACCATGGATCGTTTGGTTATATTAAACACACTCCAGGGTCCCACAGAGGATAAAAATAATACTGCCGCAAACGAAATAACAATCCATTTTAAGTATTTTGCACGTGTAATCAACAGAAAGAAGCTGATTCCATACAACCATATATTCAAAAGAAACATGTATAATCGATTAATTGTCAGTCCGTAATCGTCAATTCGACGGAAAATTCCAACCGACATTAATACTAAAAGTGGAATCAGCAACAGAGGGAAATAAATCGAAAGCTGTTTGATTCGACTATTTTCGTTTACCAACCGCAGTGGAAATAAAATAAACATGGTGATGAATCCGCCAAGGCCAAGAACTGAAACCAATGTTGAAACCCAGCCGTTTGGTAACTGCCATTTAATAATTATCTGGAAAAGATATACATATAAAATTAATATATAAGCGCTTAAAATTGGAAGCAGGATGTATATTCCGAAAATTTTGAGAACTTTATTGAAAGAAAAATCTTTTTTCCGTTTTTCCGTTTCAGTTGGAATATTGGAAAGAAAATAAATAGGGCCAAAAATCACAAAACATGCAACTGCAAGATCGGAATAGATTTTAGTATTGATCTGAATATTGAACAATTTATCGAGCGAGAGAACGGCTAAACTTAATCCTGCAAATAAAATAACAGAAAATGCTGCACTGATACAAAGTTGAATTATACTATCGAGACTGAAATTCCAAAACGAAATCTCATTGTCCTTTTTTAAGAAAGAACTAAAAAATGCTGATAATGTAAATGTAATTCCAAGTGCAATAACCTGAAATAATTGATATTCAATAAATTTTTCGGGAAGTGAAAAACAATATGCAGCTAATAAACCTATTGAACCCAGATTGAATAGAATGCGCGAAGATATTTTTTTAAATTCTTCCAAAAATAAGGTTACTGCCACATTAAATGTTAATCCAAGTACAAAAAATGCCCGAAGATTTTCATGGATTTTGATTTTATCTATCGAAAAAAAAAATAAAACCGCTAATCCGATGATGAAGAGAAGTGAAAACGGGAAACGAATCATAACCAGCATTAATTTGCTGAACCATTTTTTGAATGAAATATTTTTCATGACGAATTAAATGATAGATTGTTTAAAAGAGCATATAATTTCTATTCAACCTCAAGTATCAATACCGTTTTTGCAGGAACGGAAACTGAACCTTGCAATGAATAGGGTGTGCCTGTCGTAATCTCAATTCCATTGGTTTTATTGCCAATCATTTCGTTAAATCGTCTTAAATCAAGCTCAGTTGATGCATCATTGTTGTTGGCAATAATCATGATTGTTTTTGTATTATTGTATCTGAAATTGACATATATCCCGTTTTCCGGAATAAATTGTTTCATTTTTCCATTTTGAAGAACTGGATTTTTTTTGCGATAATTCAATAAGGTTCTCAGATAATCAAACACTTCATTCTCCGAGCTTGTTCTGCCTTCACGGGTAAACGCATTTCGTTTGTCGGAGTTCCAGCCGCAGGGAAAATCAAACCGGTTTCCTTCATAACTGCCGGCAATTCCATCGAGCATAATTTCAGTGCCGTAATAAATTTGCGGGAAACCACGCGATGTAATCAACATAGCCAATCCCATTTTATATTTTTGAATATTCCGTTTCACCGAAATGGAATACCTGTCGATATCATGATTATCGAGAAAATTCATAATCATATTCTGATTTGGATACACAAAATCTTGTGCGTATAACGAATAAAAACGAGCCATACCGCCGTCCCAACTTTCTTTTTCGTTGAAAGCTTCACTGAAAACATCTTTCAGACAAAAATCCATAACTGTTGTCAGACGTGAGTCGAATCCATCTTTATTGTTGTTGCCTGATTGATAATAAGCAATTTCAGCTGGTGTTTTTACCCAACATTCACCCACCACGTTCATATTTGGATATTCATTCCGGATGGATTGAATAAATTTTGCTGCCGTATGAATGTCGTTATATGGGTAGGTGTCGACGCGCATACCATCGATATTTGCCCTTTCGATCCAATAAATATAAACTTGTTTCAGATAATCAAAGAGTAAAGGATTTTGCAGATTCAAATCCGGCATATTTGGTGCAAACCAGCCGTTTGTAAGTCGGTACAGATCGGTTTCTGAAGCATGAGGGTCAGTCCAGGCAGTAATCCGGTAATTCGAAGAAGTATATGTTGGCCAGGTATTAATCCAATTTTTTGCAGGTAAATCTTTCATCCACCAATGTTGTCCCCCGCAATGATTGGGAACCACATCAATGATCAATTTTATGCCATGGACATGACAGCTATCAGAAAGTCGTAGGTAATCGTTGTTTGTACCAAGCCGCGGATCAATTTTATAGTAATCGGTGCAGGCGTATTGGTGATAGGAATATTGTGTGTCGTTATCATCAAGCAGCGGTGTGGGCCACAAAGCCGTGATTCCCAATCTGGCAAGATATGGAATTTTAGAAATTATTCCGTCAATATCTCCGCCGTGTCGTGCTCCGGGTATTTCACGATTAACGCCTTGATGATACCCCTGAATGGAGTCATTTGCGATATTTCCATTGACAAACCGATCGGGCATAAGCAGATAAATGGCATCGGCAGGAGTAAAACTTTTGCGAAATGCAGATGCTGGCTTTCGCGACTGGAGTCGGTAAGCGATTTTTTGTCTTGTTTTTCCTTTTTTTATTTCGATATAAAATTGACCAGGTTTTGTGTCGGTATCAAGGTGCAGGTAAAGAAAAACATAATTGGGATTGTCGGTAAGTTGCTTCCGAATAATAGAAATACCGGGATATTGAATTGAGAAATTAGCAGTATTTATCTCTTTCCCGTAAAACATGAGTTGTAATTCCTGATTTTTCATACCTGTCCACCAGTAGGTAGGCTCGAGACGTTGAACCCACGTTAAAGTATTGGCTGAAACCTGCTGAAAGGATGTTGCAAATACAAGGATCATGAAAATGAAAATCGGGGTTTTTTTTCCCAATATTTTCTTCATTCTATTCAAATTTCCAGGATACAACGAAAACCGTATGGAAATAAAGTTATTTGTAACTTTATGATTTTGGCAAAGTTTCATAAGCGTAATTAAATGTAACTTTGTTGTGATAATGAATAAAAACCTGAATTCTGTTAAACCAGACCTGACAATATTTTTTACAAAGATACAATTCTAATTTGAAGTTGTTTTAGAAATAGTAATAAAATCAACGTTGCAAAATTCAAAATCAGTGAATATTCGATTTGATAAATAATCTGTAGAAATGCAGAGTATTAAAATTTCTTTTTTAAATTTGCGGTGAAATGAAATTTTGTATTCCTTTGATAAATTTTATAAACTGGAAATCATGGATTAAAATCTATGTTTTCATTATCTTTGCGCTAAATTTGTTTTATGGAAAGCCTTTCAGAGTTTAAAAACAACAATGCTTATGATTTGTCCGTCCGATTTAGTTCAGATGGATTTTCATTGTTTGTGTACAACGAAAATGGATCAGTGTTGTCATCCAAAACCGTTCTTTCTTCGCTGTTTCGTCTTACTGAACGTGAAGTACTTGCTATTTTATTGGCAGAAACCGAAACAAAACTTGAATTTAAAAAGACCCGTATTATTTGTGAGTTTGATGATTTTACGATTATTCCGGCTGTTTTTTTTAAAGCTGAACAGAGGCGCTCCATGCTTGCTTTTGAACATGATTTAGATCGCACCGACAGTGTTTTATTTAATAAACTTCCAGCTTTCGATGCTATCAATATTTTTTCAGTCCCCGAAGGATTCTATCGCGGTATTAAACAGGTATTTCCATTAATTGCCATTGAACATCAGGTGAGTTTTTTGCTAACCGATTTGGCGAAAAAAACTTCTGACGATTCACTCCAAATATATGTTCGTTCAAAAATGATGGATATTGTTGCTATTTCCGATATGAAATTGAAACTTGTGAATCGTTTTCAGTTTTTTACTCCCGAAGATTTTATTTATCATTGTTTGCATGTAATGGAGCTTTTATCATTGCATCCTGATACTTGCCATATATTTCTATTTCAATCAGTACCGAATCCTGAGCTAAAGAATTTACTTTCAAAATATGTACAATTTTGCACGACTGCAGATATTAGCCGTGCTTAAAATCGAAATCTCGCCATGCGAATTATCAGTGGAAAATTTAAGGGTAAACGTATTTTACCGCCTCATCAAATTACCGCCCGTCCTACAACCGACTTTGCAAAAGAAGGTTTATTTAACTTGTTGAATAACAAGATTGACTTTGAAGGAATTGATGTCCTCGATTTATTTGCGGGTACAGGAGGTATTGGTTTTGAATTTGTATCGCGCGATTGCCGAAGCGTGATCAGCATCGAACAAAACGATCGGCATTGCAATTTTATTCGTAAAGTATGTTCCGATTTGAAAATATCGAATTTGACATTAATAAAAACGGATGTTTTTCGTTTCATGAAATCATCACATATTCAATTCGATCTTGTTTTTGCAGATCCTCCGTACGAATTGGAAAATTTTTCCTCCATTCCCGATTTGGTTTTTATGTATCAACTATTAAAAAATGATGGACTTTTCGTATTGGAGCATGGTTCGAAAAACGATTTTTCAGGTCATCCGCATTTTGTAGAGCACAGGCATTACGGTAATGTCAATTTTAGTTTTTTTGAATAAATCAACTTGCTCATACAATTTGAAGATTATCTTAGACCAATTTTTTTT
Organism: Bacteroidota bacterium; assembly: GCA_021779195.1. Classification (GTDB taxonomy): domain Bacteria; phylum Bacteroidota; class Bacteroidia; order Bacteroidales; family Paludibacteraceae; genus Paludibacter. The sequence goes on along the minus strand of JAJYBB010000010.1, from coordinate 39,337 downwards.
GATGGCTATTATTCTAAAACGGTATTTTTTGTGTTGGTTTGATTATCTTTGTCCCATAAAAAAAAGATTTTAAAATAGAATAAAAATGGAAATTAGCGGAAAAATTATTGCAGTTTTGCCATTGGCAAAAGGTGAAGGAAAAAATGGACCTTGGCGGTCACAGGATTATGTATTAGAAACAAATGATCAATATCCCCGAAAAGTATGTTTTAATTTTTTTGGTGATAAAATAGATCAATTTCCTTTATCTATCGATGATGTGGTTACAGTAAGTTTCGATTTAGATAGTCGTGAGTATAACGGGCGTTGGTTTACTTCTGTTCGTGCATGGAAAGCCGAAAAAGGTGTTGTAAATGCTGCTTCTGCAGCCCCAGTTGCCGCTTCTCTAAATGCATCTGCTCCTGTTTCTTCAGGATTTGATTCAAATCCTGCAGTTTCTGAGGGTACTGATTTGCCTTTTTAAAGCATTTTTTTCAATTAAAGAAACCCTTTTTACATATCGAAAAGGGTTTCTTTGATTGAAAATAGATAGGTTATTAATTTATGGGTTACTTTTTTGGATTAAAAATTTCTTCTTTATTTTGTTCGCGATGAATAAGTTTAACTTCAATACCAAATTTCTCATTTAAATGTACTGCCATTTTCTGGGCTGAATACACCGAACGATGTTGACCACCTGTGCACCCAAAACTCACCATCAAATTTGTAAATCCTCTGTCGATGTACCTTTTTACCGAAGCATCCACCAAATGGTAGGTATGCTCTAAAAATGTTAAAATTTCGCCATCTTCTTCCAAAAATTGAATGACCGATTCGTCCAAGCCGGTGAGGCTTTGATACCGCTCGTATTTTCCCGGATTATTCACTGCCCGACAATCGAATACAAAACCGCCGCCATTCCCCGAATTATCCTGCGGAATTCCTTTTTTATAAGAAAAACTGTACACTTTCACCACCAGCGGTTTGCGAATCTCCACTTCGCGGAATTGTTCCAGCTCGGTCATTTCTTTCAAAACCTTCAGTAAATAGGGATATTGAGAATGATTATCATGCAAAAGTGCCCGAAGATTTTCAATAGCAAAAGGAATACTTTGCAAAAAATGTGGTTTCTTTTCAAAATAGCCGCGGAAACCATAAGCTCCAAGCACCTGCAAGGTGCGAAACAGTACAAAATGTTTCAATTGTTCCCTGAATTCAACCTCGTCAACAGGCATCAGTCTTTTCAATGCATCCATGTATATTTGCAACAAGTCTTCTCGAAGTTCAGCATTGTATTGGGCTTTGGCTTGCCATAGAAACGAAGCTACATCGTAATAAATCGGACCGCGTCGGCCACCCTGAAAGTCTATAAAATACGGTTCACCATCTTTTATCATCACATTACGGCTCTGAAAATCGCGATACATAAAGGTATTAGTACGAGAATGCATCAATATCTCGGACAATTTCGAGAAATCATCCTCCAACAGGTTTTCCTGAAAATCCAGTCCTGTAGCTTTCAGAAAGCAGTATTTGAAATAATTCAAATCCCACAGAATGGAACGTTCGTTGAATTCCGGTTGAGGATAACAAACTGAAAAATCGAGACCTTGTGCACCAAGCACCTGAACAGCAGGAAGTTTACGCATGGTTTTGCGCAAAAGTTCTTTTTCTGGCTCACAAAAAACACCGGTTTTACGTCCCTCGGCTACCGCATCGAAAAGCAGTGTATCGCCCAAATCGTCCTGAATATAAAACCGATTATCAGGTGTCCGGCTCAACACACGCGGCACGGGCAATCCTTGTTTATAGAAATTATTGGCAATTTCGATAAAAGCAAGATTCTCATCCACCGATGTACCTTCCACACCAATCAACGAGATGTTTTCACCTGCCAACCGAAAATAACGACGGTTGGAGCCAGAAGCCGAAAGTTCGGTTATCGAAAGCGGTTTTTCATGAGTGTATTGCTGGAAAAGGGTTTCTAATTCGGTCATGATTTGTAGTTGAATCGTGTAAATAATGATGAACTGTTGCAAAGATACGAACATCCTTTTAAACAAATGGTATTAGCGTTTGTAAAATATTTCCTCATAATAATTCTGAGTTATGCTACAACGATTCAAATTCCAAATATCTTTATTGCTGAAATAAAAAACAACCACTATCTTTGCAAAAAAACATCACTATGACTTCCGAACGCTCCGCATCATTGCGATTCAATTATTACGATATCTTTTTCAGCTATTATTTTAACAATGAGATAGCCTGCACTAAAATGGTTCACGACCATATGTTGGTGTATGTCTATTCTGGTCAATTAATATTGGAGGAAGATGGCAATGAAACGGTGGTGAATAAGAGCCAGTGTGTTTTCCTCCGTCGCGATAACCGTGTAAATATGAACAAGCTTCCGAAAGGTGACGAACAGTTTCAGGCTATATTTATGATGTTCAAACGTAACTTCTTGCGTGAATTTTATCAGAAATTAGATAAAAATGAACTTCCGCTCGAAGCCGAAAAACTGAAACCAAGCGTGATAAAACTGCCTCAAACTCCTGATATCGAAAGTTTGTTTCATTCAATGACTCCCTATTTCGATTCGGAGAAAGAACCTTCACAGGAAATGATGCAACTTAAACTTCAGGAAGGAGTTTACTCGCTGCTGAGCATTGATAAACGCTTCTATCCGGCATTGTTCGACTTTACCGAACCCTGGAAAATTGATATTCTGGATTATCTGGAAGATAATTATATGTTTGATTTGTCGGTTGAAGAAATAGCCGGTTTTACCGGACGGAGTTTGGCCGCATTTAAAAGAGATTTTAAAAAAATAAGTCCGCTTTCGCCCCAACGATGGTTGATGGACAAGCGGCTGAAAGTGGCACACGATAAAATACGCAATGAAAACCGAAAAGTTTCCGACGTGTATCTGGAAGTAGGATTCAAGAACTTATCTCATTTTTCCAATGCTTATAAAAAGCAGTTTGGAATCGCTCCCAGCAAGTAAGAATTGAGCCAATCAACAAAAATGTTTGAGCCGCAGAGAAAACCATTCCCTGCGGCTTTTGTTTTACTTTTGCACAATCAAAATAAGGTAACAATGAATATCACCGAAACAGCCAACAAAAACCACGAGGAACTTTTTCCCAATTATAAATCAATCTTAAAAGAAACCGATCCGGAGTTTATCGAACTCTTCGATAATTTCGCATTTGATGAAGTCATTGCGTATGGTAACATTGACACAAAAACCCGGGTAATGATGATTATAGGTTCCACCATTGCTCAAGGTGCGCTTACCGAATACAAAATGTTTGTAAATGGAGCTCTCAATGTGGGCGTTACCCCTGTTCAAATCAAGGAAATCCTGTATCAATCGGTTGCTTATGTGGGAGTTGCCAAGGTAATAGACTTTATTTATGCTACCAACGAAATATTCAAGGAAAGGAGAATTTCACTTCCGCTGGAAGGACAATCGACCACTACGCGTGAAAACCGCCACCAAAAGGGTCTTGCTTTAATGAAAGCTACTTTTGGTGATCGAATTGAACAAGCCCGTGTAAATGCTCCCGACAATCAGAAACATATTCAGGACTATTTAGCCGGCAATTGCTTTGGCGACTATTATACCCGAAACGGTCTGGATATGAAAACTCGTGAGTTGTTGACTTTCTCGATGCTTATCAGTATGGGTGGAACAGAATCGCAAGTAAAAGGGCATATTCAGGGAAATGTAGATATTGGCAACAACAAAGAAACATTGCTGAGTGTTACTACACAACTATTGCCTTACATTGGCTATCCCCGAACATTAAACGCGCTCAGGTGTATTAATGAAGTAATTAATGAAGAATAAATCAATGAAAATAAATATGCAACACGTAAAATTAAACAATGGCGTAGAAATGCCGATTCTTGGATTTGGTGTATTTCAAATGTCGAACCCTGACGAATGTGAACGGAGTGTTTTGGATGCTATTCAAGCCGGTTATCGGCTGATTGATACTGCCGCTTCTTATCAGAATGAATTACAGGTTGGTAATGCCATCAGAAAAAGCGGTATACCTCGTGAAGAACTATTCGTTACCACCAAACTTTGGGTACAGGACACCGGTTACGAGAATACTAAAAAATCTTTCCAACGATCGTTGGATAAACTGCAATTGGATTATCTGGACTTGTTCCTCATTCACCAACCTTATGGCGATGTGCATGGTTCGTGGAGAGCATTGGAGGAATTGTACAAAGCTGGAAAAGTAAGAGCAATCGGTGTGAGTAATTTTCACCCGGACAGAGTGATGGACATCATTATGTTTAACGAAATTGCTCCGGCAGTCAATCAGGTGGAAACACATCCGTTCAACCAGCAAATTGACAACCAAAAATTCTTAGTTGAAAATAATGTGCAGATTGAATCGTGGTGACCGTTTGCCGAAGGGAAAAACAACTTATTCCAAAATGAGTTGCTTGGTTCTATTGCTTCAAAGTACAATAAATCCATCGCACAAGTCGTACTTCGTTGGCTTACACAACGTGGCGTAGTGGTGATTCCCAAATCAGTTCGGAAAGAACGTATTATTGAAAATTTCAACATCTTCGACTTTGAACTGAATGCTGAAGATATGGATGCAATTGTATCACTGGATACCAAAACCAGCTTGTTCTTTGATCATCGCGATCCGGAAATCATCAAATGGATGGGAAGCAGAAAGCTCGATATTTAATATTAGCATAAAAATTTAATGGCAAATTCAAAAACGCTTATCGCTTATTATTCACGCAAAGGGCAAAATTATGTGGCAGGAAAAATCGAAAATCTTGCCGTTGGAAATACCGAAGCAGTGGCAAAGAAAATTCAGAAAATAACCGGAGGCGATTTGTTCGAAATTGATACGGTGAAGGCCTATCCGGTAGATTATACCGAGACCACTCATGTGGCTGCTGCAGAAAAAAGAGCCAACGCCCGCCCTGAGCTTACTGCAAGGATTGAAAATATGGATGCGTACGATGTAATTTACCTTGGCTATCCCAACTGGTGGAATACCTTCCCCATGGCAGTATGTACCTTTTTGGAATCGTATGATTTTGCAGGAAAAACAATCGTTCCTTTTTGCACACACGAGGGGAGCGGAATAGGTAACAGCGAACGTGATATTAAAAAACTTTGTCCAAAAGCCAACATAATTACAGGTTTGGCACTAAGAGGCAGCAATGTTGGCAAAGCGGATAATGAAATTATAAACTGGATTAAAAAACTAAATTTACAACAAATATGAAAACAAGAAAATTAGGAAACAGCGGATTGGAAGTGTCCGCTTTGGGTCTCGGTTGCATGGGCATGAGTTGGAGTTATGACCCTGTACCCGATAAAAAAGAAATGATAAAACTTATCCACCATGCCATTGAAAAAGGAATCACTTTCTTTGACACCGCCGAAGTGTATGGCCCGTATATCAACGAAGAACTGGTGGGCGAAGCACTCGCTCCTTATCGGGATAAAGTAGTAATTGCAACTAAATTCGGATTTGATGTAGGTGGCATTGCCGGAGGTCTGAACAGCCGTCCCGAACATATCCGTCAGGCGGTCGAAGGTTCGTTGAAACGTCTCAACATCGAAACTATCGATTTGCTTTATCAACATCGCATCGACCCGAATGTGCCGATTGAAGACGTGGCCGGAACGGTGAAAGACTTAATTCAGGAAGGAAAAGTGAAATATTTTGGACTGTCGGAAGCGGGCGTGAAAAACATTCGCCGTGCACATGCCGTTCAACCTGTATCTGCTCTGCAAAGTGAATATTCATTGTTTTGGCGTGAACCGGAAGCAGAGATAATGCCCGTACTCAAAGAGCTCGGCATCGGTTTTGTACCGTTCAGTCCATTGGGGAAAGGCTTTCTGACAGGTAAAATCAATGCAGATACAACGTTCGGGAGCACCGACTTCCGAAGCACCGTTCCACGCTTTCAACCCGAAAATCTCAAAGCCAATCAGGCACTGGTGGATTTACTAACCGATATGGCTGCTCAGAAACAGGCAACGCCTGCCCAGATTGCATTGGCGTGGTTGTTGGCTCAAAAACCCTGGATTGCACCCATACCCGGAACTACAAAGTTAGAACGCTTGAATGAAAATATCGGCTCGGTTTCAGTAGAACTTACCAAGGAAGACCTTCAAATAATTCATGAAGCCGCTTCAAAAATAGAACTCGTAGGCGAAAGGTATGCACCTGCCAATGCCAAAATGATTGATCGATAAATTAATCTTCAAATAGCTATTAATCACGGTTTCGCATATTCGAAACCGTGATTTTTATATCCCGACTACATTTACTTTTCAAACAAACAGAACTTGAATTTTTCAAATATTTTCAATTCAACAAAATAACTATTTCTACTGCTTAGAAAAATTACATCTTTGATTCTTAGAATCGACAATGCAATTTTCGTTCTTTTTTCGTACTTTTGCAGCAATTTGTATTTAAAAGAGATTATGAGCACAGAACTTAGTGAACAAGAACAGTTCAGACGTCAAAGTCTGGACGAATTACGAAATCTCGGCATTGACCCTTATCCTGCCGCACTTTACCCTACCAATGCATTTTCAACCGATATAAAAGCCGAATTTAAAGACGACGAAAGCCGTAGAACCGTTTGTGTAGCTGGGCGCATCATGAGCCGCCGCATCATGGGCAAGGCCTCTTTTGTTGAACTTCAAGATTCTAAAGGTCGTATTCAGGCATATGTTAGCCGCGATGATATCAGCAGCGAAGCGCAACCCGAGATGTACAACACAGTATTCAAAAAGCTGTTGGATATTGGCGACTTTGTGGGGATAAAAGGGTTTGTTTTTCGTACTCAAACAGGCGAAATAAGCGTTCACACGCAAGAATTGACGGTGCTCAGCAAAGCGCTACGCCCTCTCCCCATCGTAAAATACAAAGACGGCGTGGCTTTCGATGCTTTTGATGATCCAGAACAACGCTACCGTCAACGCTACGTAGACTTAGTTGTGAATGAAGGAGTAAAAGATATTTTTCTAAAACGTACCAAAGTGTATCAGTCTATGCGCGATTACTTCAATGCGCAGGATTATATCGAAGTTGAAACTCCCATCCTGCAATCCATTCCCGGTGGCGCTTCGGCGCGTCCATTCGTTACACATCACAACGCGTTGGACATTCCACTTTATCTTCGTGTAGCTGATGAATTATACCTGAAACGACTGATTGTTGGCGGTTTCGAAGGTGTGTACGAATTTTCCAAAAACTTCCGAAACGAAGGTATGGACCGGACTCACAATCCCGAATTTACAGCCATGGAAATATACGTGGCCTATAAAGACTACAACTGGATGATGACTTTCACTGAAAACATGATCGAAAAAGTATGTATGGACGTGAACGGGACCAACGAAATTACTGTTGGCGACAAAATCATCAGTTTCAAAACACCTTTCAAACGCATCACCATGATTGATGCCATTAAAGAGCATACAGGTATTGACATTAACGGCATGAACGAAGATCAACTTCGTGAAGTTTGCAAAACATTGCACATCGAAGCCGACGACACCATGGGAAAAGGCAAAATGATTGATGAAATTTTCGGCGAAAAATGTGAAGGGAATTATATTCAACCCACTTTTATTACCGATTATCCACGCGAAATGAGTCCGCTTTGTAAACGCCATCGCGACAACCCAGAACTGACCGAGCGTTTTGAATTAATGGTGAACGGCAAAGAGTTGGCCAATGCTTATTCTGAACTTAATGACCCGATTGATCAATTAGGTCGTTTTCAGGAACAATTGAAACTCAGCGAAAAAGGAGATGATGAAGCCATGTTTATCGACATGGATTTTGTACGCTCGCTGGAATACGGTATGCCACCAACCTCCGGAATGGGAATCGGGATGGACAGACTGGTTATGTTAATGACCGGTCAGCAGGCTATTCAAGAAGTATTGTTCTTCCCCCAGATGAAACCGGAAAAAGTGGTTAAAAAGGACGGACTTGACAAATTTATGGCGTTAGGAATTCCCGAAGCTTGGGTGGATGTGATTCTGAAAGCCGGTATCGTCATGGTTTCTGACCTGAAAGGATTAAATCCCAATAAATTCCATCAAGATATTTGTGGATTAAATAAAAAGAATAAGTTAGAGCTGACTAATCCATTAAAAGAGGAAGTCGCCGCGTGGATAGCCAATGCTGAAAAATAGTTGATTGGTAAATCGGGTTGAACAAGAAAATCGTTTTTGGGTCATGAATCTTGGTTCTAAAATCTAAAGAAAAATGAATGAGAAAAGTAAAATAGGTGTTATTGGCGGAGGAAGCTGGGCAACTGCAATTGCCAAAATGGCATTAACCAATTCGGATGAAATCAATTGGTACATGCGCCGTCAGGAGCAAATTGATGAATTTGTTCGCCTAAGCAAAAACCCATCTTATTTAACCGGTGTAAAATTCGACACTGACCGTATTCATTTTACAAGCGATATCAACAAAATCGTGCGCACCTCAGAAATTTTAATTTTTGCTACTCCCTCACCATTTCTAAAGCAGCATTTAAAAAAACTTAGGCGTAAGTTGGATAATAAATTTGTGGTAACGGCTATCAAAGGAATTGTGCCTGATGAAAATATGATCGTTTCCGATTATTTCGAACAGATTTATGGCGTTCACAAAGATAATGTTGCCGTGTTAGCTGGTCCTTGTCATGCCGAAGAAATTGCACTTGAGCGGCTTTCATACCTCACCATTGGTTGCACATCCCGCGAAAAGGCCAGATTATTGGCGCAACGATTTACTTCCAATTTTATCCGAACTTCCATAAGCGATGATATCATGGGCATTGAATATGCCTCGGTAATGAAAAATATTTACTCGATTGCTGCCGGAATCTGTCATGGATTGAAATATGGTGACAACTTTCAGGCAGTACTACTTTCCAATGCAATTCAGGAAATGAGCCGATTTTGCAATGCCACCAATCCAATGCACCGTGATATTAACGAGTCGGCTTACCTTGGCGATTTATTGGTTACTGCTTATTCAAAATTTAGTCGTAACCGCTTGTTTGGCACCATGATCGGTAAAGGATATTCGGTTAAAACAGCTCAGTTGGAAATGGAAATGATCGCCGAAGGATATTATGCCACAAAATGTATTTACGAGTTGAATGAAAAATATCAAATCAATTTACCTATCGTGAATTCCATGTACGAAATTCTTTACAATCGCTGTTCACCCATTATGGAAATCCGCAAACTGACCGAAAAACTCAAATGATTTTAACTTTCCATGAAATATCTTGAATTCATATCGCAATTCAGACAAATTACGGTATAGACATATATCACGAAAAAAACTACTTAAATGACAGAAAGTAAAATATAATCAAATTATTATTATAATGAAAACTATTAAATTATCTATCGACAAAGCGTTTGCATTTATTGACAAACAAAAAGTAACAGCTTATAAAATGCCGGCTGAAGCAGCAAATTTGGCTTTACATCGTGCTACCGGAAGAGGAAGTGATTTTTTAGGATGGTTGAATTTGCCAAGCTCGATTGACGAAGCTCATCTTACCGATCTTGAAAATACAGCCCAAATCTTACGCAAAAATTGTGAAGTGGTTGTTGTTATTGGCATTGGTGGCAGTTATCTTGGTGCCCGCGCAGTGATCGATGCATTATCAAACAGTTTTGACTGGTTACTAACCGACCGAAAGTCACCGATAATTCTTTACGCAGGACAAAATATTGGCGAAGATTACTTGTATGAATTACAACAATTGTTAAAAACAAAAAAGTTTGGCATCATTTCCATATCAAAATCAGGTACTACCACTGAACCTGCATTGGCATTCCGTCTTTTAAAAACGCAATTGGAAGAACAACAAGGCAAAGAAGCTGCCCGAAAATTAATTGTAGCCATTACTGATAAATCAAGGGGTGCATTGCGCACGTTGGCAACTCAAGAAGGGTATAAAACCTTTGTAATCGCCGATAATATTGGTGGTCGATATTCAGTTCTTTCGCCGGTTGGATTGCTGCCCATTGCAGTTGCCGGATTCGATATCCGTCAATTAGTAGCCGGTGCGGTAGAAATGGAAAACGAGACAGCTGTCGAAGTGCCTTTTGAACAAAATTTATCAGCTCAATATGCAGCTGTACGAAATGAATTATATCAAAACGGAAAAAAAACAGAGATTCTTGTCAACTTTCATCCAAAATTGCATTATCTTTCTGAATGGTGGAAGCAACTTTTTGGCGAAAGCGAAGGTAAAGAAAATAAAGGTATTTTTCCCGCTTCAGTCGATTTTACTACCGATTTACATTCAATGGGTCAATGGATTCAGGAAGGTGAACGAACCATTTTTGAAACCGTTATTTCGATTAATGAAACCAATCATATAACCGTATTTCCTAATGATCCCAGTAACTTGGATGGATTAAATTTCTTAGCCGGAAAAAGGGTGGATGAAGTCAACAAAATGGCAGAACTTGGAACGATGATTGCGCATATTGATGGTGGTGTTCCCAATTTAAAAGTGGTGCTGCCTAAATTGAACGAGTTTTATTTAGGTGAGATAATCTATTTCTTTGAAAAAGCTTGTGGCATTAGTGGCTATTTACTGGGTGTGAATCCTTTTGATCAGCCTGGTGTAGAAGCATACAAGAAAAATATGTTTGCTCTGCTTGAAAAACCCGGCTACGAAGCCGAAACGAAAGCCATTAAAGCAAGGTTGTAATCCGAAATCGTACTCATAAAAAAACCATTTGTTTAACAAATGGTTTTTTTATGTCAATTAAATAAAGAAATACTTAAGGTACAGCTTTAGGCGCCACGATGGGCGTATTTAAAACAAAAGAATTTTGATTGTATTCGAAATTAGCATCAGAAACCACATTAAACGTGATTTTAGCATCCAAACTCGGTTTTAATGCCACGTATTCAAACGGAAAAAATAAGTTATTGGCTTTGTTTTTCATATAAAATATTCCGACATTATAGTTTGACGATGCAGAAAATATCGAGTCCATTTGGGTTTTGATCGGTAAAATAAATTTAGAAACACTGTCAGCCGATTGATTCATATAATATTCATTAATGTTATTGGTAAAGGCATTGATAAACATTTTGAAACGAATGGTGTCGCCTACATGAATCGTATCTAACCGATATACATTAGCCTGATCTGTTAAATAAATATTCAGTGTATCTGAATCGCAAACCGTAGGATTTTTCAAAAAAGAAATTTCAGGTTTGTAATTTGAAACACTGTTTAAATTGCAAGCCATAAAACTCAAGCCGATTAAAGAAATAAGGATAAGTTGTCGGATTTTCATGAGTGGATTATAATTTTCTGCAAAAATACAAAAATAATACCAATTAAACGGCATATACTTGCTTAAATTGTCAAATAATCACAAAAAAAAGTAAGAAAGCGCTTGCAATCTTACTTTAAATTACTCATTTTAGTCGGGATGACAAGATTCGAACCTGCGACCTCTACGTCCCGAACGTAGCACGCTACCAACTGCGCCACATCCCGATTGGAATTGTGCTGCAAAAGTACTAATTTTTCAGAGAACCAGATGATTTCTTTTCGAAAAAAATATGTAATTCATTTAATATGGAGTATGGTCGAATTTTATGAGTATCAGCCCTGATACGAAATTAAGTGATTTATTAAATCCATAAACAGATCCAGAACGCCCAAAATAGCTACAATTTACGTATCTTTGCAAAAAAATTAAATACAATGTTTTCAACGGAAATTCAACACTTTATTGTTAATAAGAAATATCCTAATTTTAGTCCAAAAGCTGTTTTTTTTGATATGGATGGGGTTTTATTCGATTCTATGAAATATCATTCTTGGGCTTGGGTTAAGGCTTTCGAACTGAAAGGAATTCCATTTACCGAATATGAATGTTATCTCAACGAGGGTCGAACAGGAGCATCAACCATTGACGGCGTATATATGCAACAGTTTAATCGTGTTGCGACCGAGGAAGAAAAAAAGAGCCTTTATCATTCAAAATCAAATTTGTTCGAACAATCGGGTAAAACGGAGGAAATGCCTTTTGCACTGGAATTACTTTTAAAATTAAAATCGCAACACTTTCAAATATTTTTAGTTACAGGCTCGGGACAACCAACGCTCTTAGACAGTTTAAACGTTAGTTTTCCAAATATCTTTAACAAAAATAATATGGTTACAGCCTTTGATGTTACAGAAGGGAAACCACATCCGGAACCCTATTTAAAGGCATTAAAAAAATCGGGGTTACAGCCTTGGGAAGTAGTTGTTGTTGAAAATGCTCCCCTTGGAGTCGAATCTGCAAAAGCAGCAGGTCTTTTTGTCTTGGCAGTAAATACTGGCGTTTTAGAGGATAAAATATTGATTGATAGTGGTGCCGATATCGTGTTCGACACGATTAAAGAATTATTTGAAAAATGGGATTACTTTCGTGCAAATTTTTAGTTGAATGGTCGATGAATTTAATGAAAAAACATATTAAGTGTTCAGCCATTTCAATTTTGTTTTTGCTGTGTTCCTCGTATTTATCAGCTTCAGATTCATTTTTTTCGTTTGTACCCCATCTCGAAGGTACCGTGCGTGCTCGTTATGAGTACTTTAATTACTTAAACCAAAATCGTTTTCAAGTGCGAAATGCGCGTTTGTGTATTAAGGGAAATTTAACGCCCGTTACAAGTTATAAAACTGAAGTTGATTTTTCGGATGCGGGATCAATTAAAATGTTAGATGCCTATATCCGTGTTCAACCACAAAAAAGTTGGACTCTGACTTTAGGACAACAAAAAGTGCCATTTAGCACCGATAATATTCGAACACCTTATGAATTGTATTTTGCAAGTCGTTCGTTTATTGGGAATCAGTTGACCAATTTGCATGATGTGGGCATTTCGGCTAATTATTTTGATAAAAATAAATTTCCATTAAATTTAACACTTGGAGTATATAATGGTATGGGCATTTACATTCAGAATAAAACAATTTCTTTTAATAAATTGAGCTATGATGCGCGTTTGATTGTACTTCCCGAAAAAGCATTTCAGATTTCATTGAATGCAAATACTATTTGTCCTGGAGATATTCGGATGAATTATTACGATGCCGGTTTGAAATATGATATTGGAAATTTACATTTTGAAAGTGAATATTTTTTCAAGACATACAGTCAAAACATATTATTGGACCAAAAGTTTTCAAGCGGTTTTTTTGCATTTATAGCTTATGATATTTGGACACCAACGTCGAAAACTCTAACTAAAATAACTCCCGTGTTGCGGGTTGATGGCATGTCAGATAATTTAAAATATAATATTGTGAGTTCATCCATCATGAACTATGCGGTTGAAAATGCCAGCAACAGAATTACGGGAGGTATCACGCTTAGTTTATCGAAACCTTTTATCAATGATATACGTTTAAATTACGAACAATATTTTGGGAACAATGATACCAATATTCAAAGCAAGTTTATGGCTGAATATGTTGTACATTTTTAATAGTTGGATATTAATTAAATAATTGTATTTATGCAAATTATTCGTTTTCCATCGCGTGAAGATTGGAAGTCAGTTTTGGAACGCCCTGTATTTGATCATTCAAAATTATTCGAAACAGTGCAAACAGTGCTAAACGATGTACGATCCAACGGGGATGTTGCGTTGAAAAAATACAGTCTCAAATTCGATAAGGTAGCGATCGAAAATTTTGAACTTAGCCCTGAAGAATGGTCTGAAGCTGAAAAATTAATTTCTGTCAATTTGAAACAAGCCATTGAAATGGCTCGCCGGAATATATGGAAATTTCATATCGAACAACAACATGAATTGCCAGAGATTCAAACTTCTCCCGGAGTTTTTTGCTGGCAAAAGGCTGTGGCGATTGAAAAAGTAGGATTGTACATACCTGGGGGTACAGCGCCCTTGTTTTCCACGGTTTTGATGTTGGGTGTGCCTGCTCAAATAGCCGAATGCAATCAAGTTGTTTTATGCACCCCGCCGAATAAAAACGGAAAAATCCATCCGGCAGTAATTTATGCTGCCAAGGTAGCGGGAATTCATCGTATTTTTAAGTTGGGTGGCATTCAGGCAATTGCTGCTATGGCTTATGGAACCGAAACAGTACCGAACGTGTACAAAATTTTTGGTCCAGGTAATCAGTATGTTACAGCTGCCAAACAATTGGTTTCGCTACACGATGTAGCCATTGATATGCCCGCAGGTCCATCTGAAGTTGAAATTATCGCCGATGAACAAGCTAATCCAGCTTTTATAGCAGCCGATATGCTTTCTCAAACTGAACATGGCGTTGATAGTCAGGCGATTTTAATCACGGTAAGTGATAAAATAATTCAACCAGTTTTAGAACAAATTGAACTGCAATTGGAGCAGTTACCTCGAAAGGAAATCGCCCGTAAAGCACTTGAGCACAGTAAAATTATTTTAGTAAAAAATTTGGAAGAAGCTGTTGAAATGACCAATGAATATGCACCTGAACATCTCATAATTTCAACAAGGTATTATATGGGCGTAGCTGCCAATATAGTAAATGCGGGTTCAGTTTTTTTAGGCGATTACACACCTGAAAGTGCAGGGGATTATGCATCGGGAACTAACCATACACTGCCTACAAATGGTTATTCCAAAGCATATAACGGCGTAAACTTAGATAGTTTTGTACGAAAAATTACATTTCAGCAAATCAGTAAGGATGGACTTACAAATTTAAGTAATGCGATAACCTTAATGGCTGAAAGTGAAGATTTGCAGGCTCACAGTAATGCTGTCAAAATCAGGCTTGACTTTGAACCAGAAGACGAACCTTTTGATAATTGTACCCGACGTTAATATTTAAAGTTTACGAATTTTTATAAATATATGAATATTGATAATTTAATCCGCAAAAATATCCGCTCGCTTCAACCTTATTCCTGCGCTCGCGATGAGTTCAAAGGAGAAGCCTCGGTGTATTTGGATGCCAACGAGAATCCTTATAATGCTCCCTTTAATCGTTATCCTGATCCTTTGCAATTATCGCTGAAAGTTAGACTGGCAGCCTTGAAGCAGGTTCTGGCTGAACAAATCTTTCTGGGTAATGGAAGTGACGAAGCCATAGATTTGCTTTATCGCGCATTTTGCAACCCCGGAATTGATAATGTGGTTGCTATCGAACCTACTTATGGCATGTATAAAGTAAGTGCCGCCATTAATGATGTGGAATACAGACCTGTATTATTGGATGAATATTTTCAAATTACCGCTGAAAAATTGTTGAATGCTTCTGATGAGCATACAAAACTTATTTGGCTTTGCTCACCGAATAACCCGACCGGAAATAGTTTAGATCAGAATGAGATTGTAAATATTCTAAATATTTTTAATGGGTTAGTGGTATTGGATGAAGCGTATATAGATTTTTCAGCCCAATCGGGATTTGTTTCGCAACTTAAACAATATCCTAACTTGGTGATCCTGCAAACCTTTTCAAAAGCCTGGGGTAGTGCTGGCATTCGTTTGGGGATGGCATTTGCTTCGGTCGAAATCATTATGGTAATGAACAAAATTAAATATCCGTATAATATCAATATTTTAACTCAACAACAGGCTTTGAAAATGTTAGATCAACCCGAACAGGTGAAAATATGGGTACAGATTTTGCTTGAGCAACGTTCCCTGTTAATAAATGAGTTGAATCAATTGCCTTTTGTTCGTCATATTTTTCTTTCAGATGCAAATTTTGTATTGGTGAAAGTGGACGATGCAAATGCCATATATCATTATTTAGTTGAAAAAAGTATTATTGTCCGCAATCGTAACAATGTTTCTTTATGTTTGGGATGTTTGCGAATCACGGTAGGAACGCCGCATGAAAATACGGTTTTATTGAGTTCTTTACGCGAATTTTAATTCGGCTTATGGCACCAATCTTTGCGCGTTTTAAAACCATCGATTTTCAGTTTAAATTTCCTGCCGGAACTTCACGCGGGATTTTACTGCATAAAAATTCATCTTTTTTAATGCTTGAAAAAGATGGGTTTACAGGTATAGGCGAGTGCTCCACTATTCCCAATCTGAGCATCGATCCTGAAAATCTTTATCACGATAAACTTGTAGAAATTTGTGAGTTGCTTAACGCAGGAGTCGATCTAGACTCCATTGATTTGTCGGCTTTTCCTTCAATTTCATTTGGGTTGGAAGCTGCCTTATTCGATTTAAAATCCCATGGCACGAAGGTTTTATTTCAAAATTCATTTTCTGAAGGAAAATTTGGAATTCCTATTAACGGTTTGGTTTGGATGGGCGATAAAGCTTTTATGCAAAAGCAAATTCGCGAAAAAATCACGGCTGGTTTCCGGTGTATTAAACTGAAAGTGGGAGCATTAGATTTTGATACCGAACTCGGAATCATCACGGATATTCGTCATGAATTTTCGGCTGCGGATATTGAAATTCGTTTGGATGCAAATGGTGGTTTTAGTATAGGTGATGCACTTCAAAAATTAGAAAAGTTAGCTGCTTTTTCAATTCATTCGATTGAGCAACCCATTCGTCAGCAACAATTTGATTCGATGGCTGAACTTTGTCGCCTTTCTCCGATTCCTATCGTGCTCGACGAAGAATTAATAGGTGTTCAATCGTCCGATAAAGAAAATTTATTGAATAAAATTAAACCTGCCTATGTTATCTTGAAACCAAGTCTTCTTGGTGGATTCAGCGCTTCGGAAGAGTGGATTCAATTATCCCAAAAATATCATATTGAATGGTGGATTACTTCCGCTTTAGAATCCAATATCGGACTGAATGCCATCGCACAATGGACTGCTTCATTGGGTTCGGAATTACCTCAAGGATTGGGTACTGGACAAATTTATCACAATAATATTCCTTCGCCTTTGGTAATTGAGCATGCAAAACTTTATTATAAAACTGAAAATCAATGGGATTTAAGTTCAATATTGGCATGAATGAAAGAATAAAATTGAATGGATTGGTTTTTGGAATGGACGAGTTGGAACAACTTTATTATCCGAATGAGCCTGAAAATTCATGGCGCAATGCCATTTATTATTTTTTGAAAAACTGGTTTGATAATACTCCCTTTATTTCTGTTCATACTTCAGGTTCGACCGGAGAACCCAAGCAAATTGAACTTTCAAAAGAATGTATGATTCATTCTGCTCAAATGACCAATCGGTTTTTCAATCTGGATGATCAGTGTAGTGCTTTGCTTTGTTTGCCGGTGTCGTATATTGCTGGAAAAATGATGGTAGTACGCGCACTTGTGGGAGGTTTTAATTTAATTTGTGTCGACCCAAAAGCAAATCCATTTGAAAACTTAAATGAATCTATTGATTTCACGGCAATTACACCTTATCAACTGCATCATTCCATTCATTCGTTGGCAAAGCTACAGATTCGCCATATTATAGTTGGCGGGGGGCACGTGAATGTCAAACTTGAACAGTTGGTTGCATCTTTCGAGACTCGTTTTTATGAAACCTATGGAATGACTGAAACCTGTTCGCATATTGCTTTACGTTGTTTTAACGGACAAACAAAATCGGACTATTTTACGATTGTTGATGGTGTGAGTATCTGTCAGGATGAACGAGGATGCCTGATTGTCAGTGCACCTGATTTGCTTAGAGATGAAATTATCACGAATGATATTGTGGAAATTCATTCGAAAACTTCTTTTCGATGGTTGGGGCGTGCTGACTATATGATAAATTCCGGTGGTGTAAAAATACATCCCGAGATGGTTGAAAAAAAAATGCAGCCCTTTATGCTTCATCCTTTTTTTATTGGCATGTTGCCTGACGAAAATCTTGGACAGCAAGTGATTTTGGTTATTGAGTCGGCAACTTATACTAAATCTGAAGAAACTGAACTGAAGAACAGATTAAAACAGGTGTTGGTTAAATACGAACAACCGAAACAAATATTTTATCTGTCTCATTTTATTTATTCTGCCAGTAATAAGATATTACGTAATGAAACGATTAAAAAATTATAGTAAGTCGATTATTTTGAAGTAGATAACACGAAGTCAATCGAGAAACTTTTGCGACCAAATGATAAATTGTTGTTAAAATTGCCATCAGTTATATTGCCTTGTTCATTTAATCCTTCACTACTACCATTCATCCCGCTACCTTGATCATTTCTTTCGCGCATTTCGCCTCCATTCATTCCACCCATTTGCCCGTTTCGTCTCATTCCATTTTGCATGCCTCTTTCACCCATTTTACCATGTTTATTTTGCATAGAATTTAAGGATAAATCGTTGATAATTACTTGCAATTGAAATGCCATTTTGCTCACCTGAATTAAATTAAAATTGTTTCCAAAAATTTCGCGCAGCGGAATTTGAATTTCAAAAATGGTTTGCTTTCGGTTATTTTTACTTTGAGCAAAGCTAAAGGCGTTGGAATCATTTTTATCGGAATAAATCATTCCTTTGGTATACATGAAACCAGCTAAAATAGCTGAATCTCTAGGAATTATATCGGGAGGGGTGTTATACTTATCATTGAGTAATTCGGGTTTTTCTTCGGGATTGTTATGAAAATTCATCCAGGTTTCCGATTTTCTTGCAGGAAAAGTTATACTGAATTTTGTAGGCGGTTGCGTTTTTTCCTTTAGGTGAATTGTAAATCCGGCTTGAGCAAGTTGAAGTTGCGTGGCTTGATCCGTAGATTTTATGATCAAATAGAGGTTTTGTGCATCATTCCTAAATTCGTACTGAACTGCTGATTCTGAATTAAAAAATCGGGGAAGGCTTTGCCAATCGGCAGCATCGCCATCGATTTTAATTGGTTGTGCTTGCCATTTTGATAAACTGGGTTGTGCCATGATTGGACTTAATAAACTTAAAATCCCTATAATGACCATTGAAATTTTTTTCTTCATTTGGCTGATAAATTATTAATCTCTTTTTTAATTTTAAATACTGTTTACGTGTAAAATCAGATTCTGATATTTGGTATAAAGACTGTAAAAAATCAATTTCAGGCATTTGACTTTGGCTGCGTCAAATACAGGAAATAAAGGCTAATTCATTTTTTTTGATATAGATGGAACAATAGTTCGATTTTATACGTATTTTTGTAACAAATGTAACAGACAAATGAATGAGAAGCATTTTAAGCGATTAATTTTTAGATTTAATTATCGAATAGAGCAATTGCTTTTATTTTTCTAAACAAAATCCATCGACGTATGAGACAATTACCACCTCAATCCCATCCCGCTTACGGGTATTCACCTTCTCCATTTGGTGAATGTTGTATTGCTTTTTCCAACGATGGAATTTGTGCCCTTACATTTCCTGAAAGTAGGGAAAGTGCGTTCTTCGATTTAAATCAGCGATTTCCCGAAACCGATTTTAAACAAAATGACGATAAAGCTCAGAAATTGGCAAGACAAATTTTCGAAAGAGGTGAAAAACCGCTTATCCATCCTATCGGGACAGAATTTCAGCACTCAATTTGGACTGCATTGCAATCTATTCCTATCGGAAAAACGATGACTTATGCGCAAATTGCCCAGAAAATCGGTCGCCCGAAAGCTGTCCGTGCTGTGGGTACGGCTATTGGAGCTAATCCGATCGCATTTCTGATTCCATGTCATAGAGTTATTCGAACCGATGGGAGTTTGGGTGGTTTTCGCTGGGGATTGGAATGCAAAATAAAAATGCTTGAATGGGAGCAAACGAAACATACTCAAACTAATCATAATTATTAATTTTAAAATCAACAGCTTATGCAAGTATCAATTGGACTTATCGTAATTGGAGTGATTGTATTGCTCTTAATTTTTTCAGGATTTGTTACTGTAAATCAAGGAAGTGTGGCGGTTATTACTATTTTCGGAAAATATCGTCGTATTTTGGCACCGGGATTGAATTTTAAAATTCCTTTTATCGAATTTGTTCATAAAAGAATTTCCATTCAAAATCGTTCAGTTGAGCTAGAGTTTCAGGCAGTTACACAAGATCAAGCCAACGTTTATTTTAAGGCTATGTTGCTGTATGCTGTCTTTAATCAAGCTGATGAAACGATCAAAAATGTGGCTTTTAAGTTTGTTGACGACCGCAATTTTATGCAGGCTTTAATTCGTACCATCGAAGGTACCATTCGTAGTTTTGTGGCTACCAAAAAACAGGCTGAAATTCTGAGCCTTCGAACAGAAATAATTCAGGAAGTGAAGAAACATTTGGATGATACCTTGGAACAGTGGGGGTATCACATGATTGATATTCAATTAAATGACATTACTTTCGATGAAGAAATTATTAAATCCATGTCTCGTGTTGTGGCTTCAAATAACCTGAAAGCTGCTGCCGAAAATGAAGGACAGGCACTCTTAATTACAAAAACAAAGGCTGCTGAAGCTGAAGGAAATGCGATTAAAATTTCGGCGCTTGCTGAAAAAGAAGCAGCTCAGCAACGCGGTCAGGGTATTGCTTTGTTTCGCGAGGAAGTGGCTAAAGGGATGGCACAAGCTGCCAAGGAAATGACCGATGCTGATTTGGATTCTTCATTCTTACTTTTTTCAATGTGGACAGAAGCCATTAAACATTTTGGTGAAATGGGAAAGGGAAATGTTATTTTTCTAGATGCTTCTACTGATGGAATGCAAAAAACCATGAACCAAATGATGGGCATGATGAAAATGAATGAAATAAAATAAAATAAATTGTTGTTTAGAAATTAAAATGACTGTTGCAGGATGCTGTTACAGTCTTTTTTTTGATTGATTGGGCAATTGATTTTGTGTGATCAATTTAATGTTGATGGTTTTGGAAAAAAATATTTTCAAACTGTGATCATTTTGGTGTCTATATCAGAAATAAAAGGTTTTGATTATTAAATTCCATATCGACATTATTTTTGAAGATTGGTTAATAATGTTATTTTTAAAAACAATACCTTTTGCATGTTGTTTTTAAAAGTAATTCAGAAATTCAAAAATGGAGGAACATAATTTATACCGTAGTGCCTTTCAATTAAGCTTGTTTACCATTATCTATAATGTTATTGAAGGCATTGTGTCGATGGTTATGGGTTATGCCGATGCTACTCTTTCTTTGTTCGGTTTCGGTGTAGATAGTTTTATTGAAGTTGTTTCAGGCATAGGAATTGCCGTCATGGTATTGCGAATAAAAAGCAATCCCAACAGCCTTAAAAGCAATTTTGAAATTTCAGCTCTTAAAATTACAGGAACAGCTTTTTATTTTTTATCCGCTGGTTTATTGACTGGAATTGTTTTTAATCTTATTAAACATCATAAACCTGAAACAACTTTGTGGGGTGTGATTATTTCTTTGGTTTCAATTGCAGTAATGCTTTGGCTAATGAATGCAAAAATGAAAGTCGGTAAGCAACTAAATTCTGCAGCCATAATAGCCGATAGTAATTGTACAAAAGTGTGTGTTTACATGTCGCTTGTCTTACTTGTGGCAAGCCTTATCTATGAATTAACCGGATTTGCTTATGCCGACCTTATAGGCACCGCAGGTTTAATCTATTTCTCCATTTCCGAAGGTAAAGAGGCTTTTGATAAAGCAAAAGGCAAAAAATGTGATTGCGAAAAATGTATTGAATAATCTAATATTGTATGGTTTTGATAAGCCTTGTTCTACGTGAAAGATAGGCACATTTGCTGCAATACCTGACTCTTTAATTATGAAGATGCTAAATTTGAGATAGGTTTCTCATTATTGCTTTTGTTTTTCTTTTAGGAAATAAGCATTGCAGGGGCATTTTTTGAACAGATGAATCGCAACTTGATAATTTTATATAGTTGGAATTCTGAATTTCCGCAATCAAAACATTTTAGCTGAAAACAGGGTCGGGAACTTTTCCTCATTTTGAAGTGAACAATTACGCAATTCTAACGTGAAGGTGTATGTTTTCAGGATCATTTATTATGAAAACAACTTTAATTTTAGTACTCATTTTGGTTTAATTTACTAGTTCTGATACGAATCGGCAAATTTTCTCCGAATTGGAGTATTCATGATTGATGAAATCCCTTCAATCAAAAATTCGTTTCTAATAATTATGAGCTTTTATAGCTGTTTATTATGGACGATTTAATTTGCTAAATTTGGTTTTAAGTGCATCGAAGCCGAAAATCAAGGTGTAAAAAATTGAAAATAAGTTATGAAAGTTAGAGATAGCGGAATGCCGAATGAGGAAATGTGGTCGGATTTTTTTGATGTACGTACCATGTTGGATCAAATGCAAATTTCACCTCTTTTAGATCAAGTGGTTGATTTAGGGAGTGGTTATGGAACTTTCACTATTCCTGTGGCACAGATTATTAAGGGAACTGTTCATGCTTTTGATATTGAACCGAAAATGATTGATTTGCTTCAACATAAATCAGTTCTATTAAATATTGAAAATATTGAATTAAATTTGTGCGATTTTATAGCTGATGGAAGTGGATTGCCAGATCATTCAATGAATTATGTGATGTTGTTTAATATTCTTCATCATACCCATCCTGAACAAATTCTTGGCGAAACTTTCAGAATTTTGAAGCAGGGTGGAAAAGCTGGTATTATTCATTGGCGTAGTGATATCTCGACTCCCCGAGGTCCGGCATTAACTATTCGCCCGACACCTGAACAATGTAAAAAATGGGCAGTTGCATCAGGCTTTTTTATCAGCAAAGAATTGTTATTGAATCCTTATCATTTTGGTTTAATTATTAGTAAATAATTTTATAAAAGAATATGAATGAAATATTTGAAGGGGCTTTCTTGCCATCTGAAAAAATGATTGAAATGTTTACATACAAAATTGTAAGTAATCATCTGATTGAGCAAATTGCTCAACAAGTGCCGGGAGTTTGTGAACAATATAAATTTTCATTGCTTCAAACATATGTTTATCACGAAATAGTTGAAAGCAAAGGTTTTCCGATTAAACGTAAAGCCTATGTTTTTGAAATATGTCAGGCAAAAGCAGCTGCTGCCATGTTGACCGATTATCCACATTTTTCTATTTTTATGCCTTGTAAAATTGCAATATACGAGGAAAATGAACATGTTGTTCTTTCAACAATGAACATGGAAATTATGCTGAATACGGTTACTTCTTCACCGGAAATATTTAATGAAACTACAACTCTTTTTGAAACTTTAAAAACAATGATGAATTCATTATCAAATAATTATAAATAAATTTATGAAAATTGGAATTATTCTTGAAACTAAAGAGTACGAAAAAGCCTGGAATGCTTTTCGTTTTGCTGTAACGGCAAAAAGTCAAGGTCACGAAGTTAAAATGTTTTTAATGGGAGAAGCGGTTGAATGCGAGGGACTCACACACGAGAAATTCAATGTCGATCAGCAATTGAGAAAATTTGTGGATGCCGGCGGCGAAATTCTTGCATGTGGCACCTGTTTGAAATCCAGAAACTTAGAAAGCACTGAAGCTTGTCCTATTTCAAATATGATTGATTGCGTAAAGGTGGTGGTGTGGGCTGATAAAACTGTAACTTTCTGATAGTAGTTTTCTTTTATTGTTAATCTATACCGGTAAAATTCGTAAAAGCAGAACATAAATAGTTAAGATTAAACCTGTAATTTTCCCAGTGCTTATATTCTTAAATAAATTCTAAATAAAAATATCAACTGAATTCATTTGTTTTCAGTTGATTTTTTTTTGCAAAAAACGAATAATAATGAACATAAGTTCAAAACATTTTATATCTTTGCACAGAATTTCAATTGAAAATTGAAAAAAATGTAGATAAAACCATGCCACGCCCACAACAACAACGAAAAATTTTTTCTCCGCCCTTAATGCAGGGATTTAAACCTTTTGGAATTCCCCGTAAGGAGCTTGAGACGGTTATTCTTAAATACGACGAATTCGAATCCATTCGCCTGCTCGATTACGAAGGATTGATGCAGGAACAAGCAGCAGAACGTATGAATATATCGCGTCCCACGTTGACTCGTATCTACGAAAATGCACGGAAAACCATTGCAGAAGCGTTGGTTACCGGAAAAATGATTTTAATTGAAGGCGGAAATGTGGAATTCGAAAGAACTTGGTTTCGGTGTAAGCGTTGTTATAAATTAGTAGATGGTATTGAAAATCATGTGCATTGTAAAAATTGTTCGAAATTTGGTCATGAAGAACTGATGCTGATTAATACTGACAACAAATGAAAATTGTAGTACTTTCCGACAATCGTACCAACGATCCGAAATTTGAATCAGAACATGGTTTGTCGGTTTATTTAGAAACTAAAGATTATAAATGTCTCTTAGATACCGGTGCATCTGGCATTTTTATCCGAAATGCCGAAAAACTTGGAATTGATCTGAAAGCAGTGGATTATGTTTTTATTTCGCACGGACACGCCGATCATTTAGGTGGATTGGAAGCTTTTCTGAAATTGAACAGTCGGGCAAAAATAATCTTATCGAAGAATGTTCTTAGTCAACGGTATTTTTCTGAACGTTCAGGATTTCGTGATATTAGTACTTCAATTGATATACATCAATATCCCGATCGTTTTATTTTTGTTGATCAGGAGGCTGAATTTGAAAAGGATATTCGGGTATTTTCATGTCAATCAAATACATATTTGAAACCAATTGGAAATAAATCATTATTCAAATATGCAGGAAAAGATTTGGAGAAAGATGACTTTAATCATGAAGTGATTATTACTTTCGGCAATGATGAATTAGTGGTTTTTACAGGTTGCGGACACAATGGACTACTTAATATTTTGAAAACCGTCAATGATAAAATGGCTGGACATATTCGATATGTAATTGGCGGATTTCATTTGTTGGACAGTAAGGGTGGCGTAATTTTTGAATCTGATCAGGTCATTAAAGAGTTGGCTGTTAATCTTAAAGATGATTATCCTTTTGCTAATTTTATTACAGGTCATTGCACTGGTGATTTGGTTTTCGAATCATTAAAGAAAAAACTTCAACACAGGCTCATTTATTTTTTTGCGGGTTATAGCTTGAATATTAAAACTATACATATATAATAATTGTCAAAACTAATGAAGTGAAAATTTAAATGCACTTATCAAAAGCCTGAACTTTGAAATAATCAACGAACGCAACGAAACAATTCGTAAATAATTTAACTACTTTAAAAGCCAAAAAAATATGCCACGAATGAATGGAACTGGTCCTGAAGGAAAAGGCTCCGGAACGGGACGCAAACTTGGAAACTGCAGAACAACCAACGATGCTGCAGCTTTATCGCAACTGGGAGTTGGCATGGGCAAACGTCGCAAAATGGGCGGTGGGGAAGGCCAAAACAAGCGTAAAAAAGAAGGAAATCAATAAATAAAAAAAGGAGTTTATTATGCCCTGATTTAATCAAAGAGGTCAAATGGGACAAGGTACTATGACGAGTAGTAGAATGGGATGTTGCACTAATTTTGGTGCAAATACTGCCAATTAAATTCCGATTGTGATCGTAATAAATTGATTCATTTTCAAATTAACTTTACACTATAGATTTTATCTAACAACAAACCATAAAATTTTTACAATCAACAAAAATAAATAGAATGAATAAGAAAATTGCTATTCCGATGGAGAACGGAAACTTGTGCGCTCATTTTGGACATTGCATGTATTTTGCAATCGTCGATGTGAAAAATAACGAAATAAAAGAAATTCAGGAAGTTACACCACCCGAACATCAGCCGGGTGTTTATCCGCGATGGATAGCAGGATTTGAAGTAACTGATGTGATAGCCGGCGGAATGGGACAGAAAGCCATTGATTTGTTTCTGGCACAAAACATCAATATTTTCGTCGGTGGTCCGGTGAAAGGAGCTAAAGAAATTGTGGAAGATTTCTTGGAAAATAAATTAACGCTAAACGCCAATTATTGTAATCATGGTGCCGACCATAAGTGCCAACACTAAAAGTCAGTGGGAGATGGATGATCATTACCAACCAGTCCAAAAAACCAGAACTTAGAACGAAATTTACCACATGACCACATTACTCCGCTCCGACAACTATTCAAAATAAATAAAGAGAGGGAGTCAAAGAAACGTTTCGCTTTTTTGACTCCCTCTCTTTATTATTTTAATGAGTATCCGTTTTGGTCCATAATTTATTTTTCACAATACTTGCAAACCCTTTTTTCCGCTGTTCCTTTTTTATTTGTGGAGAGTGACCGAAGGTCGGGTGGGGTATCTTGAACCTTTTTGCTTCGTTATTTTGTTCAAGCCAAAAAATGAAGTGGGGTTTCAACGGCGAAGCCTCTTTTATTCATTTTTGTATTTACACAGGCAATAAAACGGAAAATCAGTTTTTTTTAAAATTACTCGGCATATAATCAACATTCCATTTTCTAATACAAGTATCAGCATCAATTCAGGTGTCACTTTGCTATTTTTTATCTATATACATCGATTTTTTTATAAGCAATTTATAATGTTAATTTTTGATTTCTCTTTTTTAAAAATCTTCACATTAATAAATTCGAATACTGATTTTTGTATTCAGTTGAAGGTTTATAAATCATGTAATTAAATCAGGATTTGGAGAAGAATGATATTTAGGTAGAATCAGATTGGCTCATTAGTATTGTTACAGATTATTACATCGAGATAGATTTTGTTCATGCAAAATATGCATGGTTTAACTTGGTTTTGAACATTACCGATGCCGTAGATCAAAATAAACAATTCTATCCATTTTAATGTGATAATTATTTTCTAAATTGCAGTTTAATTCGTTGATAAATTGTAATTTTGTAATGAAATTCAATAAGAAATTTCCCGAATGATCTCGGTATATGTTTTTAGAAGTAAAACTTTCTTCACATTTTCTTCATTAAAGAGGCTTGTGGAGGCAAAATCAGAAATACATGAAAAAAACAATTTTTATCCTTTTTTGGATACTTTCCTGCACCGGCATTTATGCGCAACAAGCTCTATGGGGCGGCGGAGATATAGTTTCACCTCAAATCAATGCTGACAGTACCGTTGTTTTCAGGCTGTTTGCTCCTCAGGCTCAAAAAGTAGAAATTACCGGTGATTTTCTTCCGCCTCAAAAGATGGAAACAAAGTTTGGCCCAATGGAAGTTGCCGGTTCGGCAGAATTGACCAGGAACGATCAAGGCGTTTGGAAATTTATTACCCCACACCCGCTCAGCCCTGAATTATACAGTTATTCCTTTATTATTGATGGGGTGAAAGTTACCGATCCGTCGAATGTGTACATGATTCGTGATGTGGCTTCGGTAACCAGTGTGTTTCTGATCGGTGGCGGTCGTCATGGCGAATATCAGGTGAGTGAAGTGCCTCACGGTACAGTTGCCCGCCGATGGTATCACAGTCCCGCATTGGGACTTACCCGCAGGATTTCCATTTACACTCCTCCGGGATACGAAAACAGTGCGCGAACTTATCCGGTATTGTATCTTCTTCACGGTATGGGTGGCGACGAGGAAGCCTGGCTGGCACTTGGCCGTGCGGCTCAAATATTCGATAATCTGATAGACGCAGGAAAAATCAAACCAATGATAGTGGTCATGCCCAATGGGAATGCTGTTCAGGAAGCTGCTCCCGGCGAGTCGTCCCTCGGATTTTACAAACCCACTTTTCAATTGACCAAAACCATGGATGGCACTTTCGAAACAGCCTTTCCTGATATTGTCAACTTCGTGGATGAAAACTATCATACTGTAAAATCGAAAACCGGAAGAGCAATTGCCGGTTTATCAATGGGAGGGTTTCATTCTTTGCATATTTCGGCTGAATATCCCGATATGTTCGACTATGTAGGATTGTTTTCGGCTGCCATCAACCCCGATAAAAATGTAAAGTCACCCATCTACGAGGATATGGACAAAAAGCTGAAAATTCAGTTTGAGAAAAAGCCACGGCTCTACTGGATAGGGATCGGCAAGGCTGATTTTTTATACAAAGCCAATGCCGATTACCGCAAAATGCTCGATGCTAATCGTTATCCGTACACCTACATGGAAACCGAAGGCGGACATATTTGGCGAAACTGGAGAATCTATCTCTCTACTTTTGTAACAATGCTGTTTTAAAAAGATGAGTCTACGCATGCTGGCGTAAATTTTAATCTTTATTGATACAGAAAAAATATGAAACTCTATTTTTGTACTGATGAAAATAAATAGTTATAATTTTCTGTCAGAATAATTCTGGTTGTGGTTTAAAAAAAACAAATCAGCCCCTGATTGTAAACAATTGGATTCGCTTTATCAGATGGAAAGGAACTAATTTTGCAAAGTTCTTAATACATTGCAAAATGAAAAAATCATTACTGATCTTATTCCTGCTTTTTGGGGGAATTTCTTCATATTCTTTGCTGGCGCAATCCCACAACCGCATGCTTGGTGATCCGATTGATGGAAGCACCGACTTCCGTAATTTTAAAAACACATTTTTCTTTGCCGACAAACTGGCTTCATTCGATCCGGCAACCGGTAAAGGTAAAATAAACTGGAAACGCTCTACCCTTTATACCCGTCAGGCGTTCGAAGTGAATACCATTTTTCCGCAGGACATGAAAATGCTCGATTTTCCGGGAGCTGCCTACGAACAAAATCCGGAACTGAGTTTCCACATCGATTTTGTTTCACCCCGCACGGTTCGTATTCGTTTCCTCACAACTCCCGTCGTACCCAAACCATTTGACAGTCCCATGCTGGTTGGCAAACTTAAAAAAGATAATTCGTGGATATATACCCGAATTCCGAATGGTCATTTGTATTCAAGCACCTGTGCCCGATTGCTGATTGAAAAAAATCTGTTTCGGATTATTTTAATCGACGCTTCCGGCAAACGCCTCACCGAAACTTGGCGTTGGGCTGACAATGATTCTTCGCAGGTAAAAGTGTTACCCTTTAGCTTTATTAAAAAAGGTATTGACAACAGTCGGGAAATAAATCCGGTTTTTTCACTTTTGCCCAACGAAAAGATTTTCGGGTGCGGCGAATCATTCACCAAACTTGACAAACGGGGTCAAATCGTCAATCTGTTTGTTACAGATCCTCAGGGTTCCGAAACGCCCGCCATGGACAAACCTATCCCTTATGCTTCCGGTCGCAGTGGCTGGTATGAACACAATCTCTACCCGTTTCGATATAACCAAGCTGTGGCCGAAATAACCAAACAAATAACGGGCGACAACATTATCTGTGCCCGCAGTGCTTGGGCTGGCAGTCAGCGTTATCCGCTTCACTGGGGTGGCGACACTGCCAATAAAGACATTGCCATGGAATCGGAATTACGGGGAGGATTATCCTTTGGATTAAGCGGATTCCTGTTCCGGAGCCACGATATTGGTGGTTTCGTGCAATCTTCGCCCGAAAATTTGTTTCGTCGCTGGCTGCCTTTCGGTTTTTTATCGTCGCACAGCCGAGCCCATGGAGCTCCTCCCAAAGAACCGTGGTTGTACAATTCCGGTTTTGTAAAAGCTTTCCGTGAATCGGCCGAAATGAAATATAAATTAATGCCTTACGTTTATGCTCAGGCCAAACAGTGTACCGAAACCGGTTTGCCAATGGTTGGCGCACTATTTATCGAATATCTTGACGATCCTGGTGCCTGGAACATAAAAGATGCTAACCTTTTTGGTTCGGATATTTACGTGGCTCCGCTGATGGAGAACACAGTAGGTCGTGATGTTTACCTTTCTGGAAATCAAAACTGGGTGGATTATCAGACCGGGAAAAACTATCCTCACGGATGGAATCACATTGAAGCTGGCGAAATTCCCTGCATTATTCTGGTTCGAAATGGTGCAGTAATTCATTCTGGTGCTCTGGCTCAGTGCACAAGTGATATTGACTGGCATAAAATTAAGTTGAAAGTGTATGGATACGCAGCAAAAGCGGAAGGACATCTTTGTCTTCCAACCGACAATCAACTTATCAAACTGGAACTTACGAAGAAAAAAAATCGTATCGATTGACTGAAGGTAAAATGGATGGTGTAACCTATGAAATTAAATAAAATTAAATACTGAAACATGCGATCAAAACTTTTATCGGTTTTACTGATTATTCCATTTTTTACTTCTGGGCAATTATGGTTACCACGAATTTTCGGAAACGGCATGATTCTACAACGCGATATGCCGGTTCCGGTTTGTGGAAAAGCTTACCCTGGCGATACCATCATTATTCGGTTCAAAGGCTATAAAAACAGGACAATAGCAGATTTAGGAGGACAGTGGAAAGTATTTTTGCCATCTCAACCAGCCGGAGGTCCTTATCAACTTGATATTTCCGAAAATGGGAAATATCCTGATCTAAAAAAATTTATAAACATTTTGCTCGGCGATGTCTGGTTTGCTTCAGGGCAGTCGAACATGGAACTGAAAGTGTCTGAAGCCGCCAACGCAAAGGTAGAAATCAGTCAAGCAAATTATCTGGACATTCGTTTTTTTGTCGTACCACACAAAATGAATTTTCATACCGAAAATGATGTTTCAGGTGGAAGCTGGAACAATTGCGACTCATTGCATGTAGCTAATTATTCAGCTGTTGCCTACTATTTTGCCCGAAAAATCTATTCGGAAAAGGGCATTCCGGTCGGAGTAATTCAAAGCACCTGGGGCGGATCGCCTGTCGAAGCCTGGACATCGCGCGAAATGCTGCTGTCATCCGCCATCACCCGAGACAGAGTGTTGGCCGACGACAGCATTACCACCCGTCATTTCATTCGTGACAGTCTGAATCTGATCCGTTTTTGGGATATAGTTTATCATCCTCAAAACGAAACAGATAAATCCATTCCCCTGCCGGATTATAACGATAAAAACTGGAAAACACTGCAAATGCCCTCCGTAATTCGAAACTGGAAAATTTATCCGTTCGAAGGAATTGTATGGTTACGAAAATCGATTGTTCTGCAAAAAAAATTTCTGGACAATTCAATATCTATTCATCTCGGGCATCCGGAAATGAATTATTCGCTCTATGTCAATGGAAAAGAACTAGCCAGAACGATTTGGAACGCAGCTAAAAATCATACCTACAAGCTTCCCGCTCATCTACTGCATGAAGGAGAAAATGTAATTGCTCTTCGAATGTCCGTACTTTGGGGTGGCGGAGGTCTGAATCCACCAGCAAAAAATATTTATCTGGCTAATGAGAAAGATACTGTCAGTCTGAGTGGTCAATGGAAATACAACGAACAACTGGAACCGGTTGTTCCAAAAATTAAAAATTACCAGTATTATCCGGATTTTCTATACAACTGCATGGTAAAACCCGTCATTCCGTATGCTTTAAAAGGATTTATCTGGTATCAGGGCGAAGCCAACGACACGCTTGCTTACCATTACCAGACTTTATTTCCAATGCTGATCAACGATTGGCGGATTCGCTGGCAACAAGGTTATTTGCCCTTTTTGTTCGTGCAACTTCCCAACTACCGTAAACAGCAGCCAACACCTGTCGAAAGTGAATGGGCAGAACTTCGCGAGGCGCAATCCATGGCACTTTCATTACCCGAAACCGGCATGGCCTGCACCATCGATTTGGGAGAAGTCGAAAGCATTCATCCGCTTAATAAACAGGAAGTTGGTCTCCGGTTAGCGCTCGAAGCACTCCGAAAAGTGTATGGGGAATCACAAGTTTCTTCTTCACCTCGCTTTCAGCAATTGAAAATTAAAAAAAATAAGATATATTTGTACATCAATCAATCTGGGATGACTACAAGCGATCATCAGGTTCCGCGTGGGTTGAGTATGGCTGGCTCAGATAAAAAATTCTATTGGGCTCGGGCTATAATTAATGATAATGAAATCATTGTCTGGTCCGAAAAAGTGGCTCATCCAGAAGCGGTTCGCTACGATTGGGCCGACAATCCTGATGGAAATATCATTAACTCCTCAGGATTACCCCTTGTGCCATTCCGGACTGATAAATGGAAAAAATTAACCCAGCAATAAACGCACTAACCAAAAATTTCACATGAAAAAAATCATTATTTCATTTATCTTTCTGATTCAATTCATTTTAATTCAGAATAACTCGGCTACTAATCGCACGATACAGGTCGATTTTTCGAAAACAAAAGGTTCGTTGAATAAGATGTTTAACGAATGTGTCGGAGCCGGAAGAGCCAACGAGGGCTTGCGGGCCGACTGGCAACAACAATTGACATACGTAAAAGCCACTTGCGGATTTCGTTACATTCGTATGCACGGTCTTTTGACCGATGACATGGGCGTGTATCGCGAAGATAAAAACGGAAAATCTGAATATAATTTTCAGTACATCGATGCTTTGTATGACTTTCTGCTGAGCATTCATGTCAAACCATTTGTGGAACTGAGTTTTATGCCTTCTGCTTTAGCCAGCGGAATAAAAACAATTTTTTGGTGGAGAGGCAATGTTACTCCTCCAAAAGATTTTGAAAAATGGAGTAACCTGATTAAAGCGCTAACCGAACATTTCACTGAACGCTACGGAGCGCCCGAAGTGAAAACATGGTATTTCGAAGTATGGAATGAGCCCAATCTTGATGGATTCTGGGCGGGCACCCAACAGGATTATTTCAAATTGTACACTTCAACGGTAAATGCCATAAAGTCTGTTAATAAAGCTTATCGTGTGGGTGGTCCGGCAACTGCAGGAGCTGCCTGGGTGCCTGAAATGATTGATTTTTGCTTCAAAAATCAAATTCCCATCGATTTTATCAGCACGCATACTTATGGTGTAAAACAGGGTTTTTTAGACGAATTTGGAAATACAGGAACTGTTTTGTACAAAAATCCCATGAGTGTCAGTGGCGATATCATTCACTCACGCCAGCAAATTGCCCGATCAGCATTTCCCAACCTCGAATTGCATTATACTGAATGGAGTTCGTCCTACACGCCTGCCGACCCGATTCACGACAGTTACCACGAAGCTGCTTATATTTTACAAAAAATCAAACAAGCCGGAAATGCGCCAAATTCAATGTCCTACTGGACATTTACCGACATTTTCGAAGAAGCTGGACCGCGTTTCAAGCCCTTTCACGGTGGTTTTGGATTATTGAACCTGCAGGGTATTGCCAAACCGGCGTTTTACGCATTCAAATATCTGAATCAGCTTGGTAGTACCGAACTTCAGAATTCCGACTCCTGTTCGTGGATTTGCAAAGATGCTTCAGGGAATATCCAGGGGTTATTATGGAATTTCACCTACACTCTTCCCGACGATTCAGTGAATGATCAGGCATGGTACGTCCGTGATTTGCCGTCAAAATTTGCCGGTAAACTGAAAATCTATATTTCAAATGTACCTGCCGGAAAATACAAGTTGGAAATATTTAAAACAGGTTACCGGCAAAATGATGCATTTACTACCTATCTCGATTTGGGAAAACCGGCTCAGCTTTCGAAAGAACAGGTCGATTTTATAAAACATAAAAACAACGATTCGCCTGTTGTAAATGAGGATATTACAATAACCAATGAACAGCATTTTTCCCATAAGTTTGATCTGTGTGAAAACGATGTTTATCTTCTGAAATTAATCAAACAATAATTTATTTAATATAATTTTCCATGAAAAAATCTATTCTATCATTCATCCTGTTGCTATATGTATTTTCAATAAATGCACAAACTAAACTTCCGGCATATCTCGATCTAAATCAGCCTATTGAAGTCAGAATTAAAGATGCCTTGTCGCGCATGACGCTCGAAGAAAAAGTCGGTTTATGTACCGCAGAATCTAAGTTTTCTACCCACGGCGTACCCCGATTGGGAATTCCTGAACTTTGGATGAGCGACGGACCGCATGGTATCCGCATGGAAATAATGTGGGACAGCTGGAATCATGCTGGTTGGACAAACGATTCGTGTACCGCATTCCCGGCTCTTACCTGCCTTGCAGCCTCATGGAATCCTGAAATGGCTCATTTATAC
The DNA here is from genome assembly GCA_021779195.1 of Bacteroidota bacterium. Lineage (GTDB taxonomy): Bacteria > Bacteroidota > Bacteroidia > Bacteroidales > Paludibacteraceae > Paludibacter. The sequence continues at coordinate 5,386 of JAJYBB010000010.1, read as the reverse complement.
GGAAAGTCCATCGGAGAAGAAGCGCGCTACCGCCATAAAGACGTTTTGCTCGGTCCGGGGGTGAACATTTACCGCACCCCTTTGAACGGACGCAATTTCGAATATTTCGGCGAAGATCCATACCTCACTTCAAAAATGGTTGTACCTTATATTCAGGGGGTTCAGGCAAACGGAGTTTCAGCCTGCATTAAACATTATATGCTCAACAATCAGGAGAAATGGCGCGGGAATATCGACGTTGAACTCAGCGACAGGGCCTTGCATGAAATTTATTTGCCGGCATTTAAAGCAGCTGTTACAAAGGGAAAAGTCTGGTCAGTAATGGGGTCGTATAACAAAATTCGGGGTCAATATGCCTGCGAAAATGAGTTGACTCTTATGAAAATTCTCAAGGGAGAATGGGGTTTTGATGGCTGCGTCATCAGCGACTGGGGTGCCGCTCACGACACAAAAAATGCCGCTTTGAACGGATTAGATATTGAGATGGGAAGCTGGACAAACGGATTTTCGTCCAACAGAGCCAATGCTTATAAAAACTATTATCTGGCCGATCCTTATTTGAAAATGCTTCAGTCAGGCGAAATTCCAGTTTCGAATGTCGACGAAAAAGCCGCCCGCATTCTGCGCCTTATTTTCCGGACAGCCATGAATCAGAACAAACCCTTCGGCTCTTTTGCAGGGCCCGATCATTTCGATGTTTGTCGTCGCATCTCTGAACAGGGCATTGTGTTACTTAAAAACTCAGCCGGATTACTTCCGATTGATAAATCGCGTTACAAAACCATTGCAATAATTGGTGAAAATGCCACCCGTAGTTTAACTGAAGGAGGCGGATCATCGGAACTTAAACCGAAATACGAAATTTCATCGCTTCAAGGTTTAACGGAAAAATTCGGTGCCGATAAAATAAAATATGCCATGGGCTATGCTTCAGGCAAAGTGGAATACGATAAAGTGAACCCTTCGCCCTATGATGCAGCCATCATTCGGAAAGAAGCGGTGGATTTGGCCGCAAAGTCCGATCTGGTCATCTTTGTGGGCGGATTAAACAAAAACTCGCAGCAGGATTGCGAAGGAGCCGACCGCATTACGTACAGTTTGCCTTTTGAGCAAAATGAACTTATTTCCGAACTGCTGAAAGTAAACAAAAACGTGATTCTGGTGATGCTGAGTGGAAATGCTTACGAAATGCCGTGGATTTCAAAAGCCACTACTCTTGTACAAGCCTGGTATGGTGGTTCCGAATCGGGGCATGCCATTGCCAACGTCCTTTCGGGCAATGTAAATCCAAGTGGAAAACTGCCCTTCACTTTTGGTGTGAAACTCGGTGATTATGGTTCACATTCGTTTGGCATCATCGCTTATCCGGGTGATAGCATCAAAGAAATTTACAAAGAAGATATTCTGGTGGGTTACCGCTGGTTCGATACCAAAAAGATAAAACCTCTCTTCCCGTTTGGTTACGGATTGTCGTACACTACTTTCAGTTACGGTAAGCCTTCATTGTCATCGTCATCCATGACTGCAACCGATAGTATTACTGTATCTGTAAAAGTTAAAAATACAGGAAAAGTTGATGGATTTGAAATTGTTCAAATGTATATTACGGATGAAAAATCGTCGTTGCCACGCCCGGAAAAAGAACTGAAAGGTTTCCAAAAAATATGGCTCAGCCCGGGAGAAGAAAAGCGGGTGAATTTTACCATCAAAAAAGATGCCCTGTCATTTTTTGACGATAAAAAACATGAATGGGTTGCCGAACCCGGAACGTTTAAAGTACTGATTGGAGCATCATCCGCTGACATCAGAGGAACAGAAAAATTTACATTAAACGAACTTCACTGAAATAAGATTAATCAGCTTGTTGTGATACGTCTAAAGCATTTACAGGTTGAAAAACACTAAAATCAAATCATACGTATTATGATAAATTTTGACTTGTTCGGACTATCATTCTAAATAAACAGTTTAGCGCAGTAAATTTTTTGTCGATTAGATTTAGCTTTTGCCACTTTTTCAATTTTCCCTTTGTTTGGTTTTTGTCTGACATTGATGATGAAAAAGATTCAATTTTACAACATTAATAATCCATTAGAATGAACATAAAACGCTTTTATTTGATCGTACTCTTTATTTTGCTGTTAATTTTTCAGACCTCAGCGCAATATTCGGTTCCGCCCAAAATGAAATGGTGGTATAACGACCGCTTCGGCATGTTTATCCATTTTGGGTCATATTCCTTTTTAGGACATGGTGAATGGGCTTTTTCCATCGAAAAATGGTCAAAACAAGATTATCAAACCAACGTGACAGCTAAATTTGATCCAATACATTTCAATGCAAAAGAAATTGCCGATTTGGCAAAAAGGGCAGGTATGAAATATTTAGTGATTACTGCCAAACATCATGAAGGATTTTCGATGTGGGATACCCATGTAGCAAGTTTTAAAGATGTTACTGGAACAAAATTCTATGATTTACCACAATTTACAAAATTCGGTCAAAGAGATATTCTGAAAGAATTGCGGGATGCGTGCAGGTTGGATGGTATCAAATTCGGCTTGTACTATTCCATTTTGGATTGGAATCATGCCTCTCAAACCATTTCAGAAACAAATGGACAGATGTATTCAACCATGAAGAGTACGGAAGCATGCGCCGATTATATCCGCGACATGAAAGCTCAACTGAAAGAACTGATTGACAGGTATCATCCTGATATTTTATGGTTTGATGGCGACTGGACCTATAATTCAAATGAACCCACACTGAACAGTTGGTGGACAAAAAGCGATGGTATCGATCTATATAAATTCCTTGTAAGACTGAATCCAAAACTGCTTATCAACGAACGTGTTTTCAGAGGCGCCGGGCTTGGCGACTGGATGTGTCCAGAACAAAAGATTCCTGAAAAACCCGAATCAAGGCCATGGGAAACCTGCCAAACCATGAATAAATCGTGGGGATATAATGCTGCCGATAGTGATTACAAAGCACCAGCCGTCCTGATCAGACAATTGGTGGAGGTCGTTTCGAAAGATGGGAATTATCTGCTGAATATCGGTCCTAAAGGCGATGGCTCGCTGACCAAACAAACAGTAAACATTCTTTCGGAAATGGGAAAATGGATGGACAATAATAAACAAAGCATTTATGCTGCCACCCGAAGTCCGTTCGCCGTTCAACCAGAATGGGGATATTTCACAAAACGGAATGGCAAATTATTTATTCACGTTTTCTACTGGCCTCAAAATGGAACTTTAGAAATTCCGGCTTTAGCCAACCGGATTAAGAAAATCTATTTATTGAATAATCCTGAAAAATTATTAACGTATCAACTGACTTCTTCAATAATAAAAATTGAAATACCGCACAACGCTCCTGATAAAATTAATTCAATCATGGTAGTAGAAGTGAATGGGATACCAAAAGCCAAAGCGAACTGATTAAAATGCCTGAGTAAATCAAAATTATTTGCTCAGGCATTTTTTAAAATGAAATTCATTATTTTTTTCGGTTGTGTCATTAACCTAAAATTGCAATCCTATGATCTATTTCTTTTGCTTTACAGGTTCTGTTTCTTAATCAGGATTTTCAGGTATATCATTCTAAAATAGAAAGATGTGTTTTCTGCATGTATTTTTTTTTGAAAGACTGTTCAATAAAATAAAAAGTTGTTTAGCTAAAAGGAGGTTCAAAGATATGCGAATATTCATCTTCCTCGCTCCTGCGTGGATTGCATCGCGTGGAGTAAAAAAATTGAAGAAATAACCACACGATGCATTCGTGCGATAGCTGTTTAGATATGAACGATCTGGTCAGTTTTGGTGAACGATCTACTTTAAATTTCGTTCAATCATTTAATGCCTTTTCCAATGCAATTTGTAGTTGAATTTGGGTCGCTGAAAACCCTTCTTTATAAAGGGAAGTAACAAAATCGGCGTGTGTTCTTCCTTGTCGGTAATCGGGTTCTTTTTGAGGATGTTGTAAATAATATTCAAATGTTGAAGCCGGTTCAGCCACATTCAAAACTGCATGATATAACAAAACATCTTTTTTTCGATAAATTGCCGAACCGAGAATCTTCATTCCGTTAATCGCGATATCTGAGATTCCTGTTAAATGAAGTCCTTTTATTCCAAACGATTTAAGTACAGATATAACGATTTGGTTTGTCCGGTCGAAAACATCTTTTGGTTGTACCATTATTGGCTCCACCCGTACCGTAGCAATTACAATATTAAGTGGGGTGAGCATCACGGTTTGTCCTCCCGATGGACGCTTCAACACGTTAATTTCATCTTTTTCAACACGATCTGTATGTAGTGCCGATTCTGCGCGGTTGGAGGCGCCGAGAACAATATAAGTTTTGTCGGGTATCCAAACTAATGAAGCATCTGTTTTGCTCTGTAGTAACCCGAAATCGGGAAGGTTATAATTGAGTACTTGCACTTTTTAAACTGATTATTTTGTAAATAGTATAATATTATTGTCTCGCTTCTTTTTATTTTATCTTAAGTGAGTAATGGTCAGAATACAATGTTTCGTTTTATATAACAATTGAGTGTGGGTTTTTATGAATTTTGCGGATGTTCACGGAATAATACTTATATTGATTTCAATCATGCTTACATGACTGAAATCAATATAAATATTTGAAAATCATCTTGACAAAGCTGTGCTTTAAATCCGTTATACTTGCAAATTCCATTTGAAACGGAACGTCGAGATATGTCGAGATATTCCGTCAACGTTCTATTCTTATTGAAATTTAAGTTGAATCATACGACATTATCTATTTCAGCTTCCTTTTGATGAATAATTATTCCTTACTTAAATTATTTACTCCAGCAATGAACAGACAAAAGTATTAAAAAGAATTTGTACTTGCTAATATAACAGTAAAGCATTGATTCATTGATTCTTCTAATGGAACTGAATAATTCACATTTTATCTATTTCTTCCTGAAATAAGAATTTTTTAGTTAGTATTGAATATCATACGTTTTGTCTATGATTCATTATCTGGTATTTCGAATACTTAACCCATTTTGCAGTTGTATTTCTCAAAGCACTTGTTTCATAGTTTTATTTTTGAGACTTTAGCGGTCAAAATAAATAATTTGAATTTTCGGGGGAGATTCATAGTTTCAAAACGAACAAATATTTCTGGCTTATTTTTTTTCCAGATTGTTTCTGATTGAAAGTTGTTCTAATAATTCAAATATATGGCAAATCAGTGTTTATTTATGAGGTTTGATTTGCTATCGCCAATTTTTTTCAAAAAAGATTTCATATTTAACTATCAGAGATATAGTAACATAAAAAGGGAAACATTCTAAAGAGCATAAATAATTTCTCAAAATCTTTTGTAGAATAAAAAAAA
>JAJYBB010000009.1 GCA_021779195.1 Bacteroidota bacterium | reverse complement strand
GAGCGGGAGCTGGGGCGGAAGGAATACAACCCTACACGCGGTAAAAATATATAAAAATCATGAATAATTGTTGATCGGAGAAAAATATTTTCCCGTTCACCCCTACTATCCCCACTGCCACACGATTTCTTATCAGGCGGCAGGTGATTTTGTTTATCAGTTCCATGCGATCACTTCGAGCGGGAGCTGGGGCGGAGGGAATACAACCCTTCACGCGGTAAAAATATATAAAAATCATGAATAATTGTTGATCGGAGAAAAATATTTTCCCGTTCACCCCTACTGCCCCCACTGCCACACGATTTCTTATCAGGCGGCAGGTTATTTTTGTTTGTCAGTTCCATGCGATCACTTCGAGCGGGAGCTGGGGCGGAGGGAATACTTACATGTTCATGTCAATATATCGTGTTGAATGGACCTACAGACATTTAATTCAACAACGGTACTATGAGCGGATTGCAGATTTGCTGACACCGGAGAGTGAGCAAAAATTGAACATTGAAACCAATGGAGTAGGTAAATGGATCTGAATTATAGGCTAACCGCTTGCTGAAAAAGCAACGTTATGCTGGTCAAAAACAGACTCATTCAAAAATCTACCAGACAAAATTCCGTTATAATTCTTTAATTCCTTCCACTTTCCTTTATCAAAACGGAATACTTTCGTTTATTTATTATTACTTTTGCAAACGAAATAATACGAAGTTTTTTATATGGATAATGAAAGAAAACAAAAGATTACGGAGCTGCAATTGCAAGCAGAAAAAATCAGAAGAAAAGTAGTTGAAATTGTTTACAATGCAAAATCCGGACACATTGGCGGCTCTTTATCATCAGTTGACATTGAGACGGCACTGTATTTTCATATTATGAATATCGATCCTCAACATCCGAAGATGGAAGGACGCGACCGCTTTATATTGAGCAAAGGGCACAGCGTGGAAGCATTGTATTCAGTGCTGGAAGCTGCCGGATTTATCGATAGGCAAGTGTTGGAAACTTATGGACACTTCAACTCGGTTTTGGCAGGTCATCCCACGAAAAAAACGCCCGGCATAGAACTAAACAGCGGAGCACTCGGACACGGATTATCGGTAGGCACCGGAATGGCATTGGCTGCAAAGATGGACAAAAAACCGTTCCGCACGTATGTTTTGATGGGCGATGGCGAACAAGGTGAAGGTTCCATATACGAAGCAGCCATGTCGGCAAGTCATTATAAACTGGATAATTTAATAGCCATAATCGATCGCAACACACTGCAAATAAGCGGAAAAACAGAAACTGTCATGTCGCTTGAACCCATGCGGGAACGATGGGAAGCTTTTGGGTGGGAAGTGGTGGATATGCGGGGAAATGATATGGAAAATATTGTGGAAATCTTCGAAAATCTCGATCACAAAAATACAAAACCCAAGCTGATCATAGCCCATACAACCAAAGGTTGCGGCATTTCGTATATGGAAGCAACCGCAAAATGGCATCACGGCATCCCCGATGCCGAACAATATAACATAGCGTTGTCTGAAATTGACAAACGAATTGAAAACCTCATAAACGCATGAACACAGCCGATCAAAATACCATCCCATGCCGTAAAATGTTCACTGACACCTTAGTGGAACTGGCAAAAAGCGACAAAGATATTGTAGCTGTAACCACCGATGCACGAGGCTCGGTAACCCTCGATAAATTTGCAAATGAACTTCCGGAGCAATTTGTGGAACTTGGCATTGCCGAGCAAAATGCCGTCGGCGTAGCTGCCGGATTGGTTTCGGCAGGAAAAAAAGCATTTGTGTGCGGACCCGCCTGTTTTTATGTAGCCCGAAGTCTCGAACAGGTAAAAGTGGACGTGGCGTATTCGGCCAATCCAGTTAAAATACTTGGCGTCAGCGGTGGGGTAAGTTACGGTGCGCTCGGCTTTTCGCATCACAGTTTGCACGACATTGCTGTATTACGTACTTTTCCCGGAATGCATATTGTACTTCCATGCGATATTTACCAGACCCAAAAATTAGTCAAGGAATTAGTGGATTATCCTTTTCCGGTGTATATCCGCGTTGGTCGGAATGCGGTTCCAAATGTGTACGAAAATGAAAATGCACCTTTCAAAATAGGGAAAGCCAATCTGTTACTCGACGGAAACGATCTGACCATTATCGGAACGGGCGAAACGGTTTACCATTGTCAGCAAGCGGGTAAAAAACTCTTGGAAAAAGGAATAAAAGCACGGGTTATCGACATGCATACACTGAAACCATTCGATACAGAAATTGTAATAAAGGCGGCGAAGGAAACCGGTAAAATCATCACCGTGGAAGAACATAGTGTAAGCGGAGGATTAGGTGGAACGGTAGCCGAAGTTATTGCCCAACATTGTCCGGTTCCCATGAAAATACTCGGAATACCCGACGAATACGCCATTCATGGCACACCAATGCAGCTATTTAATTATTACGGAATAGATGCTGATGGAATATTCGAAAACGCAATTTTATTTCACAATTTGTAACTTGTAAAGAAAATCTGATTACAACTTTTAATTGAATACGTCTTTCTAAAAACACCTTAATTGATATGCTTTTTTTAAAGAATTAACAAACTTCAAATTTAGCCGTCTTTATAATATTAAATGAAATACACACTGTCCATCGACCAAAGCACATCTGCTACAAAAGTGATATTATTTGATGAAAATGCAAGTTATATGGCACGAACTTCCATCGATCATCAACAATTTTATCCAAAACCCGGCTGGGTGGAACACGATCCTGTGGAAATTCTTGAGAACACCTATCAGGCGGTTGAACAATTAATTTTTAAATGTGGAATAGTACAAAGCGATATCGTTTCGGTTGCTATTACCAATCAACGCGAAACCGTGGTGGTTTGGGACAAACGTACCGGAAAACCGGTTTATAACGCCGTAGTATGGCAATGTAACCGTGGAACGCAGATTTGTGAAGACCTGATTGCCCGAGGATACGAACCTATGGTAACTGAAAAAACCGGGTTAATTATCAATCCTTATTTCTCGGCAAGCGGCGTAAAATGGATACTCGACCATGTTGAAGGAGCACGCAAAGCGGCCGATGATGACCATTTGCTTATGGGCACCATCGACAGCTGGTTAATATGGAATTTCACCGGTGGAAAAACACATGCAACCGACTACACAAATGCTTCACGCACACTTCTTTTCAATATTCACACACTCGATTGGGACAAAGAATTACAGGATTTATTCACCATCCCTTCCTCCATGTTATCAAAAGTTTTGCCCTGCGACAGCAATTTCGGTAACACCACTTTAAACGGTTTATTGCCCGAAATTCCAATTGCCGGCGTGATGGGCGATTCTCATGGTGCATTAGCCGGTCAAATGTGTTTTTCACAAGGAATGGGGAAAGTTACCTACGGTACCGGCTCTTCCATTATGGTAAATATAGGCGAAAAAGCACTGAATGCGCCAAAAGGATTAGTTACTTCCATTGGCTTTGCTGCAAAAGGAAAAGTTTTTTTTGCCTTTGAAGGAAATATTCACTGCACCGGAGCAACGATCAAATGGTTGCAGGACGATTTGCAACTGATCAGTTCGGCAGCTGAAACCGAGACGATAGCTACTTCGGTCGAAAGCACCGATGGAGTATTTTTCGTGCCTGCATTTGCCGGACTTGGGGCGCCTTGGTGGGATAGCGAAGCCAAAGCACTAATTTGGGGTATGAACCGAGGAACAGGTAAAGCACACATTGTCCGAGCTGCGCTCGAATCAATCGCATACCAGGTGAAAGATTTGATGGAGTTGATAAAAAAATCAGGCGTGGAATTAATTGAATTACGCGTGGATGGCGGTCCAACAAAAAACAATTTCCTCATGCAATTTCAGGCGGATATGTTGCAGACAAAAGTCAATCGCTGCCCCATTGAAGAAGCTTCGGCACTTGGAGCTGTAATCATGAATGGATTTGCATTGGGTCATTTTACAGGTTTCGGCCAAGTAGCCGCTCTTCGTACCCAAAATGAATATATTTTCCCAAAGATGAATATTGAAAAGGCAATTCTCCTTTATGAACAATGGATAAAGGCGGTAAAAAGAACATTATTTAAATAATAGGTATAGGCGTTTAGACCGCAGGATTTCTGACAATAGGATTATCTTTGTCAGATGGAGACAAGAGATAGATTTGAAGGTTTGAATTCAATAAAATTCACGCTTAGGTTTCACCAAGATGAAGCCTGTTATAAATACCTTTCGGATATTAAATGGGAGAATGGATATCAATGCAAGAAATGTAATCATACAGGTTATTGCTCAGGCGTAAAGCCTCATTCACGAAGATGTGTAAAGTGTGGCTACGATGAAAGTCCTACTTCGGGGACAATGTTTGACAAATGCAAAATTCCAATTTACATTGCATTTCACATTGTTTTCCGACTTAGCACAAAGAAGAAAGGAATGTCCTCATTAGAGTTGTCAAATGAGTTTGAACAACGCCAGAAGACATGTTGGGAGTTTAAATGGAAAGTACAACAAGCAATGCAAAGTAGTTTGAACTACCCACTAACAGGGGAAGTTCATGTTGATGAATGTTTTATTGGAGGAGAAGAAGAACAAAAACAGGGTAGAAGTAAAGGCAAGAAGAAATTGGTAATTGTGGCATTGGAAAAACTGCCATTCAATGGAGTTGGGCGGGCTTACGCTCAAATCATAGAGAATGGTTCAAGTGCCTCTTTTCTTCCTTTCTTCGAAGCTCACATCTCGAAAGATGCAGAAGTTATTACTGACGAATGGACAGGATATAATCCATTAAAAAAAGAATATCCTAAGTTGAAACAGATTCCATCGAAGAGTGGAAAGAATCACCCAGATATGCACATTCATATTATGAATTTGAAAGGTTGGTTAAGAGGAATACATCACCATTGTAGCAAAGATAGGTTGCAAGGCTACCTTGAAGAATATCATTTCAGGTACAATAGACGCAATAATATGGAGACTATCTTCGATACCCTACTTAAAAGAATGGTTTATTATGAACCAAAACGTTTAAATACTGAGAAATAATCCTGCGGTCTAACCGCCTATACCTATTAAATAATTATAACTACTTAGAAATAATCATATTATGGCTTACAAACAAAAACTCACTTTTGGTCTCATTATCGGAACCAGAGACATTTTCAGCGCTCAACTCGGATTGGAAGCACGTAAAACTTTGCTTCCTAAAATCGAAGCAATGGGGCACGATTACATCATTCTTCCAAAAGATGCAACGGTATCGGGAAGTGTTGACAACTACGAAGATGGAAAAAAATGCGCCAGACTATTCAGCGAAAACCGCGATAAAATTGATGGAATTATTATTGTTTTGCCAAACTTCAGCAACGAATTGGGTATTGTAAACGCAATTAAATTGGCTAACCTGAATGTTCCGATAATGGTTCAGGCAATTGACGATGACAATGACAAAGTGGATGTGTACAGCCGCCGTGATGCTTTTTGCGGGAAAATTTCGGTTTGTAATAACTTTTATCAATATGGCATTAAATTTACCGATACCACTTTTCATACGTATCCGTTGAATAGCGATCTATTCGAAAAGGATGTGAATAATTTCGCATCAATTTGCAGGGTGGTAAATGGATTGCGCAATGCCCGTATCGGAGCCATCGGTGCACGTCCGGCAGCATTCCAAACGGTTCGTGCAAGTGAAAAAATTCTTCAGGCATCAGGCATCACGGTTGTAACCGTCGATCTTTCCGAAATACTTGGTGCCGCCAACAAAGTAGATAATCAAGCCGCCGAATTAAAAATTAAAGTAGGAGAAATAAAAAATTACGGCAAAATAGCTTCATCGGTTCACGAAGACAAAATTATTCGTCAGGCTAAATTTGGCATTGCCGTTGAAAACTGGTTAACAGCTAACGAAATAGATGCATCGACGATTGAATGTTGGGATTCGCTGCAACATAATTACGGTTGCGCTTCCTGCCTCACAATGAGTATGCTGGGCGAGAAGCTAATGCCGAGTGCCTGCGAAGTAGATATTGCCGGTGCCGTATCAATGTACACACTAATGCTAGCTTCGGGAAATGCTCCTGCCCTACTCGACTGGAACAATAATTTCGGCGCTGACCGGAACAAGTGTGTTTGTACACATTGCAGCAACTACCCTAAAAGCTTTATGCAGAATGAGTTGTCAATCGGTTCGCTCGACGTGCTCGGCACTGTACTCGGACAGGAAGATACATTCGGTGCCATCAAAGGAAAAGTATCACCCGGTGATTTTTCCTATTTCCGTATTTCGACCGATGACTCACAAGGAAAAATAAAATCGTATCTCGGAAAAGGAAAATTCACTTCTGATCCATACGGCATGGATGGAGGAATAGCAGTTTCGCAAGTCGATAATTTGCAACAACTGTTGAAATACATATGCAAAAACGGCTTTGAACACCATGTGGCGATGGTTCGCGGCAATGTAGCCGAAATCATCGAAGAGTCAATAGACACGTATCTCGGATGGAATCTGTATCACCATAAATAAGATCACATCTTCGATTCGGAAATGAGTCTTAACTCAAATTTCTCAATTCTAATACAAATCTAATACATTATGATTTTAATTCACAACTTCCTACCAGCAGTCATACTGCTGCTTTTCAGCATGATTTGCTGGGGTTCATGGTCGAACACCCAAAAAATGACTGCAAAAACCTGGCGTTTCGAATTTTTCTATTTCGATTTTGTTTGGGGGCTACTTTTCACTGCTGTGATCGCAGCTTTTACACTTGGTAATTTTGGTTCTGACGGACGAAGTTTTGTGGAAGACATCTCACAAGCCGATTCTACAAGTATTTTATATGCGTTAGCCGGTGGTATAGTATGGAATTTGGGCACTTTACTTTTGGTTGCGGCTATGGCAATTGCAGGTATGGCAGTTGGATTTCCAATTGGGGGAGGGCTCGCATGGGTACTTGGAATTTTAGTGAACTTCTTTATTGCAGGTGCTCAAGGCAATAATATTATCATTTTATTTACCGGGGTTGCTCTCATTGTAGCAGCCATTTACTTCTGTATGCAGGCTTACAAGAAGCTGGCAAGCAAACAACAACGTTCAACCTCAAAAGGATTGTTAATTTCAATTCTTGCAGGCATAACCATAGCTTTCTTCTACGGGCTGGTGGTAAAATCGCTCGATCCTGCCTATGTGAATGGCGGAACCGGAAATCTGACCCCGTTTACAGGCGTATTTTTCTTTACAGTTGGCGCAGTTTTGAGCACACCTGTTTTCAATCTTTTCGTTATGCGTCATCCGGTTCAAGGTGATAAATTAGCTCTGAAAGAATACTTTAAAGGAGATCTGAGAACACATTTAACCGGAGTTCTAGGAGGCATCATCTGGATGTCGGGGATGGTGATCAGCTTTATGGCAATACCCAAAGTCGGTCCCACTATTTCGTATGCGCTTACCAATGGTGCACCCGTAGTGGCCATGTTCTGGGGTGTATTTGTTTGGAAAGAATTTAAAAATGCACCCAAAGGGACCAATGTACTACTCACGGCAATGTTCGCCTTGTTTATTGCAGGATTGATTTTAATTACAATTTCAAAAGTATAATCAATTCAGACAAACTCAGTGCTGATTTCAACTCATTCATATTAAAACTCACGCTCGGTTCATCAAAAAATAGTTCGTTAAAAAATGGCATTATCTATTGATAATCAAGTGAATAAATTTTAAATATGTACTTTAAACTCAAAGACCAATTTTCAAAACATCTTAACGCAATGAAACAGTAATAAAACAGCTATCTGTTAGATCATCAATAAAAATGTGATAGGGACTCAAAGAGAAAAGCGCAACAGTTTTTCTTGGCAACTTAGGAACCTTGCGTTCATTAAATGTTTTTTTTAACGAACCATTGTCAAACTGAAATTGCATTAATTAAAAGCAACCTTATTTTTTAGTCAATTTTTAAAAGAATCTTAGTGCTTTATTAAGATATATAAATAATTAAATTTAAGTTATGAAAGAAAACAAACAAGAGAATCTGTATGATCACTACAGAAAAATGTCGCGAAATCGACTGAAGTATTTATTAATGGGACTGATAGTATGCATGTCTCTTTTTGGAACTATGCAACCGGTCATGGCGCAGGATGTGACTAAGCTCAGTGGAATTGTCAAAGATGAATCGGGTGAACCGATTTTGGGTGTAACGGTAATGGTTAAAGGCACAAAAACCGGAACTGTAACAGACATAAACGGGCAGTATAATCTTGAGTTAAGTCGCAAGTCAGGTTTTTTATCATTCTCATTTGTAGGAATGAATAAAAAAGAAGTAGAATTTAACGGAACAGGAATTCACAATGTAGTTCTTAAATCTTCCGATGTAAACCTTGATGAAGTAGTTGCAATTGGGTATGGAACCGTAAAAAAACGAGATTTGACGGCTGCCATCACCTCTATAAAAGGGGACGAAATTACTTCCAATCCACGTTCGAATCCGATGGAAGCTTTACAAGGAAAAGTGCCGGGTTTAGACATAATACGAACTTCGGGACAGCCAGGAGCAGGCGTTACCATGCAATTGCGCGGAACACGTTCATTCACTGCAAGCGGCAACCCCATTTTCATCATCGATGGAATGCCGGGTGACTATTCAACCCTTAATCCGAATGATATTGAATCTGTAGAAGTACTGAAAGATGCACCATCAACAGCAATTTACGGTTCGTCGGGTGCCAACGGGGTAATTCTTATCACTACCAAATCAGGAGCGGCAGGAAATAAAACCAAGGTCGATTTTAATTCATATACCGGATATAACGGTTTGTCGATACTTCCGCAGATGCGTTATGGTGAAAGTTATATTCAACCCTTACGGGATGCTTACCAGGCATCCGGAAACTGGGCATCAACTGCCGACGATTCCAAGCTCTTTGCTACCACAGAAGCCTATCAGGCTTACCAAAACGGCAACTATATTAATTGGGCAAAAGATTTGCTGCAAACAGGTATTACCCAAAATTACAGCGTTGCATTTTCGGGTGGGAATGAAAAATCAAAAGCATATGCATCGTTAAATTACTCGGATGAAGCCGGTCAATACGTTGCAGACAGGTACAAAGTTTATTCAACAAATATTCGAATTAGTCATAATATTGCTAAATGGCTGAGAATAGGAACGAATCTTCAAGGATCATACGTGGATCGAAACAAATCGTATGCAAAGCTCGAAAATGCGCTGACAGCTTCGCCACTTGGTTCTGTTTATGATGCCAACGGCAATTATAACATTGATCCTGTGATTGGGAGTACATTTGTAAATTTATTATTAAACAATCAGGAAAATGTCTATAAAAATCAAGATCAGAATCTAAAGGTATTTTTTAATCCTTATATCGAAATAACTCCGGTCAAAGGGTTGACAATTCTTTCCCGAATTGGAGCCAATCTTGAATATTCCCGAAACAATTATTTTCAAGGTCAAGGGTCATACCAGTATTATACAGCCTCCGGAATTTCAGCAACAGGTACAAATTCAAGTGTTTACGCACAAATCACACAGAATAGAAGTTATGGTTACAAATGGGAAAATATATTAACATATAATTTTAAATTGTACAACGACCACGAATTCACTGTAACTGGCGTTTCTTCTTATTCTGATTACCAATCAGATTATTCAACCATGAAACAGACGAATATTGATTCAAATAAGTATCTTTGGTACAATATGTTATCATCATCAACTTATTCTTCAAACTATACTTCGTATAGCATGTCCAAAGGATTGGGTCTAATAGGTCGTTTGAATTATGCGTACAAAGGAAAATACCTGTTACAAGCATCTGTACGATACGATGGATCATCCAGATTATCTCCCCATAACCGTTGGGCTACTTTCCCAGCCGTATCAGCAGGCTGGCGCATTTCAGAAGAAAAATTCATGGAAGGAACTCGCACATGGCTTGACAACCTGAAATTAAGAGCCGGTTACGGTACTACCGGTACAGCTTCTATCAGCCCGTATTCTTCAGCTTCCACAATGGAATACAATCAGATAGCACTTGGTGGAATGGCTCAAGATATTTATCGATATTCACAAAATTATGCAAATGATGCTTTGACCTGGGAAATATCGCACAATACTAATTTAGGATTAGATGCAACCGTTTTAAACAATCGAATTGATTTGAGTGTAGATGTTTATAACACCAATACCGACGGGGTAATATGGTCTCGAAACTTACCCATTACCAATGGAGGTTATGATGCAAACAACTTCTACCGGACTAACGTAAATATTTGTAAAACAAATAATCAGGGGATTGAAGTTACACTGAACACACGGAATATTGTTACAAATGATTTTAAATGGAACAGTTCTGTAACTTTTATGACGAACAAAGAAAAAATCATTGCTTTGCAAGATGGAGTATCCGACAATATTCCAAATTCAGGAACTGATTTTACATTATCGAAAGGATATCCTGTCAATTCGTATTACACTTACAAACTCAATGGTATTTGGCAAATAGGACAAGAAGCCGATGCCGCAGTTTTTGGAGCTAAACCGGGCGATCTTAAAATTTTTATTCCCAATATGGTGCAGGATTCCGTTGGAAAATTTCATAAAACCGTTAATGGAGTAACCACGAATTATACTGCAACAAGCAAATATACACCCAGTCCGAAAGATTATCAGGTAATTGGGCACAACTCGCCTGATTGGTCGCTTGGATTCCAGAATACATTTGTATATAAAGACTTTGATCTGTCAATTTTCGCATTTGCCCGTTGGGGACAAATGATAAAATATTCATTGATTACCGATTACGATCCATCCGGGAATAGTAATTTTCCTACTTATTTTAATTATTGGACAAAAACCAATCCATCAAACGATTTTCCTGCAATTTATAAAGGGAGAAGTTTGACAAGTTATATCGGATGGGCATCGATGGCATATGTTGATGGATCTTATATTAAAATCAAAAATATAACGCTCGGTTACAGTTTGCCAAAAAAACTTCAAAGACAAATAGGATTGGAAAAATTCCGTGTGTATGCAACCATCACCAATCCGCTGGTCATTGCCAACAGTCATCTTTTAAAAAGCTATGATCCCGAAATGAACGGCAGTTTTGATTATCCGCTCACCAAACAATTGGTTTTAGGCTTAAATGTATCATTCTAATTTCAATTCATCAGATTATGACTAAATTAAAAAATATTTTCAAAGTAGTAGTTGCACTGTGTCTTACTACGTTATTTCATTCATGTTCGTTGGATGAATACAATCCAAGTATGATTTCGGGAGATGAAAGGTTAGCAACTTTTGTCGGCTGGAAAGGAATGCAGTCTTATTGTTATCAACCGCTTTCAGGTTATCTTTTCAATTATGAATATTTTTCGCTTACTGAAGGTGGAACGGATGAATGGTTAACTGCCAATAATAGAACTTGGGCTCAGGAAGTGTATTATTATGAAGGACTTACAACCAACACCAATTACATTAAGCCTGTATTCAAATATGCCTATTCGGCTATAAATTCTTGCAACACGGTCATCGACAGGGCTTCAAAAGTGAAAGATGGAAACAAAGCCGACATCGATGTACTCACTGCCGAAACAAAATGTTTACGAGGATTCTATTATTTGGTGCTCGTTACTCAATATGGACCGATAACACTCAATACCACAGAAGCCACAACCATCAATACTCGTCCTAAACGCAACACGATTCAGGAAATCTATACGCAGATTATTTCAGATTTGAAGTCGGCTGCCGATAGTTTAGGAGTTACTCCTTACGGTAATAATTACGGACGTGTTACCAAAAAAACTGCGTTGGGTCTGCTGGCACGTGCCTATGCTCAAGGAGCCGGCGAAGGACTGACTGAAAACGGAGTTTCATATTGGCAGAGAGCAAAAGAAGTGGCCGAAGATATGATTACCAACGCGGCTTCTTATGGAGCATATCTCTATCCTGATGTTTCGGATGTATGGGCGCAGGCAAATAACAGGGCAAATGTAAATAAAGAGTATCTATTTACTGCTACAGGACCCGATGCCAATGATCCTTCTTATATTTTATCAAGCAAACAATCGAGCATTTTTTCGTATGTTATGCCAAACCCCTATAAATTAAGCGACATCTACAAAACCCAGGATAAATCCAATTATTTCTACGGTCGTGTAAATAATAACATTTTGGCACCTTCTAAATATCTGATCAATTGTTTTGATGCAGCAAACGATAAACGTTGGGAAAATTCATTTGCATTTGCTTACGGCGATTTTTCTGCCGTGGCAGGTGGAGCGATTTCGAATATCAGCTATGCCAGCAAGACGGTTAGTCTAAGTGCGGCATTATGTACTAAATATGGCATTAATCCTGCCTTCAGTACCAGAAAAATATATCCTTATGCCGATATTACTGCAATTACCCCAACAACTACTGCAGGGAATCAATATCCTGCAAAAATATGGCCCAAAGGAGAACATTCGGGCGATCCAACCAAGGCTATTTCCGTAAAAAATGTGTATGTAACACCTTATCCTATCGATGTGGATGATGATCGGTTTGCAATTTATTTAAGCAAAGATTATCTTTCAGCAGCCGACAAAGCTTTACGTCCGTACGTTTGCATCAATATCGACGATTTGTTCGATGCCAGTGGAAATTACAAAACAACATCAATCGATGCTACAGGAACGAACACCTATATGATTTATCCAGGCTTGATTAAATACAACTGGAATTATAATGGGGCATTTAATGGTTCAAACCTTCAAAGCAAATTAGGAGATATTGCGATCATGCGCATGGCTGAAGTTTACTTAATTGCGGCCGAAGCAAATCAGATGCTTGGCAATGGAGCCAAGGCAGCTACCTATTTGAATGTGCTTCGCAAGCGAGCTTATAGAGGCGATCCCGCTACATTCGATAGCTCTCCAATGAAACTTTCTAACGCTACCGAAAATGATGTCTTGGATGAATATGCGCGTGAACTTTGCGGAGAATTTGAACGATGGCCTATTCTCAAACGTCATCATGATTTTGAAACCCGACTTGCATTGTACAACGTGCGTGCTGCCGCTTCATTCACTGCAAAAAATTACCTCAGACCGATTTCGTACGAATTCCTGAGTCAGATTGACAATGCTGACGAATACGGAACAAACGGTTATTAAGTAGAAAAACAATATTCTTTAATAAAATGCTGCCCTGCTTTTTTGGGCAGCATTTTTAATTATTCAACAATCATTTAATTATAATATGTCTGACAGAAAGCCAACGATCGGATTAGTAATGAAATCGCTTCAAGCAGAGTTTTTTCAGGAAATGAAAAAAGGTGCCGACGAATATGCGACCTTGCATCCGGAATTTTCACTTGTTACTTTTGGTACAACAACTCAGACTGAAATTGATTTACAAATAGATTTTGTAAACAAGTTAATTCAGCAAAAAGTGGATGCCATTGTGCTGGTTCCCATCGACTCCAAAGCGTTGGTTCCGGTAACTGTAAAAGCCATTCAATCAGGGATAAAAATAATCAATATCGACATCAAATTAGATGAAGAATTACTAAAACAAGCAGGAGTCGAACTCACCTACGTAGGTCCGGATAATAAAACAGCTTCAAAAATTGCAGGAGATGTACTTGCCCGAAAATTAGGAAAAGGATCAAAAATTATTCTAATCGAAGGACTCAGCGTTGCCGAAAATGCACAACAGCGCAAAACGGGCTTCCTTGAATCAATTGCTGAAAATAAATTCAATCTGGTGGCTTCGACTGCGGCTGATTGGGAAACTCACAAAGCTGAACTGCAATTTACAGAACTTTTTAATCAACATTTAAATGTGGACGGAGTGATGTGCAGCAACGATGCCATGGCATTGGGAGTTCTTAAAGTATTGGAAGAAAATAACAAAACGGGCATAATTCCGGTTGTAGGTTTCGATAATGATGCTTCAGTACAACCGTTTCTGTCATCAGGAGCAATGCTGGCTACCGTAGATGCTTTTGGCTCTCAAATGGCTGTACACGGTATTGAATATGCGCTGAAAGTCCTTAATGGAATGCCAAATAATGGATCGTATACAACCGATTATAAATTGATAGTATCACCCGTCTTTCCGACTTAATTCAACGTATGCTTGCGGAGCCTATTTCGACTCCACAAATTTCAAACCCGACTTTTGAAATTTATTATTACCTTTGCAGTCGAAAATAAAAACAAACAATTTCGGAACAAAACGAAAGAAATTGTTTGACAGAAGCAATAAAGGATAGTTACATGTTTGAAAATTTTGATTTGGTTGAAGAAGCCGTTAAAGATATCCGCAACGGAAAAATAGTGTTGGTGTTTGATGATGTGGCACGCGAAAATGAAGGGGACTTCATAGCTGCAGCCGAATTTGTTACACCTGAAATTATTAATTTTATGGCAAAATACGGTCGTGGTCTGATTTGCACGGCTATCACCGAAGAACGGGCATCTGAACTTCAACTTGAACGAATGGTGGAGAATAATACAGCCACATTATCAACCGCTTTCACCGTCTCGGTCGATTTGCTCGGACATGGTTGCACCACCGGTATTTCGGCTTCCGACCGGGCAAAAACGGTAAAAGCATTGGTGGATAAAACTACAAAACCTGACGATTTGGGTCGTCCGGGGCACATTTTTCCGCTTATCGCGCATGCCGATGGGGTTTTAGGTCGTATGGGGCATACAGAAGCATCAGTTGATTTACCGGTTTTGGCAGGGCTACATCCTTGTGGCGTACTGGTCGAAGTGATGAACGACGATGGCACTATGGCGCGTTTAGCCGATTTGGAAAAAGTGGCAAAAGAACATAATATCAAACTGATTTCCATTAAACAGCTTGCCGGATACAAAAAATCAAAAAAATAATCCAATGCTTCAGAATCAACGTCGCGATAAAATTCTTGAATTAATCAGGGAAGATGGTCATGCGAAAGTGATGGACCTGAGCCGGATTTTTAAAGTAACGGAAGTAACCATTCGCCAGGATTTGGAACATCTTGAAAAAGAAGGTTCTATAGTTCGTGAACATGGTGGTGCTTATCTCAAAAATATAGATTTGAATGTGCGGAATTTCAGCCTGCAAAATCAGGAAAATTTGTCCGAAAAAATGATGATTGCCCGCAAGGCTGTCGAGTTTATTCGTGATGGTGATGCTATTATTCTGGATTCAGGTTCCACCACAACTGAAATTGCTAAACTTCTAATCGGCTATAATAATCTTACTGTCATTACAAATGCCCTCAATATTGCGTTGATCTTAGGAGCGCAGGCAGGAATAAATGTGGTAGTTACCGGAGGTGAATTTAAAGCTCCAACCTTATCCTTAACCGGTCAGAAAGCTGCTGACTTTTTTCAGAATCTGCATGTTGATAAATTATTTTTAGCCACTGCAGGGATTGCCCTCAAATCGGGTCTTACCTATCCGGGCATCAGCGACATTTGTGTGAAAAGAGCCATGATCGAATCAGCCAATGAAGTGTATCTGGTTGCCGATTCCGGCAAAATTGGGAAAAATGCCTTCGCCAGTCTGGGTGCTTTATCGTTGATTAACTTCCTGATAACCGATTCGAAAATAAAAAAAGAAGACATCGAATGGCTTAAAAACTATGATGTTCAGTTTATTATAGCAGAAAAATAAAAAAACATTTTTTTTCAAAAACCGGCAGCATGACATGATTCATTGTTGCCGGTTTTGATTTGGGTACAAAACAGCATTTTTCACGTCTATCATACGATCCGAAACTTATTCAAACAGTCTATTTAATGAAATACAAATCAAGGAAAAAACGCTTGATGTTTCTTGCTGTAATTTCAGTATTTTACTCATTGTCAGCTCAAAATACTAATTATAAACTTTGGTATGACAAACCCGCACAAGTATGGACAGAAGCTTTACCTCTCGGTAACGGACGTCTGGGTGCTATGGTTTATGGCAATCCTGCAACGGAGCAAATTCAGCTGAATGAAGCGACCATTTGGGCTGGGCGACCCAACAATAACGCCAATCCCGATGCATTGGAATATATTCCTAAAGTTCGTGAATTGGTTTTTGAAGGTAAATATTTAGAAGCACAAACTATAGCAACACAAAAGGTTATGTCGCAAACCAATTCAGGAATGCCTTACCAGCCTTTTGGCGATTTACGCATCTCCTTTCCTGGACATGCGAGATATACTGATTATTATCGCGACCTGAATCTTGATTCGGCAAGAGCTACGGTTCACTATAAAGTGGATGGAGTATTTTTTTCACGCGAAATTTTCACCTCGTTCACCGATCAAGTGGTAATAGTTCACTTGACCGCTTCAAAAAAACACAAAATTACCTTCAATGCCATTCTTACTTCGCCACATCAGGACGTGATGATTGCTTCAGAGGGCAATTGTGTTACCCTTGACGGCGTTTCGTCTCAACACGAAGGGCTGAAAGGAAAAGTTAAATTTGAAGGAAGGCTCACTGCCAACATCAAAGATGGGAAGCTAACCTGCAAAGATGGTGTTTTATCGGTGGAAAATGCCAACGAAGCAACACTTTATGTTTCCATTGCCACCAATTTCAATAATTACAAAGCTATTGACGGAAACGAAAAAGAAAGAGCAGCGGATTATCTGAATAAGGCAGTTACCAAAAACTATGCAGAAGCCCGAAAAGCTCACACGGCTTTTTTCAGAAAATACATGGAGCGGACTTCGCTTTATTTGGGTGAAAACCATTCGAAAGAACCCACTGACCTGAGAATTCAACATTTTGCAGAAACCAACGATCCAAATCTGGTGGCTACTTATTTTGCATTCGGTCGATATTTGTTGATTTGCTCCTCACAACCAGGCGGACAGGCGGCCAACCTTCAGGGTATTTGGAACGACAAACTTTTCCCCGCCTGGGACTCCAAATATACCACCAACATCAACGTAGAAATGAACTACTGGCCTGCAGAAGTAACCAATCTGAGCGAAATGTATCAACCGCTGCTTCAGCTGACAAAAGACGTGAGCGAAACGGGGAAAGACGCCGCCAGGATAATGTATGGCGTCGATGGCTGGGTGCTGCATCATAATACCGATATTTGGCGCATCACCGGAGCCGTTGATAAAGCACCCTCGGGCATGTGGCCCAGTGGCGGAGCCTGGCTTTGCCGCATGTTGTGGGAACACTACCTGTACACCGGCGATAAAGAATTCCTTAAATCGGTTTATCCCATCATGAAAAGTTCAGCACTTTTCTTTGACAATGTGATGGTGAAAGAACCCACTCACAACTGGTTGGTGCTTTGTCCGAGCAATTCACCTGAAAACACGCATGCCGGTAGCGACAACAAAGCGACCACCGCAGGCGGTGTTACCATGGACAACGAACTGATTTCGAGTCTTTGGCAAATAATCATTGAGAGTTCAAAACTACTAAATACAGATGCCGAATTTGCAATTCATTTACAATCGAGGCTAAAAGAAATGGCTCCATTTCAGATTGGTCGCTGGGGACAACTGCAGGAATGGATGTTCGACTGGGATAATCCGAATGACACGCACCGCCACATTTCACACTTATGGGGATTATTTCCAGGTAACCAGATTTCGCCCTACCGCACCCCCGAATTGTTTGATGCAGCTCGTACTTCACTGATTCATCGCGGCGACGAATCTACCGGTTGGAGCATGGCTTGGAAAGTTTGCTCGTGGGCACGGCTGCTCGATGGAGATCATGCCTACAAGCTCATTACCGACCAGCTTTCCATTGTGCGCAACGAACCCAAACATGGTGGAACCTATCCGAATATGTTTGATGCGCATCCGCCTTTCCAGATTGACGGAAATTTTGGATGCACAGCCGGAATAGCCGAAATGTTGATGCAAAGTTACGACGGATGTATTTACCTGCTCCCTGCTTTACCTGCCATCTGGAAAAACGGCGAGATAAAGGGGTTAGTCGCACGCGGTGGTTTTGTATTGGATTTAAAATGGCAAAATGGCAAAATTAAAACTGTTAAGGTTTTTTCAAGGATCGGCGGAAATTGCCGCCTACGATCACTCACTCCTCTAACCGGAGCTGGCTTAACACAAGCAATGGGTGAAAATCCGAATACGTTTTACAGCGTTCCTCCTACTCCAAAACTATTGATTAATGAAAATGCCAAACTTAATCCTGTTAATCTGAAAAAAACGTATCTTTACGATTTAATTACAGAAGCTGGAAAGGAATATATAGTAATGGAAAATTAAAAATTGCTGTGTTGCAATGAAAGGAATTACCTTAAGGATAATAATTGCTATTGTTGGCATCTTTTTCATGCTTTCGGCATCTGAAATAAGCACCAAATATTTCACCAATACGTTTGGCGATGCGTACGATTATTATATTCTGCCCGATAATTCGCAAGCTACAACTATTTTTAATCAAGTAATTTTCGATTTAACTTTTGCAATAATTCCCTTTTTAAAACCAATTTATTTACCAATAGTACTTTTTTTTATATTTTCAATACCCCTATATTTTCGATATTCTATTGAAAGGCTCTATCTGAAAAATCGTATTTTGATTATTTGATTTTTTGAAATGATTTTATTGTTCCGAATGGAACTCCCAATTTATAATTTTTAAAACTAAATCAATCAAAAAATGAGATTCAAATTTATTATATTGCTATTGACATTACTTGCCAATACTGTTTTAGCACAACACTATGTACGGGTTATTGTGAAAGACAGTCATACAAAAGAGGCATTGATTGGTGCCACCGTGTTAGAAAAAGGCTCTACCAACGGTGCAACTACAGATACAACCGGTTTAGCCAACGTGCAAACCGATAAAACAGGAACTATTTCGTTGAAAATAAAATATGTAGGCTATGAGCCTGCACAAGTCAAAATTGATATTCCACAGATTCAACCGGCTACAGTTGTTTTTCTAGATCCGTCCACTGAAGATCTTGACGAAGTTACAGTAACATCGGTTCGAACAAACTCCAGAATAGAAAGCATCCCTACCCGGGTAGAAGTACTTGGAACAGAGGATATAAATGAAGAAAATGGCATTACACCCGGAAACCTTTTAGGTATTGTGGGTGATGTTGCCGGTATACAAATGCAGCAGGTAAGTGCCTCTTCAGGCAATACTTTTGCCCGCATTCAGGGACTAAACGGGCGCTATACACAGTTGTTGAAAGACGGAATGCCACTTTATGGAGGTCTTTCTGGGAGTTTTAGTTTAATGGATACGCCTCCCCTCGATCTAAAACAAATTGAAATTATAAAAGGCTCTTGTTCTACTCTTTATGGTGGAGATGCCATAGCAGGTATTATTAATTTAGTGAGTAAAGATCCATCTTTGAATCAAGATGTTAGCGCAACAGTCAATGAAACTTCGTTGGGAGAAACCAACTTGAATACATTTGTTTCTAAAAGATACAAAACTTTTGGCTATACGTTGTTTGCCGGTCAAACATGGCGAAAGGCTACGGATATTAACAATGATGGGTTGAGTGATGCATCGAAAATAGCCAGCACCGTTATTCATCCGAGATTACAATTTTATTTTTCTCCAAAAACAACGTTGACTATTGATTATTCAGGTACATTTGATAATCGTCTCGGAGGTGATATGCGCTATTTTTCTACTCCGAATGATTCATTGTATCACGTGCAAATGTTATCGAACAGAAACAGTGTATCAGCCAGATTCGTGGATAATATTTCGGATAACAGCAATTTGACTGTAAAATTAAGTGGAAGTAATTTAGATCAAACGATCAATACCAAGTGGTATAATTTCAACGCTTCTCAATCACTTCTTTTTTCAGAAATATCTTATTTTCATCAGCTTAAAAATATGAATTGGGTTGTTGGAATTAATGTAAACGGTGATAATTTTAATAATTTATCGCCACAAATCCCTATTGACAGTTATGCTTATCAAACGATTGGTGCTTTTGTGCAAAACACCTATAATCCGATTGAAGCATTAACTATTGAAAGTGGTTTACGTGCAGACTATCAGAGTAAATACGGGTGGTTTCCACTACCACGATTATCAGTTATGTACAAGTTCAGTGATGAAATAACCACGCGTATCAATGGCGGGTTGGGTTATAAAGCACCGACGCCGATTGACTACCTTGATCCTGAGGTTGATTTAAACCATTTAACTTCGGTCAATGGGTTGAAACCGGAACATTCACAAGGCATTAATGCAGATATTAATTATCAAAAACAAGTTGGAGATGCAAACGTAACGATTAACCAATCTTTTTTTGTTTCGTCAATTTCTTCACCGATAGATAGTTTACCTAACCAGGCTTCCATTGTATTGTATAACGCCAATAAACCCGTAAATACCTGGGGAGCACAAACCTACTCGCGCATTAAAATTGATGAATTGGAAATATATTTGAGTTATGTCTATACCAATGTTAATAAAACGTATCAACCGAATCAGTTACCAATATGCACACCAAAGCATGATTTATCAAATACAAATATATATGAATTGAATAAACATTGGGTCTTTGGTCTTGAGAATTCATTGGTCGCCGGACAGGTGGATCAAAATTATCATAATGTACCCGCTTATTATATTTTAGCTGCAATGGTACAGTATAAAACAGGGCATTTTTCTATCGTGTTGAACGGTGAAAATCTGCTTAATGTTCGTCAAAGCAATTACGAAAAACTTTTCGATGGAACAATTGATAATCCTCAGTTTCATCAATTTTGGGCACCCATCGAAGGGCGTATAATTAATTTGTCGGTAACCTGGAAATTATAGATTATCAATTATGTTACTAATATAAAATAATAACTTACAGAAAGATATCACGCACGAATCAATCGGAATTGATTCGTGCGTAACAATGAATAATCTAAACATTCTTAAATATAATTGTTGATATAAAACGTTGGAAAAAACCATATTCAAATGAAAAGACTTATTTTGAACACATTTCTGCTTCTTGCAATGGTAGCATCGGCTCAGTCAAATAAAGCCAAACTTCCCTGGCAAAACGGTAAATTGATGGTCTGCACAAATCATCATTATCTTCAATTCGAAAATGGAGAACCATTTTTCTGGCTCGGCGACACTGGTTGGTTATTGCCCGAACGTCTCGACCGTGACGAAGCTGACTTTTACCTTGACCAGTGCAGCAAAAAAGGATTTAATGTGGTTCAGGTGCAAACGGTCAATGCCGTCCCAACCTATAATTATTACGGTCAATCGTCGATGCCCGATGGATTTGATTTTAAAAATATCAACAAAAAAGGGGTTTATGGGTATTGGGATCACATGGATTTCATCATAAAAACCGCTGAAAAAAGAGGCATCTATATCGGTATGGTTTGTATCTGGGGTGGGTTGGTTCATGCAGGAAAAATGAATGTGACTGAAGCCCAAGCTTATGGAAAATTCTTAGCCGAACGCTACAAAGATGCTCCGAATATTATCTGGATTATCGGGGGCGATATTCGTGGCGATGTAAAACCGGAAGTGTGGAATGCGCTGGCTACCAGCATTAAATCAATTGATAAAAATCATTTAATGACCTTTCATCCCCGGGGCAGAACCTGCTCGGCAATCTGGTTCAACAATGCTTCGTGGCTCGATTTTAACATGTTCCAGAGCGGGCATCGCCGTTACGGACAACGCATGGGCGACGGCGATTACACAATAAAAGATAACACCGAAGAAGATAACTGGCGTTATGTGGAACAGGCCGAATCGTTGACTCCGCTGAAACCGGTACTCGACGGAGAACCATCGTACGAAGATATTCCTCAGGGGCTTCACGATTTCGACCAACCTCGCTGGCAGGCTAACGATGTGCGTCGCTATGCTTACTGGTCGGTTTTTGCAGGTTCGTTTGGGCACACCTACGGGCATAACTCCATCATGCAGTTTATGAAACCCGGTGTTTCGGGTTCGTTTGGTGCCAAACGCTACTGGTACGATTGTCTCAACGATCCGGGTTACAACCAAATGAAATACCTGAAAGAGCTGATACTGTCCTTCCCGTTTTTCGAACGCGTTCCCGACCAAAGCATCATTGCCGGACGAAACGGCGAACGTTACGATCGTGCCATAGCCACCCGCGGAAACGATTATCTGCTGGTTTATAACTACAGCGGGCGTCCCATGCACATCGATTTATCCAAAATCAGCGGTGCAAAGAAAAACTGCTGTTGGTTTAATCCTCAGGATGGAACAATTCAGTTTATCGGCGAATTTGATGGGAATAAAACAGTGGAATTTGCTCCCGATGTGGCTTACGAATCGGGGAACGACCGTGTGCTGATTGCAGTGGATAACTCGAAAAACTATATCAAAAATCTGATAAAAGAGTAAAATATGAAATTCAAATATTTTCTGTTGGTTGGCATTTTGCTGAGTTTGGGTTCACTTCATGCAACCATTTCAGTTACTTCCCTGCGAATCGAAGGAATGGAAAATCCGTTGGGCATCGATGCCACACAACCGCGTTTCAGCTGGAAAACAGAGGCGACCACCGAAACCAACGTGCATCAGAAAGCTTACGAAATTCTGGTGGCTTCAACGGCTGAAAAACTGCAACAAAACGAGGCGGATATCTGGAATAGCGGAAAAGTGTCGTCGGATCATCAGCTCTGGATTCCGTTTGCCGGAAAAGAGCTGAAATCGAACGCGCAATATTGCTGGAAAATAAAAGTCTGGACCAATAAAGGCGAATCCGAATGGAGTCAACCGGCATCCTGGAGCATGGGTTTGCTGGAAGAAAACGACTGGAAATCTGCTCAATGGATCGGATTGGACAAAGCCATGCCCTGGGACAGCGAAACGTATTACAGTCGCCTGTCGGCACGTTATGTCCGCAAGGAATTTCCCCTGAAAAAAGAAATCCGACGGGCTACGGTTCACATCTGTGGACTCGGACTCTACGAATTATTTTTCAACGGACAACGTGTGGGCGATCGGGTGCTGGCTCCTGCTCAAACCGGTTTCGACAAAACGGTTCTGTACAATACCTATGACGTTACTTCCTTGCTCCGGACAGGAGAAAATGCCGTCGGAATTGCATTAGGCAACGGACTGTATTACAACATGCGCCAAAAATCGAAACCCTGGAAAATCCCGACCTATGGTTACCCCAAAGTTCGCATGACGCTGATCGTGGAATATGCCGACGGAACCACCGAAAATGTCGTTACAAAAGAGAACTGGAAACTGACTGCCGATGGTCCTATCCGCAGCAACAACGAATACAACGGCGAAGAATACGATGCCCGCAAAGAACTCACCGGATGGACAA
Source organism: Bacteroidota bacterium (assembly GCA_021779195.1). Taxonomy (GTDB): domain Bacteria; phylum Bacteroidota; class Bacteroidia; order Bacteroidales; family Paludibacteraceae; genus Paludibacter. The sequence continues at coordinate 87,390 of JAJYBB010000009.1, read as the reverse complement.
AACCCGGATTTGACGATTCGAAATGGACAAATGCGGAACGAGTCCGCTTTCCGGGAGGAGAATTACGCGCTCAAATGATGCCCGGAATGCGGGTGGTTGCCCGGCTCAAACCGGTCTCAATTCATCCGCTTGGCACTAAATTCATTCTCGACCTGGGGCAAAATATCGCGGGATGGCTGCGCATCAATGTCCACGGTGATGCCGGCGATTCCATTAAAATGCGATTTGCCGAAACGCTTCAAAAAAACGGGGAACTTTATACCGAAAACCTCCGCACAGCCCGTCAGACTGATGTTTATATTCTGAAAGGAGATAAATCCGAAAACTGGGCACCGGCTTTTGTTTATCATGGTTTCCGTTATGTGGAAATCAGCGGACTGAAATACACGCCTTCGGCAAATGATTTCAGCGGCGAAGTGGTGAGCGACCAAATGGAGCATTTGGGAACATTGACCACCTCGAATGATGTGTTGAATCAGGTGCTGAAAAATGCCTGGTGGGGCATTCTCGACAATTATAAAGGCATGCCGGTGGATTGTCCGCAACGCGACGAACGCCAACCCTGGCTGGGCGACCGGGCGATGGGTTGCTGGGGCGAGAGTTTCCTGTTCGACAACGATTTGCTGTATGCCAAATGGAGCAACGACATCCGCGATGCACAACGATACGACGGTTGCATTCCCGATGTGGCACCCGTTTACCTGACCTATTACACCGACAATGTAACATGGCCTGCAACGCTCCCGTTTATGTGCGACATGATGTACACGCAATTTGGCAACAAAAAGCCTATCGAACAGAATTATCCGGCTCTGAAAAAATGGATGGCGCACATGGAAAAGAATTACCTGAGTAAGGACTTTCTGATGACGAAAGATGAATACGGCGACTGGTGCATGCCTCCCGAAAATCCAAAAATGATTCACAGCGAAGACCCGAAACGTATCACCAATGGAACGCTTATTTCCTCGGCTTATTATTACAAAATTCTGAATGTAATGGCGCATTTTGCCCGCATTCAGGGGTTGAATAAAGATGCCGGAGAATTTGAATCATTAGCCCGGAAAATAAAAAAGGGATTTAACGATAAATTCTTCCATCCTGATTCGCTTTTCTACGGAAACAATACGGCCACGGCCAATCTTTTGCCGCTTGCCTTTGGGATGGTTCCGAAACAATACGAGGATACCGTGGCTAAAAATGTGCTGTACAAATGCGTTCCGGCCAATACCACTTCGCAAATCGGTACAGGCGACCTGAACATCACCTGCGGCGTGATCGGCATTCAGTGGCTCATGCACGAACTCACCCGAATGGGGCGCGGCGATGTGGCTTTTGCACTGGCTTCCAACACCAAATATCCTTCGTGGGGATACATGGCCGCCAATGGCGCTACCACCATTTGGGAACTCTGGAACGGCAATACTGCCAGCCCGAAAATGAATTCCGGCAATCATGTAATGCTGTTGGGCGACCTCATTACCTGGGCGTACGAAAAGTTGGGCGGCATTCAATCGGACGAAAAAGAAGTGGCTTTCAAACACATCGTTCTGAAACCCGATTTTTCAATTCCCGATCTGGACTCTGCGAACGCGTCCTACATAACTCCCTACGGAAAAGTGGTCAGCAACTGGAATAAAACGCTTATGCAACTGCATTGGGAGGTTTCTGTTCCCGTGAATACTACGGCTGAAGTACATTTCCCCAATGGAAAAATGCAAAATATCGGGTCGGGAAATTATGTGTTCGATGTGAAAATTCCGCAACCGAAAGGCATTATTGCCAGTCAATATTTGTATGAAAAAGCGGCGTTTCCGCAATGCCATTCCGCCACCATTGCCGAAACACCCAACAGCGATCTGGTCAGCGCTTTTTTCGGTGGAGCGCACGAAGGAGCTCCCGATGTGTGTATTTATGTCTGCCGTAAAGCAAAAGGTTCCGACACGTGGACGAAACCTGCGCTTGCTGCTGACGGGATATTGAGCGCCACCGAACGCAAAGCCTGCTACAATCCGGTGCTGTTCCAACTGCCCGGCGGACCGCTGTACCTATTTTACAAGATTGGGAGAAATGTTGCCGACTGGACAGGTTATGTGAAAATAAGTAATAATGGCGGTAAAACATGGAGCAAAGCCAGTCAGCTGCCTCAGGGCTATCTTGGACCGATAAAAAACAAGCCGGTTATGGTCGGGGATAAAATTATTGCTCCATCGAGTACCGAAACAGGTGGATGGAAAGTTCATTTCGAAATAGCGGATAAAAACGGACGGGAAACCCGTATTGTAGGTCCGATTTCGGCCAACAAAGCAGTCTTAACACAGGATATGATTCCCGGGGAAGATTACTCACTTGAAGGCTTGGGAGGAATGACCGACTTGAAAAAAACGCCGATTCAGGCAATTCAACCGAGCATACTTTCCTATAAAGATGGAAAGCTGCAAATTCTCTGTCGCACGCGGAACGGACGGTTGGCAACTTCATGGAGTTCAGATAAGGGCGAAACCTGGACTCCGCTCACGTTGACCGACCTGCCCAATAATAATTCCGGAACGGATGCCGTAACCCTTCAGGACGGTCGTCAGGTATTGGTTTATAACGCAGTAGCCACTCCTCCCGGAGCTAAAAAAGGCGTTCGCACACCGCTCAACGTCGCTGTTTCGAACGACGGAATCAACTGGAAAATGGTGATGACCCTCGAAGATTCGCCCGTTTCGCAATACTCATATCCCAGCATTATTCAGGGACAGAATGGAAAGATCCATATCGTATACACTTGGCGCCGGCAACGGATAAAATATGTGGAAATAAAACTTTAGAAGATAAAAAAAATTCCGTTCAACTTTCAATCAGAATTATCAAAACAGATTATCAGACCAGGAATAACTTCCTGGTTTTATTACAATTCGAATATTTGCTTTAGCCAAACGGAAGCTGATAACCCCTTGAGACAGTTCAGATTCAGGTATCAACGACAACCAGTTCATTTGTTTTAAAATATCAAAAGCTGTAGCACCTCCTTCAATCAATAAATTTTCAGGGAGAAAATTCTCAAGAATTAGTTGAACAGCCAACGTCAATCGATGTTTCAAAATAATGGCACTATTTTCAAAGGAGATGGGTTGGTCAGCTATGCCAATGAAAATACGGCTTTCATGGTTTAATCGTTCAATCTGGCTCAAAATCCAATTTTGAAATTTATTTTCATTCATCTCAGATAAAAGAAATTCAGGCGGGAAAAAAAGAATTATACAACCTGTTGATTCCAAGACTTTTATAATTTTTCTACTTTCCGGAAAAGTACTTCCCGATACAAGTATAAAATGGTTGTTTAAATGAAACGGCCTGATGCGTTGAATCAACAAATCGGGATATAAATACTTCAAAAATTGTTCAAAAAAAGCAGAACTTCCACCAATGAGCATTCGATGATGATCAAAACAAGAAAGTAATGATTTCATATCGTCAACATTGGAACAGTCTGGAATAATTATGCTTTTATTTGAAAAGTCAGTTTCAAAATCAGACCGGATAGTGAAAGCACTTGAATGGAAGCTGCATCTTTTTGATAGCAAACTAAAAACCGTAGAAAAGTGTGCGGGAAAGTCGGGATCATCAGCAAACCCGGTATTTTCAATAAGATTTTCGCCAATAAAATAATTCCCGTTTCGAATCATTCTTTTAATTGATGGGTTAGCGGGTTCCAATAAAGCTATATTTTTAGCATAAATTTCCATCGTAGTTAAAAACTCAGCCAGGATATGACCTCTTAAAACAGAGTCACATTTTCTAAAAATAAGGGCATCTGGCTTTGATTCAAGAATTTTTTCTGTCAAAAGTCGATGGGTTTTAATTGCCTGTATTTCAGTCTCCGAACGACTATTAGTGGCAATAACAGTGAGTTGAGCATTTCGATCCGGCAAATCATTAATTCCAAAAGCAAGCTCTAACCCGTAACGTAAGCCAACCCCTGCAATTTCGGCTGCACCAGTTAAATCGTCGGCAATAACAACTAAATTCATTTGTTTCGAACGTGCATTTACTTCATTTATTGGGTTTTTTAAGCATTGCATAATTAGTTCCCAACGGGGTTTGAAGAAATTTTCATTTTATTTTGAGCCATTAATATTGCATAATCAATTGCCACGAGCATGGCATCAGGTGAAGCAATTCCCCGTCCTGCAATTTCAAAAGCCGTTCCATGATCAACGGAAGTGCGAATAATTGGCAGTCCCAGTGTAATATTCACTCCTTTAACGCTTTTCATGGTTTGTTTTTCATTATCCCAGCTGAACCCTTCAAGCTTAAAAGGGATGTGTCCCTGATCATGATACATTGCCACACAGCCATCGTATTTTCCTTGAATTGCTTTAACGAACATTGTATCAGGTGGAACCGGTCCATCTACATTAAATCCATTTACACGAGCTTCATTAATTGCCGGAATGATTTCATTAATTTCTTCATCTCCGAAAAGTCCGTTTTCACCGGCATGTGGATTCAATCCCGCAACAGCGATTCGAGGATGAGCTATTCCAAACTGTATACAAGCATCATTAAGCAAAGAAATTACCTCCTGTATTCGTTCCTTTTTGCATAAATCGCAAGCCTTTCGCAACGAAACATGCGTAGTAACATGAATAACCCGTAAATTTTTATCTGCCAGCAACATGGCAAACTTGCTCGTATGGGTATAATGTGCATAAATTTCGGTATGACCCGAAAAATTATATCCGGCATTATGGATCGATTCCTTATTAATTGGAGCGGTTACAGTAGCATCAATTTCATTCGTGAGTGCCAATTCTATCAACTTATGAACAGCTTCGAAAGCAGCATTTCCAGACATTGCCGAAACTATTCCTAACTTTAACTCAGAGAGGTTCACATTCTTCAGATCGAAAACATCAACAGTTCCAACTTTATATTTTGCATCTTTTAAATTGGATACAGCGTTAATTTTTAACTTTAAATTTAACTGAACAACAGTTTGTTGCATCACATCGGCATCTCCCACAATAAGAGGATTGCAACGCTGATAGATATTTTTTTTTGACAATGCCTTTAAACAAATTTCAGGTCCTATGCCAGCCGGATCGCCCATGGATATTCCTATGATTGGCTTCATTTTCAACTTAATTGTTAAGATTTATATAATACTCTCTGATACGCTTTAAAAATATAATTTTGATTTCGATCGACGACAGTAAACCGCCATTTTGATTCTCTACATTAATGTTTTATAAATAGCGATGGCATTTTCTTTACTCAACTGTCTCGGACAGTTTTTCAATAATCGGGTCGTATTCATTGCTATCTGTGCAAGTTCGGGCAAATCGTTACCCGAAATTCCCAATTCAGTAAGACGCGAAGGGATATGGCATTTTCGGGATAAATTTTCGATAAATTCGATTCCAGCCAAAGCGGTTTCTATAACTGTCGTCTTAGCTTCAATGCCCATGGCAATAGCTATTTCAGCATGTTTTTCGGGTAAAATTTCAAGATTATAACGCAAAACTGCTGGTAAGAGTACGGCATTTGACAATCCATGTGAAATATGAAATTTACCACCTAAACCATAAGAAAGGCAATGCACTGCATGCGTATTTACAGGTCCGAGTACCAACCCTCCATACATTGAACCTAAAGCCATTGCTGAGCGTGCTTCCAAGTCGTTCCCATTTTCAAATGCCCGCAAAAGATTTTTTGAAATCAGTTCGATTCCCTTTAGTGCGTATATATCGACAACGGGATGTGAAAATTTATTGGTATATGCTTCGATACAATGACACAAGGCATCCATGCCGGTTTCGGCAGTAATTTTAGGGGGCAAACCAACAGTCAGCATTGGATCGATATAAGCCACATCAGCCAATAATGCAGGGCTAACGATTCCACTTTTAGAGTCAATGGTTTCATTTAGTAATATAGCAATCGGCGAAACTTCACTGCCGGTTCCGGATGTAGTTGGTACACAAATTAGTTTTTTCATACGCTTTCGAAGCAAATTGACACCAATCACGTCAGAATAGTTCTGTATATTGCCTGTAAAGGCTGCAAGCAATTTAGCAGAATCGAGTACGCTGCCACCACCAATTCCAATCACACAATCAGGATTAAAATCTTCCGAAATTTGCAATAATTGATCGAATTGTTTAAATGAAGGTTCGCCGGGGAAATTATACGGAACAAGTAATAGATTTTTCCCTTTAATTTTTAATTGTTCAACAAGATCGTTCAACAAATTGATCAAAGGAGCAGCGATTAAAACGAGTATGCTTTCTGAGTCAACAATCAATTCATCATCAGGAATATTATGAATTGAATTTACTCCGAAAATAACTTTTGCGGGTTGAAGTAAAGTAATGGAATTCATTTTGAGTTGTTATTTTTTTTTTGAAAATATCCGTAAATTGTAAGTTCATCGGCAACTTTTGGGGTTTTAAAAAATAAACTTGCCATATATCCAACAACAAAAACAATAATATGACTGTAAACACCCAACATATATTTGTGCTGAGAAAAATTAAATTTTCCGATATCTAAAATTAGATGATTACCAATTTTTGTTGAAGTGAGCACTGCATAAGCGGTAAAAAACACACAAGCGGCAATTCCGATAGAAAGACCTTGTTTGTTTGCGCGTCGAGATAGAAGTCCAAGCAATAAAATACCTACGATTCCCGCCGAAAAAATGGCATATAAACCAAACACGACTCCAAGTACTCCTTCGCCTTCCCATTTAATATAAAGAAAACCAACGGTCATCATTATTATACCAGCCACAAAGACCAAAAAACGACCAATATTAAGACGTTGTTTATCCGTACAGTTTGGTTTAAAACGCTGATAATAGTCTTCCACACCGATTGCCGAAAGACAATTTAAATCAGATTGAAGGCTGGCGAGAGCGGCAGCTACCAACGCTGAAAGTACCAACCCAACGACTCCAACAGGCAATTGAGTACTGATAAAATACGGAAAAACTTGATCGGCAGACATTCCTGTAGGTAAAGTTGCAGCTCCCGAATGATAAAAAACATAGAGTAACGAACCGATAAGCATAAAGAGTGTCCAAACTGCAACACTCGAAAAAACGCCGATATATGCAGCTTTTTTAGCATCATTATCAGATTTGGCAGCGATATATCTTTGCACAATTGTTTGATCGGTTCCGTATTTTTGCAGGGCATAAAAAACTCCGTTAATCGCCATGACCCAAAATGTGAGTTGAGAAAAGCTCAGATTAAAAGGGCCTATATCAATTTTCCCCATATTAAAAGCATGTTGAATAGTTAGAATAGGACCACCTTCGGGTTTGAAAAGCAAAATTCCAAGACACAGCAGCCCACCCCCTACCAATAAAAATCCCTGAACAACATCCATCCATATAACTGCCTCCATTCCACCCAATAAAGTAAGTGAGATAATAGTAAAACTCAAAGAAAACATCACGATAAGCACCGGGAAATGAGTAAAACTACTCAAGGCTACGCTCACCAAGTAAAGCACAGTTCCCATTTTGGAAAAATGAGTCAGCATAAAAGCTGTCGAGCTATAAATTCGTGCAAAAATACCAAAACGCTTTTCAAAATATTCGTAAGTACTAAGCCGAATCACCTTTCTAAAAAGAGGTACAATAAATCCAATAATCCCAACCAACACGATCGGCACCATTAATCCTTGCACCAGTAATATCCAATTCGATTTATAAGCTGCTGAAGGATAAGCCAAAAAAGTAACACTGCTCAGTAAAGTGGCAAAAATTGAAATACCAATTGCCCAAGCAGGAATGGTTTTACTTCCTGCAAAATAACGATCTGAACTTTTTTGTCGACGGGAGAAATACAATCCAGTCGAAATAGTAAATAAAACGGAAACAATAACGATTGATGTGTCGATCCAATGAATAGATGCTGCCATATGTGATAAAAATAGAGTGCTCGTTTTTTTTAAATGCAAATTGAAATTGATTATGCGATTCCCGATTAAAAAAAGCATAATAACTCTTCGGAGAAAAATTTGAATTCAGGTTTAAACTTCAGCCTCGGTTAATGGAGGCATCATGAATTTTTCGCAGATTTCATTTTGATGCATAAGGGCTTTCAGCCTTGCCAGTGATTCACCTAATGTACAGTCTTTTTGATATTTAAGTGCTACTTTATCGGTTTCAGTTTGCCATTTTTCACATTCGTTCCAATTTTCTTTTAAAGCAGTACTCCAAATTTTTCCGTACAATTCAGGGACGACATTACCGGTGCTGGGCACAATGCCATCGGCACCAAGCCGTAAACTGTTACAACTTTGAGCACCCCAACCACAAAAATACGAAAAATCTTTTCGATCTTTAAAAATTTCGATGCACGAATTCATTCGTTGTTCATCACGTTCAGAATCTTTCAATCCCCAAATATTCGGATGTGTACTTAACTCAGTGATCACCTCAAGTGGAATCGACATTTGCGTAGTTGCTTTAATATTATACATTATAATCGGTCCCATTATATTATCAGCCAGCGTTTTATAAAATTTAAACATTTGAAACGGCGTCAGTACATAGTAGGAAGGAAGAGTGGCAACTACACAGTCGACGCCCAATTCAATGTATCTGTTTCCACGATCGATGATTTTTTGAACTTCATTTTCAACGATCCCTGCATAAATAAGCTGTTTAAAAGATTTAATTTTTACGGCCGATTTCACCAACAGGAGACTTTCATTTTCGCTGATTGAGCTTGACTCACCAGTTGTGCCTAATACAAGCGGATGAATATCGTATGTCGAAAAAAGTGCAATAATTTTTTCAACGGCTTTCGTATCAACTGTTAAATCCTTTTTTAGTGGGGTAATCATAGGCACCACCACACCTGAAAATTTTTTAATCATAAAAAATAGATTTCTCAAAAATAAATACACAAAAAATAATAATACTGTATAAAAATCGGCATCTAAAAGCGTTACAGGATAATACCAATCACAACATATCACTTTTCTATATATGTGGATTACAATATATTAGAAGTGATATACATAAAATTAATACTTTAAATTTATGGTTTCTTTTTAAGCACTTCACTCAACAAGTGAATATGTTCGGGAGTAGTGCCACAACATCCGCCAATTATATTAGCACCTGCAACAGCAAGTCGAGGTGCGAAAGTAGCCATCATCTCCGGCGACTCGGGGAAAACGGTACATGTACCTTTCAAAACGGGAAGTCCGGCATTGGCATGAATAAGCACTGGAATTTCTTTATCCACCGAACGAATTTCTTCAGTTATATTAATCATTCCTTCAATTCCGTTACTACAGTTTGCACCGATCATATCGGCTCCGGCAGCTTTAAGCGCATGAACCATATCGGTTGGCGAAACGCCCATCATTGTCCGAAATTCACCGGATTGCAAATGATCGAAAGTCATTGTACAAATCACTTCGCAGGGAGTATTTTCACGAGCTGCACGTACGGCAATGGTTGCTTCATCTAAATCTGTCATCGTTTCAATTACCAAGGCATCGGCACCTCCTTGGTACAAAGCCATCGCTTGTTCGCGAAAAGCGTCGTAAAGCTCCATTTCGGTAACATCTCCCAAAATCAGCATTTTGCCTGTAGGTCCGATTGAACCAAGAACATATTTATCATTTCCGGCAGCTTTCCGTGATAATTCAGCCGCTTTCCTATTGATTTCAAAGACCTGATCACCAAAGCCATAGGCAGAAAGTTTAAAACGATTTCCTCCAAAACTATTCGTTTCAATCGTGTCGGCACCGGCATCGATATAACCTTTGGCAATTTCGTAAACTGCTTCAGGATGATCAATATTCCAGTATTCAGGACATTCACCTGATTTAAGACCTTTTTCATGCAAAAAAGTTCCCCAGGCTCCATCAGATACCAATGTTTTGCCTTGAGCAATTAGTTCTTTAAGCGTTGATTTCATGTTGCGATCAGTTTTGAAAAATTATAAAAATTCGGATTTAAATCATCAGTCAAATATTAAAAACAAAAACGACTCATTTAATAAAAAACACCGACAAAGATATTCAAAATTAAAAAAATATTAATTTAATACTCAATCACCCTATTCATACCTATTTCTTTAATTCAGCCTTCGCTTTAATTCTTACATACCAGGCATCACGTTCCTTTTTAAGGTCGTATCCCTTTTTGTCCAAATAGTTATTTATTCTGCCTTTATATTTACCGAAAGCTTCATGTTTTTTGTTTGCGCTTTCAGCATCCAGTGCAAATTCACGAGCTTCCTTCAGCCACGCAAGAATCTGTGCTTTTTCGTCAGATTTTAGTGTGGGAATCATGTCGAGTGTAGCATCATAAGTTACTTTTACAACGCCAAAAGTAATTCCATCTTTAATTTCTTCAATTTGATGATCGGACAAATATAACGACAAATTAGCAGGAAATGCAAAATGACTACGATAAAGTGCCGATTCCTTTTTATCCTCAGCTAAAAGTAGAGCCTGTTTCTTCAGATCGTTTGTTAGCTTTGATTTCTTAATATAATTAATGGTTGAGTCACGTAAGGCATAAATATCGTTCAATTCAAAATATCGATTGGCAACTATATTGATAACATTTTTTTCAACAATTTGATTTTTCAAGCTCAATTTTACAACAATTTTTTTAGATCGGGTAACGATTGTTTTCACGTAATTTGGATCACGATGAATTGAGTCTAAAGCAACATTAGTCAATGATTGACTAAAAATTATTAAACTTAAAAACAACCCGGCAACAATTAAAATATTTCTTCTCATTTTCAATCTCTTATTTAAAAACAAACGCAGGCAGCACCTGCGTTTATAAAGTATAAAATTAATTTTAGCTTAAATAGCAGCTTATCAGAGTTTTCCCTTTTCAGCTAACGTATCGAAATTATTTTTAGGGTCTGTCCAATCAACTTTTTTCTTTGTACTAATCCCGTTAATATATTTTTCGATATTGGTATATCCATCGCCCGTACAATCCTTATTCGCATCCGATGGGTCATTCGGATTTAAACCATTTGCTTTTTCCCAAGCATCAGGCATTCCGTCGTGGTCAGTATCTACATAGGGGGTTCCTTTATATACAGGATAACCGCCAACCTGACGAATATCAGTAATGATACCATATTTGTACGAGTCTTTACCCAAGCGACGATATTTAAACTGATAGAAATTAACCGTATCTAATCCTTCCTTGTAAAACACTTTACCGGTTCTAACTTGATCAAGGATATGTTGATCGATTAAATCACGTGTGGGAATATTTGCTCCAACATTTTTCAAGACATATTTATAAGCTTCTGTTGCACTCATAATTGGAAATTTAGGCATAGGAAATGGTTCATTCCATTTCATCGAATCGGTATATTGACCTGCATTTTCCATGTTTTCTACCTGCACACCACCATTCCAATTATTTTTGGTTACAGCTTCATCTCCTTCTACAACATTACCATTGCAATAAACACGACCAAAAACCAAATAACCAAGTTTGCTTCTTCCTGATTCGGGTTTCAAAATCCGATGCCCAACAGGTTCATCCTTGGGAGTAAGAGGTCCAGGTTTATAATAATTATTGATGATATTGTACAATGCAGTGTAATCACCTCCATCCACTGAACGGTTGTGCCAATTATATATTACATTATTTACAAAATTGAAAACCCCATTCCAACCGATGGAGGGATTGCGTCCAGCATTGTTTGCCCATAGGTTACGCATAAAAGAACAGTTTTCGCCACCTAATGTACTTCCGAAAGCATGATTATAGGTATCCAGAGCCTGAGCGGAAATCGTGTTTTGAATTGTAACATTCACGGTTGGAAGTTTTTCTTGTTTAATCCCGGGACCCGGATCAAACATGTGACGGTAGAAGGAAATATTTTCGTCTAATCCCCATTCACATGAACAATGGTCGATCATGATATTGCCCACAGGATTACCTCCAAAGGCATCATCGCGTCGTTCCACCTTGGTTTCGCCTCGACGAAATCGCATATACCGAACAACCACATCATGCGTATTTACCCAAAACGTTTCACCGGCAACACAGACTCCATCACCTGGAGCAGTTTGCCCTGCAATCGTAAGATACGGAGCTTCAACAATTATAGGAGACTTTAAATGAATGACACCGGCAACATTGAACACCACAATGCGTGGACCAACAGTCATTTCACATGCCTCGCGCAATGTACCGGGACCGCGATCGGCAAGACTGGTAACAGTAATCACTTTCCCACCTCGTCCTCCAAAAGAAAACTCGCCTCCACCCATTGCACCGGGGAAAGCAGGTATCTTTGCCTGAGGCAGATCAGTCGGCCGTGCTGCCCAAGGAATATAGGGTTTGCCGTGCATTTTATCTTCTTTCAAGATATATTGGTTTTTCTCCATAACGCTATCAGCAATACGTGTTTCTTCACTAATCATCTGGTTAGCTTTCATCTGAAGATCACGGGGCACTTGCGGATATTGAGCATGTAATACAAAAGGCGCAAACATTAATACAATTACAACCTTAAAAAAAAATCTTTTTTTCATCTTACTTTACAATAAATTTAAATTGTTTATTATACCTGTCTTATACTCAAATGAGGAAACGAAAGTAGTACATTTTGCGATTAATATTTTGAAAAAATCTTTCAAATTAAAAATCGGTTTCTAAAAATAGATAGTATGATTTATGACGCAAATGAAGGATAGATGTACTCAAAACAATACTATTTTATGAGACGAAAAGAATTGACAGAAAAGAATATAAAACATAACGTATCAACAAAAACCTGATTTATCAAAAACTGTATATTTCCAGATTCGATAAATCGAAAAGGGGCTTTAGCATCAACACTAAAACCCCTTAAACATAAAAAAATCAAATTACTAAATCGCAATTTTCCTTATTTGAACCTTTCCGAATGAATTAGTCACCTTGACAATATAAATTCCTTTACTATAATTACTTACGTCAATATTATCGGTGGTACCTTTAAAAACTCGTTTTCCTTCAACAGAATACAATTCTGCATAAGCTTGCTCCGATAATACAATATTTTGACCTCTGAGATACACTTTGATTCCGTTTTCGGCATAAATAGAATTAACAACTGTTGGAACAGGAGCTTGAGTTGGAACAGCTCCACTGTAAATAACTATCTGATGGATGCGAACTGTTTGCCACATCGCAAGAGGCGTCATTGTACCGGAATACGTACTTGTGCTTAAGCTATTATCATTCGCATTAACTTTATAATGGATGCTGTCGCCATCCCAAATACGGAATCGGACAGAAACGTAAGAAGTAGGATCGTTCTGTTTTCCAAGCATTTCCTCAAACTGATAACCCTGTTCTGCAAAAACAGCTTCCCAATTATAATTGCTGGCAACCCAACGTTGAGGCTGCCAACCAGTTCCATCATTAAAATTAATGTCACATTTAACACCACGTTTCCATGAGGTTGATGAAAATGACCACTGGATACGTTCGCATTGAGGAATGCTGTCAATTTCAATAAAACCAAGTCGACTCGGAGGAGTATTCGCCGTTGCAGAAGCTAGACGGCTTAATTCAATAAAACCCGGTTTGTCGTAAATTGCACTTTTAAAAACCGAATTGTCATTTGCTGTACAAGCTGCATTCGCACCGCCTCCTGAGGTGCTACCACCCGATGGATAAGAGCCATACAAATTAACTTTAGAATAAGCACTGGTGTACATGGTTGGTGCAAAAGCAGCCATAAAATATTTTACAGGCCATTTTACCGAAGTTGGGGTATAAGTAATTCCATCATTTGTGGTCAAAACCGAAGAATAAAAATATCCGGAGCCAAAGTCTGTGTCCAATGCGTTTTTACTTCCATCCGCAGCACTAAACTTAGGCAATGTGGCATCAGTCAGATTAGCTGCCTCAATATCAATTATCTTGTAAAAATCAGATGCAGTCCATCCTGCATTGGATGTCAAATACCAATATCCACCACAAGCAGATTGGCCTCCTTCTCCTCCTACAATTTGGGCAAATGTTGTGGTAGAGATACCAACTAATAAAGTCAGCAATAATAATTTAGTAATTCTTTTCATGATATTTGTCTTTTAAATGTTTAAATTTCTAAGAATAAATTTTAATGCTTCTACAAAAGAGACGAATCACGTTGAATCTTGTACTTATGAGTATGATACTTTTCATTGATGAATCATCTTAAATAAAGTCGGCGAGTCATGAAAGTCAGTTATCAATACAAAATAGCAGCCTGTAGGCAATGATGAAACTGAAATAGCTGAAAGATTGCCTGAACTTCTTTCAATCACTTTCTGACCACTCAAATTAAGAACACAAATCGATTTTACAGGAATTTCAGATTTAATATTTAAAAAATCTTTTGTAATTGTTGGATAAATAGTAATATTATTCTGTGAAACATTATTAAGTCCCTGAATTGAAAAATTATGTGGAATCTGCTCTCCCATTAGACCATCGAGATAAACTTCGAGCGCAGTATATCCATCCGTAGTTGTCAGATTTCTATCATTGGGATTTGTTGGATCCAACCCGTTGGCTTGTTCCCAAGCATCGTCCATCCCATCCTGATCATTATCGGTGATGGTGTTATAAGTATTGTAAATTGGATATCCACCCGCTCCAATAGGCTGATCAATAATACCATCGGCAATGCCGTAATATCGGTTATAAGTCCATGTTGTATCAGTTCCAGAAATTGAACTCGGATATTTTTGAACAGTTCCGACACCGGATGCAGTTTTCGTTCTCACTTCATGAATAATTCGTCGGTCGACCGTATCTCTCGGGAAAGCACCTACCTTTGCCAACACCGAATCATATGCAATTTGAGCTGTTGTATAATTAATTCGATATTGGGCAGGAATATAAAACAATGTATCACTTTTCAAAGAATCTATTATATAAGTTGTGTTATTGTGAACTCTTGTCCAGTTATTGGCAGTACCTGTGGCATCACCTTCCATGATATTTCCGTTTAAATACCATTTAGAAGCTCTGGACAAAACATATCCCGAACGTGCAGCAGATTGTTCAAAGAAATAACTCCCAGAAGCAGGCGTTGCCGGACCTGGTTTATAATAATTATTTACGAAGTTAACGAAGTGGGAAGATAATCTACCGGCTTCACATTCGCCTCCATAACAAGAATTTACTTTTCCCCAGTTATAATTTATATTGTTAATATAGTCGATCAAGACATTTCTGTCTCCCGTTGGATTGTTTGCTCCGTTAAATCGAATCGATCTGCTCACATTATCGGCAACCAGATTATGATGGAAAGTGGCTGGAGACCCTGCCCATTGAGCTCCATAGCTGCGTTCTCCCTTTTCGTGACCCGCTGTATAAAGTCCTTCATGCAGAATGCACCATTGAACCGTTGTATAGTGGACATCGTACATGGTAAGATTTTCTTCAGCCGACCAGCCCAAGTCACAATGGTCGATAATTCCGTTGCTCGCATTTTCAAAATCAATGGGTCCTCCGGGAATAAATGTTCCCGTATCGCCATTGGTCAAACCCACTCTAAAGCGAACGTTTCGAATAATAATATTGTTGCATCCACCCAGTTTGAACCGACCTCCGCTGATGCAGATCCCATCGCCCGGAGCTGTTTGTCCGGCAATGGTTATATTTGATCTGTTCGGACTGATGATATTCTGATTAACCACGGTCGATCCTGACATCGTAAAATAATGTTTGAGTTTGATGATACCTGAAACGCGAAATACTACGGTGATTGGTTCTCCCGGATATTGTTTTAGTGCCCAGCGGAGGCTTCCGGGTATGGGCGTTTCGAGGTTGTTGTATTCAATGTAATCGTCGAGATTCGTTACAATCACGACTTTACCTCCACGTCCTCCTGTGGTAAATTTACCAAAACCTTCGGCAGTAGGGAATGCGGGAGCTTGAGCATTTAAGCCCAAAACAAACAGTAAAAACAAAATAAAAGGCAGAATAATTTTTTTAGTTTTCATGACTTTAAATCAATTATCAGAATGGATACAAATGTATTAAAATGGTTATTTATAAAGGATGATTTTTTGATAGAATGCGTGGAAAAATTGGTACAAACTTAAAAAATCAGTTTATACAAGCATTTATTTCAATATTCTGCTAATTTATAATTTTATAAAATGCCGAAATTCCATTTTCAGAAGATACTTGTATTAAAAATACACCTTTGGTCAATTCATTTAAATTGAATGATTCGGAACGAGAAAATTCTCTGATTTTCTCCCCGGCAGGAGTATAAACTGTTAGTGTAACAGGGGTATTGAATTCGAGTATTCCCTGTTTATTGATAAACTGAAAAAACTGTTTGTTAATTTGAGATAATCCGGTTATGACAGAACCGGCTGCACTTAACTGACCATTAGGTCCAACCGCTTTCACACTGTATTGGCCAGAAATTCCGGAATTATCGGTATAATTCGTGTTCGTGGTTGAAGCAAAATATCTCCCGTTTTTCATCACCACATAACCTGTTGCATTGGTCACAGGTTGCCAGCCGAGTGTAGTTCCGGTCAGGTCAACCGATTGCGGAACACCCGGTGCGACACAGAGGGTAAACGGATCGTAAGGCACAGTTGAAACACGTGCGTAGATATTATTGGCACCCAGCAGATTATCCACATCGGTTTTGGGCAACTGAAAACTCCAGCTCACGCGTTTGGTTGTATCCACGGGAACACCGTTTAAATCGCAACTGTTATATTCAGCAAAGCAGCTACTGGTCGTTTCATTCACTCCCCATGCCATCCAACCTGCAGGATTGATATGGCTTCCCAGTCGGCAATTGATGTAAAAAGCGCCGGCATACGACACCCACGGTCGACCCAGATAAAAACTATTGGCCGGAACATCGCTGTTGGCGGTGATATCGCAATTGGTGAAGAAAAATCCGACCCTGAGAAATTTTTGACAAACCGTGGAGGTTTTCGGAATAGTTACATAGGCATCTTCGGGAGCTACAATATATCCTCCTCCTTTGACACAATTAATACGGCAACTATCGAAAAATTCGACACCTCCTGCATAAATAAAGTCAACGGCACCCTGAACCAGACATTTTTTAAAATACCCACGCGTTCCTTTTTTGGAACGATACGTATCCTGATAACCCAGAACATGACAATTTTTAAAAGTCTGCCTATCGGCTGCCGTATACAATGCTTCAGCCATTCCAGTATTTCCAGCTGCATTCTGAACAGTAATATTCTCAGCATAAAAATCCGAAGTGTAAAGTTTTAAAGTGCAAACATCTTCAAATGTTGGAGAACCACTGCTTGCTCTCGATTGAGTATGCGTGATAAGCACACTATCGGGGTTTTCGCCAATTAATGAAATACGTTTGGTGGAAACCACCGTTTTAGATCCGATGGTAACCTGTTCGTTGTAGGTGCCATTTTTAATGAAAATAACGCTCTGCTCTCCCTCGGGGCAAGCATTTATTGCTGCCTGAATGGTCGTAAAATCACCACTTCCGTCAGCTGAAACGATATACCGGAAAGGCTGTTGAGCAGCAATTCGCATCGCCAGAAACAAAATAAATATGGAGTAACAATATTTCATGTTTGAATTAAAAAAGATTTCCGGTATTTTTGCTTTGCACAAAAATACCGGGAATCAAGAATTTTTATTGGAATGGATTAAATGCTCCGTTTTGCCAGCCATAGTTCTGCAACACATTCGGACTACGGGCAATAATATCCGTTGGAATGTCAAAGAAATTATAATTTCCAGATGTAGTGGCTTTTAAAGATACAGAATCACGAACACAAATGTAATTCAATGCCTTAACAAATGGACCAGTGCTTTTGGAGTTCAGTGTAAAGTATTTATATAAATTTGTAAATTTAATGGTATCTCTTCTTTCCGGATGTAGGAAAATAGCCGTATCAGCAACATTTTTCAACGAAAAAGTAAATCCTGAACCACTAATTTTCCAACCATTTAATTTCAAAATATTGTGTCCAAGATCTTCGGTAAACATATTTCGGCGTCTCAAATCGAAAAAGCGTTTACCTTCGAATGCAAATTCCACGCGGCGTTCATTCATGACAACCTCAACCGGAGTAAATCCTGCGGCAAGGTTTCCTGAAATACCATACGTACCATCAGTTCCTGGATCAATTCCTGCTCGGCTTCTTATTTGTTCGACGCAATCCATCCCAACACTGTATTTATCGGCGTCGCCAGTTTCGAATGCACATTCAGCAAGATTTAAAAGCACCTCAGCATAGCGCATTTCAATCCAGTCAGTAATTGATTTGCCAAAGTTGGCTCTCACTAAATTCGGATCAACCATTTTCCGGCAATAAAAACCAGTGGAACTAATCTTATCCTGAGTGGTGTTTTCGGCATAATAAGTGCTGGTTGTTCCATTCACCTTTTGCGGGCAACTGTAGGTCCACTGCCTGCGGGCTGCATTTCCTTCGAGCTGATAATTGGAGCCATTGAACGCAACCGTCGAATAAAAGCGGGGGTCTCTGTTCAGGTAATACTTCGTCATGTCCCCACCATTTCCGGTGAATGTTCTCAAATTTTTATTAGCAGAATTATATTTAAATGCCAAACTTCCATCTTTCATAGGAAACGAAATGACCAAATCCCATGAGGGACAATTGGAAGGACCTCCCGTTCCGGTGGTTATTTCGTTGGGGCAAACCGAATTTTCATATCCATGCATCTTGATATCGGTATAATAGGGTGTAACCAATAATACTTCAGGATTTCCATTCGATTTTTTAGTCATAAATATTTTATTAAAATCGTATGAATATGGAGATTGCGGGTTCGTTCCGGCAATAGACATCAACGAGTAACCGTCCTGCAAACAAAGGTCTCTTGCAAAAAGATTGGCATCATAAGCGTCTTTCCAACGGGTAAGATTATGATCAGGATTAAATTGCGGACTGGCATAAAACAATAGGATTCTGCCTTTGAATGCCGCAGCTGCAGCTCTTGTAATTCGGGAATACTCAGTACTAACCCAAGCACTTGGAAGCATATTAATGGCCGAATCCAGGTCTTCTTTCAAATAGGTAATACATTGAGAAGTTGTCGCTCTTGGCACATTCTTCACAGTATCAGGGCTTTCCATTGTAACATAAGAACGCATATAAGGCACACCACCATATAAATTCACTAATCTCCAGTGAAACCATGCCCTGAAAAAATACAACTGACCTAAGGTCCTTGCTTTTGCTGCAGCATCCAAATTTGATTTTTTAGCGGCATCAATTCCAATATTCACATAGCGTATCAGTTGATAAGTAGTTCCTGAATAATAAGAAACACTACCTGCGGTAAGCGTACCTATTAATAAATTATTCGGAGTATTTGCGACATCATCGGATAAACCGGTCAATGAAGATGCTGCAATATCTTGATTTCCACCAAAAGGAGTCAAATAGGCTGAATAAATATAATTCAAATAAAGCTTTGCCGATTCTTCATTATCCCAAATACCCGGATTAATGGCAGATTGATCCTTCACTTCCAGATAATCGCTACAAGACATGAACATCAAAGGAAGCAGAAAAAATAAATATATAATTTTATTAACTTTCATGATTTATCTGTTTTAAAACGTTAGATTTAAGCCTAAATTAATTGTTCTAACCATTGGATAATCTGACCAGAATCCAACGCTGGCATCTTTATACGGATAGGGGTTAATGATAGTCCATATATTGGACGCCTGACAATAAACACGGCATTGTTCAATCCCCACTTTTTTAGTCCACAATGTGGGCAAACTGTACGATACATTGATGGTCTTAAGCTGAAGTTGACTTCCATTACGCATCCAAAATGTGGAACGGTATCCTCTTAAACTATTGGCATCTAACCGGGGGTATATCGCATTCACATTAGTTTCGGTCCAGTAATTTCCGTACCATTCGGCTAACTGATTTGAGGTTTGCGAAAGAAATGCTCCGGTTCGTCCACCTCCTGAATTATCAGTCCAAAAAGCTTTTTCGAAAAATGCATTACTACCAAACTGTCCGCTAAACATAGCCTCAAATCGAAAACTTTTCCAGGTAAATCCGGCAGAGAAATTATATATATAGGGTGAAAAACTATATTTTCCAATGATTCTCATGTCATTAGCATCGATAATTCCATCTGGGGCTCCATCATGCCACTTCCCATTTGCATCCTGATAAGGAGCACTGCCTACGTCTTTGTACATCAACATACCGGGCTTCATTTGCGATTCATTTAATCCTAAAACATTGACACCTCCTGTTTGACCATTGTGATATTTGGCATAATCAGCTTCCAGATAAGCGATATAGTTGTTTACATCAGTCTGTGTTCGTGCAATTCCCATACATTGATAACCCACTTCACCTCCTGAAACTTTTCCATTTTCATCCTGCCAGGTACCTACTACACCCGGACTTTCGTATTTCTTTATTACTTTGTTCATTAAATACGTAAAATTTCCCCGCAACTGCAACGTGAAATCTTTTGTAAGTTTTTTGTTATATCTTAATTCGAGTTCAGCACCCCATGCATCCTGAATACCATAATTTAATGCCGGAATATTTCCAACTACTCCGTTTGATTGAGGATAGGTACTGGTAGGTGTATCCAGAATATTATCTGTTCTTTTATAATAACCATCCATCGATACCGATAGATCATTTAAAATATCCATATCGATACCGCCGTTGAATTGTTTGGTGGTTTCCCAAGTTGCGGCATCGTACACCAATCCTCCGTTCTTTGGACTTAACATCAAATTAGTGGCACCTCCACCCAGAAAAACATAACCCGAAGTCTGATAACTATATCTATACTGATTAGCCGTGGCTGCATCACTACCCAACACACCATAAGACCCACGGACTTTCAGATTGTCAATTACCGAAGTCAACGGTTTAAAGAAGGGTTCTTCCGAAACTCGCCATGCTAAAGAAACAGTAGGGAAAAATCCCCAGCGGTATCCATTGGCAAACAATGTTGAACCGTCATTACGTGCCGCTGCTTCTATAAAATACTTACCGGCATAATTGTAATTAATTCTTGAAATGAAAGATTGCCGTCTGGTAAGTGAATTGATATTTGAAGAGGTCATTTGCGAAGTCGTGGAATAAGCATCCATCACCTGATAATTTGGAATAATCAATGTCTGTCTGCTTTCCGACAATCCATTTCCGCCACCTTCGGATTGTTCATATACTAATATTGCACTAATATCATGATCGCCGAATTTATTGGCATACGATATTTGCGGATTTATCTGATAACTGTAACCAAAGTTAGCCGATTCGTAAATCTTATTTCCATTCGTGATTAAAGTTCGATAGTTTGAGCTCCCAACTGGATAAGGATTATTTGAATACAAATGTGTATTAACAGAATCCTTCTGGAAATTATATAAATAATATGGAACAGAATATTGCTTTCCATTGCTGCTGTTTCTGTTATAATTACCAGAAAAAGTAACCTTCAAACCATTAATTTTAGGAACAGAATAGACTAATGACATCGAAACAGTCATATCACTGTTCGTACTGTTTCGGTATGAGCCGGATTGAAGCAATTCAATGGCATTATAAAGCCCCGAGGTGTTAGCCGGCAATCCATTGATGAAAGGAGGCAGCCAGCGCGATGTCCTTACTAACTCGCTGAATGTGCCATACATACGATCGTATTCCGTATCGGTGGAATTTAAGGGTGAGTGCGTTTCTTTTTGTCCATAATCCATCGAAAAACTTCCCTTCAGGTCTTTTGTGATATTGGCATCCACACCAAATCGAATTCCGTAACGCGACATTCCCAACCCTTTAAAATTTCCGTTAGCAGTCATATATGAACCGCCCACAAAATACTTTACTGCTTCCGTTCCACCGCTGACATTAATTGTATGCCGCATATTCTGGGAATCCTGCCAAACCCCGTCTAACCAATTATAATTAACTGATTTTAATTTTTGCAGTTCAGCGTTGGAAAAATAATTTATAGTTGTAGGATCCACTCCATCATAAGTTACCTGCTGTTGCCACATATCGTTCAATGAACTTGCCTGTTGAAAAGCAGTCATCATTTTTGGCATTTCAACTCCCTGATTTACACCGAAAGAAGCCGAATAGCTCACTTGAGGTTTCCCCACTTTACCACGCTTGGTAGTAACCAACACTACGCCATCCCTTCCACGAACACCATAAACCGCAGCCGAAGCATCCTTTAAAACAGATATGCTCTCAATTTCACTCGGATCAAGCATATTAAAAGCGTTAATATCGCGGATAAACCCATCGATTACGATCAATGGATTGGACGTTCCTGAAAATGAACTTGATGCCCGTATACTTATACTTGCACTCCCAATTGGATTACCTGTGGGTTCCGAGACCTGCACGCCAGCCATTTGACCATTTAAAACGGTTGCCAGATTGGGTGCCGGATAATCCGTCAATTCTTTCATAGAAACACTTGAAACAGAACCAGTTAAATTTGCTCTTTTCACGGTTCCATATCCAACCACCACAACTTCATCGAGTTTTGAAGTATTATCTTCGAGAAGGATATTTAAAGGTTTTCCTTCAAATTTTGTTTTTTTCGTAACATAACCTATATAACTAACTGTAATTTCAGCATTTTGAGGAGCTAATAAAGAAAAATTGCCATCAATGTCGGTAACGGTTCGATGCGCTGTACCTGCAACCATTACCGTCGCTCCAATAACTGCACTTTTGGTGTTATCCACAACATTCCCTTTTACCAACACTAAATTCTCGGTCACTTTTTTCTTAGGTTTGTTAATTTGAGCCACAAGCACATTCGAACTGAAAATAAATATCGATAAAAATATTACGGCTACACAAAATGAGTTGTTCCGATTAAGGTTTAAAAAAATTCTCTTTTTATTCATTTTGTCATTCATTTATTTTGGATTGAGTTATTTTAAGGTAAAAAAGAATAGATCTGATTTAATGAAATTTACATCAAATTGAATTATTTATTATTGAATAAAGACGTGTTTGTAGAATAAATGTAATCATCTTATCGAGAAAAAAGTAATTAATTCAAAACAAAAGAAAATAATTTTAGATAGAATTAATTCTGAAAGAATAAAATCTTGCTTAATTCACATTTAATCATTACTTTACATAAATATCTACGAAAAAAATGTTTTAAAATATCGTTTCTATGTTTTCGTTTCGAATTGGTTTGCGTAATTTTGCAGCTTGAATGTGTTTGAATCATTTCGTGATTCTAAATACGTTTTAAATTGTCATAAAACTTATTCAAAATGAAAACATTAGAAAAAAATGTAGCCGAAAAGTTACTAAAAATTAAAGCTGTAAAGTTACAACCAAATAATCCATTTGTATGGGCTTCCGGTTGGAACTCACCCATATATTGCGACAATCGCAAGACGCTTTCATATCCAGCCATCCGAAATTACATCAAAGTGGAATTAACCCGATTAATTATGGAAATGTATCCCGAAGTGGAAGTAATTGCAGGCGTTGCCACCGGAGCCATCGCTCAGGGAGCTTTAGTTGCAGATGCACTTGGATTACCTTTCGTTTATATTCGCTCATCACCAAAAGATCATGGATTAGAGAACTTGATTGAAGGAGATTTGCGTCCTAAACAAAAAGTTGTAGTCATTGAAGATTTAATTTCGACCGGAGGTAGCAGTTTGAAGGCTGTGGAAGCCATTCGGAACGATGGCTCCGAAGTACTGGGTATGCTGGCCATTTTTTCTTATGGATTTGACGTCGCTGAGCAAAAATTCAAAGCTGCCAAGGTAAAACTAAATACCTTATGCAATTACGATGCAGTGCTTTCCGAAGCACTTGCAACAAATTATATTGACATCGAGGACGTAAAAACCCTGCAGGAATGGCGTAAAGATCCGGCTTCATGGAAAGTTGATTAATGATTATTTTAAACGATTATGAACTTATCGTGTCAGATTTCGTTTAAAAACAAAGAAAACCAGTTTTCTTGTCACCAGGATTGATGCTTCAAATACTTTTCTAAATCTGAACGAGATTGATATAAAATATCTCGGAACTTTCATTATTAATCAGAAAAGAAAATACTTTTTATACGTTCAGTTTTATACGAAACCACCAAATAAAATACGATGACAACCTACCAAAGTGATATAAAAACCATTTTCTCCAACGAGGAAATGGTTTTTAATATACTTAGTGATTTAAATAATCTACAGAAAATAAAACAGTTACCAGCTTTAGGTGATAAAGTTAAAAATCTACAATTTGATACGGATAGTTTCACCATAGAAGTCGACATGATTGGTAATATCGGATTCCGCGTAATTATGCGAGAACCGTTTAAAACCATAAAATTTCAATCAGAGCGTGCTCCCGTAACAATGACCGTACTAATTCAACTTGAACAGGTTAAAGAAAAGGAAACTCACTTGTACTTGATACTCGAAACCGAATTACCCCCCATGATTAAAATGATGGTCGATAAAAAACTAAAGGAAGGCATCAATCTTGTTGCAGATGGGATTTCACAAGCATTAAATGCAGCCCTTCTCTGAAAAAATAAATTAAAAACTTTCAAATTGACTTTCAAATAAAAAGAGCAATCGTTATGGCAACAAAACTTTGGGAAAAAAATACGCAAGTTGATGCAAAAATTGAAGCATTCACTGTTGGACACGATCGTGAAATCGACTTATTTTTAGCAAAATACGATGTTCTCGGTTCAATGGCACATATCCGAATGTTAACTTCAATTGGATTACTTTTACCTGTTGAATTAAAACAATTGCTCAATGAACTAAAAATCATTTATCTAATTGCAGAAAAAGGTGGTTTTGTTATCGAAGAAGGCGTTGAAGATGTTCATTCTCAGGTTGAATTAATGCTTACGCGCAAATTAGGCGACGTAGGAAAAAAAATTCATAGCGGACGCTCTCGCAATGATCAGATTTTGGTTGATCTGAAGCTATTTGCACGGGCTGAACTTCAAAAAACTGTCGAGAAAGTGGATGCATTATTTAAAATGTTAATTGACCAGAGTCAGCGAAATAAAGATGTTCTACTACCCGGTTATACGCATTTACAGGTTGCCATGCCTTCTTCATTCGGACTTTGGTTCGGAGCTTATGCCGAAGCACTTGCCGACGATTTACAGCTTTTATTGTCAGCCTGGAAAATCACCAACCGTAATCCGCTCGGCTCGGCTGCCGGTTATGGCTCTTCATTTCCGATCAACCGACAACTGACAACCGATTTATTAGGCTTTGAATCAATGAATTACAATGTAGTTTACGCCCAAATGGGGCGTGGTAAAATGGAACGAACCATTTCCATCGCCTTAGCTTCCGTGGCAGCTACACTTTCTAAATTAGCTTATGATGCCTGCCTGTATAATTCACAAAATTTCGGTTTCATAAAGCTCCCCGATGAATTTACAACCGGTTCGAGCATTATGCCCCACAAAAAAAATCCGGATGTATTTGAGCTTATCCGTGCTAAATGTAATAAATTACAAGCTTTACCTCAACAAATAACATTAATATCCAACAACTTACCTTCTGGATATTTTCGTGATATGCAAATTATTAAAGAAATCTTTGTCCCCGCTTTTACTGAATTGATAGACTGTTTGGAAATGACTTCGTTAATTATATCTCAAATAAATGTTAACACTCAAATAATTGATGATCAACGATATAATTTAATGTTTAGTGTTGAAGAAGTGAATCGACGCGTTTTAAAAGGCATTCCATTCAGAGATGCCTACAAACAGGTTGGAATTGAAATTGAAGCAGGGAACTTTAATCCCGACAAAACAATCAAACACACGCACGAAGGCAGCATCGGCAACCTTTATAACGACGAAATTACATCTTACAAGAACAAAATTCTTTCTGATTTTAATTTCGAAAAAATAAAAAATGCAGTCACAAAACTGATTGAATAACAAAAACACCCTGTGTGAATTGGGAAATCAATGAGCGTTTCCACTTTTCGATATAAATACATATCAATATTGATAACACATTTATACACAATCTGTGCAATTCAGTCCGTATAAAAATACGAATTTCAAGTTCAGTCCAATCAATGCTTAAATATTTGCCTGATCAACTTATAATTTCAAATTATCTTGGGTATATAATTAAATTTTTCCGTATTTTTGCACTTTCTTTTTCGAAAGGATAGAACTAACAAAACAAACATTTTTTTTATATGAAGAAGCATAATTTTAATGCGGGACCGTCAATTTTACCTCGCGAAGTGATTGAGAAAACAGCGCAAGCCGTTTTAGATTTTAATAATTCCGGATTATCTATTTTAGAAATCAGCCATCGCGCAAAAGATTTTCAACCCGTTGTAGACGAAGCTGTTGCTTTGTTTAAAGAATTATTAAATATCCCCGAAGGTTATTCTGTACTATTTTTGGGCGGTGGAGCAAGCCTGCAATTTTGCATGGTTCCATTCAATTTATTAGAAAAAAAAGCCGCTTATGTAAATACTGGTACCTGGGCAAGCAAAGCACTCAAAGAAGCAAAAGGTTTTGGAGAAGCGATTGAAGTTGCATCTTCAAAAGATTCAAATTTCAACTATATTCCTAAAAACTATGTGATTCCTGCCGATGTTGATTATTTTCACATTACGACTAACAATACAATTTTCGGAACAGAGCTTTTAAAAGACCTTGATTCTCCAGTTCCATTGGTTGCCGACATGTCTTCCGATATTTTCTCACGTCCGGTTGATGTATCGAAATATGCGCTTATTTATGGAGGAGCTCAAAAAAACTTAGCTCCTGCCGGATTAACTTTTGTAATTGTAAAAAACGACATTCTTGGAAAAGTCAGTCGTCATATCCCATCGATGCTGGATTATAAAATTCATATTGAAAACGGATCCATGTTTAACACGCCTCCTGTATTACCAATTTACTCGGCACTCGAAACCCTTCGTTGGTTAAAATCAAATGGCGGTATTGTGGAAATGGAAAAGCAAAATATTGCCAAAGCAAAATTACTTTACGATGAAATCGATCGCAATAAACTATTCGTCGGAACTGCAGCTCTTGAAGATCGCTCACGTATGAATATCTGCTTTGTTATGAACCCTGAATATGCTGAATTGGAAGCCGATTTTCAGAAATTCGCAACCGAACGCGGTATGGTGGGAATTAAAGGGCATCGCTCGGTAGGCGGTTTCCGTGCATCTACCTACAATGCACTTCCAATCGAAAGTGTTCAGGCTCTGGTTGATTGCATGCAAGAATTTGAAAAATTGCATTAATCCGACCAAATTCTGCAAGTTCAGAGTTTTCAAATACACCATTTCATTAAAGCAAATGCTGACGTAAGAAAGCTTGTTTTATTTGACCTTCTAAAAAAAATATTTTTATGAAAGTACTAATTGCAACCGACAAGCCCTTTGCCAAAATAGCGGTTGATGGTATACGTACCGAAATTGAAGCCGCAGGTTTCACATTGGCATTACTTGAAAAATATACTGAAAAACAGCAATTACTCGATGCCGTTTCAGATGCTAATGCCATTATTATCCGCAGTGATATAATTGATGCTGAAGTAATTGCTGCAGCAAAAGATTTAAAGATTATTGTTCGTGCCGGTGCAGGTTACGATAATGTAGATTTAGATGCTGCTACAAAAGCCGAAGTTTGCGTAATGAATACACCCGGGCAAAATTCAAATGCAGTAGCCGAATTAGTCTTCGGATTATTGGTGTACGCAGCACGAAATTTCTACAACGGAACTTCAGGAACTGAACTCAAGGGGAAAAAACTTGGCATTCATGCGTTTGGCAATGTTGGACGTAATGTAGCGCGAATTGCTAAAGGTTTTGGAATGGAACTTTATGCTTTTGATGCGTATTGTAAGGATGAAGATATTAAAGCCGAAGGAGTTATCCCTGTCAAATCGGTTTCAGCACTTTATCAAACCTGCGATGTGGTGTCAATTCATATTCCAGCTACTGCTGAAACAAAAAAATCAATCAATGCCGATCTACTTGCCAAAATGCCAAAAGGTGCCATTGTAGCAAATACAGCTCGCAAAGAGGTGATTAATGAAGAAGAGTTAGTGCAGTTTATGGAAGCAAATCCCACATTTAAATACGTTACGGACATTTTGCCCGATAATCATGCTACCATGACTGAAAAATTTGGTGGACGCTATTTCGCTACTCCCAAAAAAATGGGAGCTCAAACAGCCGAAGCAAATATCAATGCCGGAATTGCAGCTGCAAAACAGATTGTCAATTTTCTTAAAAATGGGCAGCAAATATTTAGGGTGAATTGAGTCGATAAAATTGAATTCTTAATAAAACATCGCCTCAACACTTTCAATTTGTTGAGGCGATGTTTGCTTTTATAAACCTTGGCTAATACAATGACGTAATTTATGAAAGATATATTTCATTTGAATTAATTTTTAGTTTTGCTTGCAATCTCACAAATTTTATCGACAGTAGGTTCAATTTCATCGGAAACACGGAAAGCAGCTCTTTCATAAAATGGCTCTCTAAGGGCAAGTGCATTGGCGATGTAGTTACTAAGCTCAGGTTCCTTACGTTGAGCCAATAACGGTCGCTTTGGCAAATGAGTTGATTCTAAGCGGACAACAAGTTCATCGACCGTAAACTGAAGATATACCGTAATACCCTGGGTATTCATAAAATCCATATTATCGAAGAAACAAGGAACACCTCCTCCAGTAGCGATAATTATATTTTCAAATTGTGCAATTTCGTGAAGACATTGGTGTTCTATTTGACGAAAAACAGCTTCGCCCTGATCGGCAAATATTTGCTGTACAGTTTTAAAATGCTTGCTTTCGATGTAACTATCCATATCGACAAAATTTAAGCCCAATTTCGAAGCAACTAATTTTCCAACTGTAGATTTTCCGGAACCCATATAACCAACTAAAAAGATTCGCACCATATTTAAAATTAAAGAAGAAAATAAATACTATTAATTTACGGGAACAACTTTAAAAACAATTCGTTACAAACAAATTTTAAAATCGAAAAAATATATATTTCAATACAAAAATAAGGATAATTCATCGATTCAGAAAAAAACTGATAAACAAATCATGAATAATTAATTTTTGGATATCATTATGACATTATTTTAATTTCATTTTACATTATCTTTGCACTAAAAATATTTAGATTCAAATGTCAGAAAACAAAAATGCTGTATTATTGATATTTACCGGTGGAACCATTAGCATGTCTGAAGACCCGAGTAATGGAGCTTTACGTCCCATCGACTTTAATCGGTTGCAAGAATATCTGCCTGAATTGAAACAAACAGGCATTCGTATCAAAAGTATCCCATTTTTACCTTTAATCGATTCGTCGGATGTGCAACCAGCAGTATGGCAGCGTATGGCTGAACTGATTCAGGAAAATTACGATGAATTTGATGGATTTGTTGTTCTTCACGGCACTGATACAATGGCATTTTCTGCATCAGCATTAAGTTTTATGCTCGAGAATCTATCAAAACCTGTTATTTTTACCGGCGCACAGCTGCCAATCGGAATGATGCGATCGGATGCCAAAGAAAACCTGTTGACTGCCATAGAAATTGCGACAGCCCAAGAAAACGGACAGGCTATTGTGCCCGAGGTATGCATTTTTTTTGAAGATACTCTTTTCAGAGGAAATCGAACGACCAAGAAAAATGCCGAACATTTTAGTGCATTTAACTCTTACAATTATCCGGCTTTAGCCAAAGCGGGTGTACATATTAAATACTTTCGTTCCTATATTCATTATCCCGATCCATCCAATCAATTGAGGGTTCGCAAACAAATTGATCAAAACATTGTAATTATTAAACTTTTTCCAGGAATTTCACAACAAACGATACATGCATTGCTCAACATACCCGAACTGAAAGCTGTCGTTCTCGAAAGTTTTGGTTCGGGGAATGCTCCACGTCGCACTTGGTTTTACAACGAGCTGAAAGATGCTACTAATCGGGGAATATTAATTGTAAACAAAACCCAATGCAGCACCGGCTCTGTTGAAATGGGTCGATACGAAACCAGTTTGAATTTAGTAAACGCGGGCGTATTAAGTGGTTATGATTGTACTACTGAAGCTTTGGTAACAAAGTTAATGTTTTTGCTCGGTGAGTATAGTTCGATTGATGACATCAAACAACGGTTGAGTATTAGCATTTGTGGCGAAATGACTGTGAATTAAGCCTATGTTTGCTTCGCTAATCACATGCAATGTATCTGGTTTATTTTTAGGTTTAGGCGAGGAATTAAGAAGAGAAAATGATAATCGACCACTACTGAAATGGTTGAAATTTGAGTTAAATCATAGATTATAAAAAAAAATACGATATTTTTCCAAAACCTTTTTGAAACATTCGGATAATCTGAAAGTATCAAAAACTCGATTCAAAAAGTTAAGCAACTGAATATAAAAATATTATTGAGTATAATTAAATCAAGGTATTCAATATTTGATCAAAGTTATTGTTAATTTTCCATTCCTCAAGTAAGATTTTCAGGGTGCTTTCTACTACTTCAGTACCATTTATGCTTTGAATCATTCGTTTGTAGATGTCGGGAGTTATTTCAAATTGTTTCAACAATTTATCAGATGAATAATCGACATTATCAATACTTTGCGGGTCAAACATACATTTTTGAGCCATTAAAGGACAAGTTACAGTACTTCTCTTTAAACCAAACTCGAAAAACATTCCACATTTAGCACAATAATATTTCCCAATTTCCCTCTCACCAATTATATCAATAAAATCGATTTTCAATTCATGATGAATTCCCACAATATCTTTTAAATAATCGATTGCTCCTAATAAGATCAATTTAATCTGGTCTTTCTTCCAAATTTTTTCGGCATCCATTAACACGAAAGTTACAGAATTTTCATTAACACGTTGAGCTGTTTCGCACCCTGAAAGAATTATTATAAAACTTTTTAAAGTTTGTAATGGTTGTTCTTTAGATAGTTGAAACTTCCATTCATTTAAAAAATCAATATAAATTTCGGCTAATCTCTTACCACTTTCAAATAAATTATTTTTTAGAAGTCCACTCAATAGTTTTTGGGGAATTTTCGGGTAGAACAAACCAAATTTTTCAAGAGCTTCAGTGCTTTCTGGAGCTAAATTCTCGACTGCAATCGGTGTATTAATACACATTCCAGTCATATATGGACATTCAGGTTTATCTAACACAAAAAATTTTTTACAGGTAACACACCAATAATGATTTGAATCAGAAGTACTTCCAATAGGTAAAGAATTTATTTTATTCTTGATCATTTCCATTCGTGTCATTTGATTTTCGTTCATAATTTTAGTATTCAAAAAAAATTATGCAGAGGACTGATAATTTCAGTAACAATCTGCTGCTTACTCATTAAAAATGTTTGCAAAAAAAGTGATTAACGCAATTTTATGAGTTGCAATGGAGTAAAACAAGAAAAAATCTCTTAAAACAAATACACTAAATTGACCGTAAATACCCGATTCGTACTGGTATCGGGTGTTGGAATAACCGTATTGGTGTACGCCGTGTTTCGAATACCCTGAGTCCAGGTAGCCCCCAGTTGAATTTTCTTGAAAAATTCCATACCTGCACCTAAATTATATCCATAATCGAGATGATCCATGAAAGTTTGGAAAGTTTCATTGTGAATGGTATTGGTAATATCGTTGACGGTTTTGCCATTCAAGGCATAACCGCCATAAATCCCTGCAATACCGTAAATTCCAATAAATCCAAAATTAAATCGATAACGAAGATTTAGTGGAACCTCGGCATAATTTAATTCTTTGTAACCTTGTTGAATTGAATTAACAGTACTATCTGAAAAAGAGCTACCTTTCTGAGAAAATAAAATGCCAAATTCGACACCAAGTCCCGATTTTTTCGGCATTGCCTGATAAATAAGTCCGATTTGATAGCCGGTAAGATTTTTAGAAGTAAAAGCAGTAGCGATATTGGACTGACTGAAAGATTTAATTTCGTTTGCCATATTAACGCCTGCTTTAATTCCAAGTTGGGCATACACACTGCTTGTAAACACCAACAACAAAACAATTATTTTACTTTTCATGCAAGAATAATTGATGATTTGTATTTTTTAAAAATTAAATGACTTAAAAAAATTATTTTCTCGTCATACGTTTTCGTTCATTTTCGTCCAAATAAATTTTACGAAGTCGAATACTTTTGGGCGTAATTTCCACATATTCATCTTCTTTTATATATTCCAAAGCCTCTTCGAGACTAAAAACAATTGGCGGTATTAGTTTAGCTTTATCATCCGCACCTGAAGCACGCATATTGGTAAGTTTTTTAGACTTTGTAACATTTACCACTAAATCTCCTTCTTTAGAACTTTCACCGACAACTTGTCCCGAGTAAATTTCCTCCTGTGGAAAGATAAAAAACCGACCTCTATCCTGCAATTTATCAATGGCGTATGCAAAAGCTGTACCACTTTCCATAGCGATAATTGAACCATTATTTCTTTTTTCAATTTCACCTTTGTAAGGTTGATATTCTAAGAAACGGTGAGACATGATTGCTTCACCGGCAGAGGAAGTCAACACATTATTTCGAAGTCCAATTATTCCGCGTGAAGGAATCAGGAATTCAAGCTGAATCCTGTCATTCATAACTTCCATGCTCAACATTTCGCCCTTTCGCATTGCAACGATCTCAATAATCTTACCTGAACACTCTTCGGGCAAGTTAATGGTAAGTTGTTCGATCGGTTCGCATCGTTTACCGTCTATTTCTTTGAATATAACCTGTGGTTGACCAACTTGCATTTCGTAACCTTCGCGACGCATGGTCTCGATAAGAACAGATAAATGAAGTACACCTCTTCCGTAAACATGCCAAATATCTGAATCAATATTTTTTTCAACGCGCAAAGCTAAGTTTTTATCCAACTCTTTCATCAATCGTTCATGAATGTGGCGCGAAGTAACAAATTTTCCTTCTTTTCCGTAGAATGGAGAATTATTGATCGTAAAAACCATACTCATTGTGGGTTCGTCAATAGAAATTGGTGTCAATGCTTCGGGTTGCTGTGCATCGGCTATGGTATCTCCAATCTCAAAACCTTCAATACCCACTAAAGCGCAAATGTCGCCCGATTTCACTTCTGATGCACGCGTACGCCCTAAACCGGTAAAAGTATGCAATTCTTTTATGCGCGACTTCACAATTTGTCCTTCCCTTTTAACCAAACTCACATCCATTCCTTCGCGTAAAGTACCCCGATGAACACGACCAACAGCAATTCGACCAACATAAGACGAATAATCAAGTGAAGTTATCAGCATTTGAGGTGTCCCCTCCAGATACAATGGTTCAGGAATATATTTGATGATAGCATCAAGTAAAGGTAGTATATTATCAGAAGGGTTTTTCCAATCTTCTGACATCCAATTTTGCTTTGCAGAGCCGTAAATCGTATGAAAATTGAGTTGTTCTTCGGTAGCATCTAAATTGTACATCAAGTCGAAAACAGCTTCGTGCACTTCGTCAGGACGACAATTGGGTTTATCCACTTTATTAATCACCGCAATAGGCAAAAGCCCCATTTGTAAGGCTTTTTGAAGTACAAAACGGGTTTGTGGCATGGGTCCTTCGAAAGCATCAACCAGCAACAAAACTCCGTCAGCCATGTTTAATACCCGTTCTACTTCCCCCCCAAAATCGGCATGTCCTGGAGTATCAATAATGTTTATTTTGTAACCAGCATATTCAATTGATACATTTTTAGCGAGAATGGTAATTCCTCTTTCACGTTCAAGGTCGTTATTATCCATGATCAACTCACCTGTGTTTTCGTTGTCGCGAAACAGGTGACCTGCTAATAACATCTTGTCGACCAGCGTAGTTTTGCCATGATCAACATGGGCGATAATTGCAATATTTCTAATTTTCTGCATGTAACACAATCCTTTTTTTATGGGGTGCAAAGGTAGCAAAATTTATTGAATTTACAGTTTTTATTAACCAGTAACTGTTATAACTGTAATAATTAAGGTTTTTCATAGGTTAACCACCCATTAAAAATGCATTATTTCAGGTTGAAAATGGAAATTGACAACCTTGATTCAACACATAGAAATCAAACTTTCAGATAAAAAACACAATAAAATATTGTCAAATAGAAAAAAAACAGTACTTTTGCAGACCAAATTTAGGTGTAATCTCTGACAGAATTAGCGAGGTCTGTGAATATTGCACGTAGTTATTAAACAAAACAAAGAAAGACAATGGACTTAATTAAAGTTGCAGAACAAGCATTTTTAGTCGAAAAGACGCATCCTGAGTTTAAAGCCGGCGATACCATTACAGTAGCTTATCGCATTAAAGAAGGTAACAAGGAACGTATTCAGGAATTTAGAGGTGATGTAATCAAAATTTCGGGACACCAGGACAAAAAACGTTTTACCGTACGCAAAATGTCGGGAAATGTTGGAGTGGAACGTATTTTCCCATTAGATTCACCCTTTATCGAAAGTATCACCGTAAACAAACACGGCAAAGTACGTCGGGCTAAATTATACTATTTACGTAAACTTACCGGCAAGAAAGCTAGAATTAAAGAAAGACGCATGTAAATTTGTTATCGTAAAAAATTAAAAAAGAGAAAAATTCAGTAGTTGAATTTTTCTCTTTTTTTGATCCAGCACATTCTCCGATTCTTTCATCTTAAATGAGCCGAATCGAATTAGAATTTCTTTCTTCTTGTCAGATCCAACAATCCATTGATGATATCTAATGGATGAGCTGGATTACCGGGAATATATAAATCAACGGGATAACGATCTAAAAAACTGCGATCAAGAGCCGAACTCCCTGCAAAAATACCTCCACTAATGGCATCTGTGCCCACTAAAACAATGATTTTTGGGTCAGGGGTAGCATCATAGCAAAGCTGAATGGCTGCTGCCATATTTTTGGTAATCGGACCTGTAATTACAATTCCATCGGCATGACGGGGTGAAGCAACAAATTCAATTCCAAAGCGGCTCATGTCAAATTGCACATTATTGGCTGCACCCAGCTCCCATTCGCAGCTATTATCTCCTCCGGCAGAGATTTGCCTCAATTTTAACGATCGACCAAAAATTCCGCGAATTTCCTGCCTGATAATGTCATAATTCAGCTCGATAGGATGGTTATCGTTTTCGGAAATAATCATACGATTCCGCTCGTTTGTTGCTAATTTATAGTCTTTTGTAAAACTTATTTTTTCAGGAAAACGGGCAGCACATTCCCCGCAAAAAGTACATTTGCCTAGATCAACGCTCACCGGAGCAACTCCGATGGCATTGGTGGGACAAACAGATTGCAGTGCCATCTCGTCAACTTTTGCGACAGTGATGAGCGGTCGGCCTCTGAAAATGCCGGGAACCTGCGCTGTGGTAACATCGGGAATAAATTGTTTTCCCTGATGATACATTATTTTGAGATTATCCAAGATCATATCAACCATTTATTTATAAATCGTGTCCCGCATACGAAAGATTAAAACTTTTGTTGCAAATCGGGAAATCGGAAATTTCGTTATTTCGAACTGAAAGGGCTAATGCTAACCAATTGTGAAACGAAGGATCTTTAATTTTGTAATGAAGAAGATCTCCGGTGGGATCAGTAATGGCGCAGTGGCAAATTTCGCCCCGCCATCCTTCGACCAATGAAATACTGAAAGCATTGGACTGTGGAATTTTGAATTCCTTCGGTTGAACATCCAAATTGGGCATACCGGCAAGTAAGGTTCGGATATACTGAATAGATTGTTTCACTTCCAACCGTCGGATTTGAATGCGCGAATACACATCACCATGGCGTTTTAAAATCGGTTGATGATGAAGTTGAAGATAATAATCAGTAGGGTGTGAAGCCCGTATATCCCGATTCAAATTGGTCATTCGGGCAGCCATTCCAACCGTACCGATATTTAAGGCATCGGTGTTTGAAACCACCCCTGTACGTTCAAATCGAGACAAAACACTTGATAATGAAAATGTTTTATTCGCCATTTCATCAAATTCAGGCTCAAAAATATCCAGAATCTCTATCAGTCTTTTTGCTAATGAAGGAGTAAATGGGAATGGGCTGTACCCTGGACGTATTAATCCTTTGGATAACCGATTGCCACCCCATTCCTGCATGAAATTAACGATAGGAGTTCTCAGTCGACCAAACACTGCACTTCCCAGTTGATACGCCACATCGGTGCAAGCTGCGCTTAAATCGCCTGTATGAATGGCAATTCGTTCTAATTCCAATGCCAGTGTACGCGAGAACTGCATTGCTTGGGTTGGTTCAAAGTGGCATAAACTTTCCCATACCTGGGCAAAAGCCGTACTATGACCCACCACTGTATCACCGGCAATATTTTCGGCCAATGTTGCACGTTGAAGCAATTGTTTTTTGTCGATAAAAAGTTGTTCGATGCCCCGATGCTGGTATCCGAGTTGAATCTCGAGATGAAGAATTTGTTCGCCGTTGCAAATAAACCTAAAATGTCCGGGTTCAATAATCCCTGCATGAATGGGACCAACACCAACTTCGTGCAATTCCTCGCTCTCAATCGAATAAAACGGGTAGTTTTCAATTGTTTGTGAAAGATCATCCCGATTTTCAGGATAGCGAACCGGTTTCAGCCAGGGATGATCAACATAAGGTATACCAAAATTTTCATGAATTTCGCGTTCGAACTTTTCGAAACAAAGCATTTCCCTACTCATTGATTCCAACGAATGGGCTTTATTCACCAGACAAGTAGAAATGAAAATTTCGTGGGTAAGATCATCGGCGATACAACAGATTAATTTCACATTATTTCCAACTTTATATCCGAAATAATTCACACAATGCCGTTCGGTATGCCCTCGCATCAAATCGAGATTTTGATCGAAAAATGATTCATAATTACTTTCCGGAATTGCCGAAAGCGCAATTGTTTGGTTGTTTTTAATATTTATGTAATTCATAGTTCACGCATTATCAATGTGGTAAAAGTCGGATGCTGTTTTGAATTAAATCAACAAAAATCATTGGCGGATTCAAGCCCAGATAAGCTGCCCCGCCAATGAGCAGAAACTGTGAAACCGAACGCCATGGACTTATTTTAGGAACATTTGATTCGTCGAAATCAACAACCGGAATAAATAGAATTTTAAAAATATTTTTTGCAAATGCCCAGATAATAATGGTAAGCAGCAATAAAACCACAATCAGCAAAGCAAGTTGATTGGACTGAAACAATGATCTGAAGATCATAAACTCGCTCACAAACATTCCCGAGGGAGGCATAGCGGTTACACTGATAAACGCCAACAGCAACACAATGGCACCGGTCGTATTGTATTTAAAATAATTACCCAATTGATAAATGCTTTTGTTTTTGTAAACACGATAAAGTTGATTGTACTGAAAAAACAGACTCGATTTAACCAGCGAATGCAGTACCAAATGAAGAATTGCCGCATAATAACCAATTCCTCCGGCGGCAAGTCCAAGCATAACCAGTCCCATGTGTTCTACACTCGAATATGCCATCATTCGCTTGATATTCTTCACTTTAATCATATAAACTGCGGCAATGAAAATAGACAGGAACGCGGCAATGCCCACCACCAAACTTGCCCAACGCATCAAAGGCGTGTTGGCTATCACCGTGTAAAACCGAAAAATACCGACAAATCCCATACACATGATTATACTTGAAAGCAAAGCAGCAGCCGGTCCGGGGGCTTTATCTTTGGCATCGATCCCGGCTGTAAACATGGGAAAAAGTCCGATTTTGGCCGTAAATCCGGTAAAAATAAATAGAAAAGCCAATTGAAGCCATGAAGTATTCAATAGTAAATGATGTTGAATCAGACTTTTATACGATAAATCGTCGGCAGCGGCTTTTGGCAGAGACAGACTTAAAAACAAGATGCCGATAAAAACAAAAGTAATGCTCACGGCACAAATAAAAACATATTTCCAGGTTCCTTCCAATGCCAATTTGTTGCGATGATGATAAATTAAAGCCGAAGCGCTTAGCGTGGTTATTTCGGTAAAAATCCACACCACAGCAATATGATTTGCTAAAAAAGCGGCACTTACCGCCATGACCAACAACGCGAACGCTCCAAAATAGGTAGCTCGTGTTTTCGGGGTTTTCTCTTCGCTTTCTTCAATGTAAATATAACTGTGAATGGCCGCGGGAATAATAATCAACGTTGCAGTGAATAACATAATGAGTCCCAGTGCATCGAAGGTGAAATAAGTCGCTTCAGTGTCATTATAATGAAAGCCGACATAAACCGAAAAAGCTGACTGCAAAAACACGAACAGCCAAATTAAAATATAATTGACAGTTTTATTCCGATTAAGGAATAAACCGAGCGAGATGCCCACTGAACCAATTAAATAGGGTATTATCATAATTCAAATTTTCAATTTTTTCATTTATAACTTAAAATCTCCAGCAATCCATTTCTTAAAAGTCTTTCAAATTAGTAAGTTGATTGACATCGATGTCTTTAAACACATCGCCAATTTTATTCAGGAAAATACCTAAAATAAGCACACTGGCAAAAATATCGAGCATGATTCCCAAATTGACAAGCATGGGCATTTCATTTCCCACAGCCAACGAAAGTGCAAATACTCCATTTTCGATAATGAGATAACCCATCACGTGCGTGATAATTTTTCGGCGAGAAGCGATAAAATAAAGTCCTGTAAACAAAGTGGATAGTGCAACCACGAAGAAAATCTTATCTAAATTATTTTCCTGCATCGAATTCGAAAGAATAATTGTAATAATTACTATTAAAGTAGTGATAATCAATGATACAAAGTTAGGAACAAAAGGTTCGGCTTCCCGTGTAATATGATTTCGTTTCAGTACCCGCCTTAAAAATACCGGAACTGCAATAGATTTAAAAACTATGGTTTCAAGTAAAATTAAAACCAAATTGACCGTGTTGATATGACTCAGCTGCATAAACGCCACCAAAAAAAGTAAAACCCCCTGCAATGCCAACAAATTAATGTAGGTGGTCATACGGTTGGCAATAGC
Source organism: Bacteroidota bacterium (assembly GCA_021779195.1). Classification (GTDB taxonomy): domain Bacteria; phylum Bacteroidota; class Bacteroidia; order Bacteroidales; family Paludibacteraceae; genus Paludibacter. The sequence continues at coordinate 48,267 of JAJYBB010000009.1, read as the reverse complement.
TAAGTAAAACAGCGTAATGAGAAAAATTATTAACAGTACATGTAACATAATATATTTATTTACAGTAATTTGATTGATAAGAATTTATAAATTAATCGGATAAAAAAATTATTAAATAAATTTACCCAACACGAGCAAAACCCCAAAGAAAATCAACAAGGAAACCGATGACAGGACCACAATAAACTGTGCGTTATGATTCATGCGTGAACGAGCGATAAATGATTCGATTATGCCAATTAAGATAGCCAAAAATGCTTGCAAGGCAAAAAAGATCAAAATGGCATAGCCGTAAGGTATCAGGCCGACAAAAAGATTAAAAATCAAAGCTCCATACATGGCAAACTTTATATAACCGGTCGAAAGAATCAATCCCAAATCAAATCCGCTATTGTCAAGAATCATAACTTCGTGAATCATAGTCAATTCCAGATGGGTTTTCGGATCGTCGATAGGCATACGACTATTTTCGATCATGGCAATGAGCAACAGAACAAAACTTGCTAAAATAGCAATAGCATAGGTTATGGAGGATCCTAAATGGAGGGTCGAAAAAATTTCCTGAAAAGAAGTATGTCCGGTAATTAAAGCCAACGACCCCATCAGAATAAAAAATGCAGGTTCGGCAAACATGGAGTAAAGGGCTTCACGGCTTGCACCCATACCTTCAAAACTACTGCCTGTATCCAACGCACCAATGATACTGAAAAATTTACCCAATGCAAGCACATAAGCAAAGAATATAAAATCGCCGTTAAAGCTGATGAATCCTTTGGACGCTCCAAATGGCACTGTCAGCATGGCAAGCACCACCGATGAAAAATAAATGATCGGGGCTATCCTGAAAACAAATCCGGAGGTTTCACTATACACCGATCCCTTTCTGAACAGTTTCAGCACGTCAAAAACAGGTTGCAATATCCCCGGACCTTTTCGACCCGAAGCGATACTTTTGGTTCGGATAATGATGCCGGTAAAAAAAAGTGCGGCAATACTGATTAATATTAAACTCAACATATTTACAGCTGTTTTAAAAATTCGATAAACCCGTTAATTTGCTCATATATAAGTGGAATACTCAAAACGGAAAGAATAAACAAAATACCGTACAAGATATAAAACTGCAATTTCCCATTTTGAACAAACCGAAACCCATTTAGAAACAATTTTAAATAGGTGAGCGGATAATCGATCAACCATTTTTCGATTTTGTCGTAAGGATTGGTTTCATAGTGGGCTTCTGAAGGAAAAACGCCGGTCAACTCTTTTTCATTTTTTTGAATCATAAAAATCAATCCGAAAAGTTTAGTGTAGCTTTTCACAAAAGAACTTGCCGTGTATTGAAGTTGAGGAGTAGGTGCCGTGTAACCGCAACCCCAGGTAGGCGATTGAGCTCTCAACTTTTTTTGTTGAATAAACTTTCTGATTCCCCAAACCACCATAACTAAAGCAATTAACAGCCACGATGACCGACCAACCGATTGCAAGACTTCAGTACCTTGTCCCTGAAACGAAGTAAAAGGCAGTGCCTGTAAACGGGTGAAAAGTTGAACCGGTTGAACCAGAATATTTAAAAAAGTATTGGGAAAAAGCCCTATTGCGATAATGAATGCGCCAATAAAGTACAACGGAACAAGCTGAAGAACAGAAACTTCCTTAATTTCGTGAGAAAATTCATGTCGTTCTGAACCCAGAAAAACAATACCAAAAGCTTTGGTAAAACAAATCATTGCCAATCCTCCAATCAACACCAATGCCGAAAAACTCAATCCTATACCAATCACCCAGGCAACGTCAGCTTGATGCAACCAGCCAAACAAGCCGCTGTACAACAGAAATTCAGAAATAAATCCATTAAACGGTGGCAACCCGCAAATAGCCAAAGCTGCCAATAAAAACAAAAGTGCGGTTTGAGGCATTTTACGAGCTAAACCCCCTAATTTTTCGATATCAAGCGTATGTGTAGCCTGGTAAACGTTACCAGCCGTAAAAAATAACAGTGATTTAAATAAGGAATGATTGAGCACATGTAACAATGCCCCTGCAAAACCAAGCGAACTCAACACCGGGTTGTGAAAACCGAGTCCAATACATCCCAACCCAATGCCTATACCGATAATGCCTATATTTTCAATGCTGTGATAAGCTAACAGTTTTTTCAAGTTATGTTGGAGAATAGCCAGCATTACACCATATAGTCCGGAAATTATCGACAAGAGTAAAATTGCACTTCCCACCATCTTATAATCTACATGAATAAGCAAAAGCATACGTAATATGCCGAAAATACCGATTTTGATTAACACCCCCGACATAATTCCCGAGATATGAGCCGGTGCTGCCGGATGAGCATAAGGCAACCAGGTGTGAAACGGAACAAAACCCGCTTTGATGGCAAAACCAATAAAAAAGAACCCGAACAGTAAAAGCGAAAAGGCTCCCTGATGATGAAAAGAATAAAGATAAATTGAGTCGAAGTCGTAACTTCCTGTTTTACTACTTACCAAAATAAAGCCAATCATCAAGAAAAGAATGGAAATATGCGATTGAATCAGGAAATTGATACCCGCTTTCACAACGGCAGCATTTTCATGTTCGAACAAAATACTCAGAAATGCGGACAAAGCCATTATCTCCCAAACTATCAGGAAAATAAACCCATTTTGTATGACGCAAAGTCCGGTCAACGAAGCGTTAAGCAAAATAAATAAGATCGCTTGTAATGATAAGTTCTTCGTTTGCAGACGGTAAGAGCTCATGTAAAATATTCCGTAAAATCCTCCCGTCAGAAAACTAAAGTTAATAATTAAGATAAACCATGCCGAGAGAGCATCTATTCTCAACCGAATGTCCCCACTCACAAAATTACCCGAAAGCATCAAATTAAATTCATGCCCCATCAAAACCTCAACAGCCTGATAACCCGAAATAACAGCCATTAAAATTACAGCTGCATATACCGCAATTGCTTTCCCCTTCGCACTTAAAAACGGAATGAGCACTGCGGTAAATACCGGAATCAAAAGGAATAAGTTGAGTAAAATCATCGGACAATACGAAATATGGTTAACAGAAAAACAATCAACATGAAAACAAGCCCATATAAAATATAAGATTGTACCCGTCCATTCTGAACAAAATTAAAATAATTTGCACTATATATCAATCGATTAACCATAAATTTAATGAATCGGTACTCGAAAAAATCAAAATAATGCGATTTGTATTCACGAACTTCAGGAAAAATTTCAGTACGGTTTAATTCATCATACTGTTTCCGTTCAATAACAACAAAATTGAACATTTTACTCAATGATTTCGAAAAGGATTTTCCTGTATATTGCAGACTACTACTTGGCACCGTATATCCGCAACCCCAGGTAGGTGAAATGGTGCGTGTAACTCTTGCCGTAACCAATTTCCGAATCAGAGCAAAAACAACAATCAGTATAATCAGTACAAAAGAATAAAAGCTAATATTACCAAGAATGTCAGGGTAATTCCCAAAAGGTTGAACACCCGATATCAACGGACGAAAACTGAGGGAGGTCAATATCCGACCAATAAAATCAATATAAAAACCAGGAAAAAAAGCAATGGTCAGCATGGCAGCCACTATAAAATATTGCGGAATCAGCATTAAAATCGAAACCTCATGAGGTTTATGAACCGATTTTTGACGCTCAGTGCCAAGAAAAACGGTACCAAAAGTTTTAGTAAAAGTCAAAATTGAAAGTCCACCTACTATACTCAAGCCAGCCAGCGACAAAAGCATAATCAAAATTTGAACACTGCTTTGCAATTTAAGTCCTTCGATTAATCCACTGTAAATCAGAAATTCAGAAATAAATCCATTAAAAGGGGGAAGTCCTCCGATGGCGACCGATCCCATCAAAAAAAGAAGAGCCGTACGGGGCATAGATTTCATCAATCCGCCTAATTTATCCATATTACGGGTGTGAGTTTGCTGGTATATCGAGCCAGCAGAAAAAAACAACAACGACTTGAACAATGAATGATTAAGCACGTGAAGCAAAGCCCCGCCAAAGCCCAAAAAATATAAGATTGGATTATTTGCCCCCACTCCGATAAGTCCAATACCAATACCGATACCGATAATTCCAATATTTTCAATGGTGCAATAAGCCAGCATCTTTTTAATATCGCGATGAACAGCCGCATTAATGATGCCAAAAAGACTGGTAAGAACTGAAACCACAACCAATATTTCGCCTAAAACAAAAAACTCACTTTTCAAATTAAATGCAACTCGCAAAATGCCATATATACCCAGTTTTACGATTACTCCCGACATTACTCCCGAAATATGTGAAGGAGCTGCGGGATGGGCATGAGGCAGCCAAGTGTGAAGGGGAATAAATCCGGCTTTTAATCCAAATCCAACAAAGAAAATCATAAAAAGCCCAACATTGTTAAATGCGGCAAAATACTGACTGAATGCGTCGAAACTAAATGATCCTGTCTTAAAATACAGCCAGATAAAGCCAATGGTGAGTAACACGACACTAATATGCATTTGCACTAAATAATTCAAACCTGCTTTTATCGTCGAAGGTTTATGTCCTTCGAAAACAACCAACATCATCGACGAAATAGACATAATTTCCCATGCAATCAGGAAAACCAACCCATTTTGAATCATACAGACCCAAATCATTGAAAGCTGAAAAATGACATAAAAAATCCAATGCAGCGAAAGTTTTCGAGGTTCACTGGTATATGCTTTCAGATAACCTTCTCCATAAAATAGACCGGTAATCGAAGTAAAGTTGATAATCAGAATAAACCAGGCTGAAAGTTGATCGATTCGGATCAAAACATTACCAGCCACGACACCGCCATCGAATACAACACTAAAAGGATTACCCATTATTGCCCTGAAAGCCAACGTACTGGTTATAAACGCAGTTAGGACTACCGTAAGCATAGCCGTAAACCATTTCAGCTTGCTGGGAACAAAAAATAAGATCAAAAGTCCTGTAAAGACGATGACCCAAGTTAAATTTAATAAATTAGCCATTTTTTAATCAAAGTTACAGCGCTTGCAAAATTACAAAAAAATAGATGAACTATCCGTTGGCACGCCTGATAATAAGCATAAATAATAACAATTAAATTCTATTTCACTGATTTACTGAAACAATTGAGGCAAGGAGTATCCGCCGCTTTACGTGGTGCTTCATTGGCGGTTGCCATTCCATGGGAAGTTTTTAGTTGTGGAGCTTACCCACTTACTTTTGAAAAGAATTTTTTCAGTTTCAAACGGAACGTGTACCATTCGAACCCATTTTTTCCTCTCCGTTTGTACCAGCAAACAGGCTTCAAACAGGATGAAAAGACAAAAAACTACCAGAAAATCCCACCAACCAGCGCCATCTTCTGCTCATTTAGTTGATGTAATGTAATAACAAGTAAAGTAATAAGAGCAATTAATGTGGTGGATAGGTATAATGTAATGGGTATAAAAATAAAAGACAAAGTATTATGATTGACTTTTATAAACCCTTTTTATTTAAGCCCTATTTCGACCTTATTAAATGCTTCTTCTGATGAATAATTTTTGTCTTGGCTAGTATAAATAACTATAAAATTTGATTCATTTTGAATGTGAGTTATATCCTTTAGCTTTATAATATGCTTTTCTGGAATAGTTTTCAACATAAATTTAGAGTCAGAATAAAATTGTTTTGATATAAGAAATTAGTCGACTATTGCTAATTTACCAATAATGACTGTGTGTTAGCCACAGTAATTTTGTCAAGTTCTTCAGATATTTCGATTGCTTCCTTTATAATACTTTCGGGATAATCGTTGATTTGAAGTATTCTGATTGCGTTTCTGTTCTTTAATTTTCCTTCTTTTAGCGTGTAGTCAAAATCAACTGTTTTGTGGTCTACAATTTCGCTGAAGTGATATAAATCATATTCATTCTTCAACAAATCAGCCAATTCAATGTCATGTGTCGATACAAAAACGATATTATTTCCTTCGTTTAGTGATGATAAAACGGCTTTGCCAGCCGAAATTCGTTCGACAGTGTTAGTTCCTTTAAATATCTCGTCGAGTAAAAACAAGTTTAAGTTTCCGCCTTTGCTTTTATCTATCATTTCTTTGATTGTCATGACTTCCTCAAAATAATAACTTCTGTCGTTCATTAAATCATCACTAATTCTTATGGCAGAAAATACACGCACTCTCGGCATAGAAAAATGTTCTGCAAAACAGGTGTTTATAGTCAAACCTGTTATTACATTTATGGCAATAGTACGAATAAATGAAGTTTTCCCTGACATATTTGAGCCTGTCAGTAAAACTGATTTATCGTTTACTTTTAAGTTGTTTTTTACACAATTCTCAATTAATGGGTGATATACTTCCTGAGCAAAAAGTCTTTTCTGTCCGTCAATAATTTTCGGTGTACAGAAGTGGTTAAGTCCCTTTCGTAGTGAAGCAATTGATATAATAGCATCTATTTCTCCAACAAACAGAAATACATCTTCAATCTCTTTTCTTTTTGTGTCAATACGCTTTAAAGTTCCAAACAAAAACAAAGGTTCAATCAGAAATACGATTTTCACAAGCTCAAACACTAACCAAAAAAACATTCGCTGGTCGGTTTGTATTTCTACTTCGAGATTGAAGAATGACATTCGATTGCTGACCTTATTAATGACACTCGCCGATTTCATCAAATTCGGATTTATTTCCTTTAAATTGTCATTTTTAAATAATTCTTGAGCAACGCCATTTAGATTTGATAGTTGTGGAATAGAACTAAAATAATTGAATAGGTTTTTCTTATTCCAGAAATGAATAACAATGTTGATAATGGATAAACCTAAAATTACAAGAAAGAATACTGGATTAAAAAATGCCATTATAAAGGACAACAAACTTGTAAAAGATAACAACGGAACAATAAAATACCACTTGGGTGATTTTAAGATTTCATCCTGAAACAGCGAAGCAATATGATATACTTCCCGATCATTCAATTTGCTCAATTGGCTTTGAACAGATACTCTAAAGTCGGGATTATTCGTAAACTCATCCAAAAGTCTTTCATTCCTGATATTCTCTGTTGAGTCAGCAGGAATATTCCTTAACTTATTATAAAAATATTGTTGTCCTACTTTTGAGTTTGTTCGGTCGATAAACATGAATAATTCTTGAAAATCTAAATCGTTACAGGTTTTGTCAGACAGGGTTTGAAAAGCCGCAGAATGGTCTTTCTTTCGGAAATAACTTTCTATATCTACAAAATCAAAAGAGTCAGTTTTTAAATTCCCAAACTCACTAAGCAACATCTCTTTAATTCTCTTCTTTCTGTTTCTAAACATCTATTTTTTCTATTATTGTGGCTAAATTAATATTAAATCTCAATATCATTTTTATACTTCTTTATTTTAGACAAAACATTAAATAAAGATATTGGTTCGATAATCCACTTTTACAGCACCATTATTTCGGCTCACTAATTTGCTGGTCTTATCGTAAACCAACGAACTAGGTAACGTCTTAACTCCAAAAGTTTCAGAAAAAGTGTTTTTGTAATCGCTTAAAAAGACTATATTATCGTAAATGTCAAGTTTGTAAGTTGCCTGAAACATGATTATTTTCTGTACGGGTTCGAATGATACAAATATCAATTGAATGCCTTCAAATTTTTTGATATTTCGTACAATATCTTGTATCTCAGCTTGACAAAACTCACACTCACTATTGAAATAGAAGAACACCACAGGTACACTTCCTTTTAAATTTTTATTGGTAAAGTTTTCATTTAATGTTGATTTTAATTCAAATGAAGGTATGTGAACTATCTTTTCTGCCAAATTCTTTTTCTGCCTTGATAGTTCAAGCATTTTGTAACCAGTAAAACACAAAGCAACAATTACGATTATTGGTATAACTATTCTAATGTTTTTCTTCATGACTGACTAAAGTTAAGTGAAATAAACATAATGACAACTACCCACACTATAAGAGTAAGTCCATACGAAAGAAAAACCATTTCAAAAGACTTTAACCAACTCCTTTTTAGCAACTGTTTTATTCCTATTACCAATATAATCCAGTATACAAGTTCAAAAGGATTGACTAACTGGATAGGATACACTAACCAGACATCTAAGGTTTTTCGATCAAATAAATTAATTAATGATAGAGGTGAAAATGATTGTAATTCTTCTAAAGAATATTGAGTATGATAAAAACCAAACCAAAACACTTTTACAAAAATAGATGCTAAAGCACTCCATTGAGCCATTAATACAATTCTCCAAGTATCTTTAAACTTTACTTTTTGTCTGCTTTCATTGATATAATACAATTCAATAACCAACAGAATAATAAGAGCTATCAGCAATGTAGTTATATACAAAAATATAGGTACAAAAATATAACTTGCCCATGCCCATTGATGGCGTAAGTTAAGAGAATGGGTTATAACTTCTTGAGTATATTTATCAGAAAGGTTTTGAGTTATTAAACTGTCAGTTTGGATGAAATTATTAAATTCGAAAGTAAACAATAATGTCAATAAAACTAATATGGTGAAATTTAATAAATTATTTTTTAAAATCACTGATTTAATTTTCTATTTTATTTAACAACTTAATAAAATAATACTTCCAATAACAAGGTTGGCATTTTTAGCCAACCTTGTCAATTGAATAGTGCATTATTAGTGCCGTAATGTAATAATTCTCTTTGCTGATTATATGCTTGTACCAATAATATTTTTGATTAATTCTTTGACTTAGATAATTTTCTTTTAGAAATTATTGAGGATATGCCTATATAAATTGATGATATTCCAATAATTGCATAAGCTATTATTAGAAGAAATTTATTTTCAGTTATTCCGAATAAATTCAATAAGATAATTATTAGACTTCCTAAACAAGCTATTTTAATCACAGTTTTTATAAATGACATAATTATTATATAGTGTTAAATATTAACTTCCAAGCATTGAACTTCTATGCTGTAGCAGCCCAATAAGCTATACAGGCAAGATCACCAACACCTAAAACAACTGCTCCAACTCCAGTTATAATTCCAAAGATACTTCCTACAGCTGATACTGTACCCCAGCCTGCACAAAAAGCTGTGACACTTAATTTACCAGCTTCTATTTCTTGCATTTCATAAATGCTTAATTTATTTTCAACTGAAAATAAATCCATTTTAATGGTTGATTCCATATGTTATAAATTTATTAATTTGTTTGATTTGATTTAACTTCCAAGAGCTGCCATAGCGCAACCATATCCAAATGGTACTGCAAAGGGAGCAGCAGCAATACTTAAACAACATACAAGAGTTAGTGAACAACAAACACCAGCAATATAACTACTAGCTGTAGAACCTCCTTGAATGCTTTGCATTTCACAAACACTCAATCTATTATCTAATAGATTCATTTTTTTTATTGATTCCATATAAAATTATTTTTTATATTTTCCCTACTCATAACGCTTTTCAGTTCCTCGGCAGAATTTTTACGTTATTTCTGCAAACGTCTGATTAAATCAAACAGTACCATGTTGCGCACCATGTTTCAATTTAGTTTAATCGTATTTCCTTTTCTGTGAATCTAAATCATATTTTTTCATCTTTTTCATAATAGAAAGTTTCATGTTTACGTGAATACGAAATTTTCAGATTTAAAGTAGCTAGTTCATCCATCAGAATATACAATGTAGTTCGGTCGATTTGAAGTTGCCTAGCCAACTGTTTTGAAGAACCCGTTTTTCCACCATTTATCAACTGATGAAGTTTCTTTAATTTGTTAATGTCTTGAATTAGATTCACAATAAAACAGATTTAGTATTCTAAATAATAAAGATTTATCAGATTAATGTTTCAACCCACTATCATAGCACTCACCACCGTACTCCATGGTCCGGTTTCACCTTTTCTGTTTACCCAGCGAAGCCAGTACCATGCTATTTTTCCAGTTTTAGTAGCATCAAACTTTACTACAAAGGGAGATGCTGAGCATGTTCCCTGAAAATGCATTTCGTCTGCACTTTTGGGAGCTTCGCCGTCTGCTTTGAGGTAGATTTCGCATCCGGTTACGCCTTCAGGCTTGGCATTGCTGTGAGCTGAGGCTTGGTCGTAAAAAGAAATGGTATGCTGCAAACGTACAGAGAAATCAACAGATCCTACCGGAAAAGATTCGGGTGCCGGAACTGGCGCGTGGCTATTGGAGCGTACGGTTATATCCATTCGTACACGGTCTGCATCGGATACTTTCGGGTTACGTACCAGCCATTGTTGCACCGAATCACGAATTACTTTGGTAAAATCATCACCTGCTTCGTTTTTAGTAATCACATCGGCTGCGGTACGGTTTTGTTTGTTACTTGCCTTATCATAGGCAGCAGTCCAGCGAGCTTGAGCAGCATTTAATGAGGTAATCACTTCGGCAGGAATGCCCCATGCAGTAGCATTTTCGGATAAAATGTCAATCAGATTAATTTGCCAAATATTAAATTCGGCATCTGTTTTTGGAATGTAATCAGACATAGTTTTTAATTTTAATGGTAAATATTATGTTTATAAATCGCTTATTTCAATTTGTTTATCCTCCAAACCGTAATAATATTATAAGTTCCGAAAACATATTTTTAAATGCGGAGAATATATTCTCAAACTTTCAGAATATATAATCTTATGCTGAGAATATGTTTTCTTACTTCCCGTATATGTCTTTTTTGTCAGATTATATATTCTGAGACCTTATGACGTTATTCGGAATGTTTCCGTGTGTATAACTTTGTGTCGGGAATATATTCTCAAGACCAATGAATATATTCGGAAACGTTCAGAATCTATTTATTTTCTAAATTAATATATTCGCAAAGCAAGATTAGTCGGCAATAATATTTCAGAATCTAAATTTCCTGCGCAAACTTATATATTTACATTAACAAAAATGTCCCATTTTACGAAATTTCGTAAAATGGGACATTTTTGTTGAATTGATACAAGTATTATTTAGGTAATAATGATTTATATGTAATCTGAACACTCACTTATTATGCTGTATATTTGCAGTTTACACATTATTCGCACAATGCTACCAGAAATTTTAAATACAACGTTAATATTTCTAAATTTGGAGAAATTGTTTGAGAAAATTTTTGTTCCATTTTACGAAATTAGACAAAATGAAACAAAACTGGCAGAATTATTGAACTTCTAATGCGTTTTGATTAGAAATGTATTGCTTTCGATATGCAGCAGGAGAAATAGAATTAACTTTGTCGAAAGCCCTGTAAAATGAACTACGAGAACCAAAACCACATTCTAAGGCTATTGTATCAATGTTTTTTCGTTGCTTGCTGCTATCTTCCAAATAAATAACTGCTTCTTTGAGTCTGTAATCGCTTATAAAATCGGCAAAAGATATTCCGCCGTGTGCATTGAGTAATTTGGATAGCTGATGCTCAGGTATGTTGGTTTGCTCAGCCAACGAGCGTATCGAACAGCTTTCATCCCTGTAAGGTTTACAAGTATCCATACATACTGTAAGAGTTTTCCAGTAACTTGCCGCCTGAGTTTCATTCATCTGATACGAAATTTTCTTTTCTTCCATTTTTTCAGTATCCATAGAGCCAATTCTCGGCGCTATCATAAAAAAAAGAAAAATAAAATCAATATTCATTGCTGTCTGCCCTATAAATATGTTGGTTCGCTCATTGTTAATCAAAAAACAAACTGGTAATGATATGAGTATAACTATGATATTGACTAATAAGAATAGTCTGACCCATGTGATATTTGTTCTAAATCCATTCTTCTCAATATAAACAGATACTCTTTTTTGATTTCTTACGGATAGATAGCTGATAATCAAATAAAAAATAATTTGCAGATACAATACAGCATTAATGATGGTCATTTCTATACTGCTGGAATAAAAATCATGTATCAACCAGTTAACTCTGTCAGCAACAGGTCTAAGAGAAAAAATCAAATTAAATATCAAACAAGGAAGTAAGGGTATTAAATGCAAGAGTGTACTCCAATGAATAAGTTTCACCGGTCGGTTCAGCAACGATAAAACATAGAAATATAAACAAGGACCCATCAACATCATTAATAATGCATCAAGGGGAAAATAATAGGAAAGATAGGATATATTGTTCGTTTGAACAAAATCAAAATGAAGGTAAACAAGCTCGCTGTAAAAGGCAATTAACACAAAAAGCACACCAAGAAAACTATTCGCTTTTTTATTAGGCGCGCGTTTTATAAATAGAATCAAAGCCAATAGCAAAAACAACAGACTGGTTGATAAATTGAAATAATTTATTTCCATGAACTAATTCAGGTTCTAGATATCTTAAAACAATTTGTAAAAATAGTAATTTTATTTATATTGTGAAATACATTGTAATAGTTCGCCACTATAAAAGTGCTATCTATTGATAATCAATGAAATAAATTTTAAAAAAATACAACGCAAAGACGCAGCACTAAAAAAGCTATTGGATCGATCATCAATAAAAATTTGCAAAAGACGTAAACAGAAAAACTCAACAGTTTTTCCTGGCGACTTAGCAACTTTGCTTTCAACATAAGTTTTTATAACGAACCCTTGGAATTTAATACTGAGCAAAAAATAGTATCAGGAAAATGAAATCTCAAAATACACCAAATAATAAAAAATATACTGGTATATACTTATCTCAATATTCGCCACAATGTGGCAAAATATCCTAACCCAATGGCAAAAAAACTAGACACTCTACTAATTGAAATCGACATGCGCCCTGTTAGGGTAATATTATTATTATTTTGCCCTACAAGACGCAACTTTCGCATGTATCAAATCTAACCCAAGACTTTGCCATTTGGTTGGATTAGCTTTGGCTTACAGCCAAAAAATCATTGGGCGTTCAAAGCGCCAATACCGAAAGGTATTTACTTAAATAGAAGAGGAGCGTCTTGTAGTATTAATTTAAAAATTGTTTGAACGTTGAATCCCCAATTTACAATGCATTCGAAACCTATAAATCGTCAATGTATTTAAAAATCATGTAAACGCATATAATTACCTAACATACAATCAACTACAATAATTACTTCAATTAATAAAGGCTGCCAGACTCTTGATTCTCGAAAAAAAAACGTATTTTTGCATCAAAATTCGTACTTGGCAAACAAACCCGCTTAATTTTTTGTTTCAGACATTCAAAGATCAACATCATATCATCAAACTAAAATATGAGTTTAATCAGCACTACCGGTAAGTATTTTTTATTGATGGAACGCGTTTTCGTGCTTCCCGATCGTTGGAAAATGTTTTTTCGCCAATTTCCTAAAGAGTTAGAGAAGTTGGGGTTACAATCACTCCCCATTGTAGCTATCATCTCCATTTTCATTGGTTTCATCATGACGATGCAGACAAAACTGAATACATCTAATCCGCTTCTACCCGTTTACACCACCGGTTTAGTAACCCGCGACACGCTTTTATTAGAATTTTCATCAACAATCTTGTGCTTGATTTTAGCCGGAAAAGTTGGATCGAATATTGCATCCGAAATTGGCACCATGCGCATCACCGAACAAATTGATGCACTCGAAATCATGGGAGTTAACTCAGCAAATTATCTTATCCTTCCAAAAATTGTGGCTTTTGTGGTTATGATGCCTTTTTTGGTAATTTTCAGCATGGGACTGGGACTGGTTGGCGGTTATTTTGTAGGAATTTTAACCAGTATTTTGACAACCGGAAATTATCTTATTGGTATTCAGTATGCTTTCGTTCCCTATTACATTTTTTATTCTTTGCTTAAATCGATGATTTTTGCATTTTTAATATCTTCTATTGCTGCCTATTATGGCTATTATGCCTATGGTGGGGCATTGGACGTGGGTAAAGCCAGTACAAATGCAGTTGTAAATGGAAGTATTTTGATTTTGTTTTTCAATATCTTGATTACCAAACTCATGCTAAATTAAAATACTGTTTTTCAGGTCAACATATCGAAATTATTTCCAACTGATCAAAATTTCAATTTAAGAATGATAGAAGTTAAAAACGTAGATAAGTCGTTCGATGGAAACCATGTGCTGAAAGATGTATCGGCAACCTTCGAAACCGGAATAACCAACATGATTATAGGGCAAAGTGGATCGGGTAAAACTGTATTAATGAAAAGTATTATCGGGCTGCATCGTATTGATCATGGCGAAATTAAATATGATGGGCGAAATCTGCCGGATATGCACATGAGCGAAATTCGTATTTTACGGAAAGAAGTGGGCATGCTTTTTCAAGGTTCTGCTCTTTTTGATTCGTTGAGCGTTTTAGAAAATGTGATGTATCCACTCGAAATGTTCTCGTCATCAACCAAAGAAGAAATGACTGAAAGAGCCCGATTTTGTCTCAGCCACGTAAATCTCGAAGAAAAAGCCTTTCATTTAGCTCCTTCTGAAATCAGTGGCGGTATGCAAAAGCGAGTAGCAATTGCACGTGCCATTGCACTGCAGCCAAAATATCTGTTTTGTGATGAGCCGAACTCAGGACTTGACCCCAAAACCTCATTAATTATCGACCGGTTGATATACGAAATTACCCATGAATTTAATATTACCACAATCATCAATTCACACGATATGAACTCGGTGATGGAAATTGGCGAAAATATTATATTTATAAATAATGGTCAAAAAGCTTGGCAAGGCAATAAAAACGAAATCTTTCATGTTAACAATCAAAAACTTAACGATTTTGTGTTTGCATCCAACTTATATAAGAAAGTTAGAGAGTCCAATCAGCAATCATAAAATTGCTTTCTGTTCATTTGAAAATGGGCTAATTGTACCATTCTAATGAATCATGATTAAAATTAAATATAACACGATGATCTGTTCTTTTACCATGTCAATATAAAATTGAATAGAAGGGGCTTCGACACTAAAACCCCACTTCATTTTTTGGTTTGAACCAAAAAATGAAGCAAAAAAGTTCAAAATACCTCATCCGACCATCTGTCCCCCTCTCCAAATGGTAAGGGAACAGCGGAAAAAAGTGTATGCACGTGTTGAGAAAAATAATTGAGATGTCAAAACGGATACTTAGTAAATATAAAACGTCATATTTTTTCAAATAGAAGAATAGTTTCTAAATATGAATTGAAATCAGAAACATTAGAATTGGTATGAAAATAATTTCTTATAATGTAAATGGAATTCGCGCGGCACTAACCAAAAATTTTAAAGAATGGCTACAATTTGAAAATCCTGATGTGCTTTGTTTACAGGAAACCAAGGCTCAACCCGAACAGGTAGATACACTTTTTTTTGCTGAAATGGGTTACACAACTTACTTGCATTCGGCACAAAAGAAAGGGTATAGCGGAGTAGCAATTTTAACAAAAATAGTTCCCGATAACGTGGTGATAGGAATGAACGATACACGGTATGATGCCGAAGGGCGCGTAATTCGTGCTGATTTCGGAGATCTTTCAATAATGAGCGTATATGTCCCTTCCGGATCTTCGGGAGACGAACGGCAAACTTTCAAAATGGAGTTTCTTGAAACATTTTTACCTTTTATTGAGACCGTAAAAAAAGAACGTCCAAATTTAGTGGTTTGCGGTGATTATAATATCTGTCATAAACCAATCGATATAAACCATCCCGAACGTCAGATAGGCGTTTCGGGTTTCCTCCCCGAAGAACGTGCGTGGATGGATCGCTATGAAACATCGGGAATGATTGATTCATTTCGGGTATTCAATCAGCGACCTGATCAATATAGCTGGTGGAGCTACCGAGGTGGTGCCCGCTTTAGAAATGCAGGATGGAGAATAGATTACCATTGGATTAGCAACCCATTACGTGAAAAATTAAAAAGAGCAGCTATTCTCTCAGATGCCGTTCATTCTGATCATTGTCCGGTAATGGTCGAAATTGATTCCTGAATTTTAAAGATTCCAATATCTTGAAATTTTTCGTACAGATTATTATTCGGCTTTCGTAATATTCAGTCCGTTAAACATAAAAAATAATAAATCTTAGAACCAACCGACGGAATGATTGAAATTGTTTTTAACTTTGTCCATTCAACTCATTAGCAAATTGTCATGCATTTCAAATTGTCCCATTTATTTTTTTCGCTCACGATCGTTGTATTGTTTAGTTCTTGTTTAGGAACTACCACGGTTACCACTACGTCAAGTAATCCGCGCTTCGTGTCTTTAACTTTTGCTAAAAATAATACAATAGCATACTTGGATTCGGCTAAATTTGCTTTAAGTGCTGATAGCATTACCATTATAAATGAAGATTCATTACCTTACAAAACGCGAATCGACAGTGTAAATCCCACCTTTAGTTTTATAAGTACTTCCCGTGCAACTTTGTTTTTTGATCCTCTAAATTATAAATATAAAAAAGATTCAGCTGTCATTACCGGAAAAGACACCATCGATTTCAGA
The DNA here is from genome assembly GCA_021779195.1 of Bacteroidota bacterium. Taxonomy (GTDB): domain Bacteria; phylum Bacteroidota; class Bacteroidia; order Bacteroidales; family Paludibacteraceae; genus Paludibacter. Next base: position 31,780 of record JAJYBB010000009.1, on the reverse strand, counting down.
CAACTTGTTCAGGTTCGAAATTTTGCTGCAGATGGAAAAACTCACCGCGATTATAATATTAAAGTGAATGTTCATCAAGTTAATCCTGAGTTATATATTTGGTCAAAAATTAACGATCAGCTTGAATCAGGCACGATTACCAACCAACAAGCCACATTATTTAATTCTAAATTTTATTTTTATACCTCTAACGGAAATAATATTAACACATTTAGTTCCATCAATGGATATAATTGGAGCTCAGCTACCACTACAGGAATGCCGGCAAATTGCCCAATGAATCCGTTTATTTCGTTTAATGACAAGTTATACACTTGTTATTCAACAACTCAGATATTAAACTCCACCAATGGTTTAGATTGGAATTCTTCCGATTATTCAACACAAAATTATAATTTCATTTCATTATTGTTCGTTTTCAATCAACAACTTTGGGCAATTACTCAATCAAAATCGGATCAAACTTACCATTTTGCTACTTCCGACGATGGGACAACTTGGGTAATTCGTGGTATTATTCCGTCCAATTTTCCAGTAACTGAAAGTGCAGCTTTAAGTTTTTCTTCGCGTACAGGCAAGACAAAAGTTATTTTATTAGGGGGTTACAGTGCCGATGGAACTTTACTCGCTACCCGTTGGTCGACGATTGATGGCATTAATTGGTTAGATTTCAACACTCAGAACAATTCTTTGCCTGCATTAGCAAACGCAGCGGTTATTGCTTATGATAACAAATTATTCGTTTTCGGTGGTAAAAGTGTCGATAATTCTCCGATTGCAACTCCAATAAAACAATCGATTGACGAAGGTCTTTCCTGGTCAATTCCAGATAGTACAAAAAACTATCTTCCAGTCGGTTTTCAACCAAGGTATAATACATCTGTACTGGTTGATGCTTCGAGTCGTATCTTCATTATCGGAGGTCAAACTTCTTCTGTCGTTCTATCCGATGTTTGGACTGGCAAATTAAACCGTAAAAGTTTTTTACTTCAATAATCTGAATTTCAAGAATATTAAAAAGATGCTTCCTCATTTAAGAAGCATCTTTTTTTAAATTTAATCGAAAGTAAAAGATTTTTATTTACATTTGCAAGCAAATTCAAACCCATTCCAACAAAAATGCTCTTACTTCCCATCCTTCAAAATAGAACGGTACGGTTTCGTCGCTGGAGTCGGAATGGGTATGCCATTTTCAGAAGCCTGCAAATTCAAGTTACTATTGGGCAGTTAACAAAATCGATTTCCGATAAAGCACTCGACAAACTAAATATATTAAGTGAAAAGAATATAGGATTGCTTGAAAAAATGCTTTATAATACTGATGATACCAAAGATTCGGGGCAGGTCGAATTTTTGGAACAATCTGTTATTCAGACAATCTGTATTCAAATTTATACAAGTGATGCGCACGCACAAAATTTAATTTACAATTATTTAACTATAACGGTTGATAGGAAACAGATATTCTATCAACCGTTTTTTTATTTTTATAATTTATGAAAAAACAATATTTTGAACTAATTTTAATGCTATCATTTTTTTCAACTTCAGTTCTCGCACAAGTTAAAACGGATTCTATTGCATTGTCCCTTTCAGAAATTGAAGTCAATGCTGCATCCCACAAACTATACTCTCAAATGGGTCGAGTTGTGGCAGTAATTGATCGAAAAGAAATCAATCGGCTGGCAGTTCATAGCATCGATCAGTTATTAGATTATGTGGCGGGCATAGATATTCGACAACGAGGAACAAATGGAACACAAGCCGACATTTCCATTCGTGGTGGGTCATTTGATCAGGTATTAGTACTGCTCAATGGAGTAAATATCACCGATCCGCAAACAGGTCATTTTAATTTAGATATACCGATCAATTGGTCAGATATTAGCAAGGTTGAAATTCTAGAAGGATCTTCCGCTCGTGTGTTGGGACCAAGCGCATTTAGCGGAGCAATAAATATAGTTACACATCCTACGGGAGAAAAAAGTCTTCAAGCCGAGCTTTCAGCAGGTAGTTTTCATTATTTCAATCAATCTGCAACGGCAAATACAAAAATTGGTAACGCATTGATGCTCGCATCGGTATCACATAAAAGCAGTAGTGGCTATCAGGAGAACACTGATTTTGATCAAAGTAATGTGTTTGTACAATCTGTCCTTGGGAATCTATTGACTGGAAAATTAGATATTCAGGGTGCTGCACAATGGAAAGATTTTGGTGCCAATGGTTTTTATTCACTTGCATTTCCAAATCAGTTTGAAAGTTCAAAAATCTTCATGGCAGCACTCAATTGGTCATTAACAAAAAATCATTTCACAATCAACAGCCAAGCATATTGGCGAGAACATCACGATCGGTTCGAACTGTTTCGCGACATGACGGGAGCACCCAATTGGTATACCGGACACAATTACCATCTCACAGATGTAACAGGTGCAAAAGCCTCAATACAGTATAGCGAAAACTTTGGAAAATCCACCGCAGGTATTGAAATACGTAACGAACATATATTCAGCAATGTACTCGGAAATCCAATGTTCAAATCCATACCGGTACCTTTTGAAAACAAACAGTTTTTCAGCAGGGAAGCAAACCGGCTTCTTGAAACTGTTTTTTTCGACCAAGAGGTAAATCTCGACAAATGGTATTTTTCGGCAGGAATAGCAGCCAGCAATAGCTCTTCATTTGGACTTTACAGCTATGGCGGTATTGATGCAGGGTATGCTTTAAACGAAAATATACGATTTATTGCAAATGAAAATTCGGCAGTTCGCTTACCAACATTTACGGACTTGTACTACAAAAGCGCTACCCAACTTGCCAATCCAACTTTAAAACCAGAGCACTCGCAAACCTTCGAAATTGGACTCAAAATGGCTTTCCCCACATGGAAATTGAACACCGATATTTTTAAACGGTTCGGGCAACAGGTTATCGATTGGGTAAAAGAACCAGATTCAACTAAATGGCAAAGCAAAAATTTAACTTCAGTCAATGCCATAGGAACTGATTTTGCCTTTGAGTACACGTTTAAAAAAAGTATAATCACAAAACTATCAGCAAATTATGCTTTCCTTTATTTAGATAAAACCGCACAAGGATTCGATTCAAAATATGCATTAGATTATTTAAAACATAAAATTTCAATAACACTTGAGCACAAAATTGCTGCGCATTTGTCAGCAGCATGGTCGGGTATTTATGCCGACCGCGCAGGTCAATATGCTGATTTTAAAACAAATCAATTGGTTAATTATCAGCCTTATTTTTTATTCAACGGACGCATTAAATGGGAACAAAAACAAATGGAGGTATTTATCGACCTGAATAACCTATTCAATGAAAAATATGCTGATTTTGGAGGATTAATTCAACCCGGAACAGAATTCAATATTACACTGCGAATAAAAATCGGAAAACAAGAACAAAACTAAATAGTTCGGCATTGGGTAATAAATTGACAAAAATAATTATCTTTGCAAACCAAGAATTAATTTTAATTAAGTATGAAGAAGTTGGTTTTTGCTACTAATAATGAACATAAACTAGACGAAGTTCGGTCAATATTGCAATCTGAATTTCAAATTTTGAGTTTATCCGATTTGAGTTGTACAGATGAAATTCCTGAAACAGCCGACACTTTAAATGGGAATGCTTTATTAAAAGCAACTTACATTCATCAGAAATATGGATTTGATTGCTTTGCCGACGATACCGGATTAGAAATTGATGCCTTAAATGGTGAGCCCGGAGTCTATTCGGCAAGGTATGCCGGGGCAAACCAAAATTCAGCGGACAATATGTGCAAAGTACTTGAAAAATTAGGAGATAATATCCATCGGACTGCCCAATTCAGAACTGTAATTGCTTTAATCGAAGGAGAAAAAACTTCATTTTTTGAAGGGAATATTAAAGGAAATATCGCCCGTTTTCCAAGAGGAAACAATGGTTTTGGTTACGATCCGATTTTTGTTCCCGAAAATTATTTAGTCAGTTTTGCTCAATTAAGTTCCGACGAAAAAAATAAGATTAGTCATCGAGCAATTGCAGTCCAAAAATTAGTTCAACATTTAAAACACATACATTAAGGATCCGTATTGATCACTTTTTAGTATTGAATTAAAAAATAAAAGGATCAATAATTCGTTTCTATAAGTTGTAACTACCGCAACCATTTTTATAATGAAATACTCAGAAAAACCTACTCGTTTCAACATCGCTCATACATTACATTTCAAGATCGAATTGGCATATTTTAACAATATAAGGAAATTTTTTCCACTAAAATTTACTTTTATTATTTGCATTATTTGCATTTCAGGCTTTGCTTCGGCACAATTAGCCATGGGAAAATGGCGAACACATTTTGCTTACAATAGTGTATCACAAATTGCACAGTCTGATAATAAAATTTTTGCAGTTAGTGAAGGAGCGTTATTTTCAGTGGATAAATTGGATGGAGGGGTCGAGTTTTATAGTAAACTGAGCGGCTTAAACGGGGCTGACATTTCGATAATGAAGTACGATAAAAATTCTAAACAGTTACTTATTATCTACTCGAATGGGAATATTGATATCATGAGTTCCGGAGGAATTTATAACATCCCTGATTTGTTTAACAAGCAAATGAGTGCCAGTAAAAATGTAAATCAAATCACATTTTACCAAGATAAAGCATATCTATCCTGTGATTTTGGAATTATCGTACTGAATATTCAAAAGAAAGAAATTGCTGAAACTTATTATATCGGTCCAAATGCATCAGAAGTTAAGGTGCTAAGCACCACCATTCATAACGGACAGATTTATGCATTGACCTCAACAACGATTTTCAGTGCATCTATATCCGATCCAAGTTTAATTAACTATGCCACTTGGAAAGTAGTTTCAAATTTACCGGGATTTGGCAATTTTCAGATGATCAATTCATTTGCAGGTTCATTATTTTTACTTCGAGGAGGCAAAATGTACCAACAATTAAACGACAATACTTGGACTGCGTATTTACCCAACCTCACAGTTACTAATTTCAATACGAATAATGGACGTATGAATATTTTTTCAGCAAATTCTGTTAATTTAATTGATGATCAACTGAATGTAAAAAGCATTGCTGATTTAGGAACTATTTCAGATGCCGAATACGACATTTCGAATAACACTTACTGGTTTGCTGCCAATAGTTTTGGCGTAATTTCATATCAGCAAAATAACGCCAATTCTCCGACGATAAGCTATTACAAACCAGATGGACCTGCAGTAAATTTGCCTTGGAGTATGACTTTTTCCGGTCAAAAATTATTCGTTGTGCCTGGAGGTCGATGGGGAGCGCAAAACAAACAACCAGGAAGCGTTATGAACTTTGACAATATCAGCGGAAGCTGGACAAATATAAATGCACCCGATATTCAAAGTCAGACCGGTCATCCCTTTTTAGATTTAATGAACGTGGCTGTCGACCCGACAACAAATCCTACTGACAGCGTACATTATTTTGTAACTTCTTATGGATCCGGTGTATACGAATTTAAAGGCAGCAGATTAATCAACTGGTACAATCATCTGAATAGCACACTCGAAACAATTATTCCAGCCGATCCATACAACTATATTCGTGTAGATGGGGCTGTTGTGGATAAGCAAGGGAATTTATTTGTAGCGAATTCAGGAGTTGCTGATGGTATTCAGCTCCGAATGGCGAATGGAACGTGGAAGAAAATGAGTTACAGTGTGGCTTCGCAAATGCCAACTTTGGGCAGTATCCTTATTTCGAATCAAAATCCTAATCAAAAATGGGTCATTGCCGTTCGTTCGCAAACAGGTTTGATTGTATTCGACGATAATGGAACGCCGGACAATATGTCCGATGACAAATCTATTTATCTCAAACAATTTATATACCCCGAAACAGATAACAACAACCATACAATTTTAAATGCATTTACACCATCTTCTGTACGCTGCATTGCACAAGACAAAAATGGTGTAATTTGGGTAGGAACCGATCAAGGACCATTTTTATTTAGCAATTTATCAAATGTTTTTAATTCGGATTACACCTGCTCACGTGTTAAAATACCACGAAACGACAGCACCGGACAGGCTGATTATTTGCTCTCAAGCGAAAACATAAAATCTATTGCCATCGATGGAGCCAATCGAAAATGGATCGGAACCGAAAGTTCAGGAGTCTATTTAATGTCAGATAACGGACAGCAGACTATTCAGCATTTTACCGTATCCAATAGTCCATTACTATCGAATGATATTTTGTCAATTGCCATCAATCCGGTTACTGGAGAAGTATTTTTCGGCACCGGTCAGGGCATTGTATCCTATCAGAGCGATGCAAGTGAAGCCGGCGATTCATTTGGCGATGTGTATGCATACCCCAATCCTGTTCGTCAAAACTACAATGGGATAATAACCATAACTGGTTTGGTTGCCAATACTCAGGTGAAAATCACGGATTTAAACGGAAACTTAGTTTGTCAGACAGTGTCAAACGGAAGCATTGCCACTTGGGATGGGAAAGATGTACATGGACGAAAAGTGAATACAGGTATTTATTTAGCAATCTGTGTGAATTCAGATGGAACACAAAATGCCATCACTAAAATCATGGTTATCAACTAAATTTATAAATCATGAAAGATACTATTTCAAAATTTGCACAATCGGTTTACCTGCAACTCACACTCTATTTATTGGTTAACGGACTTTTTATTTACAAATATATTGCTCGAGCGGATATCAATCCGCTCGTTTATATTATTTCGTATGTTATCCTGATACTGGGATTTTCTTTTCTATATATTAAATTTTCGCACAAGTTAACCGAAAAAATATTCAAAGCAAGTTTTTTTATCGTTCTATTTATTGCTATCTCTCTTATAATCTTTCTATTACATTCAGTTAATCCTTATACAATTCACGTAGATCGTTGGTCGGCACTTTCGTTTTTTTGGGATTATTTTTTTCAAGGAAAATATCCTTATGCAGCTCATACACATGTTAGTAATACTAATTTTCCATCTCCTTTTCCGTTTTGGCATCTACTGAATTTAGCTTTTTATTTGCTCGGTGATGTTGGATTTGGACTGATTTTCTTTTTATTGCTTACTGCCATAGCGATCAAACTGTTCTTTAATTCTTATCGTCAATCGGTGTTCTATCTGTTGTTACTTTTAGCTTCAACGGGTTATTGGTGGGAGGTGTTGGTGCGAAGCGATTCGCTCAATAATGCCCTTTTCGTTTTTGTAGTTTTGCTTTGGATTGAAAAAAAACAGTATGGTATTAATCGGCATATGGTATTCATTGCTGCTATCATTGGGTTGATCGCCTCAACGCGTCTAAGTGCATTATTGCCTGTTGCACTTTATTTCTTTGCTCCCTATCTGAATTTAAGTCTGAAACAAAAAATTATTTTTCCAATTCTTATTTTTTCAACGGCTTTGCTCACATTTTTGCCCTTTATTTTTTGGGATATTCATACTTGGATTTTCTTCTCGCGCAATCCGTTCATGTCTCAAGCGGATAAAGGGTATTTATCTATTTTACTAATAATGATTATATTAGGCATTCTACTATCATTAAGTTGGAAAAATATTTCGGCTTATTTCGGGATTACATCCTTGTTCGTTTTCACATTTATTCTTATTTCGCAGTTTGGTTTATACCTTCGTAGCAATATGGATCAAAATTTTATTACCCACAACTTATGTGATATATCGTATTTTAACTTAATGCTTCCTTATACCTTGGCATCAATAGCATCAAGACTAAAAACGAATGTCTAGAATATAAATTCAGCCTTATTTTTTTATTTTGTATGAAACAACACGATATACCGACTTTTCTCGCTCAAAAAAAAGTATATTTTCTACTTATTACATTGGGATTGATAGCAAAAATACTGTTGCTTCCTGTGCGTACCGGCGATTTCGTGGGGTTTCTTCAGCCTTGGCTCAATTTCATTCAATCACACGGGTATTTTTCTTCCTTGAAATACAATTTTTACGATTATACTCCTGCTTATATTTATATCCTGATCCTGATCGCAAAGATTGGATTGAATCCATTAATTTGCATAAAAATTACCTCCATTTTTTTTGAATATATCGCTGCATTTTTTGTAGGTAAAATTGCTGGTTTAAAATTTAAAACCCTTCCAATGGTTTGGATTGCAATGGCAATTGTTCCTCTTTTGCCTTCCGTTTTGCTCAATAGTTCGTATTTATCACAATGCGACTCAATTTATGCTGCTTTTGTGTTTGGGAGTATTTATTTCTTATTCATTCAAAAACAGTTGCTTTCTGTATTGATGTTGGGCATTGCATTTTCGTTTAAAATGCAATTCGTCATGTTATTGCCATTTTACTTTGTAATGTTACTTCGCGGAAATATCCGCTGGCATTATTTTCTTTTGGTGCCTGCGGTTTTTATTGTAAGTTTACTACCGGCTTTTGTCATGGGCAGATCGCTAACCGGTTTATTAAATATATATTTATCTCAAGCCGATCATTATCCATTTCTCACGCTGAATTTCCCCAATATTTATATCTTTTTCGATAATGCATTCTATCAACCGATAAAAATTATCGGCATGATCATTACTTTTGTTTTTACTTTTGTTTTTGGCATAGTCTTAAGCCTTAAGAAATTTAAATTTTCGTTTGATCAATGGGTGAGATTGGTTTTTCTAAGCGCAATCGTTATACCGTTTTTATTGCCCGGAATGCACGAACGATACATGTATCTGGGGGATATTTCGGGAGTTTTATATTGGCTTATTTTAAGAAAAAAGCCATTGATACCGCTTGGGATTTGGTTAATTTCACTTTATTCCTACATTCGTTGTTCTCGTTTCAACGATGTATTACCCATGAAACCAGCATTTGTTCTTTATTTCGCTGTAATCTTTTTCACTGTCATCGATTTTATTCAACATTTTGAAAATGAATCTGAAATCATTTATAAAAAATAACCTTTCTCCCATTTTGATGGTGCTTGCATATGGATTGCTTTTTGTAATTTCAATGCAAAATGGCTATTTCTGGGATAATATTCAACAAACTTCAAAAGAAGCGCATTGGTTTTATCTGAATCATTTTCAATCGCTTCTTATGCCGGCACAAAATTCAGGTTCAGAAATTGTGGCAACCGGTTATCATCCACCTTTAATGGGAATTATGACAGCCATTTTATGGAATATTTTTGGTTATAAATTATGGGTTTCGCATGCATTTAGCTTATTCTGGGCAATAATTCTCATTTTTCAATTATGGAAATTTCTTTCTGTTTTTTTTAATCAAAAAACTGTGGGTTGGGTATTTGCAATCGTGTTGCTCGAGCCTACTGTTTTAACTCAGTATGCAATTGCTTCGCCTGATTTCATTCTATTCGTGGCGTTTGTAATTTCGCTCCGTTCAATTTTGGAACGTAAACCAATACTATTATCCATTGGATTATTTTTTCTATGCGGGGTTAATATGAGAGGCGTTTTTGCAGCCTTTATTTTATTGATTTCAAATGGATATTATATTTATTTACAACAAGATAGAAAACTCACATTGCAATCTGTAAGCAAGATTTTATGGCCTTATTTGCCGATTTTTGTTTTATTGAGCGGGTATTACATATATTATATTTCCAATCGCGGTTGGTTTTTTAATAACGAGACAACTTCTGGTCATTATGCATTACCAACGAGTGTGTTGGGTTTAGTCAAACATTTGGCTGAATTTGGACTTCGTACCATCGAAAACGGGCGAATTGTGGTATGGGCAGTTGGATTTTACGTAGCATTTTATATGATAAGAAATAAATCGAAATTAATGCCTTCTGACAAAATACTACTAATCAATTTATTAATGCTTAATGTATTATATTTTATATTTATTTTTATTACCCAAATGCCTTTTTCAGGTCGATATTTTATACCTCAATTTTTCCTTCTGACCGTTTTGACATTGTTTAAATTGGTTTCACATTGGGAGATCAAAAAGACAAAGGCAGTTTTTATTCTCATTCTAATTTTTGAAATCACCGGTAATTTCTGGATATACCCGAATAAAATTGCAAAATCGTGGGACGGAACATTAGCACATATTTCCTTTTATAAGCTGAGAGAAGATTGTTTCAATTACATCGACAAACAAAAATTAAATTATAACGATATTTCAGGAGGATTTTGCATATACGGCGACCGTAAATTTGTGGAATTGTCCAATGCTGGTAAAATTGTAGGCGATAAACCTGACAGAAAATATTACATTTATTCGGATATTTCAAATGTACCTGATTCGTTACTCAACAGCCTTTCAAATCGTAAAAAATGGATTCCTGTGAAACGATTCAAAAAAGGATTTGTAGAAATTTGCCTTTACGAAAACAGAGAAATGAAATCAACCCTAAAAAAACAATGAGTATTCCAACTTCACTGAAACAATTTATTAAATTTGGCATAGTTGGCATTTCGAATACAGTGTTAACTGCTGCAACCATCTGGATTTTAATGAAATGGATGCATTTATCGGCTTATGCTTCAAATATCATTGGGTACATTGTGGGGTTAATCAATAGTTTTGTATGGAACCGAAAATGGACATTCGAAAGTAATTCATCTTTACGTAACACAATTTTTAAATTTATCATTACTTTTGCTATATCGTATTTAGTACAATTGGGTAATTTGTACCTGCTACTTCATTTCACACTCATCGACCCCTATTTTTCTCAATTATTGTCGATTGTGGTTTATACAATTATTAATTTTACGTTGAATAAATTTTATACTTTTAAAAAATGACCTATATGAACAAGTCACTGAGCATCATAGTACCGTGTTTCAATGAAGATTCGGTAGTTGAAGCATCATATCGGCGCATGAAAGCAGTAATGGACAGCCTTCAACGTCCAACAGAATTGATTTTTATAAACGATGGAAGCACTGATGACACATACGATTTATTACGAGGTATAGCGGCGAAAGATCAACAAGTAAAACTGATCTCATTTTCGCGTAATTTTGGACATCAAAAAGCAGTTACTGCAGGCATCAATCATTGTACGTCGGAAATGGCTGTGATTATCGATGCCGATTTACAAGATCCTCCCGAGCTAATACCTGATATGATTCGAACAATGGAAAAATCTGAAGCTCAAGTAGTTTATTGTGTTCGAAAAGCCAGAAAAGGGGAAGGATTTTTCAAAAAATTATCTTCAAAAATTTTTTATCGAATGCTGAACTTCTTCTCAGAAGTAAAACTTCCACTCGACACAGGGGATTTTCGGTTGATCGATAAAAATATCATACACGAATTTAATAAAATGCACGAAAAAGGGAAGTATATTCGTGGGTTGGTTTCGTGGGTCGGTTTCAAGCAAGTGCCCTATTATTACGAACGTGAACCTCGCTTTGCTGGCAAAACAAAATATCCGTTCTCTAAAATGTTGAAATTAGCCACTACTTCGTTGCTTTATTTCTCAACCAAGCCTTTACGATTAGCTACTACACTTGGTTTCATTGCGGTAATTTTCTCACTGGGATTAGCGGTTTGGTCAATTCTTGGAAAAATTTTAGGATTCACCCATGCCGATCCGGGATGGACATCGCTTTTTGTACTGATTATTTTCTTTGGAGGAGTTCAGCTACTAACTATCGGTATAGTAGGCGCTTATGTTGGAAACTTATTTGATGAGATAAAAAATCGTCCTGAATATATTATCCAGGAAAAGCAAAACTTTAATAACCAAAAAGAGGATGTTCAGTAGAAAAACAGACTTTTACTTTTTGATGCACTCGATTTAAATATTACGACACCAACATTTTACTTCTTACCTATCAGGCTTATAAATTCTTCACGAGTTTTTGCTTGCTCAAAAATACCAGTAAAATCAGATGTGGTAGTAATGGAATGTTGTTTTTGAATGCCACGCATTTGCATGCAAAGATGTTGAGCTTCAATGATTACCATTACTCCCATTGGATTAAGCGTATTTTGAATACATTCTTTGATTTGCGTAGTCATTCGTTCCTGAACCTGCAAACGACGGGCATAAACTTCGACAATACGGGCTATTTTACTCAACCCTGTAATTTTTTTATTGGGGATATATGCCACATGTGCTTTTCCGAAAAATGGCAACATGTGATGTTCGCACATGGAGTAAAAATCTATATCTTTAACAATCACCATTTGGCGATAATTTTCTGTAAACATAGCTGAACGGATAATTTCATGTGGATCTTGCTCGTAGCCTTGCATTAAAAATTGCATAGCGCGCGAAACGCGTTCTGGACTTTTAAGTAATCCTTCTCGTTCGGTATCTTCACCTAAAAGACGAATGATTTCGCGATAGTGCATTGCAATTTGAGCTGTCTTTTCTGCATCAAATGGCACCGGTTCATTCATATTGAAATCCATAGGAACTAATTAATTTTTATCGGGTAAATTGATCTCTTCTTTCACAATATAGGTTTCGCTTCGAAGATTTGGGAAAGTTTCAATAATCTGGTTTCTAAATGTTTGAGCCTCACTTATGGTTCGAAAATCGCCAACCCTTACTTTCCAGAAAGGAGAATAATAATTTACATAAACTGCAGTTTCAGGGAATTCGTTTACAATCATTTTTTCAATTCTGAAGGCATCGTTTTTTGCAGTTCGAGAAGAATTACTCGAAAAAACCTGAACCCTAAATCCTCTTGTAGTAGGATGAGTGGCGTTGGTGCTCCGTCCTAACATAGCAAGTTCTAAGCGATTATCTTGATGAACAATTACCGTTGATTGTGTTACTGAATCAGGTTGTGCCAAAGACTCAAATATGTTTAAGCTTCCGGTTTGAAGAGGGTGTTGTGCACTGGTAATTGAAGACAAAGATAAAAAAATCAATACTATAGCAAAGTTTTTCATTTTAATTTATTCAAATTTTACGGAGATGCAAAGTTAAACATTAGTTGGGGTTTCTATATCTTATTTTGACAGTTTATTTATATATTTATTTATATAATACAGTAATACAAATATTTACATGATAATTTTTAAAATTATTCCTTCAAATTTTTTATTTCTTCTCAATTATGTATCTTTGCTTTAGTTTTTTAATGTCGAAAAAAAGTATGAATAAAACAACAATTGTAGTTGCGGGCGGAAAGGGAGAAAGGATGCATAAAGCTATACCCAAACAATTTCTCCTGCTCGGTGGTAAAATAATTTTGATGCATACACTTGAAGTTTTTCACCGGTTTGATGAAAATATGCCTTTAATCCTGGTAATTCCAACGGTTCAAATCGATTATTGGAAAGAACTGTGCAATAAATATGCCTTTGATATTCCGCATCAGGTTGTCGCAGGGGGTAATACTCGATTTCAATCGGTAAAAAACGGTCTGGAAGTCGTTCAGAATTCAGCATTGGTAGCCATTCATGATGGCGTTCGACCATTTGTAAGCATGGAAACAATTGCACGCTGTTTTGATGCTGCTCAAAAACACGAAGCTGCCATACCGGTTATCGATCCAATCGACAGCATTAGAGAACTTACCGATTCTGGAAGTAAATCAGTCGACAGACAAAAATATAAATTAGTTCAAACACCCCAGGTTTTTAATGTCAATTTATTAAAAAAAGCCTACAAGCAAAAATTTGAACCTTTTTTTACCGACGATGCTTCAGTAGTAGAATCACTTGGTAATAAGATTCATTTGGTTGAAGGTAACCGTGAAAACATCAAAATTACCACCGAATTTGATTTGAAAATGGCGGAAATTACAATCAGTTTTGAAAATTCTAAAATTTCATGAAAGTCAATACAGCGAACATTCAATATTTAGATACTCTTCGTGCATTGGCTTTACTTGGTGTTATCACTATTCATGTTACAACACCGGTTTTAAAAATGATGTATGGCGTGAATATGGAATATTGGTGGATCGGTAACATCATTGACAGCTCTGTTCGGTTCGTTATAGCCATATTTTTGATGCTTAGCGGTTCAACTATGGTAGGAAAAGAATATAAGCTGAGCGAGTTTTATAAAAAACGAATGATGCGTGTGCTGTTGCCTTTCTTGTTTTGGCTCGTGGTTTACTGGGTGTATCGCTGGTATATTTTGACACCCAAAAATCAACCGAAAGAATTTCATTCCATTTTTCAATGGGCAATTACTCTATTTGTAAATGAAGGCGTTTCAAAACATTTCTGGTACATTTATATGATACTGGTTCTTTATCTATTTGTACCGTTTTTAAGTAGATTAATTCGAAAATTACGCAATTCAACTATTCTGATTGTTTTGTTGGGCTGGGTATTACTGAATATTTTATTTACAAATCAAATGATCCATACTTCAAACTGGACTTATGTTTTACTGAAAACAAAAGATTATTTTCTTTATTCCGGTTTTTTGGTAGTGGGTTATTATTTAAAAAATATTTCATTCCAGACAAAAAAATACAGGCTTTTCAATGTTTCTATTTTTCTGCTGACAGTCATATTTTCAGCTTTTGCCACCTATTTTTCGAGCAAAAATGTTCACAAACTCGATATGAGTTTCTATGGAAGCCTGACAATAAACACAATTATTCAATCAGTTGCACTTTATATTTTAGTAAAAGATTCTACGATAAACAATCGGATCTTGCGTTGGGTAACACACACCATCAGTGATTATAGTTACGGCATTTATTTGGTACATATACTGATTATAAGTATCTTATATAATCATGGCGTTTTCTGGACGATGGCTTACCCAATCGTTTCTTTACCAGCGATCATAATATTGACCTTAATTTGTTCGTATATGATTATATTTGTACTTAGAAAAATTCCAATGGGAAAATATATTTCCGGATAATTTAAAAATGGATTTATCACATCAGGATATAAAATTTTTGCCGGGTGTAGGACCAAAGAAGGCAGATTTACTGGCGAAAGAACTCAATATTCATTCGACAGAGGATTTGTTGCATCATTATCCTTACAAATATGTCGACAGAAGCCGGTTTTATTATCTTCATGAAATTTCGGAAGAAATGCCTTTCATTCAGGTAAAAGGTCAAATTATTCGTTTCGAAAAAGTTGGCGAAGGACACAAACAACGATTGTCAGCAATATTCACAGATGGACAAGAAACAATAGAATTGGTTTGGTTTAAAGGCGTTAAATGGGTACTTGAAAAGTATAAAACCGGCATAACCTACGTGGTTTTTGGTAAACCATCGCCATTTAATGGGCATTTCAATCTGGTTCATCCCGAAATTGAACTGGAATCGCAACTGCCTCCACCTGAACAAATGGGATTACAACCTTACTACAATACGACAGAAAAAATGAAAACTAATTTTCTGAATTCAAAAGCTATTCAGAAAATTATATATCCTTTGGTAAAAACAATAAAATCGGGGATACCCGAAACATTGCCTGCCTATATGCTGAAAAAATTTGCTTTACTCAACCTCACCGAATCATTATCAAATGTACATTTCCCCAAAAATGCCGATTTATTAAATAAAGCACGGCAACGGCTAAAATTTGAAGAGCTTTTTTATATCCAACTCAGCATTTTGCAACAGACAAAATGGCGTGATCAGCATTTCAAAGGATTTATTTTCAACAAAATAGGATATTTTTTCAATACTTTTTTCAATCAAAATTTGACCTTTGAGCTTACCAATGCCCAAAAACGGGTGATTCGTGAAATAAGAATAGATGTAGGTTCGGGCAGGCAAATGAACAGATTGCTTCAGGGCGATGTAGGTAGCGGTAAGACTCTCGTGGCACTTATGTCAATGTTAATGGCTGTTGATAACGGATTTCAGGCTTGCATCATGGCTCCAACCGAAATTTTAGCCACACAACACTACGCTTCTATCACACAACTTTTAGTAAATTTAGAATTAAAAGTCGGCTTACTAACCGGATCGACAAAACGAAAAGCACGCGAAGAAATCCACGAACAACTGCGAAACGGAAAAATGGACTTACTTATCGGAACCCATGCGTTAATTGAAGATACGGTTCAATTTAAAAATCTTGGTCTTGTTGTTATTGATGAGCAACATAGATTTGGCGTGGAACAACGATCAAAACTTTGGAAAAAAAATCAAAATCCGCCACATATTTTGGTCATGACAGCCACCCCTATTCCTCGAACTTTAGCCATGACACTTTATGGAGATCTCAGCATTTCAGTTATTGATGAACTGCCGCCCGGACGAAAACCAATTCAGACTTTTCATTATTACCAGAATAAGCGTCAGGGATTGAATCAGTTTATCACGAAACAGGTTGATTCAGGAAGACAGGTCTACATCGTATATCCTTTGATTCAGGAATCTGAAAAAATAGATTTACAAAATTTAGAAACCGGATTCGAATATATCAGAGATGCCTTTCCACATTACAAAGTAAGTATGGTGCACGGCAAAATGAAAGCTGCCGACAAAGATTTTCAGATGCAAAAATTCATTGCAGGAGAAACTCAAATTATGGTAGCTACCACTGTTATAGAAGTAGGAGTAAACGTTCCAAATGCTTCGGTTATGATAATTGAAAGCGCCCAGCGATTCGGGCTGTCACAATTACATCAGTTACGTGGACGAGTGGGACGTGGAGCTGAACAGTCATATTGTATTTTGCTCACTGACTTTAAGTTAGGAACAGAATCTCGAAAACGTATGGAAATCATGGTAAGAACAAATGATGGATTCGAGATTTCAGAAGCTGATTTAAAATTACGTGGACCCGGCGATATGGATGGTACGCAACAAAGTGGTTTGCCTTTCGATTTAAAAATTGCAAACTTAGCACAAGATGGTAAAATGCTCGAAATTGCCCGACGAGCTGCAGCCGAAATCCTTGACGATGACCCGCAATTGGAAAAATTGGAAAATAAAGTTATGTCCGTTCAATTAAGCAGAATGAAAACTAATACCTTAAATTGGAGCGTAATTAGTTAAGAAAATTGAATTTGTTTTGCTTGCTTCGTGCGATTATTTATTTTTGAAGTACAAAATATAATTCATTTGCTATGTTGTAATTTAATATTTCAATAAAAATATACAAATACTTATATAACAATAATTTAGTCGACTTTTCTAATGCAATAAATTTGAAAATTACTATAAAATAAAATGGAAAAAACATTGGTAATAATTAAACCCGGTTCCCTTCAACGTGGATTGGTGGGTGAAGTTTTGCATCGTTTCGAACAAAAAGGATTACAATTATGCGGTATTAAAATGATGCAACTCACCGACGAAATTTTAAATGAACACTATGCCCATTTAGCCGAAAAAAGTTTCTTCAAACGTATTAAAGATTCAATGATGGTTACACCCGTAATTGTTTGTTGCTTAAAAGGCATTGATGCTGTGAAAATTGTACATGAATTGGCAGGAAAAACCAATGGACGTGAAGCCTCCGTAGGCACGATCCGAGGCGATTTTAGCATGAGTGTGCAGGAAAATATCATTCACACTTCCGACACCGTCGAAAATGCAAAAACCGAGTTGGCACGGTTTTTTATTGACAGTGAAATATTTGACTACAAACTCTCAATATTAAGTTTTCTATATGCAAACGACGAAATTTAAAAACCACTACCAAATCACCATTTTTTGATTACCTTTTTTTCTCCCGATGTTTTGAATCGGGATTTATTGAAAATCCATTTTTTATGATTTTATCTCCCAAAATTTTTTTTATTTTTTCCAGTTTTTTCCTCTTTGCTTTTGGGGGATTTGCACAACAAAATAATTATTCTTTCATACCCAAAAAAGATAGCACAAATGTTTATCACCAAATGTTGAATGATAACTCGGATGACTTGATGGAAAATCATCCTGCAGACGACATCTATAACAACCTTTGGTCATGTGATCATGTAAATCCGTATAAAATTCCTATCGACAGTATGCCTGATTCGGTACGAATTGATTGTTCTCACTTTGTTGTTCCAGTTCCGGGTATAATTACTTCCGAATTCGGACCTCGTCGCTACCGGTTTCATTATGGCATCGATTTACGATTGAAAGTCGGTGATTCTGTTTTATGTGCATTCAAAGGCAAAGTTCGTATTATCGACTACGAACCAAGAGGTTATGGTCATTATATCGTTATTCGGCATGATAATGGGTTAGAAACTGTGTATGCCCATCTTAACGAAGTGCTCATAAAATTAAATCAAAATGTTAAAGCAGGTGAACTGATTGCTTATGGAGGAAACACAGGTCATTCGACAGGACCGCACCTTCATTTCGAAACCAGATATATTGGCAATGCGATCAATCCGGCTCATATTATCAATTTTTTAACTGGTCATGTAATTGCATCTTCCTATTTACTCACAAAAAAAGGTTCATTTTATTATCAACGGGAAGTTAAAATGCTTGGTGCCGGAAAATATTATACGGTTCGACGACATGACAACCTGAAAAAAATTGCGGCTCGAAATGGCACAAACATTAAAGCCTTATGTCGGCTGAATGGAATTAAAGCACGGACGAAGTTAAAACCAGGGCGAAAATTAAGAGTGAGATAATTTGATTGATCGGCTTTCAGCACTCTCTTACACCCAAGCAAATCTCAATTCTTCATTTTAGAAGTTATTTTGAATCAATCAAAATCAAAAAGCAATTTTGAATTCAATTTAAACGATGACTGCTGATGCACTAAAACGTTAATGGATTTAACTAAAACAACAAAAGCATTTTTTTATTCATAACCTTTGATTTGCTGCAAAGCTAATCATAAAAAGGCTTGCATGTATTTTTAACAACCAATTTGACCTATAAGCCCAAAATTAAAATTTTTCAATTCAAATCGTCAAATCAAAGAGCACTTTTATATTGCTGTTTATCAACAATATATCAAGTATTTTAAAAATTTAGTGCATCAGCAATATTAAACGATAATGAATTCAATTATATTAATTTTATAATCAGTTAATTAAATCGTAAATTTACAGAATATAAATTTATTCAAAATTGGGATGACCCGTATTAATTTGATGCTTATTTCTTTACAGTTCAAAATGTTTAAACTAAATTTGCAACCAGAATAGTTCCATAAATACACACAACAATGAACACACAAATAAAACAAATAGCCGAAAGATTACAAGGATTACGCGATGCCTTAAATCTTACGATAGAACAGACTGCTGAAAAATGTGGTATTTCAGCAGAAAATTATATTCGTTTCGAATCCGGAAACGATGATATTCCAATGAGTTTTCTTTTTCAGGTTGCTCAAAATTTCGGAATAGAAATAACGGCACTTATCGCAGGTGAAGACCCCCATTCTGCTTCGTATTTTGTAACCCGAAAAGGAAAAGGCATTCGCGTTGAACGAAGAAAATCATATAAATATCAGACACTTGCATCTGGATTTAAACATGCCAAAGCTGAACCGTTTGAAGTAACTATACAACCCAATGAAAAATCCATTCAGCTCAACACCCATGAAGGACAGGAATTTAACTTTGTAATTGAAGGAGATATGCAAATGCGCATTGGCGAAAACAACATCACCCTTTCTCAAGGTGACAGCATTTATTTTGATGCGACTAAAGCGCATGGAATGAAAGCCTTAAATGGCAAAAAAGTTACGTTCTTAGCAATAATAATTTCTTAATGACATTCATCAAGTTCACATCTTTAAATTTCAACAACACTAACCGAGAATAAGGTTCATCCTTAAATTGTTACTAAAATTCAAACGCATCAAAATTAATTTAAATGAAGATGCAAAAGATGTTATCCTTGAATCACAGAAAGATATTGGATTGAATCTCAATCGATTTTGATATTAAGAATTAAAATCGTAATTTTGCAGCTCTAAAAATCAGACCTTTCAGGGTAACAACTAATCACAAATTCTTAAATATTACACAATAAATGGCTACAACAGCAGATATTAAAAACGGCATGTGCATCGAATTAGATGGTCAATACTTTTTTATCACGGAGTTTCTGCACGTGAAACCAGGCAAAGGCCCTGCATTCGTTCGTACAAAAATGAAAAATGTAATTAACGGCAGAACTTACGAAAAAACATTCAATTCAGGAGTGCGCATCGACGAAGTTCGCATCGAACGTCGAGAATATCAGTTTCTTTATCAAGATGATATGGGATATAATTTCATGAACAATGAAACCTATGAACAAGTTTCGGTTGACAAAGGAATTATCAATGGCGTCGATTTCCTAAAAGAAGGCATGATGTGCGAAGTGGTTATCCACGCTCAATCAGAAACCATTTTATATGCCGACCTTCCTGTCTCGGTTAATTTAATGGTTACCTACACAGAGCCGGGTTTAAAAGGCGACACTGCCACCAATGCTACCAAACCTGCAACGGTTGAAACCGGTGCCACAGTTCGCGTGCCCCTTTTCATCAATGAAGGTGAAACTATAAAAATCGATACACGCGACGGCTCTTATGTGGAAAGAGTAAAAGCATAATTGATTCAATACACATAATAAAAGTCTGAGGAAACAATTGTTTTTTCAGACTTTTTTTTAGCAAAACAAATTGTTTTTAGCAAAAAAATTCCGTTATTTGCATTATGAATTTTTGATACGAAAAATTGTAACACACGATGAAAAAACGACTTAAAAGTTTCAGTTTTGCCTTGAAAGGAATAATATCAGCCTTCAGTACAGAACCAAACATGAAAATACATGGTATTATTGCATTGTTAGTTGTCATTTTCGGGATATTATTTCAAATTTCAATCAACGAATGGCTCCTTTGTTTGCTTTGTTTCGGATTGGTTTTCGGGCTTGAATTGATTAATACTTCACTCGAAAATATTGTTGACTTTGTTTCGCCCGAAATTCATCCCACAGCAGGCAAAATCAAAGATTTAGCTGCCGGAGCAGTATTGATTTCGGCACTATTCTCGGCTAGCATTGGATTGATAATTTTTATTCCTAAAATTTGGGAATGGTTGAGCCGATTGATAAATTAAAATACCTGTTTGATAGCTTAAGAAATAATTTCCAAATTTGAATATCAATTTTAATAGTTATTTAAATACAAACATTTTATTCTAATAATTATATGATAATGCCGCATTAATTCATTCATAAATCACTGATTTATTCAATATTCAACTTGATTCAACTTGTCTAGATCTATCGGGATTTTCAAATTAACTTAACACTATTCAATTATCGAAATAAATTCCATTTCGCTATGAAAAAAAAAATTCTCAGCGATTTTTTCAATTTAATCTATCCTGATTTATGCATCGTATGTTCGGAAAATTTGATGAAAAACGAAAATCAAATTTGCCTCGCCTGCTTAAATGCCATCCCAAAAACTAATTTTCATCTGATTCCTGATAATCCTATTGAGAAGCGGTTCTGGGGTAAAGTACCAATTTTCAGAGCCACATCATTTTTCTATTTCCAAAAAGGGTCAGCCTTTCAAAAACTATTACACGCATTAAAATATAAGGGAAACAAAGAAATAGGTGAACGAATGGGCCAGTATGCAGCAATTGATTTAATTGAATCCGATGATTTTCGCTCGGTTGATGTCATCATACCTGTGCCGCTTCATCCTTCAAAATTCCGGAAAAGAGGCTACAATCAAAGCGAATGGATTGGCAAAGGATTAGCCTTAATTTTAAATAAGCCACAAAACACCAATATATTACAAAGAACCCAAGAAAACAGTACTCAAACAAAAAAATCAGTATTTGAGCGTTACGAAAACACGCAGGGCATTTTCGAATGTACTGATCATGCATCATTGATTGGTAAACATGTAATGATTGTTGATGATGTATTAACTACCGGATCAACATTGGAAGCATGTATTCGCGTATTACTTGAAATTCAAGATATAAAAATCAGTGTTTTTACACTTGCTGTTGCCTGAAAAGCTATGTATTCCTAATGTCTGCAATTTAAATATTTTTAATTGTTGGACAAATTAAGCAAATTGTATACCTTTGTCCCTGATTCCATAATATTAATCTAAAGGCTAATAATCTACTCATATTGAGTATATTGCTATTCGATCAATGATAAAGTCCCTAAAGAATAATAGTTTTGTATTCCTGAATTCATAAAATTTAAAGCCAAAAAATGTCGTTGAAATACAATAAAATAGCCGTCAAAATTGGAAGTAACGTATTAACACGCATCGATGGTACATTAGATATCACCCGCATGTCAGCCATCGTTGATCAAATAGCTACATTACATAAAAAGGGAGTTGAAATCGTATTAATATCATCCGGTGCTGTCGCTTCGGGAAGAAGTATTTTGGGCTTGCAAAAAAAATTAGATGTGGTCGATCAACGCCAACTTTATTCGGCAGTAGGACAAGCCAAACTCATTAATCATTATTGGGATTTGTTTCGCGAGCATGGGATTACGGTAGGTCAGGTACTTACCACGAAAGAAAATTTCGGCAGTCGTCGTCATTACCTGAATCAACGTAACTGCATGCAGGTAATGCTTGATAATCGAGTCATTCCGATTGTAAACGAAAACGATACCGTTTCAGTCTCAGAACTTATGTTTACAGATAATGACGAGTTGTCGGGTTTGATTGCTTCGATGATGGACATGCAGGCTTTGATCATTTTAAGTAACATTGATGGCATTTTTAATGGGATGCCTTCTTCACTTGAATCAGTGGTAATTCGTGAAATTCATCATGGAGAAGATATTTCAAACTACATTCAGAATGGCAAATCAACATTTGGTCGCGGTGGAATGACTACGAAAACTTCGATTGCCCGAAAAATTGCCGACGAAGGTATCGAAGTCTACATTGCAAATGGCAAAACTGAAAATGTTTTAAATCGATTGCTCGATAAAAAAGACACGATTCTCTGCACCCATTTCGTGGCTTCAAAAGATGAAGTGTCGAGCGTGAAAAAATGGATTGCCCATAGTCATGGATTTGCCAAAGGTGAAATTCACGTAAACGAAAATGCCGTAAAAGCATTAACCGGTGAAAAAGCGGTAAGCCTTCTTGCAGTTGGAGCAACAAAAATTCAGGGTGATTTTGAAAAAGACGATATTGTTAAAATTATTTCGCCCGAAGGAAATGAAATCGGTGTAGGAAAAGTGCAATATGACAGTTTAAAAGCTCGTGAAATAATTGGCAAAAAAAATCAGAAGCCATTGATTCATTGCGATTATCTATATTTAGAATAAAAAAATTGCAATAATAAGTTATGAGAAAACTTAAAATTACAGAATTGAATCGATTGACAGTCGAGGAATTCAAAACTCAGACTAAAACCCCGTTGGTGGTAATACTCGATCAGGTTCGAAGCATGCATAATGTCGGGTCTATATTTCGAACTGCCGATGCATTCTTAATTCAAGCGGTTTATCTATGCGGTATCACGAACACACCACCGCATCCCGAAATTCACAAAAGTGCACTTGGCGCTGAAAATTCCGTTGAATGGCATTATGTTGAAGACACTCACACTGCCGTTGAACAACTAAAAACTCAAGGATTTACTATTTTTTGCATTGAACAAGCTCAGGGAAGTATCATGTTGAATGATTTTACGATCGATACAAACAGAAAATATGCCATTGTGTTAGGTAACGAAGTAAAAGGAGTGCAACAATCGGTAATTGATAAAAGCGATGGATGCATTGAAATTCCGCAATTTGGAACTAAGCATTCACTAAACGTAAGTATTACGGGGGGCATAATTATTTGGGAGATGTTTAAAAAAATGCATAATTTATAATCAAAAAATATGAAAACCGACTGGAGAGATCAACTCAATGATTTAAAAGAAGAACTGCCACAAGTTAAAGAAATTCATGTTTCAGATGAAATAAAAATCGTAAAAAAAAGTCAGACAGAGCCCTTACGAGTGGAACTTGACAAACGAAACGGTAAACCGGCAACGCTTATAACCGATTTTCAGGGAAAAGACAGTGAATTGAAAGATCTAGCTAAAACGCTCAAGATAAAATGTGGTGCCGGTGGTTCCTCGCGCAATGGTGAAATACTTATACAGGGAGATTTCAGGTTGAAAATTGCCGAAATATTAACTGAAATGGGATATAAAGTGAAAAAAATAAATTTCAAATAACTTTTTACCGTTAATGCTCAATATTTACCGTGCCTCAGCCGGTTCTGGTAAAACTTACCGTCTTACCCAGGATTATATCCATTTACTTTTCGATCCAAAAAGCGAAAGGGCACATCGACATATTTTGGCGGTTACGTTTACCAATAAAGCCACTGAAGAAATGAAATCGCGTATATTGAAAGAACTTTTTGCACTTTCACAAGGCGAGAAATCAAATTATCGAAATGGGTTAACTGAAAAATTCAACTTGAATGACGAGGCGATAAATGCGCGTGCAAAAAAAGTGCTTACCTCCATTTTACATGATTTTTCATCATTTTCAATCAGTACCATTGACGGATTTTTTCAGCAAGTTATTCGATCGTTTACACGTGAAATCGGTTTACATGGCGGGTACAATCTCGAATTGGACAGTTCAACTATACTCGAACAATCGGTAGATAATCTCTTTCTCGATTTGTCGAAAGTTGAAAACAAACAATTGCTTCAATGGCTCACTGAATATGCCGAAGAGCGCGTGGAGCAATCAGTTTCATGGGATATGCGCCAGAACATCCGCGATCTTGGAAAAGAAATTTTTAAAGAAAGCTATCAGTACAAAGCCGAAGAAACCAACCGAAAACTGCACGAAAGGGAATTTTTGACCAATTACCGCAAAAAATTAAAAGAAATTACCACTAAATTTGATGAGAATATTAAAACTTGTGCCAGCGAGGCATTGAAAATCATTCAATATCATGGTTTGATTCTAGATGATTTTAAAGGAAGTGCAAACTCATCGATCAAAAATCTGGAAAAAATCTTAAATGGCGAATATAAAGTCAGTGCTACTTTTCTTTCATTTGCCGATGATGTAAAAAACTGCTATTCCAAAAATACATCCAATGAAACCGTTACATCCATCGAAAATGCATACAACAATGGTCTACAACGATGTTTAATTCAAATCAACATTTTACTTCAATCAGATTTTGTGTACTTCAACACAGCTAAAATCATTTTAAAGAATATTCATACGTTAGGTATTTTATCCGATTTAGCTTTACAAATCAGGTCGTTGACTGATGCACAAAACAGCATGCTTATTTCAGACTCGAACCTTTTGCTGAATAAAATTATAGATAATAGCGAAATGCCGTTTATTTACGAAAAAACCGGAACTTATATCGATAACTTTATGATCGATGAATTTCAGGACACATCCATCTTACAATGGAAAAACTTTCAACCATTAATATCCAATAGTTTAGCTTATAATAAATTCAATCTGGTGGTAGGCGATGTGAAACAAAGCATTTACCGCTGGCGAAATTCCGATTGGAAATTATTAGACGAACAAATACGCGATGATTTTCGAACCGAGCAAATTCAGGAAGAATATCTTGATACAAACTGGCGAAGCGACAAAAATATTGTCGAATTCAACAACTCCATTTTCAATGAGGCCGCTCAATTATTACAACTCAAACTTAATGGAGACATAGAATCTGTATTACCGCTTTTCCCTTCGTTAGAGCCCCTTACTCATAAAATTGAACATGCTTATTCATTTGCTGCTCAACATATTTCGCACAATGCAGGCACAGGATACGTCCGGTTAAGTTTCATCGACAAGAAAAATGAAAACGACGATGAATGGAAAGTTGATAGCTTGAAACAATTGCCTTTATTGCTTGAAAACTTACAAAATCAGGGATATCGACCCTCAGATTGTTGTATATTGGTACGTTACAATCATGAAGTGGCCGATATTACAAATTATATGCTCTCCTTTAAAACTTCAGACGAAGCCAAAACCGGATATTGTTATGATATTCTGGGAAATCAAGGATTGTTAATTAATGGAGCTGCTTCTGTACGGTTTATTCTTGGTATCATGCAATTGCTTATGAATCCTTTTGATCCGATTCAACTGACTATTGTTAATTACGAATACGCACGTGGCAAACTCCATAAATCTGAAAGTGAAGCTATTAATTTATGTTTCGCAACTCCGAATAATAAACAAGCATTTTCGACTCTCTTCAGTAAAGCTGAAAATAGTGCTATACTTAATTTCAAATATCGGTCGTTATATGATTTGGTGGAACAAATCATTTCAGTTTTTGAAGTGGGCACCTGGCACAACGAAGCCGTATTCGTTCAGTCATTTCAGGATGCAGTTTTCAAATTTACGACCGGTAGAAATACCGATCTAAACAGTTTTTTGAACTGGTGGAATTTAAAATCAAACGACCGCTTTGTTTCTACCCCCGACCAACAAGAGGCATTTCGGATTATGACCATTCATAAATCGAAAGGACTTGATTTTGATGTAGTCATTATGCCTTTCTGTGATTGGGAATTAGACAAGGCTAAAGGCAGAAACACCAACTTTTTGTGGTGTCAGCCGTCTGAATTTCCTTTCAACCAATTACCACTGTTACCCGCTGAATATAACAAATCATTGAAAGATACCATTTTTTCTGAACAATACTTCGACGAACAAATGCACCGCTACATTGATAATTTGAATTTGGCTTACGTGGCGTTTACTCGTGCCAAACATGAATTAATTTGTATTTGCCCTGATTACGACAACAAAAATAAAAAGACGAAAGAATTCAATAAAATGAACTCCTTGTCGGCTTTACTGAAAAATTGTTTTATGGAAAATAATTCCCAACCGGATAAAATTTCATTATCACAATTTTATGACCAGAACAATCGAGTGTTAAAAATTGGAAATCCTACACAAAAAATTAATGACCAAAAAAAAACAACTGATTTAGAACAAAAAATAGTTTTTTATCCTTCCGTGAATAGTTCAGACCGACTGTATATACGTCATCAAAGTATTGATTTTCTAATTACAAATCAATCATTTACCAATAGCAAAATTAATTTTGGGATTATCATGCATGATATTTTACGCAAAATAACCCGAAAATCGGATCAATCAAAAGCAATTCAAGCTATGCTTCGAGAAGGCAGAATCAACGAAAGTGAAAGTAAAATTGTTGAAGCTGAAATGGAAAAATTTTGGCGAATTCCAGGAACTGAATCTTGGTTTACAAACAACTGCAGGATATTGAATGAAACCAGCATTTTAACTCCTTCCGGTAAACAGTATAGACCTGACCGTATCGTAATTCAACAAAACGAAGCCATCATAATAGACTATAAATTTGGTGAAAAGGAAAATAGTTTATATTTCGACCAAGTAAAAAATTACATGAATTTAGTTAATGATATGGGCTATCAAACAAAAGGTTATGTTTGTTACGTAAATATAGGAAAAATAGTTGAAATTAATACTTGAAGCCAAAAATCGGGGATGTATTTTTGATAAGATTATTAAAATGAATACTTTACACTAAATTAAGTATCCGATTTTCTCCTTTGGGTTCATGAAATTTCTATATCGCATACTGATCTTAACTTTTGAATTAATATTTAGCTTTATATAAATGTTTGGTATCGGTTTTTTTTGTACCTTTGCACCCCATTACTGATGGATAAATATCAGAAAATTATTCTATTATTAAATTATGAATATCGTTAAAAAAGACCTCGATCAAAACAATGCCGTCGTTACGGTACACGTTGAAAAAGCGGATTACGCCGAAAAAGTAAATAAGTATTTACGCGATTATCGGAAAAAAGCATCCATTCCCGGATTCCGTCCCGGCATGGTTCCGCTTGGATTATTAACTAAAATGTACGGAAAAGCCGTAATGACAGAAGAAATCAACAAATTAGTGGTTGATGAATTATACAAATTTATTGGCGATAATCAATTGAATGTATTAGGGGAGCCACTCCCAAATGAAACTGAACAACCTGAAATTGATTTCAACACACAAGATGAATTTGATTTTGTTTTTGATCTGGGAATTGCCCCTGCAATCGATACAGAACTTTCAAAAAAAGATAAAATTACCTTTTACAATCTTTCTGTTTCCGATGAAATGATTGACAATCAGATCAAATCATATACCACTCGTTTTGGCAAATACGAACAAGAAGAAGTAGTCGAAGAAAGCGACATGCTCAAAGGCGATTTGCTTGAAATGAAAGATGGAAAAGTGAACGAAGCAGGAATAAACGTGCAGGATGCCGTACTAACTCCATCTTATATGAAGGACGAAATTCAAAAAAACACATTTCTTGGCGCAAAAAAAGATGATGTCATTGTGTTTAATCCCAGCACGGCATTCGAAAACGAAACAGAAATCAGCTCTTTACTTAAAATTTCAAAAGAAGCGGCAAAAGAAATTGATGCCGAATTTCAATTCAGTATTAAAAATATTACCCGTTTTCACGAGGGAGAAATCAACCAGGAATTATTCGATAAAGTTTTTGGAGATGGAAACGTGAAGAGCGAAGAAGAATTCCGCACGAAAATAAAAGAAAATATTGCTGAATCTTTAACAACTGACAGTGATTATAAGTTTGGTTTAGATACCCGTAACATGCTCCTCGAAAAATACACTGACTTATCTTTTCCCGATGCATTTCTAAAACGCTGGGTATTACATAACAACAAAGACATGTCGGAAGAAACCATAGAAAAAGATTATCCTAAAATGTTGGAAAGTTTAAAATGGATGCTCCTAAAGGATGATTTAATGAAAAAATTCGAAATTAAGGTTGAACTTCCCGATGTACTTCAACATGCCAAAAATGTAGCAAAAGCTCAGTTTGCACAATATGGTATGGTAGGGTTGGAAGACCAAGTGTATGAAAACTATGCGCAGGACATGCTTAAGAAAGAAGAAACAATGAAAGAAATGACTGAAAGAGTTTCAGAAGAAAAAGTCTTTGCCAAAATAAAAGAACTCGTTACACTTCAACCAAAAGATATTTCAATTGAAGATTTCAATAAATTTTTCGCAGCTAATTAAGTTTACTGCATAATTGCCCTCGACAAAAAGGTTTTTAACTGATAGATCATTAAACAAATTTGCACTATTTTTGTTGATAATCATTTGATATCGGTTAAAAACCTTTTTAGGCTAAAATGGCAGCATTAACCTGACTGGCATTTGGAAGCAGAAATATTTTTAACGATACATTTTAACTAACAAAAATATTAAACTTCACTTTCTAATTTTTACCAAATGGTAAAATGAATGTAAAACAAACAACATTATGGACAACAATGAATTTCGAAAATATGCAACCAAACATTTAAGAATGAATGGTTTAGCATTAGATCGGTATACCGATATTTCCAGCAATTACATTTCGCCTTCCATTTTGGAAGAACGTCAGTTGAATGTAACTCAAATGGATGTTTTTTCCCGCTTGATGATGGATCGCATTATTTTTTTAGGAACACAAGTGGATGATTACACTGCCAATGTAATACAAGCTCAATTATTATTTTTAGATTCGTCAGATCCCGGAAAAGACATTTCGATTTACCTCAATACTCCCGGAGGATCAGTTTATGCCGGACTGGGTATCTATGACACTATGCAATTCATCGGTTCAGATGTAGCCACTATCTGCACCGGCATGGCAGCATCGATGGGTGCCGTGTTGATGGTAGCCGGAGCACAAGGAAAACGTTCGGCATTAAAACATTCGCGCATTATGATACACCAACCAATGGGCGGAGCTCAGGGACAGGCTTCGGATATTGAAATCACTGCCCGTGAAATTCAAAAACTTAAAAAAGAACTTTATACCATTATTGCCGACCATTCTAACAATCCGTTTGAACGCATTGAAAAAGACTCTGACCGTGATTACTGGATGACTGCGCAAGAAGCCTTGGATTATGGCATGATAGATAAAATTCTTATAAACGAAAAGAAAAAATAAATTAAAACCCATTTTACAATACAGTTCATCCGGTATTACTAATATTATGGCTAAAACATTCAAACATTGCAGCTTTTGCGGACGAGCCGAATCGCAGGTAGAGTTTTTTATCATGGGACAAGATGGAGCTCATATTTGCAACGAATGTGCTTTGCAAGCTGCCGAAATTGTAAAAGAAAATTCAAGTAAAAAATCAAATCTGACAACCATTGACAAAGATCAGGTTCCAAAACCTGTTGAAATAAAAGAATTTTTAGATCAATATGTGATTGGACAGGTTGAAGCAAAAAAATACCTTTCAGTGGCTGTTTACAATCACTATAAACGGTTGATGCAAGAAAACACCAATGACGACGTAGAAATTGAAAAATCAAATATCATCATGGTAGGTTATACCGGTACAGGTAAAACCTTGCTCGCCCGCACCATTGCTCGCAAACTGCACGTTCCTTTTACCATTGTCGATGCAACTGTATTAACAGAAGCAGGATATGTGGGCGAAGATATTGAAAGCATTTTAACCCGATTATTACAAGTTGCTGACTATGACGTAAAAGCAGCCGAACGCGGTATTGTATTTATTGACGAGATCGACAAGATTGCCCGAAAAAGTGACAATCCCAGCATAACTCGCGATGTGAGTGGCGAAGGTGTTCAGCAAGGATTGCTCAAATTATTGGAAGGTGCAGTTGTTAACGTACCACCTCAGGGCGGACGTAAACATCCCGACCAGAAAATGATTGCCGTAAACACTCAAAACATTTTGTTT
Source organism: Bacteroidota bacterium (assembly GCA_021779195.1). Lineage (GTDB taxonomy): Bacteria > Bacteroidota > Bacteroidia > Bacteroidales > Paludibacteraceae > Paludibacter. Next base: position 1,110 of record JAJYBB010000009.1, on the reverse strand, counting down.
ATTTGCGGTGGGGCTTTTGATGGAATTGAGAAAAAAATTGCCGCACGCCTCAATACCCGCGTAGTAGGCTATAATTCAGCAAAAGAAACCGAAATGGTCGACAAACACAACCTATTACAGTACATTGCACCTCAAGATCTTAAATCATTCGGACTCATTCCTGAAATCATTGGTCGATTGCCAATTCTTACTTATTTAGAACCCCTCGACAGGGATGCATTGCGTCAAATTCTGACAGAGCCTAAAAATTCAATTATTAAACAATACACCAAATTATTTAATATGGATGGTATTGAATTGAAATTTGAAGAAAATGTATTAGAATATATTGTTGACAAAGCTATTGAATTCAAGTTAGGTGCACGGGGTCTTCGTTCAATTACTGAAACCATCATGATGGACGAAATGTATGAAATGCCTTCGAAAAAAACCAAAAAATTAGTCGTATCGTTACTTTATGCCCAAAGTAAAATTGAAAAAACCAATATGCATCGATTAAAAATCGCATAAAAATAATTTACTTAAGCAATTGAATATAAACTATATGAATCATTTTTTCAGGATATTTACTAAACTAATTAGTTAATATCCTGATTTTTTTAAAAAAAGATATTGCAGATATGAAATCTGTTTATAATTTTGTTTGAAAATGTCGATGGAAATACCGAAAGGAAATTTATAGTTTATTTAAAATAAACAATAAAAAATCGGGATCAATTATGCATTTAATTCGATAATAAATACTACTTTCGCATTCATTTTTTAAACAGAATTATGGCCAAAAAATCTGTTTTGACTGAAGTATTAAAGAAATACTTTGGTTTTGACAATTTCAAAGGAAATCAGGAAGCAATTATTCAAAACGTTCTTGCTGGCAAAGACACATTCGTATTGATGCCTACCGGTGGTGGAAAATCGTTGTGTTATCAACTTCCATCGCTTCTGATGGAAGGTACTGCTATTGTCATTTCGCCCTTGATAGCATTAATGAAAAATCAGGTGGATGCAATGCGCAACTTCAGTGAAGACGATGGGGTCGCACATTTCATCAACTCCTCATTATCAAAACAAGCCATTGATTTGGTAAAAAGCGACATTTTAGATGGCAAA
>JAJYBB010000008.1 GCA_021779195.1 Bacteroidota bacterium | reverse complement strand
CAGATTAATTTTGGTTGCCATTTCCGAACCGCGTTTCGTTTTAATCAAAATCACTCCGTTAGAGCCTTTGCTTCCATAGAGCGAAGTCCCATCTTTCAATACAGTTATACTTTCAATATCGTTAATATCTATATCAGAAAGCGGATTAAGCGAAAATCCTTGATGAATTGAATTAACATCATACATATTATTCCAAATCGCGCCATCAACAACGAATAGAGGTTGAGCGTTGCTATTCAAAGAATTAAGACCTCGGATAAACAACGAGGCTCCTTCGCCTGTAAGAGCAGAACGCGAAATTGCACGAACATCACCACCAGCTTCCGTTTGAAGTGCTTCGTCGGCTGTAAATGACCGGGAGGGATTGATTTCACCAATTCCAACCACAGAGTTAACAGTCAATGAGTTATGAATCAGACCATTTTCACTGTCAATCATTTTATAATAATTGCTAAATACATCAGGATAAAGATCAATAACTACTGAATCTTTTCCCTGTACCGGAAACTCGCGAACCCCGTGATCGTAGGCACTGACATGTAACAAAGCATCAGCCGATGGAATCTCGATACTGAAAACTCCTTTATCGTCAGTTGAAGTAGTATTTGTGCTGTTTAAGATCGTAATTTGTGCTGCCGGAACCGGTTTCTTCGTGTGTGCATCCCTAATTATTCCTTTGACAATAATTTTCGAATGTACGCCTTGTGCATTTACAAATGGTGTTGTCAACACGCATATTACAAAGCATAAGAGGCTGAAAAATTTAATTCCGGAATGAATCCAGTTCTTATTCAAAGTATTATATTTATCAATTTTCATGAGTAGATAATTATTTATTTAAAGTCTTTAAAGTTTTAATCGCCAATTGCGATGAAACTCATCCGCTTTAAACCGGATTTATTTCAAATATTATTTAATTTCAGTTCAAGAAATAAAAATTTACGGAACAGGTTCCAGAATTATATAATCAATTCGCAATGTACGATCAAATTTTACGGTTTCTGTAATTTTAGAAGCATTTTCAACTCTTAATCTGGTTGTTATACTTGCACTTGTACTGGTATCGTCATATAAGTTACAGTAAGGGAATGTAATTTCGGTAACAAACATTTTCGTAATTTGCGAAGCATTTGTAGTAAAGATGGCAGGAATCGACCCAAGTGTTGTAACGATAGAATTGGTTGCACTGATTGCCCCATCGGTAATTTGTTTTCCGGCTGCATTAAGATATGAAAAATAAAATTTAACTTTATACTGCCGTGCATCAGTCGACGACACAATACTTGAAGGAACAAATACGCAATACACCCTGTATTTACCCGAAAGGGTATTGGGAATTGGAAAAGCAGCGTAGTTTTGTTGAACACTGCTAACTGTAGTAGGTTCAACCACCAAATATTTTTTTTGAGACACCTGGTTTTCAAAGCTGGAGCCCAAACTGGAACGAACATATAAATTTGCATAAAGCGAACTTCTGCCATAATCTGAATTTTCAGCCTCAACCTGAATTTTTTGTTGATATGAATCCTCTGCTTTAAACCGCAACGAATCGGTTACATACACAATTCCATTACTTAATTGGGATTGCGAAGTGCCATCAAACAAATAGGAAGGCTGATGAAAAACACTTCCTGTCGTCGAAGTCAATGAATCAAAATTAGTTGGATTGGTAATTTGATTCCTAAAAACCAGATTCTTTACAATTGCCCATTGGGTATTCAGTCGCTGCGTAATTGCACCACCTGCTCCCAAAGTTTTATAGTTTGACTTTATCAGATTATAAGCCAAGGTCCAAGCCTTATTATCGGGCAATAATGCGGTATAAACACTATCCTCCACGTGCAGGTAACCAATTTTAGATAAAACCGGATTGGAAAAAGTAATTATTGAATCATAAATGGACTGTCCGTGAGCATTTGTACCGATTTCGACACTGGCTTTCGGGTCGAACTGATACACACTTTGTGAATATAAATATGCTCTTAACGAATCCAACCCTGGAGCTGTGCCAATAAATTCCCAGATATTAGTCAAATAGGGAACATAACCATCAATAAAATGCAAAATTCCATTTGAAGCAGCAACATTGGATTTTGCCTGAATCAACGATTTCCCCCCGAAAACAAATCCACTGTCAGTCCGTTTAAAAGTAACAAACTTCTTATCGAGCATGTAAATCGTTTTTGAAGTTAAGCCGGAAGTCGGATACGAAAACCGGCTGATATGATTTTTAACCAACTCAGTTACAGTCAATGTATCAGTCAGATTAATATTTTGTAAAGCCGTATTTACGGGCGCCCAAACCGTGTAAGTTTGTGGTTTAGTTAAAATTGAATCGAATCCCGCAATTTTTATCATTTGACAAAAAGTGCTTAACTCAGGTTGGGTTTTCATATATGCATACAAATTCAAACTGCTTTTATTCTGTATCGTATTATTGTAGTAGTGGCTGTCCCAACTATCGTTACAGGACACGAACGAAATTAACGTAAGCACGACTGCTACAAACATATAGTTGAATTTCTTCTTTTTCATGGGATAAATTTATTCAGTAATTTATTTTGAATCGAGACAATTTCAAATAATTAATCAACGCCTTCAGTTTCGATCATTTCCACTGGTACAAATTCCAGAAAATCCATCATAAACTGACCTTCGCGAACTGCTTTCACGCTAAATTTATGTGTTTGCGTTTTCTTAAAGGTGTATGTTCCTAAGATTCTGCGTAAAGACTGACTGCTTTGACGAGCGATTTTTTTTCCATACCATACCCCCAACACATCCTGATAAGTACACGGACCTTTCATATAGCCACGGTTTCGCATCATTTTATCATTTTCAAACCCGTTAGGATCACTTGGGTCGGTGCCTGGTTCAATGTATCCAATAAGCGGGTCGTTAGCCAAAATTCTCAAATCAAGCGGAATACCGCATGGAACACCGTCCCAATACAATTGGGCGGCACCACGCCCGCCAGTTGGTTGGTAACTGAAACGGACTTCATAAGTTCCGGCAGGAATCGGAGGAGTTTCAACAGTAAAATCATACATACCTTTCAGATACACTTCGTCGCCTTCATAATCGAGATATCCACCATAAGCGTTCAGATAACAAAAGCGTGTGGTCTCAGAACAGGTTAATCTTTTAATGTACCCTTGTGGAAATACCCATGAACGCGGTTTAGAAGGATCATAATAACGCATATTGTTATTAGTAAGCTCGGGAAAAAACGAAGCTGCATCCATACGCAATCTTTTGCTCGAAAGTTCGCCGGCTTCTTTATAATCATAAATCAAAATTTTATCAATTTCGTGATATACACCATTCACTGCATCTGAGTCCTTTGCAATAATTCTAATTGCATCACCTGTCTGAGTTGATTTATTGATCAAGTTTGTTTCACCCGAAGCACGTTCTTTTTTAATTTCAATCAAAGTATTGGGACACATTGTTTCAATATACTCGTACATATCATAGGTTTTGAGCATGTGAGGTGTATCGTAATCGTCGATAAACTTAGAATAGGTAAGCTTTTTATTGATCATGTGATACGAGATGAATTTATTCAGGCTATTCCGACGATCGGTCAAATCGGTAACACTTGCATCCGTAGGATCTTCGTTATAAACATGCAAAGCAGCATACGCTTTTAAATCGTCAAGATTATTGATATTATTCGCCTTATATGTATCATCGCTCTCCATCAGTACCGTATAACCATACTTTTTCGAGACAGGCAATTCGTCGACCGACCCACTACCCTGCACATAAGGAGTAATTACCATATAACTATAATTTTTAGGATCGTAACTTTGGTCGGTTGTAGCATAGAGGCTGTCAATCATACCCGTAGCAACAAGTGCCTGCGTGAAAATTGAAAACCTTTTGTTTGCCTTAATGGCTTGTGAGATATTTAAAACCGAAGGGTCAATAACGCGGTTAATTACATGAATAATTCCATTACTAACCTCAATATCTTTGGTGGTTATGGCTGAATTATTATTGATAAAATACACTAAACTATTGTTGACCGATTTAGAAGATGTCGAAATAAACCTGTCGCTCATAGTGAGATATGGCATTAATCCATCAATAAAATTATCGCTTTTCACCACGTATCCTTTGATAATATGATCATAAGCAATTTTTTTAAGCGTATCGACTGTAAAATCATTCAACGATTTTTTCCCCTTCAAAGCATAAAATTTTTTCATGGCATCGTTAGTAGGTGCAAAGAGGGTATATTTTCCATAGGTATCAATTAAACCCAGCACCTGTGTCGTATCGAGTAGTCTTTTAAACTCCGAAAACTGATCGGGACGATTGGCTAAATAATCTCCCATGATTTCCATTGTAAATGTGTTGATATTTGTAGGTTGATCGACACAAGCAGGCATTATGGTACCCAGCAACATGATAATCAATAAAAATGATATCACGGGATGATGTAAAAGCAATTTAATTCTATATATTTTCATGACTATAACAGATTTTCGAATTAGTTTGATGAATTGGTATCCATATAATAAGGATTTTGTGTCAATGCAGGATTAATGTCCAACTGTGATTTTAATACCGGCATGTACAATCCATCCATTACACTCATTTTATTTTTACTCATGGCATCTCCCGATAGTTTTGGGCTGATATAGGCTAATATAGCAGTTGCATCATTTTTTCGCCGTGCAAGGCGCATTAGATCAAACCAGCGCTTTCCTTCAAACATCAACTCACGTTGACGCTCGCGCAACACTAATTTTTCCATGCTTCCCTTATCTGCATAATTAACAAATTGAAGTGAATCGGCAGTAATATTCGATCGTAAATAAGTTTGATTAACAAGTTTTAGTGCACTCCTCAAATCATCGTCGTTCCTGTCAAGTTGAACAAGTGCTTCTGCCTTCATAAGTATCACATCCGAAAGGCGATAGACAACCCAGTTTACTGTTGTTGCGCTAGAACGATATTTAGGCGTAACAGTCTGATCAGCATTTTCAACGCACTGAATCAATGCATATTTGTAAATTGAATAACCGACGCCATTGGTTGCCGTTCCGTAAAAATTGGTTTCACGAATATCTTTCTCACTTTCTTTCACCGCAGAGGCTGCATAATTAAAAGGACTGTAATCCCCTTTACGGGTTAAAAATACAGGATAACTAAGTACACCCGAAGGATTCGCATCATATCCATAAAAATAATTTACTGTATTATTGACCTGAATATCCTTATCAAACTGAAGTTCAAAAATACTTTCGGTAGAATTTCCGGTATAAAACACGTCGGTAAGCATTTTATCGCCACTGACCAATACAAGCGATTTATCGCTCAAAACCTTATCAGCTGTTTCGACACATTTTGAATATTGTTGATCCCATAAATATACATCAGCAAGTAACGCGTTCACAGCATCAAGCGTTATCCTGCCTTTGTTATAAGCACCTTTGCCATAATCTGTTCGTGCATATTGTTGCGCAATTAACAAATCAGCAATGATTTGGTCAAGAATTGTGCGCTCACTCGATTTTCCAACATAATAATTTTGCGAATCACTAATGCTTGGATTTAACACTAATGGTACTTCTTGAAAAGCTCTTACCAAATAGAAATATGACAAAGCCCTCAATGTCAAAGCTTCTGCTTCAAGAGTATGCAGCTTACTTACTGAAAAATTTTGGTCGGCATTAACCACTTTCGGAGCATAATATAAAAATGTATTACAATAATTGATTACCGTATAAAACGAGCCCCAATCAGCATACACATTTGTAGGAGTTATGTTTACATTCAATATTCTTTGCATATCCAACGGAACGCTGTTACCTTCCACTAAATCATCGGAGCGTAATTCCCCCCAAATCAACATGCGCTGCATACAGTCATCAGTTGTCAGTCCACGATAACAGGACGCTAATACAGCCGTTGCCTGCGATTCGGATTGCCAATAATCCTCCAACACTGTTTGATTTTCAGGACGGATATCTAACCAATTAGAACAGCCAATAAAGCTAAAAACGGTCAGCAACAAGGTAAATATTCTGATTTCTTTCATTTTCATTTTCATTTGTATTTTACAATCCTACAGTTAATCCCAAGGTCAGTTCCTTTGCTCTCGGGGTTTGTCCCCAATCTTCGGTAATCCCTAACGAACCGTATCCAACTTCTGGATCTACCCCGGTATATTTTGTCAGTACAAAAAGATTCGTCATTGTGAGGTAAAGATTTACTCTGTCAATTTTGAGTGATTTCATCATTTTCTTTGGAAATGCATAATTGAACGTAAGGTATTTAAGCCGTAAGAACGAACCATCTTCCACATATCGGTCGCTACCCAGCCAGTTATATCCATAATTGTACAAAGCCCGAGGAATCACGGTTACATCTCCATCTTTCCGCCAACGCCAGTTAACGGCAATACTCTGATTATTTGTAGAATACATATTTTCAGCATACATACGCGCAGCATTTATAATTTTATTTCCATAGCGGAAATTAAAAAATGCAGTACAAGAAAAGTTCTTATACCTAAATGTAGGTCCAAAACCACCATTAAATAAAGGATTAGAGTTGCCTAAATAAACAATGTCAAGTTCATTAATATTTCCATCATGATTGATATCTTCATATTTTGCATCACCGCCTCTGAATTGATATTCATTTGTTTTTCCATAAGCAAAAACCATCCGAACCGGTTGCCCTTTGTCATCCAAAACTACATTGCCTTGAGCATTTCGTGCAACAGGAGCATTTTCTTGCGTTCCTGCTATATATTTATCATATTGATAAACACCTTTATAACGAAAACCATAAATTGAACCAAAAGAGTTACCAGCCTGTATACGGGTAAGATACGATCCGTTTTCATAATTATACACACTATTATATCCGCTCATAATATTATTATCCAATTTTATGATGGTATTGACCGAATTGGAAATATTAAATCGAAAATCCATGCTGAAATCTCTGGTTTGAAAAAGTTTATTCGCATAAAGATTAATTTCCCAACCATCATTATTCATTGTTCCTGCATTGGTATACGAAACACTCGTGAAGCCTGAAGAATTAGGGATTGCCACGTTCGCAAACAGCATATCTTTGGTAGTTTTGTGGTATAAATTCAAGTCCATTTGAATCTTGTCATCGAAAAATCCCAAATCAGCACCATAGTTAAACGATGAAGTAGTTTCCCAGCGCAAGTTATTAAGTTGCAATGATACAGGCACTTGAGCATTCATATCAACGTATCTACCAAAATCGCCGTACCGGCTATAATGAAGGTATTCATAATTAGGTTGATTACCCGCAATTCCCCAACCAGGGCGAAACGCCAACATGCTCAGCCATTTTTTTGTACTTTTCATGAAAGGTTCGTCGGACATAATCCATTTAAGCGAAATGCCCGGAAAATTCCCCCATTTATAACCATTACCGAATTTTGTACTCCCATCACGGCGAAGGGTGGCAGAAATAATATACCTTGATTTATAAGAATAATGAGCTCGGGCTAATATTCCCAACGAACGCCATTGCGAACGATTGGTATATACTCCGTAAAGATATCCGGGGTTTGAAGCATCCACAGCACTTTCGGAAGGCGTACTATAGGATGTAACTCCCTGATAGGTAGAGCTACCTTCGGTAGTTTGAAACGAAGCATACAATAATAAATTTTGATCCTTATCATCAAATTTTGGTATCCATGAAATATTATTGTCGGTTTGAATGGTCAACGCTTCATTATCGCCGCTTTCTGAACGATTATATTTGTTACTTGCCCAATCAAAATTCGTAACCGATGAAGGTAAAAACTTGAATGTCTTATCATTATTAATATCAAAGGAAACATACATATTATACCGGAGTGTTTCTATGTTTGGATCGAGAAAATCGTATTGCAAACGGAAGGTAGGTAAAATACGGTAGTTTTTAACGTTATTTGTGGCATTGAGAGCCAAAGCTACCGGATTCACCAAGTATTTTTGATCCCAGTTCAGTGCTGAACTGGGAAGAATATTATAAAATTGAGATGTATTGTTACCATTCGCATCTTGCTTATATACGCTTAAATTAGGCATCTTTTTGTAGGCAATACTCAAAATAGATAAATCTTCATTGGGGCTGTCGCCATATCCGGGAGTCGATCCACTGGTGAAATCAAAAACATAATTCCGGTCGTTATTCGAGTATGAATAAGATAATTCAGTGGTAAATTTCAACCGGTCGGATACGCGATAATCGAGATAAGCTCTTGTAGAAAGACGACTGTATTTTTGTCCTATAATGGTACCGTTTTGATTCATAAAACCTCCCGAAATTCTATAAGTAGCCCGTTCACCCCCGCCTGAAAAAGTCAGATAATGATCATTGATATCACCCACTTGTGTAACTTCCTTAACCCAATCCGTATTGTTATTATAATTTTCGTACTCAGTGAACGATTTATTATAATTGTATTCGTTGAAATTTCCGGCATTCTGATCTTGAGCAGGATTAAAAAATTCCTGCTTCATTAACATGGTATAATCATCGCCGTTTAACATTTTCATTCCCTGAGGTTGAACCGTACCTGTAAAGCGATAAGAATACTCAACCTTTGTTGGGCCGGTATATCCTTTTTTAGTTGTAATCATAATTACACCACTGGCACCTTTTGAGCCCCAGATAGCCGAAGCAGCAGCATCTTTAAGCACCGAAATTTCCTGAATATCATCTGGATTAATACTTAATAAATTTGCATACTGTTCCTGATTTGAGTTGGCATAATCAAAACTCTGATCGACCTGCATATCATAAGGCACTCCATTTAATACAATCAAGGGCTGGCTGTTTCCGTTTATTGAACTTGCACCACGAATTCGCATGGAAGTTCCACTTCCCGGGTCACCAGAATTAGATACAATGTCAAGTCCGGCAATTCGTCCCTGAAGCGCTTCATCCACCGAAGAAACCTGCAAGCCTTCCATATCTTTCATGTCAATGGTTTGAATCGCCGATGCTATTTCACGCTGAGGAATACTAAATCCACCTTCAGAATGTTTTTTGGCTACCGTAATGACCACATCGGAAAGCGTTTGCGTATTGTCAACAAGCGTCACGTCCATATTATGGGACGGATTAATTTTATGCGTTTGTTTAACATATCCTATGTAACTAAACGATAAAACATTGGCCGGATTTTTCACTTTAATAATATAGTGTCCGTTAATATCTGTTTTGGTGCCGGTAATCAACCTGTTATTTTTATCAATTTCGGCAACGTTTACGCCTATCAAAGCTCCATCAGCTTTTGATGACACAGTTCCCTGCACAATAATTACGTTCCCTGCATTTTGACCCTCCGACAAAAAAGGTATCAATAGAAAATAAAAAAGAAGTGCTATTATAATGTTTCGTTTCATATTCTTTTTACTTATTTATTGAAAATCCAACACGCTGTCTATTTGATGAATAACTGCCGTTGAGGACGTATAAATCATCGATGAAGAAAAATCTGAACCGGTACCGGTTCCATCAACATTTTTAAATGAGGACGGTTTGTTATTAAAAATAAAATCACGTGTCATTATATTGTACAACCCATTGGAAGTAACAACGTGAGCAGTTTGATTGGTTTCAGTGGTAAGAGTAATTGCATTGGGAGTACAATCTACGCCAATCTTATAATACTTATTTTTAAATGTGCCAAAATGGGTGTTCAAATCATCTGTTTTCATTGTAGCCGATTGGTATACAGAATTATAAGTACGATTGTCAATAAACACAGAATTATCTTGAAAATGATAACGGATAAAACGTTCGAGATTTGAAATTGCATTTGCTTTTTCTGTGGCATCGGTCAAGTCATTGATACCTACAATCGAACCCTGCGAATCCCATGGTTTAATAATGCCTGCTTGAATAGCTTTGTTTATCGCATCGTTGGTTGGTACATAAACGGTATAATTAAATGTATTAAAAAATCTGATTGTGTAATCGATTCCATAATAATTTGTTTTACTCACAAATACAACCGAACTGCTTGATGCAGGAAATCCGATCAGTAACGAAAAGAAAGCACTGAATTCGGGAGTTTCACTCAACACTTTATAAACTGAAGATAATGGTGACTGTATAGGACGATCTATAAAATAAGTATTCCCGTTTGACTGGTTGTAAGTTCTGTTAATATTTACATTCTCATTAAGTGAAATGTTTTCACCAGCTTGTACCGTCATCGATGATCCTGTGCCTGAAACTTTCAATGCCACATTGCCTTTTGTCAAATAATAATTTCTACTTGGATCGATATTGCCAATAACAATATGGGAATTCAGCATATCCAATAATCTATTAACAAGAAATGAAGTAGAAGTTATTATTCCAACTGAATCGCCAATTTGATTGGTTTGTTTATCAAACTTATAAACGGTTGCATTCACAGCCATAGTCTTCTCGTTATACCAAAATTTGAGTGCAGCCGGAACATCTTTTGAAATGGCTACGGGATCGATATAATTTTTAAAATACTCATCAGTAGGCACAAAGAAACTATAGGTACTAACCATTGAATTGAGATACAAACGAAAATCGTTTTGAGTTATCGCCCATTTCCAAATTTTAGTCTTATTATCTACTGAAGCATCATTAGCGCTCAACAACACCGGACCATAAACAGAGCTGTAATCATCAGGTGCATATACTTTATTTGTTAAATAGACTAATCCGTTGGTGCCAATATAAACTTTCTGAATATCACCCTTTGATACCGGTAGCGGTGAATTATCATCATCAACCATATTACTAAAACGGCTTGGAACCGATTCAATAAATGATGTCCTCATATGTCGTTTTATAAATAATGGTAAAATTTCAGTCGGAACGTTATCCCATGATCCAAACCGATCTTTTAATACCGCACCGGCCCCAGAATTGAAAAAATTATTCATTGCTTCATTTGAGGGGACAAACATTGCAGCCATATCCGATTCCAATGCGTAACCACTTGTTGTACGGGCATAACTATTCCATCCCGGATCAAAAGGCAACAATAAATCCTTGTTTACCGTTTGCCCAGATGGATAATGGGTCATACCTCCTTGATTTGCAAAATATTTTTTTACAAAAATTGAGTCTGCAAATTCGGGATGCAACTGACGGTACTGAATGGTGCTCGATGGATCGAAGAATGGAGCGCTAAAGCGTTCGAGCAAAGACGAAAACATACTCATATCAGGATTGCTTGAAATATATTCTGCCATATTCACGGGTGGAATCATAACCTTGTCCAAAACATCCAGATATCCGTTTTTACAGGTTATATCTTTTTTAATAATTTTAATTCCAAAAATAAACGCATCATTCGTTGAACGGCTAAATCCGGTAATTAGACTAAAATCATCGTCGGTAATTTGTGCTTGTTCGAGTTGTTTCTGAGTAAAATAAACCATTGTCCAAGGAGTATTGTCTTCGAGCATATACAAACCCTTGGTTTTATAAAACTGCCAGTAAGCACTCGATGGCAATTGGTTTCCGGGAACAAATGGCAAACTGTCGAGCACTGAAATCGCGGTTTGACGACGCATGGCTGCGCCTTCCTGCAATACGCCATTATTGTAATTCGAAAGCATATCGACTAAATATGCATTATTAATCATACCGAAATTCAATATCAGCTTTTTTTGTGCTAACGATAATTGTTCGTAACTTGAAACGCCCCAGTCATTTTTTTTGAAAAATACATTAAAAGCTGAATCATTGGCTACAAAAAGGGTTTTACTCCCTGTACGACTTAATACTTCGGTATAACCCAAATCTTCAATTAATCGGGTATAATTTTTAAAATGACCATCCGTTTTCAGATAATCATAAATACTGGAACCCAGCCAGTTAGGTTCTTTATTATCATAAGGATAGATGTCACAGGAAACAAACAATGAACTAATTATGGTAAATCCAATCAATAGCATTGCATACCGATAAAATGTTTCCTTAAAATAATTTCTCATTATACAGTACATTTAAAATTTATTATTAATAATGTATTACATAGCCTTTCATCAACATAAAGACATAACGTTTGTTTCGCCGCAACCTTGATTGGGAGAAATGAAAAATAGATTATTTAATTGAAGTTGAATAGTCGACAGAATGTTAACCACTAAATACGATTCGATAATTTCAGATACAATCCTTATTCGAAGAATGGTATTGAAAGACGAAGCAGGAGTGCGATCTAAAAGGAGTAGTGTTCTTTTCATGGAATTAATCTTGCTTTGTTTCATAATTATGGCACAAAGACATTCAAAATTATAGCTTCAAGGTTAATTTCTAATCGTAAATCTAAAAAATAATAGCTGAAATCATTTCAATTTGGGTATCGATTAGTCTACCGAAATTTTCATTCATTTTATGAGTGCAAATGTACAAAATCCGACTCTTTGAGGGGGTGGACATTTGAGTAATTAAGGGAGATAAAATCTCTTGAATTCAATGTTTTGACACAATTCAGAAAACTTCGGCTATATAATTGAAATTATGCCATTTACAACACAAACCAACCATGTATTTTTATCTAATTTTAAAACCGTAGAAATTTTATCCGGGATAAAATAGTAGAAAAATAATTGGATGAGGATGCGCGTTTTTTCTGATCACTCACCAGTAAAATTTTCAAATTTGTATCTAAACGCAAATGGAATTTTCGTTCTTAAAATTGAACATTTTATCAAAAAAGGCTGTCATGTTTCGACAGCCTTTTTTGAAGTATAATCATTCAGAATTACTTAATCACTTTTCTAAAGCTATATTGCCCATTTTGAGTCATTTTTACTAAATACATCCCGGAGGGAAGATTAGCATTTACAACTTTTTTATTTCGTCCTGCAATTGCATTAAATTTATCGTCGGAAACCAAGGCACCCTGAATTGAATAAACGCTTAGCCGAACCAATGAAGATTGAGTTAAATCAAAATCAGCAACGATTTTACCGTTTTGAACATATACCTTGTCAAACAAATCTTTAACACTTGCAACTGCACTGACGGTATCTTTTCTATAAAGTTCCCAGTTGTCAATGTATCCACGTTTACCCGTACGACCCCAATTATTGAAATACAGCCCACTTGTAGTACCTAAGGTTGCACCCGTTGTAAATTCAAACTGCATTTGTTGCCAAACACCATGTGTATCAATGGTATCGGTAACATCAGCCGGAGTTCCGATTCCGTATACTCCAAGTTGGAATGATCCATTTACAGATCTCACCCATGCTCTTGATACATAAACAGTATTGGGTGAAATTCGTCCGGTAAGAACAACATCCATCGAACCGCTATTTGCAACCAGCCCGCTGTGACTTCCACAATAAACTGAATCAGGTGCATTAGCAATCGAGATTAGGCTTCGGCCTCCCCAACCTCCAAATTTACTCAAATCATTCATGTAAGGATCTAACACCATGTTAGGTCTGTCGGTATAAAGCGGTGTAAAGCAAGCTGTATTAGAGGTATTGATCGCACTAACCGGAATTTTAATCACTTTAGTTCCACTGGTTAAAACAATCGAATCCTTAACGTTGGTTGTTCCATCATACGTAACCAATACCGTATCACCAGCCGCAGCCATTGGCAAAGTAGTTTTACTTAACGTAATTCCGGCAGGAGCAGTGAGCGTAATATCACTGGAAAGGTTTGCTCCGGTAACCGTAAACATGTCTGATTTAAATTCCGGATCAAATGCTAAACCAGATGTTGAAGTAGAAATAACCTGATCTGGAGAAACATAAAGTTCATAATTATCAACCCAAGCCTTTAAACCGGTGCATGCCCAGTTATTGATATACATAACCGGATTTGTAACTAATGTTGCACCGGTAGTAAATGTAAACTCAAGCGGTTTCCATTCACCGTTAGTATCAATTGCTTTTTCAACATTAGGTGCAGCATCAACTCCCAAATGGAATGTTCCTCCTAACGTTTTAATCATAACTTTAACATGATAGGTTGTATTTGGAATCAAAATTCCAGCCATAGCCACATCAAGTGACCCTGATCCGGTATTAATTCCATCCCCAATGCTTATGCTGGCAGCACCACAATAAACATTAGCAGAATCAGTAATAATTGTAGATACCGACCGGGTTCCCCAGCCTCCAAATCCTGTCATTGAATTCATACCCATCAAATCTCCAAGTATATTTTGAACATTAGTATACAATGGTGTATAGCATTTTGAATCATCTGCTGATTTAACTGGGATAGTAACCACGGTATTTCCACTTGTCAGAGTAATATTTCCATTCACTGTTTTGGTTGCATCATAAACTACAGTTACACTTTGATCAGTAAGGTTTTTCGAAATTGTAGCTGGAGAAACAGTAATGCCGGTTGGAGCTGTTACAGTAATATCAGAAGCTAAATTTGCACTTGAAACCGAGAATATTTCAGCAGGATAATTACTGTCGAATGCTAATGAAGAAACGTTTGCCGTGATTACCGATTGTGCTTCAGGTCCTTTCTGGAATAAAAAGAGAACCTCATCCGCCGTTAAATCTTTATTGTAAAGACTGAATTTATGGATTAGCCCTTTCCAGGTTGGGTCACCGGTATATCCTCCTTTTGCTAAATATGCAAAGTCATTACTTAAGGAACTTAAAGGAATAGCATTTACAACAGTACCTACACTCAGTCCATCGATGTAGAAAGTAACAGCAGTAGCAGAATATACAGCTACCATCTGGTGTAATTTACCATCATCATATTTAGTCCCATTCACATAAGTTTCAGCATCATAAGTTCCACTTGAAATGGCGGCACGACTATTGCCATCGCCTCGAGCAGCTGAAGTTGAAATATAATTGTACCCAAGCGTACCGGTAGTAGTCCCAAAATAATCCAACATAGTATAACCACCATTTGATCCGGAAGAAGACGTAAACCATATTTCGGTTGTGATAGCGGAATAACCATTTATTCCGATGGTTGTGCCGGGTAAACTCAGATATCCACCAGCAGTGGTGTTAAGTGCACTGTTTGAAATGGTAGCGCCACCCATTAAGGTTCCATCACAAGTGCCAACCACATCTTTTGGTGTACCATCATCAAAAGTCCATTGATGTGTTAGATTTGCAGTCCCAGGATCGATCTGAGCATTCATACGTACACTTATGCCAAATATAATTAAAAGGCATAAGAAAAAGTAAGTCTTTTTCATAAAAATAAAAAATTAAAGGTGAATAATTAAATTCTAATAAACTAAAGAAATCCAATTGAACAGCCAAAAATGGAAACAAAATCTTAACTATATTAATCAACATTAATAAGATCACTATTAATATTTTTTCCGTTCAAATTATCTATAAATTGATAAAGGCAAAGATAATCAGTACAAAATAAATTTTCATTCATTCTCTTATTTAAAAAAGTGGACATTTGACCAAACAAAGTGGACAAAATAGCAAAACTCTCAGAAACATTATTTTATCTTATAATATTAAAAAGCAATACAACAATAAAATTCTAATTATCAGGCTAATAAAGCATATGAAAGAAAGGAATTATCCTTCTAAAAGTGGGTAATATTGATATCAATTCGACTAAAAAAAAACCGATATGTTCAAAATTGAATACATCGGATTTTTCGAATTTGAATAATCAAAAATCAATACCTCAATTTGCTTTTCGATCAATTCATTATTTAACTTTCTTACCCCACAAGGATATTCCGGCTGAATTGAGTCCTGAATATACAATAGTCGGTACACGTGGAGACACTTCCCAATCGAGTTCCCGCTGAACCTTGAGTCGTTGATTCCCAATTATAAGCGTATTTGTTTTCGAGTTAAACGACCACAAACCGGTTAATGCGCCTGTGGCGGAATAATTGGATGATAAAATCAGCGTGGTTGAAGTTTGCTGCACGCCGGGCACATAATTCAGGGTAATATTCTCCCAAGTCCCAACTAAATCATTGTCGCATATTACGGTTTGAGGAACAGCTGCATATCTTTCGGGGAGCACAACCGGCCATCCATCATCCGTCCACATAATTTTCCTCAAATGTCCCATCATGATGGCATTACTATAAGGATTACCATTTGTATTTGCCGGTAATCTGGCTTGAGAGCAATAATACCATTGTTGATTTGTTGGATCCTGAAATATGGCACAATGAGAAATTCCGACCCATCCGGAATGATTATTAAACTTATATGGATGCGTTAGTATTGGGAAACAGTCGGCTCCGGTGGTGATATTTGCTCCATTATAGCCATAATATGGACCCGTAATCGATCTCGATCGACAAACCCGTGTATTATAATTTACAGACAACTCATCATAAGCAAGAAATAAGTAGTAGTATCCAGTCGTTGGATTAAAGATAATTTCGGGACCTTCCTGACCCTGCCAACGATTGGCATCGTTATTTACCCTTCGTGCAACACGCGTCCCATAATCAGTCAAAATATTTAATTTCAATGGTTTACCAGTAGCCGAATCGAGTCTTATGGCTGGAATTCCACTGTGCCATGAACCGTAAATCAACCAATGTTCTCCGGCAGGTGTTACAATATACGTTGGATCAATAGCATTCCATTTAAAATATGCATTCCAATCGCCAGTATAACTTGAACGATACCAATTTGTTCCTTTGTCGGAAACCGAACTGATAACATATCCCTTATCTACCCAAATATTTTTCGAAAGATCAGTAGATTCCATTAAACCGATAAATGCTTTTTCAGTCCAGGTATTGTCAAAATTTACCGCGGAATTAGGAAGCCCGTTCCCAATAAAATTATCGACGATAACGCTATAATACATCCGGTAAACATTCCCAACTTTACGAACACAGGGTGCCCAAAAGCCGTAATTCGGTGAGGCAATAGGGGCTAGTCCAACCCTTGCCCGCATGGCATTCAGTGAGTCTTTTATCCAAGCGGGAGGCGTTTGACTCATTGCACAACCCGTATAATACCAATTTACTAAATCTTTTGATATTTTATATGGAAAATGTCCGTAACCATTTAACACATTGCCATACGAAGCATCCGTTCCATACAAATACCAGGTATCACCACATTTAACTACAGTCGGGTCATGTACATTTCCCAAATTCCACCTTAACCGATTGGTATAACTGGATACGGCCGAGTAATCATCGGCATAAGATGGAGCAATATAGCTTACGGGAGTTTCGTTTGTGAATGTTATACTATCGACGGATGACAAAAATGTATTGCTGGTTGTACTGTCGGTTTTAAAGATACTTAATATCGAATTATTACTTTCAAATTTCAAACTATCTATTTGCGAAATCCAGTAACCTAATAATGAACCGTTTGTTCTATAGATATACATTTTATCCTGAGCCATTGTGGCAGTTATCCACAAAACAGCAAGGACAAGTATCGGGAGTTTTTTCATTGCTTTATAAATTTAAGCGTGTAACCATTTGCTTTCAACAAATACAGTCCTTTGCAAAGGCTGCTCACATCGATGCTACTTGAATTTGAACGAAATATAGTGCCAATGACTTTAATTCCATCCAAGCTGTAAATTGAAACATCGAGAAGCTTGCCTTCGGGCATATTTTTTAAATAAATAAATTTTTCAGCTGGATTGGGAAATATCAGCACGTTATTACTTCCTGTCGTCTCATTTATACGTGTTTTAATGCCAAATGATAGTGCCCCCACATTTGAAATTATACAACTATCTAAACTTGTATTGGTTTTTAGGAACATTATATTGCTTCCAGAGAAAGAAACTTTACGGAGATCGGTCAATAGAAAAGATTGAGTAGATCCATCATTAAACCTGATAATCAGACTATTTTGTCCACTAACTGCATTAAACATGCTTGCAAATGAAAGCAATAGAAATATAGTGAGCCGAAGAGAATTTTTCATTTTAATCGATTGTGATTATGGTGATTATAGCAGTATAGATAGAAGAAATTTATTGTCGCAAAGATAGAAGAAATTTCAAAATGTAAAGTGGATAAATAGATATTGATAGAGGATATTTTAAAAAATAACCCTTTAATTGGGTAAGTATAATTTCAGGAATTTAATGCATCGAAAATTGATATTAAAATGATTAAAAATCAATTGGAATTTCAATTACAGGATGGGTGATCATATATTTAATTAAATTTAAATCTACGAATAAGGATTTTAATATTATAAATATCAGGCATTAAGAACTGTTACACAGCATTATATCACAATGGTTTATACGATCCAAAATTTAATCCTCAAATTATGGACATAAATCCACGCCTTAAACAATAATTTTTAATTATTTTCGTACTGAATTTTATTTATTCAAATGAAAAAAATCTTTGTTTTCTTAATTTTTATCACTTTCAATGTATGGTCCGGGTGGTCGCTATCTTACAAAGTTAGCTACCTGACCGATGACAACGGGCTATCGAGCAATATTGTGGATAATATGTTCCAGGATTCGCATGGATTTATCTGGTTATGCACCTCCAAAGGATTGAATCGCTATGATGGATACGAATTCATTCATTTTGATAGTAGAAATCCTCAAAACCCATTACCAAGCAATAATGTTCATGCCATTCAAGAAGACTCAAACGGAAATTTCTGGATAGGAACCGACAACGGACTCTGTTTTATGAATTATAAAACCGGAAAAATTTCTAATTCAGCAGAAATACTCAATACAAAACTAAATTTTGCCAACCACGAAGTTTTTTTCATCAACAAAGACGAACAAGGTAATCTATGGGTTGGATATAGTAAAGGTTTGGTTGAAATTACCATTGAAAATCAAAATTATAAAGCCTTTGAAATCCTGCACACTTCAGCTTCGGTCGTATCAATTTTATTTTACAATGGAAGTGTTTTAGTTGGAGTAGAAAATCAGATATATAGGTTAATTAAGAACAACGCAGGAAAGTTTGATCGGGTCAATACTGAAAATAACTTACGCCATTTCGATGGAACCATAAATGTCATGTATTTCGATAACGGATTAATTTGGATTGGGACTTCATTCGGCTTATATAAATACGACCCTAACACCGAAGCCTTGACCCGATACATGGGAAATCTCAATATATCCTCCCAACTTACGTCAAGCTATATTACTGACATTGCCAGAGACAAAGACGGTCAACTTTTGATCGGCACGTTGATCGGGTTAAACATCTTCGATTATCATACCAATTCATTTTCTCATATCACCTCAGAGCCAGATCTTTACGGCATTGCCCTCAACAATAATTTCGTGAATTGCCTTTTGGTAAAAGACAACCTGATTTGGATTGGCACCGACAAAGGAGGCGTAAACTTATTAAGTCCAAATATCAATTTTTTCAATAACATAATACATCAGCCAACAAATCCGGGAAGCTTGTCAAAAAATCCCGTAAATGCAATTTATGAAGATGCCAGCAATGATTTATTTGTCGGTACGGTTGAAGGCGGATTGGACATCCGGAAAAACGGTTCGAACGATTTCATGCATGCCTATTCACAAATGGGAAATCCTCATTCGTTAAGCCATAACTCGGTGAGTGTCATTTGTCAAGATTTCAGAGGCGACTTTTGGTTAGGCACATGGGGAATGGGTATAAACAAACTTAAATATAAAGACAAATACAAACCTGTTTTTGAACAATTTACAAGCAATGGGACTAAAAACAGCCTGCAAAATAATTTTGTAGCCGCATTAGTTTCAGATCCTATTAACAAAGGATTGTGGATAGGAATGCGCGATGGGATTGATTTCCTGAATCTAGAAACAGGGAAGTTCAGGCATGTATTGCATTATTTAAAAGGCGACCGACAGATTCATTTCATTACTGGTATGTATATCGATTCCAAAAGAAGGTTGTGGGTGGGAACTAACTATGGATTGACATGTATTTATCTGAATAATTCGGATATAAATGAAAATAAAATCACTTATCAACAATTTCAATACCTGCTGACTGATACCGGTTCGCATATTTTCGAAAAAATCAATTGCATTACCGAAACAAAAGATCATCAAATCTGGTTTGGGAGCAATGGGAATGGGCTTTACAGCATGGAAGACAAATCGGGGAAATTGATTTTTAAAAACTACAATGAACGCACCGGGCTGCAGGACAATGTGATCTACGGAATGATTGAAGATGAAACAGAAACCCTTTGGTTAAGTACAGACAAAGGGCTTTGTGCTTTCAATGCACTTCATAAAAGCATACGAAATTACACCAAAACTGATGGACTGATTTCAAATCAATTCTATTGGGATGCCTATTGTAAAGGGAACGATGGTAAAATGTATTTTGGCAGCGTTTCCGGATTGACCGTTTTCGACCCATTAAAAATGACTACCAATAATCAGAAAAATTCGGTAACGGTTACCCGGATTAAAGTTCTAAATGAAGACATTTTGCTGTCCAAACCGAAAAATCAAACGCAAGATCTGATTTTTACCGGCAGTCAGCTTACCGGCATAAGGTTACACGAATCGGACAAAACATTTAGTGTTGAGTTTTCGGCATTGACCTATTCGCAGGAAGATAAAATTAAATATGCTTACCGGCTGAAAGGCTTCGATAATAACTGGACTGAAACCGCCTCCGAAAGGAGATTTGCCAGCTTCACCAATATTAAATATGGCAATTATGAATTGGAAATTAAATGTACAAATGCTGATGGATCCTGGTCCGATCAAATCACTACACTTCATATCAAGGTCATCCCGCCTATCTATAAAACCTGGTGGTTTTTATTATTGCTTTTCAGCAGTTTGGCGTTGGGAATTTATCGTTACTCGGTATATCGCATCAACCTGTTAAAGAAACAACAAATTCATCTTAAAAAATTAGTAGACCAACGAACCCATGAAATTGAGCTCCAAAAAGAAACACTTGAAGATCAAGCAATTCAACTTCAAGCAAATTTAAAAATACTAACTGAACATCAAGAAGAGGTATCGCGTCAGAATCAAAAACTTATTCTTCAAAATCAAAAAATCACCCAGCAAAAAGAAGAATTAATTGCATTATCTGAGAAATTAGAAGAAGCCACCGTTGATAAAATTAGCTTTTTCACCAATATTACCCATGAATTCAGAACACCTATTACCCTCATTTTGGGACCCATTGAACGCGCACTCAAATTAAGCAACAACCCCAAAGTGCTGGAACAATTGCATATCGTTCACCGAAATTCAAAATTACTTTTACAACTCATCAATCAACTAATGGACTTTAGGAAAGTAGATTCAGGTAAAATGGAATTGCTAAAAACACAACAAAACTTTATTGAATTTATAAACGAATTGATTTTACCATTCGAAGATTTAGTAAAAGATCGGGGCATTGCCTTTCACAAACAATATAGAATCAATCAACCTGAATTTCTTTTTGACAGCGACA
Organism: Bacteroidota bacterium; assembly: GCA_021779195.1. Lineage (GTDB taxonomy): Bacteria > Bacteroidota > Bacteroidia > Bacteroidales > Paludibacteraceae > Paludibacter. Next base: position 91,091 of record JAJYBB010000008.1, on the reverse strand, counting down.
ACTTACAAAAACTGATCACCAATCTTTTGTCCAACGCCATCAAATTCACCCCCGACAGAGGAGAAATTACCGTCATTGCCAGCACCTATACTGACAAATCGGATCAAAAGGAACGGCTATATGTAGCAGTAAAAGACACAGGAAAGGGCGTTCAGAATGAAGAAAAAGAGAAAATATTCGAACGTTTTTATCAATCGAAAAGTCATGCTGCATTTTCAGGATACGGACAAAGCGGGACGGGAATCGGTCTTTACCTTTGCAAACGAATTGTCGAACTTCATAATGGCATCATCGATGTTCACAATCAATCAACCGGAGGTGCTGTTTTCAGGTTTATTATTCCCATCGAAAGGCGCATCAGCACTTTCGTATCGGTAGATGGAAAACCCATTGAAATGATTGTGGCTAATGAACCCCTCAAAGAAGATGAAATTTCGGAACAAATCAGTAAAGACAAACCGGTTTTATTAATTGTGGAAGACAACAGCGATATGCGCCAATATATTCGCTCCATTTTAAGTTACGAATACAATGTTCTTGAAGCACCTAATGGTCAAATCGGAATTGAAATCACCAATCGGTATCTTCCCGATTTAATTATCAGCGACATCATGATGCCTGAAATGGATGGATTAGAAATGTGTAAACGATTAAAAAACAGTTTCACTACTTCGCATATTCCGATTGTGTTATTAACAGCAAAATCGTCGACCGACACTCAAATCGAAAGTTTTCAACATGGAGCCGATGCATATTTAATCAAACCTTTCAATGAAGATTTGCTGAAAGCGATGATTCAGAATTTGAACGAGAAAAGAAAGCGTGTTCAGCTAAATTTTGCTGAAAGTCTGGACGCTGAAAGTCTGAATTTTGATGACGAATCGTTGGATAAAAAATTTATCGATAAAGCGCTCAAAGTCATCAAGGATAATTATGAAAATCCCGATTTTGATGTCGCAGAATTTATTGATGCTATGGGCATTAGCCGCAGTTTGTTGCATAAAAAACTGACCAATTTGGCAGGACAATCCGCCAGCCGGTTTATCCGTATTTACAGATTAAATATGGCTCGCGAATTAATCATTAAAAACAGGTCTTCACATGCACTCAATATCTCCGAAATTGCTTATAGAGTAGGATTTAACGATCCTAAGTATTTTACGCGTTGTTTTACTAAACAATTTGGTGTTCAACCCAGTACATTTCTTGACGAAGCGTGATATATTTTTAAAATTGTCCTCAATATCAAAAAAATCGTACCCCTAAATACCAAAAAGTAATGTTTTCTTTGTTATCCATTATCATAAATTATAAAATTCTATATATCAATTTATTATGAAAAAACAAAACCCATTTATTGTAGCACTGCTTACAATTTTAGCAGCAACACAACTGCTTGGTGCACAAACACATCAAATTTTAGTTGATTGCAAAAAACCAGGCACTCCAATTCAAAAAACCATGTATGGTATTTTTTTCGAAGACATTAACTACGGAGCCGATGGCGGCTTATATGCCGAATTAATTAAAAACCGATCCTTTGAATTTCCGCAACATTTGTTGGGTTGGACCAGCTTTGGAAAGGTAGAAGTGCGTACCGACGATCCTGCATTTCCAAACAACCCCCATTACGTACGGCTTTCGTACCCCGGACACCCTGAAAAACAAACTGGATTAGACAATGAAGGATTTTTTGGAATCGGAGTAAGCAAGGATGCCGGATATCGTTTCTCGGTATGGGCACGCGTTCCCGAAGGAGCCGATCAAAGCAGTATCCGTATTGAACTGATCGATCCCGAAAGCAATATTTTCAGCACAGAAAAACTGACGATTGATTCAAAATCATGGAAAAAATACCAGGTTATTTTCAAAGCAGGAAAAACTGAACCCAAGGCACGCCTCCGCATTTTTCTCACTTCAAAAAATGCATTAGACATGGATCATATCTCACTTTTTCCTGTGGACACTTGGAAAGGACGCGAAAACGGACTTCGTAAAGATTTAGCTCAGGCATTGTACGATTTACATCCAGGCGTTTTTCGCTTCCCCGGCGGTTGCATCGTTGAAGGAACGGATTTGAAAACCCGTTATGAATGGAAAAATTCTGTTGGACCGGTCGAAAATCGCAAACTCAACGAAAACCGCTGGCAATATACGTTTCCAAATCGGTTTTTCCCCGATTATTTTCAATCGTACGGCATGGGATTTTATGAATTATTCCAGCTTTCGGAAGATATTGGTGCCGAACCACTCCCCGTATTGAGTTGCGGGTTGGCTTGTCAGTTTCAAAATCACGACGATAAACAAAATGTAAAGGTTAACAATCTCGACCCTTACATTCAGGATGCACTTGATCTGATTGAATTTGCTAACGGAGATGTAACAACAAAATGGGGTAAAATTCGAGCCGATATGGGACATCCTGCCCCTTTTAATCTTAAAATGATGGCTGTAGGAAATGAACAATGGGGAAGCCTTTATCCCGAACGTTTAGAACCTTTTATTAAAGCCATTCGTACCAAATATCCTAAATTTAAAATTGTGGGTTCAGCCGGTCCAAGCCCCGATGGTAAAGATTTTGATTATGGCTGGAAAGAAATGAAAATACTGAAAACCGATTTGGTTGACGAACATTATTATAAAGATCCGCAGTGGTTCCTAAATAATGCTAATCGTTATGATAACTACGACCGTAAAGGTCCAAAAGTTTTTGCCGGCGAATATGCATGCCACCCCAAAAACCGAAAAAACAATTTTGAATCGGCACTGTGCGAAGCTGCTTTTATGACTGGATTTGAGCGTAATGCCGACGTAGTATATCAATGCACTTACGCTCCCCTTTTTGCTCACGTACTCGGATGGCAGTGGAAACCCGACCTGATTTGGTTTGACAATATGCGAAGTGTACGCACGGTTAACTATTACGTTCAGCAGCTATATGGCACTTATCCTGGTACAAATGTATTAAAAACTACCGAAAATATGTTACCTTTAACTGGACAGGGCGGTATTTATGCTACTTCGGCAATTGATAAAAACAAAAACCAGCTTATTCTGAAAATTGCGAATACCGATTCAGTTGCACAACAAGCTCAATTCACACTCGATGGATTAAAAACTGTCGATCTTAAAGCAACTCAAATCGTTTTAAAAGCCGATAACCCAGATGCCGAAAACACACTTGATCATCCGGATACCGTGGTTCCCAAAACGAATGAAATGATCATTAAAAATAAGAAATTCGATATTGAATTGGCAGCCCGTTCGTTCGAAGTAATCGTAATTCAATTGTAAATATAGTTATTATAACCAATGACTTAAAACAAATGAGGCTGTCTCCACGAGACAGCCTCATTTGTTAATTATGATCAAGGAAATCCGGTTTATAATTTCTCGGAGTGTTTCAATACTTTTGCATCAATATAAAAGAAAATTTCTTCAGCAATATTACTACAATGATCTCCAATTCGTTCTAATCTACGGAAGGTACTGAAAAGCTGAAGACAATCAAATGCACGGTCAGGACTTTTTTGGATGTAATCAGCAAAAAGTTGAGTTGCATTTTTATTGATTTCGTCAACCTGAAAATCTTCACTGAAAATAGCGGACGCCAAGTCAGGTTGTTCATTTTCAAATGCATCCAATCCCTGCAAAAGCATTTTGTTCACATGCTCAACCATAACACGCAAATTGGTATCCATGATTAATTCAGCATCTAAAATCACAGTTGGATTTGAAATCAACACACGGGAAATACCGTAAGCAAAATCGCCAATGCGTTCTAAGTTTGAATTGATTTTAAGCACTGCCAGCAAAAAACGCAAATCTACGGCTACCGGCTGATACAATGCTATGATATTTTCACATTCACTGTCTATTTTAAGCTCGTAAGCATCAACTTTCTTTTCGCGCATAGCCACTTTTTGCGCCATTTCTTTATTAAAAGATAAAATGGCTTCGCCTGAATTTGAAACCTGGGAAATAACTAATTTCCACATATCAATAACATCCTGCCGGAGTGCAACTAATTCTTGTTCTAAGTGTCTCATATAAACATACAATTTATTTATTTACAATTTAATCATTTAACTCATATGCCAGAATTTGTAATTCCGGATTTTATTTTGGTTGGATTTGTAATTCTCTAACAAAGGTTTAAACTATGGCGATAATGAAAAGGCTATTTTTTCGAACCTTAAACTCCCGAAAAAATAAAAAATTGATCAATTTTCGATCAATAAATCCATGCGTTTCGTCCAATCTAGAATATCTATCCTTCCATAAGGATCAAACCGGTGTAAAAAGGTACACTTGTTAATTTTCTACTTTTCCTTTTGGTTTTGGATCTTCATCAGTTTTATTTAAAGACCTGATCATCTCATTTTTATCTTTCTGATCTCGAATAATTAGATAAATAATTATACCAATGACACTTACCAAAACTATTGCAATAACAATCCAATTAATTTCCATTGAATTCAGTTTTTAAACGTTTTATGTATATTTTCTAAACCATGGAAGTGGCATCAACCAAATCTTCCGGTGATATAATTTTGAGTTGACACGTTTTGAGGATTGGTAAATATCCGTGTTGTTTCGTCATACTCAATGAGTTCACCCAGATACATGTACATGGCATTATCTGAGATACGGGCAGCTTGCGACATATTATGAGTAACTAACACAATCGTATAACTTTCTTTCAAATCAATCAGCAAATCTTCAATTTTTGCAGTAGCAATGGGATCGAGTGCCGAAGTAGGCTCATCCAACAAGATCACTTCAGGTTTGAACGCCAATGCACGGGCAATGCAAAGCCGCTGTTGCTGTCCTCCAGAAAGGAAATTTCCTTTTTTATGCAAAGAATTTTTCACCTCTTCCCAAAGTGCAACATTTCGTAACGAAGTTTCAACCACTTCATCACGTTCGGAACGTTTCAATCGGATTCCATTCAGTTTGTAACCTGCTATTACATTATCATAAATACTCAGAGTCGGGAATGGATTGGGACGCTGAAAAACCATTCCAACCTTGCGGCGCAACTTTATGGTCGACATGTCATAGATATTTTCATCGTACAACTTGATTTGCCCTGTCGTCGTGATATTCGGGTAAAGTTCGTGCATCCGGTTTATTGCCCTCAACAATGTAGTTTTTCCGCAACCCGAAGGTCCCATAATGGCTGTAATCGCATTTTTCTTTATGCCAGCAGTTACATCTTTTACAGCTAATTTATCCTTGTCGTACGCTACCGACAGGTTTTGAATGGATAAAATAGGCTGATTAATTTGAATGATATTTTGATTCATTTTATTGTATATTTCGCTTTTTGTATATTTTAATTGATATGGGGAATTACTGAATACTTCGTTTGGCGGCAATACGTTTCGAAATAAGATTGAGCGTAAGCACAAAACCCATAAGAAACAAAGAAGAACTGAAAATAAGGCTCACCATATTGGGGTCGTTATAAAACTGCCAAATAAGTAACGGAACCGAACTGGTGGGTTGGGATAGTTTCCAGTTTACGGCAGGATTACCAAGCGCCGTAAGCAACAAAGGAGCTGTTTCGCCTAAAATTCGGGAAATAGAGATCAGAATTCCGGTCATCAAACCTCCCAAACTTGAAGGAATCAACACTTTGAAAATGACTTTATGATATGGTGTACCTAACGCCACAGCAGCTTCTTTCAATGTGGGAGGAATCATCTTCATGGTTTCTTCGGTTGAGCGGATAATTAACGGAAGCATCATAATGGATAAAGAAATACTTCCGGCTAAAGCCGAATATCCTTTGGTAATACTTATCACCACCCAAAGATAAGTGATCAAACCAATAACAATTGAAGGAACACCCTGTAATACATCGGTTATATTACGAACAAAATTTGCATACCGTGCATCCTTTTTTTCATATAAATAAATGCCAATCATAATTCCAAAAGGGATGGCAATAAGAGAAGCAAAACCAACCATCAAAATAGTACCAGTAATACCATTCACTATCCCTCCGGGTATAATTTGACCACTCGATTTTGCCATCATGGCGGTAAAAGTATCAGGAGGAACTTGGGTGAAAAATGCAAGATTAATCTGATGATACCCTTTCACCAAAAGATTCCCTACTATCAGAATAATTGGAAAAGCAGTCAGTGCCGAGAATAACACAACCACAACTAACAATAGTTTATTCTTGAAATTGCGTACTTTTTGATGATCATTCACGAATACGTTTCTTTCGTTTTCAATTAAATCTGTATTTTTCATCGGGCAGCTAATTTTTTAATGATATATTTACCAAAGGCATTGATTAAAGCTGTAATGGCAAACAAAAGCAGTCCAATGGCAATCAGCGAACTCAATTGCAATCCGCTTGCTTCGGCAAACTGATTGGCAATGACACTTGCCATCGTATTGCCAGTGCCAAAAAGTCCGTTCGGTATATTATTTGAATTCCCGATCAGCATGGTAACAGCCATTGTTTCGCCTAGCGCACGTCCAAATGCTAAAATATAACTTGCAATAATTCCGGATCTTGCATTCGGAACAATCACATTAAAAATCACTTCCATACGCGTAGCTCCCAACGAATACGCAGCTTCTTTCAATTCATTGGGCACCATGGTTATGATTTCAGTGCTTAACGAAGTAGCATACGGAATAATCATGATGGCTAAGATTAGTCCGGAAGTAAAAATACCAAACCCCTGCGGACTTAAACCTAATTCAACGATAAATGGTCGCAAGGTATAAAAACCCCACAAACCATAAACAATTGAAGGTACTCCTGCCAACAAATCTACAAAAGTGCTTAAAACTACAGCTATTCGCTTTTTTCTAAAATACTCAGCCACGAACAAAGAAGTAGAAAAAGCCATAGGCAATGCAATAAGCAATGCCAGAAAAGAAGTAAACAAGGTACCTGCAATAAACGGAAGTGCCCCATATTGCTCATGTCCCTGAGTAGGATCCCAGTGGGTAGAAAAAATAAATTTCCAGCCAAAAAAATCGAAAGCCGGCATGGCTCCTCTTATCAAAGAGTAAACCATACCGCCTGCGATAATCAGTATCAGTAATGACGCTGAAAATAAGATGTACTTGGTAATCTTTTCGCTATTCATCGAATCATATTGAAATACTTTTTATTTCAAAATTGGTTTGCCATTGTAAGTAATCGTACGCAAAATCTTTTTATCCAATGCTACAACCGAAGCAGGAAGCGGAGTGTAATTTACTTTCACGGCAATAGCCTGTGCATCTTTCGAAACCATCCAATCCCATAGTTTTAACAAATCTTCAGCTTGCTTCAATGAACGTTTGTTATAATTTTGTTCTTTGTAAAGCAATACCCATGTGAATCCGGCAATAGGATAAGCCTCACGATCAGATGAATTGGTAATCATTACGCGGGTGTCGGTTGGCATAGTTCCTTTTCCTGCAGCAGCAATCGAAGCAATTGTCGGTTTGATAAAATATCCCGATTTATTCAACATCAAAGCATACGAAATTTTTTCGGCAAAAGCATATTCAGAACCTACATAACCTATTGCTCCAATAGTCTGACTGATCGTTCCGGCAACGCCAGGGTTTCCTTTAGCTCCAATTCCGGCAGGCCATTTCACAGAAGTACTGAATCCCACTTTTTCTTTCCACATTGGACTGATTTTCGACAGGTAATTTGTGAAAATATTGGTGGTACCGCTACCATCTGAACGATAAACTACTGTAATTGCTTTGTCTGGAAATTTAACCCCAGGATTAAATTTTTTGAACATAGGTGAATTCCAGTTGGTAATTTGTCCAAGGTAAATACCAGCCAATACAGCAGGTGTTAATTTAATTTCGCTAATTCCGGGAAGGTTAAATGCCATTACAACAGCTCCGCTACACGTTGGAAACTGAACTACTTTAGCGGGCATTTCGTCCATTTGTTTGTCATCAAGGTATGCATCACTTGCTCCAAAGTCAACCACTTTGTCTTTCAAACTGCGAATGCCTCCACCAGAACCGATACCTCCGTAAGTAACCTTTATTCCTGTTTCAGGAGTAAATTTGTTGAATGCCATGTTATAAAAAGGCATCACAAAAGTGGAACCTGCCCCCGAAAGAGTAACAGATTGTCCTTTTACAGACGAGCCCAATGCAGATAGAACAACTGCGAGTGATAAAAATAAATTTTTTGTCTTCATAATGAATTGTATTTTTTTAATTAAATTTTAATAATAAGTTTGATGATTCTTAGAAACTAATCCCAACGTTTACAAGCACATTAGTGGTCGGCTGTAATGAAGCTAAATTTGGTTTTGTATACTGAAAGTTAGGTGATATGGCGATTCCTTTTACAGGGAAAAACTCAAGACCGGCCGTATAAAGTTGTCCATCTTTCGAAGCATTCCAAGCAGTAGCTTTGCCAGCAAGTACATTTGAGCTTAAATTGTCGTAGCGTGCAAAAATCGACATGATTTTACTGGTTTTATAGGTTCCCCAAAAAGAAACTCCTGAATAGTTTTGATTAGCCACCATGGCATGACCATTTTGAAGGTTATATTCGCCGGCTAAAGTCAAATTATCGCCCGTGTAAGCAATAAAAGCATTAAAAGTGGTTTGAGCGGCGGCTTTACTCATGTAATCAGTATAAACTCGCACCAAAAGGTGTTTAACGGGTTCGTAAGTTAAGCCTACTGCTACCTTCATGGCGCTATCAGCCTGTACTTTCTGGAATCCTTCTCCATTCAATAATTGTGCATCTAAACTCAATTCAGGTGTAAACTGAAGTTTAACCGATGCACCTAAATCAGCACTTGAACTGAATCCATTCTGGTCCTGAAACGATTTCAGTAAATATCTTTTGCCCCAAGTTGATTCCTGCAAACTGAACGTGTTGGTTCCAACCATACCCATATTTACTTTAATGAATTTGTCCCCGTATTCAACATAAGCATTCTTAACAAAAGCAGTAAATGCAGAAGGTGTCAGACCGCCTGAGTTAGCAACATCGAATACGACTTTACTTGAAAAATTGGGGCTAAAGTTATATACATAACCAAAATATGATCTTGATAGTTCAAAAGCAGGTGTAGATTTACCATTTTGAAAACTATATTTTAAATCGGAGAAAATAGTTACCAATGGTTTTCCATTTGGTTTAAAACTTTCCTGACCGTTCGCATTATTTTGAGCTGAGATGCTCAAACTCATAAAAACAATTGTAATTACACTGAATAAAATCTTCTTCATTTTTTTTTGATTTTAAATTTAAATTGATTGATTTGATTTCGATGCAAAATTAGAGCAGCTTTGTTACAATAAAATTAAGCGGATAATACAATTGTGTTACAATTTGAATTTGAATTTATGTTCGGATATATGGCGTTCATTTGTAATTTTTTTGAAAAATTCGGTCATGTAAACCATAAACTATTTATCTTTAAATCTGAAATGTACAGAAAAAAATGTTTTAAAATGATTCTCGAAAATAATCGGTTCGGATTAATTACTTACAAAAATAGAACTTGATTATTACAAAAGGATTAAACAGATGTTACATTTATATTACATTCATGCCATCTTCAATCTTAGACTACTTCCAAAAAATTTTTGGCGTTTTTAATCTCATTTTCATATTGCTGTACTATTGCTGTAATAGGAAAGCACTTATTTTGTAAATAAAAACATGAATATTCAACAGTTTTATCCAACCATAGTGATTTCTGATGTTCATCTGGGCACAGAACATTCAAAAACGCGCGAATTAGCCGATTTTCTACGTACAGTAAACTGTAATACGCTTATAATGAACGGCGATATCATTGATGGATGGTATTTGCAAAAAGGCGGAAAGGGGAAATGGAAAAAAGAACATACCGATTTGATTAAAATCATCATGAAAATGATGGAAAACCATAACACGAAGGTTATTTACGTTCGTGGAAACCATGATGATTTTATAGACCATATTGCTCCTTTTAAGTTTAACAATGTAGAAATAGTAAAAGAATACATTCATCAAAAAAACGGGAAACGTTATTTAGTAATCCATGGAGATGTATTCGACAATGTAACTACCAACATGCTGTGGTTAGCTAAGTTGGGCGATATCGGTTACAGTTTACTTCTCAGTATGAACCGGATATACAATATTTACCGTAAAAAAAAGGGGCTTCCTTATTATTCGTTGTCACAAAGCATAAAGCAGAAAGTTAAAACAGCAGTATCTTATATTTCTAATTACGAACATGAACTGGTAGCATTGGCGCGTGCCCGTCATATTGATGGAATAATCTGCGGACACATCCACCAACCAGCTGATCGCATGATCGACGGCATTCATTATCTGAATTCAGGTGATTGGGTAGAAACCCTGTCAGCATTATTCGAACACGAAGATGGTACGTGGGAAGTTTACAGGCACGGGGAGGTTAAATTACAACCAAAGATTGAAGTACAAATGGAATTAGATCAATCAAATCAAAAGCCCATTCGGGTAGCCATCACGAACACAGGCTTTAACCATTTCTTTTAAACACTTAAATATGAAATATTTATTTATAATACAAGGCGAAGGACGAGGTCATTTCACGCAAGCATTGAGTATGAAAAATCTGTTAGAAAAAAACGGGCACAAAGTTACAGGCATCATGGTGGGCAGCAGAGCTAAGCATGCATTGCCGGACTTTTTCGTTCAAAAAATGGATAGTGAAATTTTTCGTTTTTTAAGTCCTAATTTTCTATCGACACCGAAAAGCAAAAAATCATTTTTACTAATCAGCATCCTTTATAATATGTTACTGATTCCGGCATACATCGGAAGTATATTCAGCATTCGCCGTATGATTGTTGAAAAACAACCCGATGTGGTAATTAATTTTTACGAACTATTGTGCGGTGTAACTTATGGCATTTTTAATTCTGAAGTACCGATGATTAATATTGCCCATCAATATTATTTCCTTACACCGGAATTCGAATACACAGGTACAAATAAAAACAAATTTAAACTGCTCAATTTTTATTCGCGAATGACAGCCCTAAATTCATATAAAATACTCGCACTGTCATTTCGAATGAATAAAGATTCACGTTATGAGAATATTTTCATTGTTCCTCCTTTATTGCGACGAGAAGTAATTAATCAAAAAAAGAAAACTGGTAATTATATTCATGGATATATACTCAACAGCGGTTATGCTAAAGAACTGACAGAATGGAGCAAATTAAATTTGAATGAACGGCTTCATTTTTTCTGGGATAAGAAAATAGAAGAACAATCTGTAAAGCTAACCCCGAATCTCACCATGCACGCTTTGGATGACAGATTGTTTCTGAAATTCATGGCAGGTTGCAAAGGCTATGCTACTACGGGTGGATTTGAATCAGTATGTGAAGCCATGTATCTTCAAAAACCAGTTTTAATGGTCCCAACCCATATTGAGCAGGAATGTAACGTGATGGATGCCATGCGTTCGGGAGCAGGAGTAACTGATGACCGGTTTAATCTTAACATTTTACTTGCTTATATTCCTCAATATGCTAAAACAGTAGAATTCAAGCATTGGGTTCATTCATCCGATTCGGTATTCTTATATGAACTCACCCATATTGAGACAAAATGTTCCAATATCTATTCTATTTTGTAATGCTCTTCATTCAATTTCTTAACCTTATCTGCGAGAGAAAGCTACCCGTTGAAAAGCGGGTGGCTTCTATTTTAAAATGAGCGTATCGTTCTCAATAGTTCGTTAAAAATAGTGATTTCTATTGATAATCAAAAAAATAAATTTTAAAAATCTACTATCGATACAAAGACCGATTTTCAAAATAAAAATTTAACGCAAAGACGCAGCTTTTAAACAGCTATCTGATAGATAATCAATAATAATTTGCTAAGGACGCAAAGATTAAAACTCAAAAGATTTTATTGGCGATATAGTAACCTTGCTTAGCGTTCAAAATATGTTTTTATAGCGAACCATTGGTCCTAAAAAAATTCCAAAAAACTGTATTAAGAAATAAGAGAATGTATTTGCGAATGAAAAAAATTCATTACATCTTGATGACTACTATTAAGTAAATCATACAGGATTTTAGAGAAATCACAAACACAAAATGAAAAGTGCTATTAGTATCAATTATAAGTATGGATATTAGGGCATTAATATCAAATAAATTTGTATGTTTGCACAAATTATAATTTAGAAGAGTTTTTTTAATATTTTGAATAAAAATGGAATGCGAAAGTATCACTATTCATAAAAAAATTACGAATATGAAAAAGAAAAAGAACAAAACTGAGAAAGCGTTAGCATTAACGGCGGCATTAAAAGCTAACGTTGAATTTTTAAAGGAAAAAGGACAGGAAGTAGAGTTTGTGAAAACACTCGACATGACTGTGAGAAAATTGATAAAACAGGAAAAAGAAATAGGAATTTTAAAAACAAAAATAAAGATAAAAAAAGACCTGCTGGAACAGGAAAAAGCGCAAACACAGGAACTGGTTAAAAATGCTAAGAAAATTCTGAAAAACTATCCTGAAATTAAATTGAATAACACCAAAAATGATCAAAAAAAGCCAACTGAGAAAGTTAACGAAAATAACTCGGAATCCATAATTACGCTGTGATTACAGGTAAATTCAATACCTAATTTATAACTAAAAACAAAACAAAATGAGCAAGAAAATACTAATAATCGGAGGTGGAGTTGCCGGATTATCAGCCGGTATTTATGCTGCAATGAATGGTTTTAATACTGAAATTATTGAGATGCACGACGTTGCTGGCGGGCAATGTACAGCGTGGGATCGAAAAGGATATCGTTTTGATTATTGTTTGCATTGGTTGGTAGGAACTTCACAAGGCGTTTTCCACGAAATTTGGAAAGAAACAAACGTGATGAATAGCGAAACCGAAATTATCGACCATGAAATTCATTCATGCATAATTGACAAAGAAGGAAAAGAATTTATAATTTATTCCAATATCGACCGTTGGGAAAAATACCTCACTGAATTAGCCCCCGAAGATAAAGAATCAATTCAAAAAATGTGCACCGATATGCGGAAAAGCGCCTTATTGGAACCATTTGCAGCTCCCCCAGAATTGCGCAATCCAATCGAATACATAAAAATCCTTCCCCAAATGCTTCCGGTATTTAATGTAATTCGGAAATTCGGGAAGATGACGTGTAAAGAGTACTTTGAAAAACTTAATTTTAAAAGTGAACGGATTAAAACTATTTTTTTTGGTATGTATGGCAATCGGAATTTTTCGGCATTGGCTTTTATTTTTATGCTTGGCTGGTTTCATCAAAAAAATGCAGGATATATAAAAGGTGGTTCATATCCATTAGCACAGCGAATGGTGGAAAAATTCATAAAACTGGGTGGAACTTTATCGTTTAAAAAGAAAGTTGAGAAAATAATTGTAGAAAATAATGTTGCAAAAGGGGTTTTACTTACCAATGGCACTAAAATTCATGCAGATTATGTGATCAGTGCCGCCGATGGATATTCGACTATATTCAACATGCTGGATTCCAAGTACATCTCCAAAGAAATTGATTTTGCGTATAAAAATTGGGAACTTTTTACACCCATTGTTCAGGTTTCATTCGGAATAAATAAAGTTATTTTATCCAACTCTCCCATAATCATTTATTTACCAAAAGAAAAGCTGATTGGCAAAACAACATTAGAAAACGGGTACTCGATCATGAATTATTCATTCGACACCACCATGGCACCCGAAGGAAAAACAACGATTATTTTAAGATATGAAAGCCCTTGGAAACTGTGGGAAAACATGGATGCAAAAGCATATAAAACCGAGAAACTGCAAATTCAAAAAGATGCCACGGCTCACCTTGAAAAAGCTTATCCGGGTATTTCGGAATTCATTGAAGTAATTGATGTTGCAACACCTAAAACTGACGTGCGTTATACGGGAGTAAAAGATGGTGCGTACGAAGGTTTTATGCCTTCGAAAGATAACATGATGAAATCCTTGAAAATGCGGCTTCCTAATCTACAACACTTTTACATGGCAGGTCAGTGGTTGTTTCCGGGTGGCGGACTACCTCCTTCGGCTCAAAGCGGCAAATGGGCTGTACAATTGATTTGTAAAAAAGAAAAACAACTATTTGTTTTCAAGAAATAATCATGGAGGCAATTCCGATTATTGTTTTATTAAGTTAATTATACCTTAATTCTTAAGTATTATAATTGTGAACAATCATCCTGTAAAAACGAGTATAAACTATTATTGAATACAACTGTTAGTAATAAACAAACATAAATGTACCAATGAACCGGTTGGAATTCGTGAGAAGTGAAATAGATGCCATTTTATTGAGTCAGGAAAACGTAGATGAACGGGGGAAAGGATATGTACACCTGTATGGCGTGGCTCAAAATTGCACATTGCTGGCACTAAAAAGAGGGCTTGACGTTGAATTATGTACTATAATCGGCTTATTACATGATATTTATACCTACAAATTTAAATACATAAAAGAGCATGCCTCATTGGGTGCCACTGAAGCAGGAAATTTATTGAGAAAGTTGGATCTGTTTACGGATGACGAGATTAAAATCATGAAAACCGCTATCAGTAATCATAGCGACAAAAAGAAAAAGCAAGATAAATACAGCGAACTACTAAAAGATGCGGATGTTTTACAAAACTCACTTTATAATGCCGACATTAATATCAAACACAAAAAAAGATTAAAGAAAACGTATAAAGATCTAGGTATAAAGCCAAAAAAAATCAAGTTTGAAAAATAAAACCCATTAAAATTAAAGATATAATTTAACATTATCTTCAAATCAATCGGATATGGAAAAAATTATTGAAAAATACATCGTACTGGTAAAAAAGTACAAAGAGTTTGAAAACGAATCAACCGAACAGGAAATTCATGATAGAAGAGTTACCCTTCGACGAATTTTCTCCATTCTTGACGTTTTAAAAATAAAATCTTCCAAGATAAAAAACGGAGATAAAACTTTTGAATTATTTGGAAAACTTCGTGATATTCAGGTTCAGATATTAAAACTTGATAGCATTGAACTGACACCAGAACTAACAGAATATCTTACCTTTATAAAAGAAAAAGAAATTAAACTGAAAACAAAAGTAGCAAATTTCAGCTCCAAGAAGAAATTAAAATTTCCGACAATTAAAAAGAAGTTGAACGTTGACTCATCCAAAATCAGTAAAAAAGCAAACAAATTATTGAATAAGCTGATTGAAAACACGCAATTCGATACGATTGACGACATTGCCGAAATTCATAAAATAAGGATAAGTTTTAAAAAATACCGATACACGATAGAAGCCCTTGCGTTGGTGGAAGACATAGATGAAAACCTATTGTACAAACTGAAAATACATCAAGATAAACTCGGTGAAATTCAGGATTTTGAAGTCTTAATTGAAGGAATAACCCGATTTTTCAAAAAACAAAAATTGCCCAATGAAATTAACTTAGAAATATTTGAAGATTTACAAAATATGATGATTGAAGATTTCGAAAATGACATTCAACATTTTATTGAAGATTGTAAAGCAGCTATCGAAAACCATGTCAATGAAAAAATTGGAGTCAAGGATATTTTAGAAAACACTCATTCTGAAATAAACACATTAAATATTAGAAAAAAAGAACTATCCGATATTTCCGAAACAGAAGAAGAACCGGAAAGCATCAAAATAGATATTCTTCCGGACGGAAAAGAAAATTTATCGAATAACATCACCGAAGATACAGTTGAAGAAATTTTTGAAAAACCAATACCGGTTACAAAAAAAACTTCTCTTAAAAAAAAGAGTGTCAATCCAATCCCCAATATTGAATCAGATATAAAAACAGAATAAAGAAACGAACCATGGGAACACAATTTGAAATAGATATTGAGAGATTTAAAATTACGGATGGAACTACGTTTTCTTTGTCCGATTATCCAACTGAAATAAAGAAAAAAGGAATTGAAAAAGAAGAAGGAGAATTAATAATTCAAAAAGACATAGAAGAATTGTCGTCATTACAAGATGTATTATTCGCCGAAAATCGTCATGCCGTATTAATTGTGATTCAAGCAATGGATGCTGCAGGGAAGGATGGAACCATTAAGCACATTATGTCGGGTGTAAATCCAGCAGGCGTACAAGTTCGCAGTTTTAAATCACCATCGGGCATGGAATTAGACCATGATTACTTTTGGAGACACTATGTAGCGTTACCCGGTAAAGGCGAAATCGGCATTTTCAATCGTTCACATTACGAAAACGTATTGATTACCAAAGTACATCCCGAACTAATTCTAAACGAAAAACATTGCAAAATTAGAACGTTGAAAGATATTGATAAAACATTTTGGGAAGACAGGTACAAGCAAATTATTCGATTTGAAAAAAATCTGACCGAAAATGACACCACTATCTTAAAATTTTTCTTGCATGTTTCAAAAGATGTTCAAAAAGAACGATTTTTAGAAAGGATTGATGATCCGTCAAAAAACTGGAAATTCTCGTCAACTGATTTAAAAGAAAGAGCATTTTGGGATAATTATCAGCAAGCTTACGACAATGCCATTTCAGCCACAAGCACAAAATTGGCTCCCTGGTTTATTATCCCTGCTGATAACAAGTGGTATATGCGATTAATCGTTGGCAAAATCATTTGTTACGAATTGAAAAAACTTGATCTGGCTTATCCTGTCATATCAGATTCTGAAAAAGCAGCATTAAACAAGGCAAAAATGATATTATTGAATGAATAATACCGTTAAAGACTAATTAACATAAAAGGCTGATTCTAAATTTAAAAATCAACCTTTTAAGTAAAAATATTGAATGGAGAAAAACCCTATACATCAGCATCTTTTATGCTGTAATTCTCCTTCCATTTCACGTAAAGCAGGTGAATTATTCCATCAATGAGCCCGATTTTAGGAACTACAAAATTTTTTGCTCCAACATTTTTTGCTACATCGATATAAATGCTTCCTGCTAACGTAATAATATCAGCACGATCGGGTTTCAAATTGAATTTATCAATCAATTCGTCCACAGAATATTTACTTAATTCTTCATTCAGAGCTTCGAGCGTTTCGAGTGATAATTTTCGATCTTTCCGCACCTTTGCTAATGCGTTTAATTTAATAATATTCCCTCCAGAGGCAATAATGTCATTAATAATATATTGCTGTTTCAACTCAGTCATATCTTGACGTAAAATATCGTATTCAGCTTCATCAACTTTGTTATTCAGTAAACGGACAGTGCCGATTTTATAGGACTTTGATTGCACTAATTCACCATTCACCAACAAACTAATTTCGGTACTTCCACCGCCTACATCAACGAAAATATAGTTATGATGTTCGTTTAAATTATAATAAAAATGACTTTCGTAGATAATCATCGCCTCTTCCTGTCCATCAATTATTTCAACTTTCAAATCCGTTTCCCTTTTTATTTCCCTGACCAATTCTTTCGCGTTTTTAGCTTCGCGCATTGCAGCAGTAGCGCAAACACGATAATCAATAACATCATACACTTTCAATAAATGTTTAAACGCCTTCATGAGTCGAATCAGCTTTTTTGCTTTGCTGTCGCTGATCTTACCTTCCACAAACGATTCTTGCCCAAGTCGTAACGGAACACGAATCAGTAACGTTTTACTAAATACCTCATCCGAATTATGAGGTAAAACACTCATAATTAACAGACGAACTGCATTTGAACCAATATCTATTGCTGCAAACTGTAGATTCTCCATATTGTTTAATGTTTAATTAAAATAACTTCTTTCCCACTTTTAAGCACACTTTTGTTGTAATTATCTTTATAAAAATTATAAAGTTCTTCCTGTGAACGGAACGGGATAGCATCATCTCCGATATTTCGCACATTATTTCCTGTTCCATCCACAATACGACCTTTAACATTGTCTTTCAGCCCAAATTCAATGACGGTTTTCAGTTGTTTTTGAAATTTAGGGTCGTAAACCGGTGTAAAAACTTCAACGCGATAGTCTAAATTACGAACCATCCAATCTGCTGATCCAATAAAGTATCGTTCTTCACCACCATTTGCAAAAATCATGACTCGTGAATGTTCCAGATAACGATCCACAATACCGACGACCTGAATATTTTCACTTAAATTGCGAACTCCGGTTACAAGCGAACAGTTTCCACGAATTAACAACTTGATCATTACTCCTTCTTTCGAGGCATTATAAAGTTTTTCTATTATTTTTTCATCTACCACATGATTAATTTTGCAATAAATATAAGCCGGCAAACCTTTTTTGGCATTATCAATTTCAGATTTAATAAGATTCATGATCTTTTTTCGCATAAATTGAGGCGAAACAATTAATTGTTTAAAAGTTGGATTCAGATAAGGTTGCTCAATAAACTCAAAAACACGTTCCACGTCATCCACAATGCTTTTATGAGCTGTCATTAAGGTAAAGTCGGTATAAACAGTTGCAGTCCCTTCGTGAAAATTGCCGGTTCCAATGCAAGCAATATTGCCGTTTCGGGCTTTAATATAAGTCAATTTTGAATGAACCTTGAGTCCTTCTACTCCCAGAATCACTTTAATGCCAGCCTCTTGCATTTTATTTGCCCAATTAATATTCGATTTTTCATCGAAACGAGCCAACAATTCCACTATTGCCGTCACCTTCTTTCCGTTCAACGCGGCACAAATCAATGCTTTAATAACCTTTGAATTTTTTGCTAACCGGTAAATGGTTATTTTAATCTCTTTTACTTCGGGATTAATTGCCGACTCGCGCAAAAGCCGAATGTAATTATCAAAACTATGATACGGATAATGTAAATACTGATCTTTTTGTCGAATTAATGAAATAAGACTGATTGATTCTTCAAAAGCAATAATTGGGACAGGAGTTTGACTCTCGAATTTCAAGTTGTATCGGTTCAACTTTGGGAATGACATTAAATCCTTTAGGTTGTGATACCTTGCACCACTCACAGGAATATCGTTTTTGTCAATTTTCAATAATTTTTCAGTGAAATGAAGAAGGTCTGCCGGAATATCGCGGTCGTAAACAAATCGAACTGGCAGCCCGCTTTTCCTGCTCTTTAACCCTTTCGAAACTCGATCTAAAACGCTCTGATAAGCAGAGTTGTCAAATTCCATTTCAGCATCTCGGGTAAACTTAATGGTGTAGGCTTCATATTTATCGTGATTGAATTGTGCAAAAATACGCGGTAAACAATACCGAATGACATCATCAAGAAACATGATGCAAATTTTATTATCCGATGAAGGTAATACAATAAAACGAGAAAACTCTTCCGTTGGAATTTCAATTAAAGCATATTCCTTTTTATTGTTCTTAGCTTTCTTTTCTGAATCTGAAATCTTTACAGCTAAATATATACTTTTATCGTTCAGTTCCGGAACAACTTTCATACGTGAAATTAATATCGGAAAGAGAGAGTTACTCAGTTCTTCACTATAAAATGTGTGCATAAAATCCTCTTGTTCTGCCGACAATTCGGATTCATTCATCAGAAATATACTTTCTTTCTGAAGTTCAGCATTCAATTCCAAAAAAATAGATTCAAAATCACTGGTATAAATTTCATTTAATTTGAGAATCTTTTTGAGTGCTTTTTTTGAATTGGAATTTAATGGATGCATATTTTCTTCCAACTCAATCATTCTACGCAAGGTAGCCACCCTTACCTGAAAAAATTCGTCTAAATTGTTTGAATAGATTCCAAGGTAATTTAATCGTTCTAAAAGGGGATTGAAATGATTTGATGCTTCGTCCAGAATTCGGCGGTTAAAGTACATCCAACTTACATCCCGATGAATAGATTGATATCTCTTAACTTTCTTTGTCATTTTCAAAATGAAGCGTTTGCAACAATCAATTAGGTTTAGAATTTGTCTGAAATAAAGATATTGTGCAAAAATAGTGTTTATATTTAAAATTGGTTCCAACGTACCGTATTAAATTCAACTTTAAATCAATAATATCATACGTATTAAAAAAATGTTTCAATTTAAAAGTTTACTGCCGAATAAAATGAGAAGCCCTATTTTATGAATTCGAAATACAGTTTAAATGATCATTACAACTTCAGAGGTACTCATTTTCAAAAATAGAGGTACTCAACTAATTATTTAACTGTTTTGTAACAGATGTTAACAGGGTGTAATCAATTCTTCTTCATCTTGTAATTTCTCTTCAATAAAATTGAAATATCGTGAATATACTTTTGCATTGAAATGATTCAATGAATGAATGTAATTATTCTATCAAGACTACAGATATGATTTTAAGCAAAACTCACCCTTTCAAAGTTTCCCTATTCTTACTTTTCCTTGTCTTAAACACACAAATTGATGCCGCTATACTAAAAGGTCATATTCTTGATTCCAAAACTCAAGAACCCTTAATTGGAGCAATCATTATTGATAAATTCAATGAAAATATTAACGATGAAGCTAAACTTGATGGCACCTATTTCATTAATAAAATAAAACCCGGGAAACATTTATTTAGCATTCAATATGTAGGGTATATTAAACAGGAGAAAGAGGTTTATGTTTCGGGGAATAAAGATGTTGTTCTGGACATTTTAATGGAACCGCGAAAAAATGCATTGGCAGAAGTACAGATAGTTGGAAAACTCGACAAAGAATCATCGGATTATGCCCGAAGCTCTGAAAAGAAAGCTGATAATTTATTAAATATCATTTCTGCAAAATCCATCCAGTTATCTCCCGATATAACGGTTGCCAATGTTCTTCAACGCATTTCGGGTGTTACCGTACAAAAAACGGCCAATAGCGGCGAAGGTCAATATGCCATTATTCGAGGAATGGACAAACGGTATAATTATACACTGATAAATGGTATTAAAATCCCCAGTCCCGATGATAAAAACCGGTATGTGCCGATGGATATTTTTCCGGCTGAACTTATTTCGCGAATCGAGATAATTAAAGCATTAACCCCCGATATGGAAGGCGATGCCATTGGAGGAGTAATGAATTTGGTAATGAAAGATGCACCTGATAAACTGCTTATTAGCGTGAATGGTGCTTTGGGATACAATCAGTTATTCTTTAACAGACCTTTTTATCAATTCAACACGCAAGTTGTAAATCAAAAATCACCTGCAGAGCTGTACGGTGCAAATTATGCTGCAAAACCAAGCGATTTCACAATCGGTAATTTAAAGTTTAATCCCATTCAACCTTTTCCCAATTTAAATGGAGGTATAAGCATTGGTGATCGATTTTTTAATAAAAAATTAGGCGTTATTTTAGGGGTAAGCAACCAAAATACCTACAGTGGCTCCGATGCGTTTGTGGCAGTGCCACGGGCTCAACCAAATCCAGGTACATTACCGGGATTTGAAACCATGGAAATCCGCACTTATTCCACGCAACAAAATCGATTGGGAATTCATAATAAGTTCGACTTTGAAATAAACCAATTCAATAAAATAAGCCTTTACAATGCCTATTTTGAACTAAACAAATACATTTCGAGGCATTCGGTTGAAACATCGTTAAGCACAGGTGTTGGTAATGTAATTACAAAAGATCGATCACAAACAGAACTTGAACGAATTTATAATTCAACTCTTCAAGGAGATCATGAAATCTTAAGAAATATATTTTTTGATTGGTCAGCTGTTTATTCAAAGGCTTGGGCAAATTATCCGGATGAGGTTGAATTACAATCAAATAGTACTATAATCGATAAACCAACTCTTCAAAGTATCACTCATAAATGGAGACATAATACCGATCAAGATATTGCCGGATACTTAAATTTATCGTGGAAACCTGAGCTTTTTCATCATTCGGCTGAAATTAAGATTGGAGGTTTATTCAGACATAAAACCCGAAATAATTATTACAACGAGTATAAACTTGATCCTATTCCAGACCCCAACTCGAACACCCAATTATTTACTACTATCGAAAATGCCAGGTTTGCCTTTACTGGATATAATTCAAATTTGGGGAGTCCTGTTAATCAAAATGATTACAATGTAACCGAGGATGTAGGAGCATTTTATGGTCAGTTTAAAATAATAATATTGAATAAACTTAATGTATTGACAGGATTGAGAATAGAAAACACAGACCTTGCCTATTCCACTCCGATGCCCGAATCATTTTTGGGGAAATCAGGAATACAAACCTATACAGATATTTTACCAAGTATCCATTTTAAATATGCACTGAATGAAAATCAAAATTTACGGCTAAGCTATTTTTCATCCATCACTCGCCCCGGATTCTTTGAGGTGATACCCTATGAAATTTCAGGAGAAACATTCGATTTAAAAGGTAATCCCTATTTGAAACGTTCAAAAGCACAAAACCTGGATTTTAGGTATGAATTGTTTCCAAGAGCTTCGGAACAAATTTTAGCCGGTTTTTTTTATAAAAGCATTAAAGATCCTATTGAATACGGTTTAGTTCGTGAAAAGGGACCAACTGAAATGCAATTGAAACCACAGAATTTCGGAACCGCTACCAATTTTGGAATTGAGCTTGTTTTCAATAAATATTTTGGAAACTTTGGAATATCAGCCAATTATACTTATACCAAATCAAGTATTACTACCTATAAAAAAACATATCAACGGGTTAATCCCAATGATCTCACCTCCGATATAACGACTGACAGTGTGAAAGTTACTCGACCCATGCAGGGGCAAGCCGATCATATCGGTAATTTATCGCTTTTGTATAAAAATCAGAAAATCGGATTTGACGTTCAGTTGTCAGTAGTTTACACCGGACAATATATTTCGCAGGTATCCGGTTGGCAAGGACTCGATTACTGGAGTATGCCTAACACCACATTTGATTTGTCATTTGAAAAAATGCTAAGTAAAAAAATAAACCTGAGTATTTTTGGGAAAGCCCGTAATCTGTTGAATGCTGCATCTATTACACGAATTTTAAAACCGAATGATTATTATTTACCAGGCAATCTTCAACTTCCTCAACAAGATAGTCCAAATAGTATTAATGTTCAGAAAGAACAATACGGACAAAATTTCCTAATCGGATTTCGATATTCATTATAAATCAATCAAAAAAACAATTAAAAACGTATGAAAACAAAAAATTTTACTGTAGGTATTTTAGCACTGATGGCAGGAAGTATTTTCACTTCTTGTTCAAAAACAGATATAACAAAAATCTCAATTCCACCGGTTGTGATTGGTCAAGCAGTTAGTGATGCTTCGCCACTTTCAGGGAGTATCAATGGTACTATGCTTAGCGGTAAAACATATACCGTGGGGGACAATGTTACCATTAATGCCGGCGATACATTGCTTCTTCAACCGGGTGTTACTTTAAAAGTTAGCAGAGGTAAAACCATTATGGTAAAAGGTGTATTTATTTCCTTGGGAACCAAAACGTCACCAAATTATATAGGTCCAGACAAAACGTTTACAAAAACTGACGCAGTAGGTTACCCTGCCGCCAAGGACTCTGCTTATATTGGTTATTGGACAGGTATTTTTTGTGAACCTTCCTGTACATTATTAGAATTAAAATGGACACATATCGAATATACAGGTGGTGCATTCGGTTCTTCTTTTTTACCAACTGGGTATAATTCGGGTGATAATGCATTTGGAATTCAATTTCAAAATGCGAATGGAGATTTTATTATGGAAGATAGCTGGATGTATGGGTGCATTGATGATGCTGCACGTATTACCAGCGGTCGTATACATATTATGCGCAACACCTTAGAAAAATGTGGATATATCAGTGGCGATGGTTTTAATTCAAAGAGTGGAACAGTGGGTGATATGGCTTACAATCTTTTTGTTGGAGGGGCAACTAATTCAACGAAGGCGTCGAACAAAGGTGGAGTTGGTTCGCAAACTAATGTAAATATGTATAATAATACGTATATATCTGGTGGCTATCGCCAGTCTGACCCTACCGGACGTGGTGGTTCAATTGGATATGAAGAAGGAGCAAGAGGCAAAGCATTTAACAACCTAATCGTAAACTGTCGGGTAGGTGTAAGAATCCATAACAATCCTGCTGCCGACGTTGCCAACATATCGTATGGATACAACTATTCTTACGGTGATTCTGTAAGTGTAATGAATATGGTTTATCCAACAGGCCCTACAACATCAGTAACAGTGCCGCAACCAACAGATATACCGGCATATACATCGCTATTATCAAACCCAAACTACCAAAAAGCATATCTGTACACGCTTGTAGGTAATGAATGCCCCAACATTGTTACACCCTATGATGGTTCAGCTTATGTAAAAATTGGAAATCCTATGTTTGTAAACTTTCCTCTTCCAATGACCGGAATTAAACTGCTATCAGATGTATCGGCTGTAGGTTCATTCAATTTCAGACTTCAAAGTGGTTCGCCTGCTATCGGTAAAGGAACTGCCGATGCATCTAAAATTGCTCCTTTGAATGCCACTAGAGTTACAAACCCGAAATTTTTGCCAACTGAAATCACATCACCAGGAGTTGATATGGGCTGTTACCAAAGTAACGGTACAGGAAATCAACATTAATCTGATTAATTCTCAGTCCTGGGAGGACTGAAACACTATAATAATCTCCTGCATATATTTATGTAGGAGATTTTTTAAATCATAATTTTAAACAATTACAAGATGAAAACTACTATAAATTCCCAATTAACAACGAAGTATTCAATACGCAAAACATTGATTTTGATGTTATTGTATGTTGTATTCTTTTCGACGAATAGCTTTGCTCAATCCAACGATATTGTTCAGTTTGTGTATACTTCCGATTTGCATTATGGCATTTTCCGTCAGTTCAGGGGTGAAGAACATGTGGAGTCAAGTGCAGTGAATCAAGCCATGATCAGGCAAATGAATGCTCTGCCAGCAGTAGTATTTCCACCCGATGGTGGAGTAAATGCTGGTAAAAAAGTAGGAAATATTGACTACATGATTATAACCGGCGATATTACCAATCGTCAGCAAACAGGCATTCAATCGGCTGCTTCTTCGTGGACACAATTTAGTGCCGATTATCTCAATGGTGGCATTACACTTAAAAACAAGGAAAATCAACCAATTCCTTTTTTGCTCGAATGCGGAAACCATGATGTCTCCAACACCATTGGATACCCGAAACCCATGAGCCCACTGACTGATGCTACTTCGATGGTGAATATCTATAACTGCATGATGCAACCTGCAACTTCTAAAACAACCGAAACGTATAATTTCAAAACCGATAAAATTAATTATACACGAGATATAGCCGGAGTACATTTTATGTTTATTACCATGTGGCCCGACTCTGCCAACCGGATTTGGATGGAAAAAGATTTGTCAAAAGTTCGTTCAACTACTCCTGTAATTATTTTTACTCACGACGAGCCGGAATGCGAAGCAAAACAATTTACCAATCCAAATGGTAATCATGACATTAACCCAACCGATAAATTTGAAAATAACATTGACGAGCAACTCAAAGATGGACCCACAACGAAGTCCGGAACCATTATTGAGCAAAGAGAGCTGGTTGCATTTCTGAAAGCCCATAAAAACATAAAAGCCTATTTTCATGGCAATACCAACAGCAATGAATTTTACACCTACACCGGACCCGATAATGATATAAACCTGCACGTTTTCAGGGTTGATTCGCCTATGAAAGGCGATTATTCAGGTAATCAGGCAAAAGATGGTAAGGGCGACGAAACGAAACTCTCCTTTCAGGTAATTTCGTTGGATGGAGAGAAAAAATTGCTAACCGTTCGCGAATGCTTGTGGAATACCGCCGGAGCGCAATCTTCAATCGTTTGGGGGCAAACAGCTACAATTGATTTATAAGAATTTATAGAAATAAAAAAATAAATTTACAAAAGAAAGTATGTAATTAAACATTCATTTTATAGTAATACTTCTGCAATATAAATCGTATAATTTTGTATCTGAAAGAAGAATAATAGTTTCTGTTTCCAATGGCATTATTCATTTTGTTCCAATGTGGTGCGGAGTCCAAAATTAGTTGTGCAGTAGGACAGAAACTTTTTCTTAAAAATAGATTGTCAAGTTGTTGCAGGTTGATCGAAAAGTATTGATAGGGTTATCCTTTTCAAATTATCAATGAATAAGTAAAAAATAGTATAGGCGTTTAGCCCGCCCAATGATTTTTTGGATGGAAGCAAATGGAAGACTGCATTGTGAAACTGACCATGCACGATTATAAACATTCCAACCAGTTGAAAAATAACTTGAAGAATCCTGAAGAAATTAAAGGTGTAATTGAAAAACTTACGAATTTTGTAGATGGCATTCTCAGCCTTCTCAGGTATATACAGGAAGAGCATGTTAATAAAAAAAATTTATTGATTAAATCTGAAGTATCTTAGAATATTCATGCTGAAAATAAATAGAAAATAGAATCTGCGATTTTTTTGTTCTTATTTCTCGGTTTACTATCTTGTTTGTTAAAAAAGCTGCCTGTGAAGGTAGCTTTTTTCATTTAAACTCCCAAACGGAAAATGTATTCGTCATTGATAAAGTATATTTCCTGAAGGAACTATCGTAAACCTGCCTTTTGCAAATGATTTTTTCATTTTTAATGATAAATCATCCAACGACTCAATCCATCCACCATTCCGCCAATAGCTAAACTTAAAATTGAATGAATCCATTTCTGCTCAGTGATTTCATGCAGTTTCAAGTAAAACTATTATTTTAATCGGTATTTTGTTAGTTCAAAAAATCCTTTCTACCTTTGTAGTCATTAACACCCTAAAATAATGAAATAATGAAAAGAATTTTTATACTCTCAACGATACTTATGACTATTATAAGTGTGTCAAAGTCTCAAGAAGAAATCAAGCTTTACCCCCACGGACCAAAAGACAATAATGGATTTACGGTAAATGAAGTTTATCAACGTCCTGATTTTCTGACTAAAATTAGCGAGCCACGCATGTACACCTATCTTGCTTCGAAAGACAGCGCCAACGGAACTGCTGTTTTAATCTGTCCGGGTGGAGGATACGTAGGCATTTCGGTTATTAACGAAGGAAAACTGGAAGCTGAATGGTTCAATAAATTAGGTGTATCTGCCTTTGTACTTTACTATCGTATGCCAAACGGACATTGGAGCATCCCACTGGAAGATGCACAAACCGCATTGAAAATCATTCATCAGAATGCAAGAAAATGGAATATTGATCCGAACAAGATCGGTATCATGGGATTCTCAGCAGGTGGACATTTAGCTTCAACGGTTGGAACTCATTTTAAATCAAAAATACAACGCCCTGCATTTATGATTTTGGGCTATCCTGTCATTACTATGGATTTAGAAAAAACGCATAAAGGTTCTAGAATTAATTTGTTGGGTAATAATCCATCAGAAAAATTAATAAAACTGTATTCCAATGAATTACAGGTTACAAAAAACACACCACCCACTTTCTTATTTATGGCCATGGATGACAAAACTGTTCCGGTTTCGAATAGCGAAGATTTTTACAAATCGTTGTTAAACCATAATGTACCTGCTGAAATCCACAAATTTGATGTCGGTGGACATGGTTTTGGAATGCGAAAAAAGGGAATTGATGCTGACAAATGGCCAGACCTGCTTGAAGTATGGTTGAAAAAAGAGAATTTAATAAAATAATTGACTCTGCAAACAAATTTCAGGACGATACAAGATGAATTTTCAAGAAGAAACGAACGAAGCCATTGCTTTACTTCAACAACTTATAGCCATTCCTTCATTTAGTGGAGAAGAGCAAAAAGTTGCTGATTTTCTCGAACGATTTATCGAAATCAAAGGATATGTTGCCTCCCGTTTCGAGAACAATATCTGGATTCAAAGTCCGGGATTCGATTCAGCCCGTCCAACGATTTTGCTCAACTCGCACATCGACACGGTGAAACCGGTTTCGGGATGGACTCATACTGCATTTTTACCGACGATTGAAAATGGAAAATTATTCGGATTGGGAAGTAATGATGCGGGAGCCAGCGTGGCAAGTTTGCTTCAGACTTTCTTTTATCTCACTCAAAAAGAACAAACCTATAATCTGATTTTTGCAGCGAGTGCCGAAGAAGAAATTTCAGGGAAAAATGGTATGGAAAGCTTGATTCGTGAATTACCCAATATTGATTTTGCAATAGTTGGTGAACCAACCGGCATGGATCTGGCTATTGCCGAAAAAGGATTGATGGTGATTGACTGCTCCGTAACTGGAATTGCCGGACATGCTGCCCGAAACGAAGGAGAAAATGCCATCTACAAAGCATTAGATGCTATTGAATGGTTCAAAACGTACGAATTTCCAAAAAAAACCAATTTGCTTGGACCCGTAAAAATGACGGTTACCCAAATAAATGCCGGAACTCAACACAATGTTATACCAGATAAATGTAACTTTGTAGTTGACGTTCGGAGCAATGAGATGTATTCCAATCCTGAAATAATTGACATCATTCACAGCTCTGTCAATTGCCATGCCGAAGCTCGTTCCATGCGACTTAGTTCAACCGCTACACCTCCCGAACATCCGGTTGTGAAACGAGCACGTGAACTTAAAAGAACACTCTTCGGCTCTCCTACTCTTTCCGATCAGGCATTGATGCCATTCCCAAGCGTAAAAATTGGTCCTGGTGATTCTGCTCGTTCGCATACAGCCGACGAATATATTTTACTCTCTGAAATTGAAAATGCAATTGATTTATATGTTCAATTATTGGATGAACTGAAATTAGAATAGCTTAAAAAAAAATCCGGCTTACTTGTAGAATTCATTCTACTAATCGCATGATATCATCCACATTCAATTGTTTGATGAAACTACTTTCGGACTCGATCATTGAATTAAATAATTTTCGTTTCTCATCCTGAAGTTTCAGTATTTTTTCTTCAATAGTCGATTGAGTAATAAACTTATATACAAATACTTTATTTTTCTGACCCATACGATGGGCTCTATCAAAAGCCTGCGATTCTACAGCCGGATTCCACCATGGATCGAGCAAAAAAACATAGCTTGCTTTTGTCAGATTTAATCCCAATCCTCCCGCTTTGAGCGACAACAAAAACACTTGCATTTTATCATCGTTTTGAAAAAGTTCTACCTGCTGTTTGCGGTCTACAGTGCTGCCATCTAAATAACAATAGGGAATGTGTTTTTCGTCCAATAAAAGACAATATAATTTCAAATGCTCCACAAACGAACTATACACCAAAACCTTGTCGCCCTGAGCAATAACATCGTCGAGCATTTGTGCAACTGTTTCAAATTTCCCGGAACTCTCATTAAAATCCTTATCAACCAATACGGGATGGTTTGCAGACTGACGTAAGCGCAACAATCCCTCCAACAATAACATCGTATTCAACTTATCGCTACTATGAATGGCATCCATATATTTCCCCCGAAAAAAATTACGGGTCTGATTGTAAAATTCCTTTTGAGCAGCCGTCATTGAACAAGTTTGAACAAAGATTGACTTTTCGGGCAATTCGGTCAGCACTTCACTTTTTGTTCTTCGTAGTAAAAAGGGTTGAATGAGTTGTCGATACTGAACAAATCGTACCGGATGTTTGATAGCATTTACAAAATAGCTCATTGATCCGAGCATATTTCTGTTGATAAAATGAAATTGTGACCATAAATCAGTTAACGAATTTTCAATAGGTGTTCCGGTCAAAGTCAGGTAACGATCGGCTTTGAGCATTAAGCTAGCTTGTGTCGTATTCGACTGAGGATTCTTAATGATTTGAGCTTCGTCTAAAATCACATAATTAAATTTCAATGCTTTAAATACATCTATATCCCTTCGAAGCAACGCGTAGCTTGTAAGAACAATATCAGGGAACCCGAAATCGTCCGTATTTTTAGAACGGTTTGCGCCTGAATGAACATAAATTTTTAAATCAGGACAAAATTGTTTTGCCTCAGCTTGCCAATTGTAAATTAAACTCGTAGGCACCACCAACAAACTTGTACCACGGTTATTTTCACGCATCCATTCAAGCAGACATAAGGTTTGAACAGTTTTGCCCAATCCCATATCATCAGCCAAACAACCCCCTAAGTTCAATTCATCAAGTAATCGAAGCCAACGATAACCCTCCTCTTGGTAAGGTCGAAGTATCGCTTTGAAATGTTTTGGCAAACTGTATTCCATTT
Organism: Bacteroidota bacterium; assembly: GCA_021779195.1. Taxonomy (GTDB): domain Bacteria; phylum Bacteroidota; class Bacteroidia; order Bacteroidales; family Paludibacteraceae; genus Paludibacter. The sequence goes on along the minus strand of JAJYBB010000008.1, from coordinate 60,866 downwards.
CAAACCTGCCTTCCAGCAATTTTCGCATATTGTTAGTAGCCGAGAAATGAACCGTTTCATTTTTACTTAACTCGGCAGCAAGCTGACAAAATTGTTTCGGTATGACTGCTTCTCCATTTTCAATTTTATAAAACGATGACAACGCACCAAATTCCTTAAACCAGGATTCAGGAATCGGCGCAATATCCCCGTTTGGCAATATCAATTGTAATCTACCTTGTTTAATCGCTTGAAGAACAAGTATAAATGGTATTTCAAAATCACCAAATTTCACATTGCCTTTCAAATCGAACCAATCCCGTTGTTCAGAAATAACGAGTGAAACAGATCGTTCGCCCATGAAAATACGCTGGGAATCGCTTTGTTTTTGATCGAAACGAATCTCTACATCTAACAATTCAATTTGTTTGTAATGAGCATTCAACCATTCAGCTGCCTCATTATATGGCATTTTCACTACCTTTCCATTAAACCCAAGCCCAAGCTTACTGAATTGCTCAATATATTGATTTTCAAGATCTATATCGCGTTCCACATGGGTTATCAAATATGAATCTTGAATATTTTCCAATCGATTAACTAGTCCCTGCTTTCCAGCCCAAAACCAAAGCGATTGGTATTCAAAAATCAGCTCGAAAACCAAATCGGAAACCATGGATTCTTTCGGGTTCAAATCATCAAAAAGTGAAGGTTGATCAAGTGAGTGAATTTCCTTAACCCTGAAAATGGCTTTCGAAAGTTCATTTACATTCAGTATTTCAAAGCCCTGAGCCAAGACACGCTTCGTAGAAATTAACGGAATTACGATTTTCTTCAAATAATCTTCAACCTTGGAAGGAGGAATTAAAACAGCATCCTTAGATAGAAAAGGAATTAATTTTGCCCCATTTACATCTTCATCAAACTCGTAAATTTTATTTTGCAGTAACACTCGCGCACGTTTTCGTGAAACTAATACAGCATTTTTCAAATCAAAATGTCTGTTTCCACAACTTAAATCTAAACTGAATTTCAACTGTTTATTATGCAAATCGAAACGATAAAAAAGTTCAGGCATTTCTTCCTCAATGACCAGAAGTTTCCACATAAACGGAAAATGTCCGATGGGAAAATAAATTCTTTGCGAACTAATATTCTTAAAAAAACAATCAATTTCTCGATTGATATATTCCAACATATAATCACGCATAAATATGCTCTCGTTGCTATGAGATATATTTTCAAAATAATTATGAATCATATCATCCCAATTGTGAATATTTCGGGCTGAAATTTTTGAAATAAGTGTCGACTTTTCTAATCGGAAACAGCAATTCAGCAACACTTCATCGATCTTATTAATCAGCTGTTTATAATTATGCTTATTGTGGATGGTGAGTTTCACAAAACTCGAAGCAGGCATCTCTACGTCATCCAAATCGACAATGACGGCTTCGGGGAAACATCCAAGATTTTCGGTAGGGTTAAGCGTAAAGACTAAACATTGATTCATAAAAAACGGGGTTAAAGATGTGTAGAGAATCCACAAGTTGTACAAAAAAATTCGATTGCCCGATGTTGTTCGAATCCCTTGCGAATGGAAACCGCTCTATGAGTTTGCAAAATATATTCAAGGTTTTCAGTAAATATATTGCCCAAATATAACTGTGCATCAGCATCTAAACAACATGGAACGACTTGCCCATCAGCCAAAATAGCAATATGATCACGCAACGCATAACAGTTTTTAATTGTTGATGCTTTAATTGAATATCCATCCGGCCAATCAAATCGTGGGGCAGACTGAAGAAAAATATGTTCAGCCAGTTTAATCCCGTTCTTATTTCCTAGAACTGAAAAATCATTTTTGTATTTATCATACCAATTCAAAATATACGACAGAAAAAACTGAGTAAATCCCTCACTTACAATTACTCCAGAATTCCATAATCTGAAATTGATATAGGTGCTTCCAGATGCTTCATCTGCAAAATTTAAGATTGATTGCAGATAATCAATCCAATTTTCAGGATTAATATTTTCTTCGGCATCGTGCAGTGAGAAGTTGATTTGACGGATTTTATTCATCAAAAGGACCGACTTCTGTTTCCCGATCAAATTTCCATTGGTAGTCAAGTTAATATTCAAATCTGCTTTTCGGGCGATGCTTACAATTTCTTCAAAACGTGGATGCAAAAGCGGCTCGCCCAGCACATGAAGATAAACATAATCGGTAAATGGACGAATTTTACGTACAACTATTGCAAAATCTTCAGGCGACATAAAGCTTGCAGCTCGCTGTGAACCAAAACAAAAGCTGCAATGAAAGTCGCAGCTGTTCGTAATTTCTATATAAATTTTTTTAAATCTCAATGGTTTATTTCCACATTAAATAGTATTACAAAAATAAGCATTTAATTTTAAAATTAGCTTCGACAGTCAATTATATATAAGCAGCGATTCATTACATTTTAAAATTGCCTCAAAAAAACTTATCTTTGCATTTGAAATACAAGAAAATATTTGATATGGCTTCACTATAAAATGTAATATTTTCGAAATTCAATTGCGTGTTATTCAATAAATTATCTATATAACAAGTCTTAATATATTATCTTTTTTAATTACATGTGGTGGTTTGATCTTATTATTAAAACTGGACTCGGGTTAGCCTGGATTATTGCATTGGGAAGTCATAAAACAAGATTATGGTTTGACGGTCGTAAAAATTGGGTTGAAAGAATGCAACAGAAAATTCGTCCAACCGATCGGATTATATGGTTTCATGCCGCATCGTTAGGTGAGTTTGAAGAAGGTAGACCTATAATTGAAGCGATTCGAAACAAATACCCGCAATTTAAAATTTTATTGACTTTTTTTTCTCCTTCGGGATATGAAATTCGTAAAAATTATGATCAAGTGGATTGGGTATTTTATCTTCCTGCTGATACACAATCAAATATGAAACAATTTTTAGATATTGTTCATCCCAACATGACATTTTTCATTAAATACGAATTCTGGCCTAATTTGTTGTTAGAAATGCAAAAACGATCACTCCGAACGTATGTGGTTTCTGCTCGATTTATTCCCAATTCCCGTTTTTTTGCCTGGTATGGCGGAATTTTCAGAAAATCCTTGCGGGCTTTCGAAAATATTTTTGTGCAAGATGATCGTTCGGTCGGTTTATTAAATGGAATCGGGATTAAACAGGTTGTACGAGCCGGTGATCCGCGATTCGACAGAGTTACTGCCATTGCAGAAACAAATTGGCACAACCCGATCATTGAAAAATTCAAACAAAATAAGCGCGTTTTAATTGCCGGTAGCACCTGTGGAGCGGGTGATGAAAACTTATTACAAGCACTGATTAACAGGCATCCAGATTCGAAATTTATTATTGTTCCCCATGAGATGAATTCATTATCAATGGAAAAAATAGAACAAAACACGAAAATGCAAGTGCTTCGATATACAAAATGCAATTCCGAAACAAATTTTAATCATTGTCAGGTGCTTATTGTTGACACAATCGGGATGTTGGCTTTGATTTATCGCTACGGAACCTGGGCATTTATCGGAGGGGGGTTTGTGGCAGGCATTCATAGTGTAATTGAAGCTTCTGTATACGGTTTACCAGCAGCCTTCGGCCCAAATTATAAAAAAAATCGTCCCGGAATTGATCTAATAAAACGAGGAGCATGTCGTTCAGTGGTTAATATTGATGAGTTAGATACTTGGTTTACAGCATTAAAAACGAATGAGGCAACTTTAAAGAAAGCATCCAATGCAGCTTATCAATATTGTCAAGAACAACGTGGAGCTACAGAAATGATAATCGGTGAGACAGTTGAAAAGAAAAGATAAAGTGCTATTATTCAGACAAAAATAATTCAATAAATTCACGTACAGCGCCTTCTCCTCCTTTTTTATTTAGAATCAGAATGCCAGGAATTGATTTAATCTTATCAGCGGCATCAGCCGGACAAGCAGCCGCCCCCACCTGCGAAAGTAAATCATAACAATTAACATCATCGCCAATATATGCTACTTGTTCAAGTGTAATCCCTTCTTTTTGACAGATATCAAGAGCATCTTGCAATTTTCCACCATTTCTTTTTCCTTGATACAAGTAATCAATTTTCAATTTTGATGCCCGACGTTCAACAATATGGGTGTTCTCGGAGGTGATAATACCCGTTTTAATTCCTACTTCCCGCAACAACTGAAATCCCATGCCATCGCGGGTATTGAATTTTTTCGATTCATCTCCGGATTCGCTATAATACATTCCTCCGTCGGTGAGCACACCATCAACATCCGATAGGAACAATCTAATATCCTTAAAGTTACGCTTTGACAAAACATGCCTGTTCATCAAAGCTTCCATCATTTTCCAATCGTCAGGTTCATCAATTTCCATAGCCGTGTAAGAAGGCATTTCGTAAATTCCTATTCGGGCACTCAGTCGATTTCGATATTGAACAATATTTTCAACGGAATTGATGTAAAAAGCACCATTTTCCATAAGATCACCTGCAAAATCCTGTCGTCGCGGACGCTCCTTGTAATCGTAATTTTTCGGAGTGCCATCAGCATTCCAGAAGAAACGGAATGAACGAACACAAGTCAAGATTGAATCATATTTATTTTCGAAATATTGAGTTAGTGCCTCGTCAAAATGTATGGATTCAGTTAGAGGTGAAGTGGCTTGGACAAGTATAACTACATCAGATGGCAACAAATGCACAGTTCGAAAATATTCAAGCAAAACGCTTTCGGTTGAAGCAGTATCGGTGGCATTTTCAGGAGAACGACGAAAGACTTTCACCTTTTTGAAGCTAAACGACAAAGCTATATTAGCAATTGTAACATTATCAGTAGCAACAATAATTTCGTCAACTAACGCAACATGTTCCAATGCATTTAAGCTCCAATATATCAGTGGTTTTCCACAAAAAAGTTTAATATTTTTCAACGGAATTGATTTACTCCCTCCACGCGCAGGAATAAAAGCAATTATTTTTCTATCCATTTTATCTGATTTTGCTTCAGTTTTTGACGTTGAATGATTTCAATATCAAGAATTTCTTCATCTTTGAATTTCAAGGCTTTAAACACCGCCCTACAATCGCGGCAAAGTTTCCGAAGTCCATCTGGTTCGAGTGAAGCCGCATGATCAGTTCCTTTCCAGGTTCTATCCAATGTAAAATGGCGTTCGATCCATTCAGCCCCAAGTGCAATAGCAGCAGAGTCGACGGCAATTCCGAGATGATGTCCTGAAAAGCCAATGGCTTTTACGCGATGTCCAAAAGTTTCCGTTAGACGAGTGATTTCGAGCAATCTTATATCTTCAAAAGGTACAGGATATCCTGATGTACAAGCATATAATATCAAATCATTTGCCCGATTATGATTCTCAAAAAATGATACAATACGTTCTTCCTCCTCGCGAGTGGTCATACCAAACGATAAATGAATTTCACCATCGAAATTAGTACAGAGAAAATCCAATAATTTTTGATTGAGGTTACAAGCCGAAGGTACTTTGATCAGTTTTGGATGCAAAGAAACAATTTCACGAGCCGAAGTTACATCCCAAACAGAGGTGGAATATTCCACACCAAATTCATCGCACCAGGTTTTAAGCTGACGATGTTGATCAAGTGAAAACTCTAAAAATTCGCGATGTTTCCCATACGTTTCACCATAAGCATGATTGGGATTGGGATGGGGTGCATTATATTCATTTTCAGTCAACAATTCAAGCACGTTACGTTTTTGAAACTTCACCACATTGGCTTTGCAATATGTTGCAGCTGTTTGTATCATCTCTTTGGCAATCAGCATATCTCCTTTGTGATTGCAGCCAATTTCGGCAATTATTTGGGGTTCCTTCATTTCATTTTATATTCGTATATACTCTGACCCAGTCCACTTCAAAATTTCCGATAGTGCCATGTTGCTTTTCAGGAATAAAAGAATTGAAAGCTAAATACATGGGCTCTTTCGGAATATGGCTTTTAGTACGGTAAACTTCTAAATCATTAATCAACCAAACTAATTCCTTTTCAGTCCACACTAATGTAAAAATATGAAATATATGCGGATTCAAGCCTTTGATTTTAATACCATCAACTACATGTTGAAAGCTATTTCCGATCCTGATTTGCTTCCCGTCATAATGAAAAATATTGATCTGTGGCAATTTTGCATCAGCACCTAACCAGCATGCATGATGAAGTTTCCCGTTGCATCGCACTTTCGCTTTAAAAACGCCATATTGCTGCCGAAATTTGTCAGCTGTCTGAATTACATCGGAAGTATACTGAAATTCTTTTTCGATAAATCCTTTTTTCGGATGCCAGGCTCTTGCAGTTACTTTTTCGTGTTTGGTTTCAATTTTCAAAATTCCATTTTCAACACTCACATTCTTACCAGAATGATTTGCCTGACGTTCGTTAACAAAAGAATGATCACCAATCAACTCAGTGCTTTTGTAATGAAAACCAAAATTCCAATGTGAATTGTCGAGCGTATTCCAATCAAATTCATCGTCAAAAGTCAATTTAATATTCCGAATTTTTTCAAAACGATTTGGTTTTTCGTTTTCATAAAAAACAATATCGGGGTTTTTTGACAATGTGTAAAACCGTTCCTGATGCTCAAATTCAGGTGTGGTGTGCCATCTATGTGGATTAGCCCAAAATTCGTTCGATTTTTTAAACTCAGGGGTATTTATCTTTTCTTTCAACACTTTAAAATCCTTGATAATAAATGAGTTGTGAAAACGAGCATACGTTTTATAGGCTTTCGATTTTTCATAGGCTTTCATTTGGGTAAGAAGAGTGGATGCTTTAACCTTTTTTCTGTCGCCCAACTGTTCATAGTCGGCACTTGCCTTGAATGTTTCAAATTGGTTCAATTCCTGCGATTCCAAAACTTTAAAATAAAGTTGAATGGCAGCTGAGTTCTGAAGTTTATGAAACTTTTTTGTAACCCTATATTCTTCCGTATCTTTGTATTTTCTATTTTGCAGAATTTTTTTATTCTCTTGAAAATCAGAAGATCTTACGAGATGAAACAATTTCTTATATTCTTCTAATTCAACAGATTGTACTACTTCATCGTAGCGTTTCAGGGCTCTTAGCGTATCGGCTTCATTTTTTTCAATCTTAGCCGCAGATGGAATTCCACCCATTAGATTTTTCCAGAACAGATTCATACGGAAGACGATTAATTATTGATTACAAGGAATTTATCATTTCAATACATTGTTCAATATCTTGAACGACTGATATTTTATAACGTTCTTGTGAAGGAATAAACAACTCACGACGCATTAATTCTATTTGTTGAAGAAAGTAATTATAAAAACCATCCATATTAACTAAGATTAATGGTTTACTATGTTCGCCCACAATACCGGAAGCAACTACATTCAACATTTCGTCCAATGTGCCATAGCTTCCGGGCAGAACTACAAATGCATCGGCAAAATTATTCATTAAACTTTTGCGTTCGTTCAAGGTTTCAACTTTTATCAGTTTAACAGGCAGTAAAGATTCACGGTTCATTCGGATAATTGCCTGAGAAATGATACCAATTACCTTCCCATTTATGCTAAATGCACCTTCAGAAACTGAATCCATTAATCCTCCCGTAGCACCTCCATACACCAAGGTATGCCCACTTTGAGCAATAGCTACTCCAAGCCGGAATCCGGCCTGGAGAAACTTAATATTTATATGATTGCTCGATGAACAAAAAACAGCAATATTCATTTCTAATATTTGAAATTTAAGACAGTATGTAAAAAAATCAAAGACTCTACTGTCTGGAAAAATTATAAAATTTATGCATCAATTCTAGCATAAGTTGCATGTTGTTCAATAAATTGGCGACGGGGGGCTACATCATCGCCCATCAACATAGAGAAAACGTGATCGGCAGTAGCTGCATTCTCAATTGAAACCTGACGCAAAGTCCGATTTTCAGGATTCATGGTTGTTTCCCAAAGCTGAGTTTCATTCATTTCACCCAACCCTTTGTAACGTTGAGTGTGAATTGAGCCTTCAACTCCACCTCCATATTTTTCGATAAACGCCTGACGTTGAAGATCAGTCCAACAATATTCTTCAATTTTACCTTTCTTACACAAATAAAGAGGAGGGGTGGCAATATAAAGATATCCCTGCTCGATTAATTCTTTCATGTGTCGGAAAAAGAAAGTCATAATTAACGTAGCGATATGACTTCCATCCACATCGGCATCGGTCATAATTATAATTTTATGATAACGAAGTTTTAAAATATTCAGTGCTTTACTATCATCTTCTGTTCCAATGGTAACGCCTAAAGCAGTATAAATATTTCTGATTTCTTCGCTTTCGAGCACTTTGTGCGGCATGGCTTTTTCGACGTTCAAAATTTTGCCACGCAAAGGTAGTATTGCTTGAAATTGACGGCTACGTCCTTGTTTGGCAGTTCCCCCAGCAGAATCTCCTTCGACTAAAAACAACTCGCATTTTTCGGGATCCTTGTCAGCACAATCGGCTAATTTGCCGGGCAAACCACCACCAGAAAGCGGTGATTTACGTTGTACCATTTCACGAGCTTTACGGGCAGCATGCCTTGCTGTAGCAGCTAAAATTACTTTTTCGACGATGGTGCGGGCTGCTTTTGGATTTTCTTCCAGATAATTACCAAGTGCTTCGCCTACAGCCATATCCACTGACCCAATTACTTCATTATTGCCTAACTTTGTTTTTGTTTGGCCTTCAAACTGAGGTTCGGCAACTTTAATTGAAATAACGGCGGTCAATCCTTCACGAAAGTCATCTCCACTAATTTCAATTTTTAATTTTTCAAGCATTTTACTGTCTTCGGCATATTTCTTAAGTGTGCGGGTCAAACCGCGACGGAATCCGGCCAAATGCGTTCCACCTTCAATGGTATTAATATTGTTGACGTATGAATGAATATTTTCGTTATAAGAAGTATTGTAAGTCATGGCTATTTCAACGGGAACACCATTTTTCTCAGTGTTGATGTGAATCACGTTTTCGATTAACGGTTCGCGTGCTTCATCAATATATTCTACAAATTCTTTTAATCCTTCTTCAGAATGAAAGATTTCTGATCTGAAATTACCATCTTCTCCTTTTTCGCGTTTATCAAGCAAAGTCAATGTAATACCTGCGTTCAGATAAGCCAGCTCACGTAATCGGCTTGCTAAAATTTCATATTTGTAAGTAACGTCAGTAAAAATAGTATTGTCAGGCAGAAAGGTAATTAAGGTTCCGTTGTATGCAGAGGTTCCGATTTCTTTAACTTTAAATTTAGGAGTTCCACATTCATATTCCTGCATGTATAATTTTCCTTCTCGAGATACTTCGACATGCATCAAAATTGAAAGAGCATTAACACATGAAACACCCACACCATGAAGACCGCCTGAAACCTTATAACTTCCTTTATCGAATTTACCGCCAGCATGCAATACGGTCATGACAACTTCCAACGCTGAACGTCCTTCTTTCTCATGCATATCAACCGGAATTCCCCGTCCATTGTCAACTACCGTAATTGAATTATTTTCGTTAATCGTAACATCAATCCGGTTGCAATATCCAGCCATCGCTTCATCGATGGAATTATCAACAACTTCGTATACTAAATGGTGCAATCCTTTGACTCCAATATCCCCGATATACATTGCCGGACGTTTGCGTACAGCCTCTAATCCTTCGAGCACCTGAATACTACTGGCTCCATAATCAGCAGCCGCTTCTCTTACAATTTCTTCTTCACTCATTTCTGATTTATATAATTGATGTTCATTGTTTTATAATTGATTACCTTTATTTATAATACAAAAAAGCAACCTTACCTGAAAAACATACAAATATACAATATTTTTTTGACTTACGCACTATTTTATACTGCTAAAATTCAAGCTAAAAGGAGGAATATCGATGAAAATATCATCAATACGGCTTTTTCAATATAAATTATTTTGTTTGTATTTGGAGAGGATATTTTCAATCGTAGAGTCTTCTTTCTCTTTGTGAAATTCAGTTTTTAAATCAGTGCCGAAAATTTTTCCTATGGTATACCAGAAATTTGCGGGGAATGCTCCTCTATAGTTTTTTATGATTTGGTATCCGGTTTGATTAGTTTCGCGCGCAATAAGCTTTAACAACAACCTGCCCTGTGTAACGGTCATGTGTCTGACAGCCGTTTCATATTCTTTGAATAGCGTTTTCTCAGTGGTTTGAATTAATGCTTTTTTTTCATTTTCATTTTTCATCGAGGCAAGCTGTGTATTAAGTTTATCCATTATTTCTTTGGTTCTCAAGGCATAAGGATATACCTTTAGAAAATTTCGAATCGTATAAAAGTTCTTTTTATAAAATTTATATTTTTCATTAAAACTCATTTCGGATGAAGAGTTGGATGCCGTAGATTTAGGAAGAACATGCTGAATCAATTCTGCGATTTGTGCTGAATCAGTAGCGGTGGTTTTAATTGAATCAACTTCAACAGGCTTTAAGACTACCTCGATTTTTTTAATCACTGTGTCATTTTCGTCAACCGAAGCATTCTCCGCAGTTTGATCCTGACTCGGAAAAGATTTGGGTTGACCATCGGATTTATTTTCAGTATTTGACTGATTATCTGACGTTTTATCTCGAAAGGACTTTGACTGAGTATTACTTGGCAGTGACATTAATATATCTTCAGGAGATAGATCTTCCATTTGAATCTGTATATCTTTGTCTGAAGAATTATAGGACGATAAATCGCTTATTGAAAAGAGGGAGAGAAAACCAAATACCAATAAATGAATGATAATAGTAAGAATTGCTGCCAGGCAACTTGCATTCATTTTTTTAAAAGAAATCATGGCAATAATATTCTTCAGACTGTTTCATACGTATTTATTAGATATCCAAATGTAAAGAGATGGGATTCGTATTATGCAGTACGCAATTCATTAATCATAAAGAAAAAGTTATCGGAAACCGACTACCCTTTTCGTGTAGCCAAAATCATTTTAATATTCAATCTGTTTCCAATTTCTAACACATTTACCAATTGTTGAATGGACAAAGTATTGTCAAACCGCAACACGACAAATGCATCTTTATCTTTACCCGATTCACTGCTTAACACCGTTTCAAGTTGATCAAAAGGCACTTCCCGATTATTTACAAAATATTTTAACTCCTTGTTTACTGAGAGTAAAATTTCTTTTTTATGAATAGACTGGGTGTTTTTTGCACTCGGTAAATTTAATTTTATAATATTTGGGTTTAAAAGCGTGGATACAATTATGAAGAATAACATCAGGAAAAACATGATGTCATTCATCGATGAGGTAAATATCTCAGCACTGTTTTTTTGTTTGGGTCTTAAATTCATTTGTCGGTACCTTGTAAAAAATCAATAAAATTCATGGCATTCCGTTCCATCTTGTTTACAACTTTCGCCACCTTAATATTCAGCCAGTTATAAAAAATATAGGCTAGTATTCCAACAATTAAACCCGATGCACTTGAAACCATTTTAACATAAAGTCCCGAAGAAACAGAACCAATACTAACATCGCTGGTTTGTGAAATATCAAAGAAAATTTTGATTACCCCCAAAATGGTTCCTAAAAACCCAAACATAGGTGCTATACCTGCGATAACGGCCAGAATAGGAAGTCCCTTTTCTAACTCATAGACTTCAAATTTACCAACTATTTCAATTGATTCTTCAATTTCCTTAATGGGTCTGCCGATACGTTTTATACCCTTTTCCATCATACGGGCTATTGGCGAACTTGTTTTGGCACATACAGCTAACGCGCGGTCAATTTTATCCGATTCGATTAATGACTGAATGTCGTTCATAAAATTGCCTTCACTTGTAGAGGCATTTCGAATTGTAATATATCTTTCGATAAAAATGTATACCGATACCACTAAAAGAATGGCTATTGGAATCATGATAATACCACCTTTTTCAATAATATCAAGCATCCTTATGGGAGCAGGATTGGAAACAACGGGTATTGAATTTACAGCCGAATGGACAGAATCGGCAATGGAACCGGATTGAATCAAAAGAATCATGATTGGATTTTTAAACTTGTGGGTTGAACTAAATTAAAAATATTTGCAAAAGGTAAAATACAAAAAGCATACCCGTTTGGCATATTCATCACAAAAGTATGAAATTTAATGCATATATGTTTTTAATAAAAATGAACTTTCTCCGATTTATGATTTTTTTATTACCATAAACTTTTGTTGAGTTGAATATTTTTTCGAATTAAAAAAATAATATCCTGCAGAAACAAACCACATAGGCATAAGTGTGCCCTTTCCACCTACCTTTTTATACTTTCATTAATCGTGCCAATCACCATTGGATTTAATCAATTCGATTAATTTTTCAACGGCCTGATCTTCAGGTATATTTCGCTCCAAACAAATTTTTTTCCTGTATAAACTGACTTTCCCCCTGCCGGCACCCACATATCCGTAATCGGCATCCGCCATCTCGCCAATACCATTCACAATACAACCCATAATACCGATTTTCAATCCTGTAAGATGCGATGTTTTTGCTTTGATCCGGGCAACAACAGTTTGAAGATTAAACATGGTACGTCCGCAACCGGGACAAGAAATAAATTCTGTTTTTGAAACTCGTGCTCGTGCAGCCTGCAAAATACCGAATGCGACTGAATTAACCTCTTCAACGGAAATTGTCCCTTCATTTTGAAGAAAAACTCCATCGCCAAATCCATCTATAAATAACACACCTATATCGGCAGCCGATAAAATTTGCAATTTTTGTAAATCATTTTCTTTATAAGTACGGCAAATAATTACAGGTGTCGTACAATCCGCATTCATCAAAGAATGGAAAAACGCACGCTGCTCCCCTACTCCATTTTGATGTTGTGTTTCCAGTAAAATAACTACATCGAGCGACAATTTAAGAAACGCAAGCATCTCTAACGATAAATCGGAATAGGTTAGGCTTAAAAATTTAATTTTTTCAGAATCTTTTTTAATTCCTTCAATATCAGATGCTTTATATACCGGGTATGATTGATCATCAACATTTATTACCTTTCCGTTTATATAAATATAATCAGGTACAATATTGAAATTACCATTAGCCGGAGCTAAAACCACCGGCACATTGTCTCCTCCTATATTGTTAATATTCTGTGTTTTTCGCTTTGAATACGAATATTTTGAGAGCTTAAGGGATTCTTCAGCCTGAATAATGGGGTGATTTTTACGCTCAGAAACATACGAAACCAGTAGTTTGGCAACCGGAATTTCCGCTTCGGGATCTTCGCTCAATGACACCCGAATCGTGTCACCAATACCATCGGAAAGTAAAGCTCCTATGCCAACTGCCGATTTTATTCGGCCATCTTCGCCATCACCGGCTTCGGTAACTCCCAAATGCAAGGGATAATGCAGTCCTACCTTTTCCATCTCGTCGACCAATAATCTGACAGTTTGAACCATCATCACGGTGTTGGATGTTTTCATCGAAATAACCACGTTGCGAAAATCTTGTTCGCTGCAAATTTGCAAGAATTCCATGCAAGATTCGACCATGCCGCGTGAAGTATCACCAAATCTGTTCATCATTCGTTCACTCAACGAGCCATGGTTAACACCGATACGTATGGAAGTGCCAAATTGTTTGCACGTCTTTAAAAATGGAATAAACCGTTCCCTGATTTTCTGATATTCACGTTGAAATTCTTCATCGGTATAATCAGAATTATCACCAATTTTGATACTTCCTACATAATTTCCTGGATTGATACGCACCTTTTCAACTTTTGTTGCCGCAACATCGGCAGCATTGGCATTAAAATGAATATCAGCCACCAAAGGAATCTCACATCCTTGCTCGCGCAAAAGAGCATGTATTTTCCCTGCACTTTCGGCTTCGCGAATACCCTGCGTTGTAAAACGGACCAGTTCGCCTCCTGCTTCAACTATCCGTAAACATTGAGCCACCGAATTTTCAATATCATTGGTATCCGTGTTTGCCATCGATTGAATCCGTACAGGTTGACTTCCGCCCATTAAAAGATTCCCTATCCGGATCGTGTCCGAAGGACGACGGCTATAATTAAAATGATTAACTTTCCACATCTGAAATAAAATATAGATAATAATTTGCTGATTATCAACAAATTTTGTGTAAATACTTGGAAAAGCAAAAGGATAATAAAAGGATCGTGAATTAGAGTAAGGTACAAATTTCCTTGAATTGTCATTTAAAACAAGAAACGAAATAAACATCCAATTGTTTTACTACATGATTTAAAATATTTTTAAATCATATGAGAATGCAATCTATTCAAGAAAATCAAATAATTCAGTTCAAAAGATTAATTTTCCTCCGTTTCAATCCAGCGTTTGTTTAACTCATCGAAAGCATCAATTCGACGGTCGCGAAAGAAAGGCCATATCCGACGTACGTTTTCGGTTCGTTGAAGATCAATATCAACAATTAAGTTTTTTTCGCTTTTTTCGTCGGCTGAAGCAAGTAACTCGCCTTGAGGTCCGGCTACAAAACTATTTCCCCAAAATCTGATTCCTCGTGTAACTCCAGAATGATCAGCTTCATATCCAACTCTATTACATGTAATTACATGTAAACCATTGGCGATAGCATGACCGCGTTGAACAGTTATCCATGCATCTAATTGTCGCTTTTTTTCATCGGAGATATCTGAACTTTCCCAACCAATGGCTGTGGGATAAATCAATATATCGGCATCCTTCAACGCCATGATACGCGCTGCTTCGGGAAACCACTGATCCCAACACACCAGAACTCCAAGTTTTCCGATCGAAGTTTGAATCGGGGTAAAACCCAAATCGCCAGGAGTAAAATAAAATTTTTCGTAATATGCTGGATCATCAGGTATGTGCATTTTCCGATACTTTCCTGCAATAGCACCATCCTTTTCGATAACGACAGCCGTATTGTGATAAAGTCCGGCAGCACGTTTTTCGAATAACGAAAGCACCAGCACTACCCCTAATTCTTTTGCGAGTGATCCGAAAAAATCAGTAGAAGGACCTGGAATGGTTTCGGCTTGTTCAAATACCTGTAATTCTTCTGTTTGACAGAAATATAATCCATTGTGAAGCTCCTGTAAAACGATGAGATCAACACCCTGTGCTGCACACTCACGTATATTTTGGGATAATTTATTTAAATTATCGACCCGGTTGTCAGAATTTGATTGTTGAACGAGTGCTATTTTCATAATTCACAAGTATTTATTTGGGAAATTGCATGGTTACACAATGCAATGAACCATGTTGTTTGATTAAAGCTCGACAATCTATACCCACAATTTCACGATCGGGAAAGGCTTTTTTCAATTGAATCCGGGCAATTTCATCTTTATCGGAATGGTAGGTTGGCATTAACACTGCTTCGTTAATAATCAGAAAATTGGCATAGGTTGCCGGAAGTCTTTCATTTAATTCGTAAATGGGATCAGCCATTGGCAGCGAAACAAGATTGAATGAAGTCTGATTTAAATCATTGAATGACAAAAGCTCTGATTCCATTTCTTTTAATTCAACAAAATGTTCATCCTGTTCATCATCGCATTTTACATAAACAATAGTTTGTGAATCACAAAATCTGGCCAACATATCAACATGACAATCAGTGTCGTCTCCTGATAAATAGCCGTGATTTAACCAAAGGATTTTTTCGGCATTAAAATAGGCTTTTAACCGAAACTCCATTTCTTCTTTTGATGTCCAATTTCGATTGACTGACAACAAACATTGGGATGTAGTGAGTAACACACCAGCTCCGTTTGATTCAATACTTCCGCCTTCGAGAATAAAATCTAGACAATTATTATATCTGAAATTTTCGGGGAAATAACCTTGCTCGAATATATTTCGGGTAATTTGATTATCGAAATTGGCCGGAAACTTCATCCCCCAACCATTGAACGTAAAATCATAAATTACAGGTTCACCATCTTCAAATACTGAAATTCCGGCATGATCACGCGCCCACGTGTCATTGGTCCTCATTTGGATAATTTTGATGTTTAATATTTCATCCGGAGCAAAAAAAACTTGAACTTTTTCAGGATCAGGGGTAACAATCAATAGATCTTCATGTTTAATAATTTCACGGGCGATATTTACAAAACAATTCGTTACTTCATCAAGCATATAACCCCAATCGGTTTGAGCGTGAGGCCATGTGAGCTGAACAAAACGTTGTTCAAACCATTCAGCCGGAAGTATTTTTTTTGAATTTGCTGACATGACAAAAATTGAAAAAAACGATTATTTACCGAAAATTTTTTCCCATTCATCTTGTTTAAACCCAATCAACACTCTTTCGCCAAGGAGCATTATCGGTCGTTTGACCATTAATCCGTTCGAAGATAGTATGTCAATTAATTCATTCTGCGACAAGGTTTTCACTTTGTCTTTCATATTTTGCTCTTTATAAAGCAACCCACTTGTATTAAATAGTTTAGTTACCGGTAATTTTGTATTCGAAATCCAGTCAGTCAATTCAGTTTTGGTAGGATTTTGTTCTTGAATGGGACGATATAGATAATCAATCCCTTTCGATTTTAACCACTTTTCGGCTTTCTGACAAGTTCCGCATTTTGGATAACAAATTAATATCGGTTTCATCTCTGCTAAATATTTTACTACTAGTATTTCAATATATATTTAAGAATACTCAACCCAAATTATTTGAATAATGCTTTAAATATATCATTCCCATTGGCATAAAGCAACAACGTAAAAAGCAGCATCATTCCTATGGTTTGAGCATATTCCAGAAATTTATCACTAGGTTTTTTTCCTGTCAGTATTTCATAAATCAAAAACAAAACATATCCTCCATCCAAAGCAGGAATGGGTAAGAAATTCATAAATGCCAGTATTACTGAAAGTAAGGCAGTCATCGACCAAAAAATTTGCCAATCCCAAATCTTAGGAAACATTTTTCCTATACTTCCGAAACCGCCCAATTGTTTTGAGCCTTCTTTGGTGAAAACCAATTTAAATTGCTTCACGTAACTGGTAAGTGTTTCCCAACCCAATTTAATTCCTGCCGGTATAGCAGCAAAAAATCCATATTCGATCTTGTTTGATTTCAGAAACGAATTCACCGGACGCACGCTAACACCAATTTTCCCTTTTTCGTCTAAATGCAGAGAAGCGGTCATAGGTTTTCCTAATCGATTGAAATTCAGCGTAATATTTGAATTTCTGAGAGAATCTAATTTCATGGCAATATCCTGAAATATAAAAAGCGGTTTGCCATTTATTCCTGTAATACTGTCGCCTGCTTGAAGCATAGCAGCTGCAGCCGGTGTACCCGCAGTAACCTCGTCAACCACAAATGGAAAACGAACAGATAAAAAGTCAGTTTCTCCGGCAGCCAACACTTTTTGCGCAAAGTCAGCAGGTAACTTAATGTTAATCAATTTATTATCTCTTTGTACAGTTACAGTTCGATTGTTGTCGATAAGAATTTTTTCAACCAAATCGGATCGATGTTCAACCGGCTGTCCATCCACCTTCACAATTTTGTCTCCATTGTTGAACCCATAATTTAACATCAAGGATGAAAATTGCAACCCATAATTAGCGTTTTGAAGTGGAATATATTCCTGCCCCCAGGTAAAAAGCACAGCTGCATAAATCACCATTGCTAAAATAAAATTTACCAATACTCCACCTGTAATGATTGGCAAACGCTGCCAAACTGAACGTGAGCGATATTCCCAAGGTTGAGGTTCAGAAAGGAGTTGTGTTTTATCCATCGATTCGTCCACCATGCCCGATATCTTACAATACCCGCCAAGCGGCAACCAGCCAATACCCCATTCGGTTGATTCGGGATATTTGCGCCAATCATTATCTGCCAAGTCTCCTAAAGGAATTGATTCCATTATGGTTTTCTTTTTCTCGTCTAGCATGGTATCGCCATCTGCATCCAATTTGGGACGTTCGTTCGAAGGGATATTTTTAGCAAAAAATTTATATTGCCATTTACCATTAATTTTTTTTGCTCGGATTAACGAAAAATTTGGATTAAAAAACATGTAGAACTTCTCAACACGAACTTTAAACAAGCGCGCAAAAGCAAAATGCCCGAATTCATGAAGAACTACTAAAATTGAAATACTGAGGATGAGCTGAACAGCTCTAATAAAGAATGTTTCCATATCATTTTAAAATTGTATCGGTTCAAAAAATTTTAGATGAAAATTCTTTGATACATTTTGTTTTAGGTTTGTTAATTTTATGTTTATTTTTAAAGATTTATTCATTGTATTCAATTGTGGAATTCTCAAACCATCTTGTTCTGAATCATATTATTAGTAAGCAATCGCACAAGCGAGTCGGTTCGAACATAATCATCGTATGTAGGGTTTTTGATGAAATCAGCTTTTGACAATACGGTCTCGATCATATCGCTCATTTGCAAGAACCCAATTTTTTCTTTCAGGAATGCATCAACCACCACTTCGTTCGCCGCATTAAGAATACAAGGCATATTTCCGGCTTTTTCCATAGCGTAATAAGCTAATTCGAGATTACGGAAGCGCTCGGTATCGGGCTCTTCAAAGGTAAACTGAGAACAAATAGCAAAATCGAAACGAGCAAAATTTGTTTTGATCCGATCAGGATAAGTTAAAGCATATTGGATTGGTAATTTCATATCGGGCAAACCCAATTGCGCTTTGATAGAACCGTCGGCAAACTGAACCATTGAATGAATAATGGATTGTGGATGAACAACCACTTGTATTTGATCAGGAGAAACTCCAAAAAGCCATTTTGCTTCAATAATTTCAAAACCTTTATTCATCATACTCGCCGAATCAATTGTAATCTTGGCGCCCATATCCCAATTAGGATGCTTTAAGGCTTCATTTTTAGTAACATATTCAAGTTCAGCTAATGATTTTGTACGAAACGGGCCTCCTGAAGCCGTAAGAATTAATTTCTCAACAGGATTATTTCCCTCACCGGCCAAACATTGAAAAATGGCAGAATGTTCAGAATCAACAGGTATTATCGCCGCATTGAATTTTTCAACCAAATCACATATCAGTTCACCAGCCACAACTAACGTTTCTTTATTGGCTAATGCAATTTTTTTTCCCGCTTTTATGGCATTTATGGTAGGCTTTAATCCGGCATATCCTACCATAGCAGTCAGCACTATATCTACAGGTTGCATACTTGCCACTTCGGCAATCGAATCGTATCCTGCAAAAACCTTGATGGGTAAATCTGACAACTCGTATTTTAACTTTTGATAATGAGTTTCATTTGCAATAGCAATCATCTCCGGTCGGAAAATTTTTGCCTGGGCAATCAACAAATCAACGTTATTGTTTGCTGTAAGGGCATAAACCTCAAATAATGCAGGATTCGCGGCAATCACTTCCAATGCTTGCGTACCAATGGAACCGGTAGAGCCCAATATGGCTATTTGCTTTTTAATTTCAGACACCGTTCAAAACAAGTTAAAAAATTAAGCGACTATTAAAAAAAATTATTATATAGCAATTTTAATCATTCAGCATATCGAAATCGGCAAATTAAAGTATTCAAACTAATGGATCAAAAAATGATCACATCTTCAGGATTAACAGGTTTACCTTGCTTCCAAAGCTCAAAATAAAACTGTGAACCATCCTTTTTCCCCTTCGGATCTCCAGTTATTGCAATACTTTCGCCGGCTTTCACTTCATCACCAACTTTTTTAAGCAAGCGGGTATTATTTTTATAAATCGACAAATAATTATTTTCATGTTGAATTTCAATAACCCAACCATAATCAAATGTAAATGCGGCATATACAACTGTTCCTGCAAGTACGCTCATCACATTTTCGTTTGGGGCTGTGATTATATAAATTCCAAATTGTTGTTCTTCTATATCGAACGAAGAAGAAATAACTCCCTTCGTAGGACGAAAAAAAACATACATATTCTCATTCGGTTTTGTTTCAATACTCGATAAATTATATTTTTCTTCCTTTTCAAATTTTTCATCGAACAATTTCTCCTTTCTTGATTTTTCAATGAATGATTGAGCTCTTTCTTTCAATCCAGCCGAATCTAATGAAGCAATTGAATCAGGCTTAATACTTCCATTGATAATTTGCTTCAATAATCCCAGATACCCTTCCTGTAAATTCATTTGATTCGTCAAGGAATCGATGATCATGCTGTTTTGAATAATTTTACTCCTGTTGCCAGCATCTCCGTAACCGGGCAAATATCGACTTACAGGCGTGGCAAAAATCAAGATAGTGAGTATAATAAACGTAAGAAAAACAAAAATAGATCCATAAATAAACACACTCATTCGCGAAAGACGAATATGCCACGATTCGTCGAGCGTATTTTCGTTTAGAACGGAAACACGGTACTTGAAACGGATTTTCTGTATAAATGGTTTTAAATTAGTTACTTTTTTTTTCATGCCGGATACCAATTCACGGATTAACGGACCACAAAAGTAACGAAATTGTAACTACTGACAAAATGCAGGCGTTGGATCACTAAAATATACCTAAAACAAAAGTCGATAAAATTAATTTGATAAGTTATGAAGAGTGTATTTCGGATATTTAATTAACTTTGTGCGCACAATCATAAATTCATTGAATGAAACGGATCGGAATCCTTTCGGATACTCACGGCTTGCTCGACGAACGGGTTTTTGAACACTTTGACGGATGCGATGAGATTTGGCATTGCGGAGATTGGGGTTCGCTCGACATAGTTAATAAACTCGAAAAATTCAGACCTTTACGAGGTGTATGGGGAAATATCGACGGATATGAAGTTCGTTCTCTTTTTCCACAACACAATCGTTTCATGTGTGAAAACGTTAAAGTCTGGCTTACGCACATTGGCGGGTATCCCGGGAAATACGATCCTTTGGTTCGTCCTGCCATATTTCAACAACCACCCGGGCTGTTCGTTTGTGGTCATTCGCATATACTTAAAGTTCAATTCGATAAAAACTTAGACTTGCTCCATATCAATCCCGGAGCAGCCGGTAAATACGGATTTCATAAAGTTCAAACGTTGGTTCGAGTCGAAATCAACGGCAAGAATATTCAAAATCTTGAAATAATTGAGCTGAGTCCCAAAATCGTACCTGACAAATTATAAGCAATTTTGAGATCAGTATTTAAAAAAGAGGCCAAAATTTGTATTTCGTTTCAATCCCCGATGCAGATGTTCATCCTGAAAAATAATTAAAAAACAATCCCAAAGATAATTTCTACTTAAAAAAATCGTGCTTTCACTGAAATTCTTTTTTGTCGAATCTTCTATGCATTATATTTGCTTCATAATTTAAACCTCTAATCGGGTTTTTGGTCTATTAAAAAACGTAATTATCAAATTCAATTTATTAACTAATCATTGAAAAGGTATGAAAACAAAAAATTTAATTCCATTACTGATTATGCTCAGTGTTTTTATGTGGAGTTGTACTTCGAAAACTGATTTGAGCAGCACCTCTCTGAAATCGTCTTTAGATCAAAGTATTTCAACTTTATCGACAGCTATGAACGTGATTTCGAGTTCGGATGGATATCAAGTGCTCACAACTCCATCGTCAACAACCACCTCTTCAGGAGCACCAAGCTTTGCACCAGGTTTTGACCTCATTGATTCAACCTACATAACAATTTCTTTGTCAGACATTAAGGGTGTATACGATTACAACAAGTCGCATGGACAACCAAGATGGGAACATTCATTGACAAATTTCTTTACAAAAACGGCAAGCGACAGTTCGAAAATGATTGTTCGACTACCATCCGAAAAAGTTATGAAACCATGGTTATTATTCCATTTTGCAACTTTAGACACTACGTTGACAAACGATTATGTGTTTAGTCTTTCAACATATAAATACAGTTTCAATCGCTTTTTGGGGTGGAATTATGATATGGCATCAAATATCAACATCAAAAACATTGATGCAGGTAACTTAAGTATTCAATCTTCGAGCAACAAAACTGCTGGTTATCATTTTACTTCGCAATTTGACTTCACCAACGGTTATACGGCTAATTGCAGCATACTTACCGGAGATACAGCTGTTTCAACTTATGCCATTAGCCAATCAGGCAAAATTTTATATCAGGAACAGTATACGTCCGTAAAATCGGCTACCAACAGACATTTCAGAGAAAAACAATATGCACTGACTATTGGCAATGTTAAAATTGTTCGCACACCAGGTCCAAACAGTTTAGATAGTGCCAAAGTATACGTAGGTGGGGTATTGCAAATCAACGCCAAAGTTGAAATCGTTGATTCTGTCGCCGATTCTTCTGAAGTAAGTATTACAAACCATAACCGTGAAATAAAAATTACTTTTGATGATGGCACTAGCTCTACCATCAGTCAGTTACTAGGTACTTCGATTCAAACCATTCGCAATTTATTTGCCGATTTACGGCAGAGCTATTTCGCAACTGGTATCGTAGATCGCATTGCATGGGAGGTGTATTGGGACGGCAAAGAGTAATGCAAATTTAAAAACAAAAAAGTCATCCGATATGACCCTAAACTTGCTGTCGGATGGCTTTTTTTATTGCCTAACATTAAACTTTTAATTAAAAAATATTGGTTTAAAACTTTCTCAATATAATAATTTTTAAACAAAAACAAATGCAAGGTTATAAACGTTTGAAATACAATGAAAATAATTTTTTCTGAAATGTACAGTTATGAAATTTACTAAGATTAAATCAATAAAAATCTCCACGCTCGAAACAGTAGTATTTTCGGTAATTTGGATTTTGATTTTTTCTGTTCCTGTATTTCAACAACAAAACAACGAATCGTTTTTTTGGAATAAAATTGCCAATGAGTGGATCAGAATTTCCGCCTTATTGGTCATCTTTGTCATTAACATTCATATTTTTGTTCCACGCTTTTTATTCGAAAAAAAATATGCGAAATACATCCTTTATACTTTCTTACTGATACTTATCAGCATTTTGCTCGTAATTTATTTTAAATCGATACTTTTTGAATCCGAACCCGTATCAATGCCTCCAATGAATTTTGGACCCGGTATGCCTCCAATGGAATTTGGTAAAAACATGCCACCTCCTATTGGATATAAACCACCACAGGAAGTTGTAAAACAATCAATTACAATGATGTTTGTGAATAACTTTATCCTTTCGGTACTGGTAGTAGGAGCAAGTATTGCGTTTAAAATGATGACACAATGGCTTTATGAAGAAAATCGACGGAAAGATTTGGAAAAAGAACAGCTTAAGACAGAAATTGCCTTGTTACGACATCAGGTAAGTCCACACTTTTTTATGAATACTCTGAATAATATTCATGCATTAGTAGATATTAATACTGAAACAGCCAAAAATGCAATTATTCGCTTGTCAACCCTGATGCGTTACCTGCTATATGAAACGGCTCAGGGACATACAACACTTAAAAAAGAACTCGACTTTATCGAAAGTTATATTTCGCTTATGAAACTACGCTTTTCTGAAAAAGTCATTATTCAAACCGAAATTCCTGAGAATATCCCTGACATATCCATCCCGCCGATGCTTTTTAATTCATTTATTGAAAATGCATTCAAACATGGAGTAAGTTACCAATCGACATCCTATGTTTATTTCAAGGTTGAGATATTGGATAATCAATTAAACTGTTTGATAAAGAACAGCAAACACAAACCAACGGAATTGCCGACCAAAAAATTTTCGGGCATTGGAATGGCTAATATCCGAAAAAGTTTAGATTTGCTTTTTGAGGATAAATATAAATTGGATATTCAGGAAAATGAAAAAGAATATCGAGTTCAATTAACATTTCCATTATGAAAATCAAATGTATTGCTATCGACGATGAGCCACTTGCGCTGCAACAAATCAGCACTTACATCGAAAGAACGCCATTTCTGGATTTGATCGCATTATGTCACAGCGCCTTTGAGGCTTATGATGTGATCGAAAATAATGAAATTGACTTGATGTTTGTAGATGTCAATTTGCCTGACCTGAACGGATTGGATTTTATCAAATCATTAAGTCAGAAACCACTTATTGTTTTTACCACGGCTTACAGCGAATATGCTTTTGAAGGTTTTCAAGTTGATGCCATTGATTATCTTTTAAAACCAATCAGTCAACAAAATTTTCTCAAAGCAGCCAACAAAGCAAAAAATTGGTTACAACTGAACGAAAACAAAAACACTCCGGAAATTGAGAAAACTGAAATCTTTGTAAAGTCCGATTATAAAATGGTGAAAATCAGGCTTAATAATATTCATTATGTGGAAAGCGCAAACGAATATGTAAAAATCCATCTGGATGACGGAAGCTTTGTTACAACTTTTATGAGACTGAAAGTTTTCGAAGAATTTCT
This sequence comes from Bacteroidota bacterium, assembly GCA_021779195.1. Taxonomy (GTDB): domain Bacteria; phylum Bacteroidota; class Bacteroidia; order Bacteroidales; family Paludibacteraceae; genus Paludibacter. The sequence continues at coordinate 36,391 of JAJYBB010000008.1, read as the reverse complement.
ACCGGCAGCTCAATTTATGCGGATACACCGATCGTTTATCATTCCCCTCGAAAAAATTTCAGCCATAGAAAGAAATAGAATATATTTAGGAAATAAAGTTATTGTTCCTGTCGGAGAGCAATATCGCGACGATTTTCAGCACTATATTGATTCAAAATTATCAAATATTTGAATTACAAATCATTTCCTTTTTTGTTCCTTATACCAAGATATCTTTAAAATCATTTCTACCAGTTTGATATTATAAAATTTATTTATGAAAATGTCATTTAAACCTACTTCAAATTCGAAAAACCCTGAAATTGAGCTCATATTTTTGCTCGCTGAAGGTTGGAGATTATCTTATTTCTTAAAATAATTCGCTTTTAACAGGTCGCATCTTTTCGTTAAGAATTCTGGCATTACCATCAGAAAAAGTAATTGCAAATTTGTTACCTGCAACCGAAACTCAAACCGAACACTCTTACAATTTCATAAACTCGAGCTCAAAGTTTAAAAGCAACGATGTATTTTTATATGGAAAATATGTACATTGGTTAAACCAATAATCAGGTTTTCAAAGTTATAAAGTGAGTTTTCGTTGAAAAAATAAAATTATCTGCTGAAAGAATTTGACCAAAAAATTATTTCGTGTTATTTTTGAATCTTGAACTTAAGAATATTTATTTATAATTTACCATTTTATGAGGGTACGAAAGAACATTGCAGCCAATGAGGAAGGATTCTTATTTAATCCTACAACCGGCGATTCGTTTTCGACCAATTCGATTGGAGTCGAGATTATCAGTTTATTAAAAAAAGATATCTCATTACGGGATATTGTAGATGAATTATACGAAAAATATGATGTTGACAGAGCTTTACTCGAACGCGATGTGGAAGATTTCAGTTTACAATTAAAAGAATTCAGCATTTTAGAATAGAGATATAACTATTTGATAATGAATAGTATTAAAAAAAAACCAACTTTTGTCATTGCCGTAACAGGTATAAATGCAATTGACAGCCCAGGACCTGGGGTTGCCGTGATACGTGCGATTCGTGATTGCAAAGATTTTGAAACCCGTATTATCGGGCTTTCGTACGAATCGTTGGAACCTGGTTTATATATGCACGATTTGATTGATAAATCCTACCAAATTCCTTATCCATCTGCCGGAACTGACAGTTTGTGGGAAAGGCTGGAATATATTCATAAAAAAGAACATTTACAATTGATCATTCCAAATTTTGACGCTGAACTATTCAATTTCATCAAATTAGAAAATCAACTTAAACTTAACGGCATTGCAACATATTTGCCTGATTTAAAACAACTTGAATCGAGAGACAAAGTAAAATTGCTTGATTTTGGTAAGAACCATGGATTTTACGTTCCCGAAGACTATATCATTCACGAATTCAAAGAGTTGAAAAAAGCTGTCGACGATTTTGAATTTCCGATGGTGATCAAAGGAAAATTTTATGATGCAGTCATAGTTAACAGCACAGACCAAGCCGAAAAAGCATTCTTTAAAATTCAATCAAAATGGGGATTACCTGTTATTGTTCAAAAGTTTATAAAAGGCACCGAAATAAATATTGCCGCGTTAGGCGATGGTAAAGGCGGAGCTATAAGTATAGTCCCAATGCGAAAACTCTATATTACCGACAAAGGCAAAGCCTGGGCAGGTGTAACGCTCCACGACGAATCGCTTATCGCTTTGGCTCGAAAATTTATTGCTGAAACCCGATGGCGGGGAGGATGTGAGCTTGAAATAATGCTTTCGCCTGATGGCAAACCCTATATCATGGAAGTAAATCCTCGATTTCCTGCTTGGATTTATCTCACGGCTGCTGCAGGTCATAATCAACCGGCAGCACTTGTGAAATTAGCTTTTGGACAAAAATTAGAACCTTTCGGGGAATACGAAGTGGGCAAAATTTTTATTCGATATGCATGGGATTTAATTACAGATATCAATGAATTTCACAAAATATCGGGAAGTGGTGAACTTTAATCAATTGATATCCAATAAATAATGGCACAAAGTGTGCATCCTGCCATTGCTAAACAATCAAGGCATACTGAAGAAACTGAAGTTGAACGAAAAAAATGAATTGAATCTAATTATGGAAAAACAAAGATATGAACGACCGTTTATCGTTAAGTTAAACGCCGGATTAATGAACAAATTCGGTACTCGAGCTGAAAACCAGCCAGTAACACACATCGAAAGCGTTTCGATAAAAGGCTTATTAAAAGAGTTCGGATCACCGCTTTTTGTAATCTCCGAACAAAAAATCAGACGAAATTATCAGAATGCACTTCGCATCTTCAAAACCCGTTATCCTAAAATACAATTTGCCTGGTCGTATAAAACCAATTACATGAATGCGGTATGCCGGATTTTTCATCAGGAAGGTTCCTGGGCTGAAGTGGTCTCTGGATTCGAATACGATAAGGCTATTGGCAACGGTGTTCCAGGAAATAAGATTATTTTCAACGGACCCGACAAATCCGATAATGATTTGATTAAAGCAGCTTCAAATCAATCGCTCATACACATAGATCATTACGATGAACTCTATTCATTAATTCGATTAAGCGAAGAACGAAATCTAAAACCACGCGTGGCCATCCGGGTAAACATGGATACCGGTATTTATCCAAAATGGGATCGGTTTGGATTTAACTTCGAAAATGGTCAAGCATGGAATGCATTAACCCGAATTTTATCAAACTCACATCTCGAATTAGTAGGCATTCATTGTCATATAGGCACTTTTATGCTCAGTCCCGAAGCTTACAAGATTGCAGCCCGAAATTTATGTGAATTAGCCTGGAGTGCCAAAGAACGATTTGGAATAATGATTCAATACATCGATTTAGGAGGTGGTTTCCCATCAATAAACACACTAAAAGGAGCATATCTTCCTGGTTCAGATACTGTTCCATCACTTGATCAGTTTGCCGATGCAATTACAGATGTTATTCTAGGTTACGGTTTCAAACAGGACGAATTACCGCTTTTGATACTCGAAAGCGGACGAGCACTTATTGACGATGCTGGTTATCTGCTTGGCACAGTGCTGGCTACCAAAAGATTATCGGATGGTAGGCGGGCAACTATTATGGATTTTGGGCTAAATTCACTTTTCACTTCGTTATGGTACGAACATAAAATCAGCCCCGCTCAAAAAATGAGCGACCAAACAGAAGAAATGATCATGTTCGGGCCACTTTGTATGAATATCGACATCGTTCGCGAAAGTATTACCATGCCCATGTTGCAAAAAGGCGACCAAGTTGTTGTGCACAGTGTAGGTGCATACAATATGACTCAGTGGATGCAATTTATTACCTTGCGTCCTAATATTGTGTTGATTGATACTGAAAATAATACCCATATTATCCGAAAAGCCGAAAATTTGGCATACCTCGAACAATTGGAACAACTGCCTGAACATTTGAAATAAATCTATATTTCAAACTGTAAAATGGTCTAATTCAAAGAATAGTATTATGTTTATTTTCAATAACTTATATACCATAAGGTTATTTTGGAAATTTCAAAATTAAATAAATCAATGAGTAATGAGTAAATCAGCGCGTCATTATCAGCTTAACTCAACACTCCATTCTTTTATCAAAACTAAAGAAATTCAACTTCATAAAACCCAAACAGAAAAAAAAACCATTTTATGGCTTTAAAAAACTTTGTAAAAACCCTGCAAAATGAACTCTTGCCGGGTATTTTAAATAGTTATTCCATTATATTTTTTCTTGACAACAAAGTGTTGGCAAGTGTGATTTTATTGGTCAGCTTTTTTAATTTTTGGGCTGGACTGAGTGGATTACTGTCGGTAGTATTTACTTTATTGATCGGTCAATTTCTTCATGTCGATAGCTTGACTTTACAGCGGGGCGTTTATAGCTTTAATGCCTTGTTGATTGGGTTGGGGATGGGTACATTTTTCGATCCCGGTATTGTGTTTTTCACCCTTCTTGCTCTTGCTTCGCTTCTTTCATTTTTTCTTTCGGTAACACTTGGCGGAAGACTTTTCAAACTCAATTTACCCTTTTTGAGTCTCCCATTTGTGATTGCCTTTTGGTTCGTGGTGTTGCCATCATCGCATTTCGAAAATCTAGGTCTTACACAACGAAATATATTTTGGATTAATGAGATGTATGCCAAAGGAGGCGACTCTGCCGTTCAAATATTTCAACTTATCGACAATTTTAATATCAATAAATTAGTGGATATTTATTTGCGCTCGCTAAGTTCCATTTTTTTTCAAAACAACCTGATTTCAGGATTTTTAATCGCTTTAGCCCTTCTTTATAGCTCAAGAATCATGTTTTCGCTTTCGGTGATTGGTTTTTTATCGGCTTATTTTTTTGCCCAATACACTGGTTCAGAAGCAGCTGTCATTAATTATTATAACATTGGTGCCAATTACATGATGGTGGCTTTTGCCATAGGCGGGTATTTTTTAATTCCTTCCAAACAGTCATTTTTATGGACAATAATTCTTATTCCATTGACTTCATTGGTATTATTATTCTTTTATCAGCTCTTGGGATACATTCATCTACCTACATTTTCGTTCCCGTTTGCTTTTGTGGTGATTTTATTTCTTTATTTCCTACAACTGAGAACCAAGACAAATAAGTTGATATTAACGCCATTGCAGTTAAATTCGCCCGAAAAAAATCTTTATACTTTTAGAAATAATCAAATCCGGTTAGCACATTGGCTTTACTTTCCGATTTTTCTTCCTTTCACGGGCGAGTGGACCGTTACACAAGCTCACAACGGTGAATTTACACATAAAGGAGAATGGGGACATGCATTCGATTTCATGATTTCAGACAGGAATCAAAAAACATTCAGGAACGATGGATTTCGCAGGGAGGATTATTATTGTTACAACAAACCGGTTTATGCACCAGCTAACGGATACGTTGAAATGATTGTCGATAACGTAGATGAAAATGAGATCGGACAAATAAATCTGATTCAAAATTGGGGCAACAGCATAGTAATAAGACATATAAATGGAATATATTCTCAAATTTCACATTTACGACGCGGAACATTCAACGTTTCAAAAGGCGAATATGTTCAACGTGGTGATTTATTGGCAAATTGCGGCAATTCCGGTCGATCACCCGTACCACACCTGCATTTTCAAATACAAACCCTGCCCTTTATTGGAGCCCGTACGCTTGATTACCCTTTTTCATATTTCTTTAAAAATTCTGCAAATGGCTACACGTTACAACAATTCAGGAAGCCTGAAAATGGTGATAAAATCAGCAGTGTTACCACTCTGAGCTTAGCTGCAAAAGCATTTGATTTTCAACCGAATACATTACTTGAAATCCATTTTATCGACGAGCAAAACAGAAAGAAATCAGAATTTTGGGAAATCGGCACGGATGCATATAATTATAAATATTTTTATTGTGCTACTACCCACTCAACAGCATATTTTGTAAACGATGGTGTAATGTTTTATTTTACTTCTTTTTACGGAAATAAAAAATCCGCACTGTTTTCGTTCTATCAATCAGCATATAAGATTTTTTTAGGTACAGATGAAAATGTAATCGTTCAAGATTTTTTTCCATTGAATTTATTTGAAATAAATAAAATTACCCGTTGGGCGCATGATTTGATTGCCCCCTTTTTTAACTTTATTCAAATCGACTATCAATCAAGGAGTTCTTTAACCCTGAATGCATTGGATCGAGGAGAAATAAAGTTTAATTCATTTTCTCAGACTAAAATTTGCGGAATACTGAAAGCCTCAACCAAAAGCTCATTAACGATCAATCAAAACGGACTTTCTTCTTTTGAATTTAATTCAAAAAAAATAAATCGTAAAGCTATATGCATAAAGTGTTGATATTTATTATCTTATTGTCAGATTCTGTCTATGCTCAACATTACAATGCAGAAGTGGACAGCATCAGTTACAGTTATTTTCATCTTGGAAAGTGGAATGATTTAATCCATTACGCCAATAACATAAATCACGAACAAATTGATTTCAAATTACTTCGTCAACGTGTTGGCTATGCTTATTTTGCTAAAGGCGATTATTACGCATCCATCCGTGAATATGAAAAAGCACAGCAATTTGATAAAAAAGATGAAATTACCCAATTGTATCTGTATTACAATGGATTGAATATTGGTAACGAACAATTTGCCCGGTATTACGCCGGCAAATTGACCAAGAAGAAAAAAATAGAACTCAAAATTCAGGATTTTCGTTTTATTGATGCCGTGGATGCCGAATACAGTAAAAAACTGACGAATAACAGTTCACGCACAAATCCAGATTTCGAACGATTGGGATTGAATACACAATTGGGTTATCGGCTTGATTTATATCAAACCTTTTCGAATTTTCATCAGCTCAGAGACTTTACGATCAATGTGAATCAGTTTGAATATTTTGCATTATTAAATTGGACTCTTTTCAGTAAAACAAATTTAAGTATTGGCTATCATTATGTAGGAACTAAGGTGATCACTCAAACCGATAATTTGGAGTATCCGGGAGGAATTTGGTACGGAAAATTATCTCAGAAAATCGGACGGTTCGATTTTTCGGTTGATGGCTCTCATTTTGCTAACAATATGATTCAAACTTCTCAACAGGGAGTACAAATCGGTTATGCTTTGCCAGTACGTTGGAGTACTTATCTCAAAAGCTCGGTATATTTTTTGTCTGATTCCTTGGAAAACCGACTCGTTTTTTCGCAAACCGCCGGCTGTTTAGTCCTGAAAAAGATTTGGATTGAAGGAGCAATAACCATTGGCAACCTAAATAACTTTTTAGATATGAGCGGTTTGTATTTTTACAATTCGCTTGACCCCACTACTTTTCGAACAGGGTTTTCAGCATTTTGGTATGCAACGAGTCATTTGACATTTTATGGAAATTACACTTTTGAAAATAAAATAATCACCGAAACTTCAAGTATTTATACCCAAAATTCAATTACCGGAGGAATAATATGGAAACTTTAAAACGAATACAATTAGTAATATTTATATGGATCTTTTCATTGTCTGTCTATTCACAAACTACTTCATATCAAGCAAATTTTTACAAAAGTTATGAATATGAACATAACTCAAAATTCACTTTGGCAATTTCCGTTCTGAGCAATATGTATAATCCAAACGACTATTTTATTAATATTAGGCTTGGCTGGTTAAATTATTTAGCCAAGAATTATGCCGAATCAATTCGATTTTACAGCAAAGCTATTGCATTGAAACCATACGCTATCGAAGCTCGTTTTGGTTATATCAAACCACTCAGTGCCATCGAAAAATGGGATATCGTAAAACAACAATATCTCGAAATATTAAAAATAGACCCGCAAAATACGCTGGCAAATTACTGGTTAGGTGTGATTTACTACAACCGTAAAAGTTTTACTAATGCTGTAAAATTATTTGAGAAAGTTGTCAATCTTTATCCACTGGATTACGATTCAGTCATTATGCTTGGATGGACCAAACTGCAACTTGGTAATTTACCCGAAGCAAAATTACTTTTTTTGCATGCCCTCACCCTTCGTCCCGACGATAGTTCAGCATTGAGCGGACTAAAAGCCATAAAATAAATTGACTTCACTAAAATTAGCTTACCATTAAAATGAATTAGTTGAAAAAATAAAATCAACGTTGAACATGGTCAGTTGATTAAATATCTACCCAAAGGTATATTGTGCAATGAATCAATTAAAATTTTCATACCTTTGCAGATATATTTATTGATAATTTCACGCTGGTGTTATTTAATAGTTTCTAAATGAAGATATTAGTTCTTGGTGCCGGTAAAATGGGCACCTTTTTGACCGATGTGTTGTGTATTCATCACGAAGTTGCACTTTTTGATACTGATCCTAAGCGCTTGCGCTTTGTGTTCAACACTTTCCGTATGACTGAATACGAAGAAATCCGCAAATTCGAACCCGAACTTGTAATCAATTGTGTAACGTTAAAATTCACGATCGATGCTTTTCAACAAGTTTTGCCCTATTTGCCTATAAATTGTATCATTTCGGATATTGCATCGGTTAAAACCAGCTTGCAAACTTTTTACGAGAGTACCGGAATGCGTTATGTTTCTACACACCCCATGTTCGGACCTACCTTTGCCACACTCGATAACTTGAGTACGCAAAGTGCCATCATTATCTCGGAATCAGACCACATGGGTAAAGCATTTTTCAAAGATTTATATGGTTCGTTACATCTTAAAATTTTTGAATACAGTTTCGACGAACATGATGAAACCATTGCGTATTCATTATCTATTCCGTTTGCATCAACTTTGGTTTTTGCTTCGGTAATGAAACATCAGGAAGCACCGGGCACAACTTTCAAGCGCCACATGGATATTGCCGAAGGCTTATTATCTGAAGACGATTATTTGTTGACCGAAATTCTCTTTAACCCGAACACACCGAAACAAGTTGAAAATATCCGGGCTGAACTAAAAGTATTGCTCGACATTATTGAAACCAAAAATACGGAACGAATGCAGGCATTTTTGAAAAAAGTAAGAAAAAATATTAAAGAATAACCGCTTAACAATCACTGCTTTTATAATTAAAGAAGAGTCAATATCACAAACAATTCATGTATTTCGTATTAACGCGTAAAATTCTTATCAGATGGAAACAAAAGAACAAGTATTAGAAGCCATGAAAAATGCCGGCGTACCCCTAAATGCAGGTAAAATAGTTGAGTTAACCGGTCTCGACCGCAAAGAAGTGGATAAAGCAATGAAGCAATTGAAAGCCGACGCGGCAATTATATCGCCGAAAAACTGCTTCTGGCAACCTAAATAAAAAAATTGACTTCTTAAACTCAAGTCGTTTTGCAACTTTGCAGAGCGACTTTTTTTTTGATTTTTGACTTTCAGTCGAAGAAATCCCTCTATTCGTCTAAATTAGTTGCAATCAGATCTATTGCAGCATACTTTTGACTCCGAATCAAAACATTACGTACAAATGAAACGACAGACATTTTTAATAAGCTTTTTGCTTGTAATTGCATTCGGCATTTCGGCTCAGGAAAAACCCAAGATTTGGGACTTGACAACCTGCATTGATTATGCATTGAAAAACAACATTCAGATTCAGCTGAGTAAAGTATCGTTGGAACAAAGTGTGGTAACGACAAAACAAGCCAAAGCCCAACTTTTACCTAATCTTTCTGCTTCTATCAATCAAAATTTCAGCAATTACCCGCTCACGACCTCATCAACAACCAATGTTTATGGCGGAAATTATGGAATCAGCAGTTCCATGCTGCTGTTTGATGGCGGTAAAACCCTGAAAAATATAGAAGAACAAAAACTCCTCGAAAAAGTTGGTCAGTACAATGTTGAATATGCTCAGAAAAGCATTCAGTTTTCAATTCTACAATCGTTTATGCAAATTCTTTATGCCAACGAAACGGTGAATATTGATAGCGCGACCTTAGAAATTTCCAACACACAATTTGATCAGGGCAAAGCATTATTAAAAGCCGGAAGTATTTCGCAAGTAGATTTGGCGCAATTAGAATCGCAATTAAGTTCAGATAAATATCAATTGGTAGTTGCAAAAAACAACCTCGAAACACAGAAATTAAACTTAAAACAATTGTTAGAACTGACCGTAAACGATCAGTTGGAAGTTGTAATTCCATCCTTAACCGAGTTAGATATTTTAAAACCATTACCTTCGTTAGAAAATATATATGTAAATTCTTTAAATAGTATGCCACAATTAAAAAGCAGCAAATTAAACGTGCAGATTGCCGGGTTAGAAACCGATAAAGCAAAAGCAGCATTTTTCCCAAAAGTAAATTTGAATGCGGCTGTAGCAACAAATCATTCAACCGTTTCGCCATTGGCTTTCGGAACACAATTGCAAAATGGATTAAATGAAGGAGTCGGACTTTCGGTAAGTATACCTATATTCACAAACCGAAACAACAAATCGGTATTGGAAATTGATAAATTGGCGGAAAAATCATCCCAACTGGATTTGCAAAACACGGAGAAAAGCTTGCTCACCACCATTGAATCAATCTATCAGGATGCAATTTCGGCACAAAATCAATTTGTGGCTGCTAATGAAAAAGTGAAAGCACTCCAAATAAGTTACGACTTGATTGATCAGCAATTTAAATTAGGATTGAAAAGTACGCTCGATTTATTGACCGAAAAAAATAATTTACTTGCAGCCAACCAAAGTTTATTACAGGCTAAATATCTAAGTATAATGAATATACAATTATTGAATCTATATCAGGATTTACCATTAGAAATAAAATAACAATTTTAAACAGATGAAAAAGAAGAATATCATTATGATCGCTGTGGCAAGCGTGGTTGTATTAGCCATTATCATTCACTTTTTCGTGAAAGAAACGCCAAAGGAAGCATTCAGGTTGGATACTACCACCCTGTCGACAAACAAAATAATGACTACCGTTACGGCAACCGGAACTGTTGATCCAATTACTGAAATAACAGTCGGCACACAGGTTTCAGGCATTATTTCCAAAATTTACGTGGATTATAATTCGATTGTAAAAAAAGGACAGATTCTGGCAGAATTGGACAAAACAAACCTGCAGAACACTTACAATTCTCAACTTCAGAATTTGAATAACAGTAAAACCCAATATGAATTTCAGCAAAAGAATTTTCTGCGATCAAAAGAACTTCACGATCAAAATCTGATTAGTGACATTGATTATGAAACAGCAAAATATAATTTTGATTTGGCTGAAACAAGTTACAAATTAAATCAATCCAATTTGAAGCAAGCCCAAACCAATCTGAATTATGCCACCATCAAATCGCCTATCAACGGTGTGGTTTTGTCGCGTGCAGTTCAAGAAGGACAAACAGTGGCAGCATCGTTCAGCACGCCTACTTTGTTCGATATCGCCCAAGATTTAACTAAAATGCAGGTGATAGCCGATGTGGACGAAGCAGATATAGGTGGTGTGAAAGATGGTCAGCGGGTTTCGTTCTCTGTTGATGCTTTTCCAAACGATACGTTTAGTGGAACCGTAACTCAGGTTCGTTTAAAATCAACCGTAACTTCGAATGTAGTCACCTATCAGGTGGTAGTGAATACGCCAAATAAAGATTTAAAGCTGAAACCGGGTTTAACTGCTACCATCACCATTTACACGGTTGAAAAAAACGATGTGGCTACATTGCCAAACAAGGCCTTGAATTTCAAACCCGACATTGAAACGTTACAAAAAAGCGGATATACCATCGAAAACAATCCGAAAATTAGCAAAAATATGAATGAAAACGAACGCATAGTCTGGTTGGTTTCGGGCAAAACGATCCGAAATGTAAAAGTCGAAGTAGGTGATGCCGACAATTTAAATACAGAGATTCTTTCGGGTTTGGCAAAAAACGACTCCATTGTTTTAGATACAAAATCATTGACCGATCAAACCGGAATCTCGGGTGGAGCAACTCAAAGAAGTCCATTCCTGCCAAATTTCCACAGGGGAAACCAACAAGGTGCAGCAAAAAAATAAAACAATCATGAACAAATCCATCATTCGATTAGAAAATATCAAACGCGATTTCGTAGTGGGCGATGAAACGGTTCATGCCCTGCGTGGCATTTCATTCACCATCAACGAAGGCGAGTTTGTAAGCATCATGGGATCGAGCGGTTCAGGGAAATCAACCATGCTGAACCTGCTTGGTTGCTTAGACACCCCTACCGACGGAGAATATTTCCTTGACGATGTGGCAGTAAGCAGCATGAATAAAAATCAACGATCCACCTTGCGCAATAAAAAAATTGGTTTTGTTTTTCAATCCTATAATTTATTGCCAAAAACCACAGCCGAAGAAAATGTGGAACTTCCTTTAATGTACAATCCGGCTTATTCCGGTAAAGAAAGACGTGCCAAGGCTATAAAAGCTCTTGATGATGTGGGTTTGAGCGACCGAGTGAACCACAAATCAAACCAAATGTCGGGCGGACAGATGCAACGTGTGGCAATAGCCCGTGCATTGGTAAACGATCCCGTTTTGATTTTGGCCGATGAAGCCACCGGAAACTTAGATACACGAACGGCTTACGAAATCATGGTGCTGTTTCAGGAATTACACGCCAAGGGAAGGACGATAATTTTCGTTACACACAATCCCGAATTGGCTGCTTTTACCAGCCGGAACATTGTGCTCCGCGATGGAAAAGTTATTAAAGATGCACCCAATCGGCAAATTGAATCGGCAAAAAAAATGTTGGATATGCTGCCAAAACAGGATGATTAAAATACTTCAATAGCTTATCCAACGTTCTAAAACGTTGGATAAGCTCAATAAAAAACCAACGAAACCATGAATATAGGTAATTTAATTAAAATATCGCTTCGGGCACTCAATAACAATAAGATGAGAGCTTTTCTCACTATGCTGGGAATTATCATTGGGGTAGCCTCGGTTATTACCATGTTAGCCATCGGGCAAGGATCGAAAAAAAGCATTCAGTCGCAAATTTCCGAAATGGGATCAAACATGATTATGATTCAACCCGGTACAGGCAATATGGGAGGTGTACGTTTAAGCGGAGAAAGCCAGCAAACATTGAAATTGGGAGATTATTACGCTCTAAGAGACAAAACACAGTACATTTCGGCTTGTTCGCCCACGGTGAACAGCAGCGGACAGTTCATTTACCAGTCCAATAATTATCCTTGTGCCATCACCGGTGTCAATTCCGATTATTTGGATATTCGGAAACTTAGTATCGACGAAGGTACCGTGTTTAGCAAACAACAAATTGAGGCTGCCGCCAAAGTATGCATCGTGGGTAAAACGGTGATTACAAATCTATTTACAAATGGCGAAGATCCGCTTGGGAAAGTCATTCGATTCAATAAAATTCCATTCACCATAATCGGCACATTGAACGAAAAAGGGTTTAACAGCATGGGAATGGATCAGGATAATGTGGTGTTGGCGCCATATACCACCATTCAAAAACGTATCTTGGCTATCACGTACATTCAGGGAATTTTCGCTTCTGCCTCCTCTGAAGCCAACACCAATAAAGCCATTGCCGAAGCCGAAAACATTCTCCGTACAAATCACAAACTGAAACCTACGGATGCTGATGATTTTAATATCCGATCGCAAGAGGAAATCAGCAAAATGCTCACTTCGACCACGGACATTCTGACTATTCTGCTGGCATGTATTGCAGGTATTTCGCTGCTAGTGGGCGGAATCGGCATCATGAACATCATGTACGTTTCGGTTACCGAACGCACCCGCGAAATAGGACTCCGTATGTCCATTGGCGCCAAAGGTCGTGATATTTTGTCGCAATTTCTCATAGAAGCCATTCTTATCAGTTTTACCGGTGGAATTATTGGTGTAATTATTGGTTTGGGTGCATCATTCTTAATTCATGCGGTATTTTCATGGCCAATTTCAGTTCAACTTTACGCAGTGCTTATGTCGTTTGTCGTTTGTACCATTACCGGTGTATTTTTTGGTTGGTATCCTGCCAAGAAAGCCTCTGAACTTGATCCGATTGAAGCATTGCGCTATGAATAAATATTTATTGACTAACTGCAACTTTTTTCTATCTTTGTCATGAAAAATTCTGAAGAAATGACCCGTACGAGAAATAAAAATGTTCTGCAATTGCTGATTCATTTCACATCGTGGATATTGGTTTTTGGATTACCTTTTTTAATTTTTTTGAAATACAACGATACCGATATTGTGGATAAAATAATTCACAGTTTAGTCATTGTATTATCACTTGTTGTGGTCTTTTATATCAATTTCTTTTTATTGATTGAGCGCTTTTTGTTTCAACGAAAAACAGGTAAATTCTTCTTATATAATACTTTACTTATAATTATAGTTGGACTTTCAGTGCATTTTTGGCAGGAAGCACATGTTCCGGTGATGGCAAATCATCCGCCATTTTCACATGAATTATTGCCACGGAATATCTCGTTTCTGCTACGTGACTTTTTTTCGCTGATACTTACCACCGGATTAAGTGTTGCAGTTAAAATGACCGGACAATGGTATAAAACAGAAGCCGAACGACAAGAAGAAGATAAAAAACGAACGGAAGCTGAACTTACGAACCTGAGGCAGCAACTCAATCCGCATTTCTTATTCAATACTATGAATAACATTTATGCCCTGATTGAAGTCAGCCCCGAAAAAGCCCAAAAATCGATGTTAGAATTGAGTAAGCTGCTGCGTTACGTGCTCTATGATAACCGTGAAAATCTCGTACCATTGGAAAGGGAACTGAATTTTATCTACAATTACGTGGAACTCATGCGTATCCGGCTTGGCAGCGAAGTAGATTTAAAGCTCGCACTGAATGTTTCGGGAACGGATAAAATGGTTGCACCCTTGCTTTTTATTGCTTTAATTGAAAATGCCTTTAAACATGGTATAAGCCCTGAAAAGCCTTCATTTATTCACATCAGCATGGAGATGATGGGACGGGATTTGCATTGTAAGATTAAAAACAGCTATTTTCCAAAAGATGAAACCGACCAAAGTGGCTCGGGAATAGGATTAGAAAACTTGCGACGACGGTTGGAAATACTTTATCCTCATAAACATATTTTAAGAACTGAAAAAGAAGGCGACACGTTTGTAGCTGAACTGATTATATTACTATAAAACACCGATAAATTATGAAGATCAGTTGCTTTATAATCGATGATGAACCGTTGGCACTTGGCTTACTTGAAAATTACGTGAGTAAAACTCCGTTTTTGAAGCTCACCGGTAAATTTTCATCAGCCATATCAGCGGTTTCGGCCGTTCAGGAAGCACCGCCGGATCTTCTATTTCTCGACATCCAGATGGCTGAACTCAACGGAATGGAATTTGCAAGGTTAGTTCCTGAAAGGTCGCGGGTTATTTTCACAACGGCTTTTCAACAATACGCGCTCGACAGTTACAAAGTAAATGCTCTCGACTATTTGCTCAAGCCATTCGGATATTCCGATTTTTTAGTGGCTGCAAACAAAGCACTGCAATGGTTTCAACTCAATACCAAAGTCTTAGCCGATTCAGTCCAACCTTCAAAAGATTATATTTTCGTAAAAGCCGATTATCGACTTGTTCAGATTGAATTAAGTAAAATTCAGTACGTGGAAGGTCTGAAAGATTATTTAAAAATTTATTTAGAAGGAGAAACAAAACCGATTATCTCCCACATTACCATGAAAAATATGGAAGAAATGCTGCCCGAAAATTTGTTCTTACGGGTTCACCGTTCTTTTATCGTTCAAAAGCATCATATTAAAGTGGTGGAACACAATCGGATAGTTTTTGGTAAAACGTATATTCCGGTTTCTGATTCATACAAAATTGTTTTTCAGGAATTTTTAGAAAAGCAAACTTTGTTATGACCGAACTATACTCGTAAATAAATTTACGAATATACACAAAAAAAATTACAGCATAGATGTAATACGATTTTCGAGTTTAACCAAGTCTTCAGCAAATTTACGAATACCTTCAGCTAATTTTTCAGTAGCCATAGCATCTTCATTGAGCATCCATCGGAAGGTTTTTTCATTCATTTCAATGGGTTTAATTTGAAGGGTCGCAGCAACAGAAGCATCTAACTTTCGATGCAATTTTTCGTCTCTGCTTTCCAATTCCTTAAGCAAAGGGGGTGAAATTGTCAGTGCATCACAACCTGCCAACTCGATGATTTCATCGATAGTACGAAAACTTGCACCCATGACAATGGTCTTGTAACCAAAAAATTTATAATACCCATAAATGGTTTTAACCGATTGAACGCCCGGATCTTCGGTTGCAGGGATAGCACTAACACCTCTGTCTTTTTTATGCCAATCAAGAATACGCCCGACAAAAGGCGAAATGAGTGTAACTCCGGCATCGGCACACTTAACTGCCTGCGCCATCGAGAAAAGCAAAGTCAAATTGCAGTGAATTCCTTCTTTTTCAAGCACTTCGGCTGCCCGAATCCCTTCCCATGTGGAAGCCACTTTAATCAGAATTCGTTCACGTGAAATGCCATTCGATTCGTAAAGCCTTATCAATTCATGGGCTTTCGAAATCGTGGCTTCGGTATCAAACGAAAGTCGGGCATCTACCTCTGTGGATACTCTACCAGGTACAATTTCAAGAATTTTCAATCCAAAATTTACAGCTAAAATATCCATCGCCCTTGAAAGTTGAACGGCCTTATCCGATGAAAATTGTTTCGCATAATGCAAAGCACTATCAATTAAATTGCTGTACTTTAAATCATTGGAAGCTGCATAAATAAGTGAAGGATTGGTAGTGGCATCAATGGGTTGATAAACAGCTATTGATGCAAAATCGCCGGTGTCGGCAACTACTTTTGTGTACGTTTTGAGTTGATCTAATAGATTCATGGCTGATGATTAAAACTGAAAATTGAAAATCTATTGTTTACAAGAAGAAATTGAAAGAAAATTCAATGACTTATAAATAAACGACAGTTAATTACAATAACCATGTAAATCGATCTTTTGTTCAGAATCAGGATTCAAAAATCAAGATAATGACATGAGAACATTTTTAAGATAATTTTTCAATTCGTGTGAAAAATCAACTAAATCACGTTCATCTATTGTCTTGTCCACCAACATAGAAACGAGGGTTAACAAATGAGTGGTGGGATTTAGGGTATCGTAACGTTGGGCGATATTTTTATTAAAGTCAGTTATATGTTTGTAAAGCAAGTAATAACTTTCTTTGTAATTCATTTTACCTGTACGCCATAACTGTAGAATCGAATCGACTTCCATCAATCCACGTTCAAATTCACGTCGCATCGCCATGTCGATCAACTCTTGAATCTTTGCTTTCTCATTACTTGATAGTTCCATAATTATTATTATTAAATTATTCCAACCTTTTACTTATCAAATGACCTATTTTTTCTAAATACATGCAGTCAGTATTGTCCAATACATCTGTTCGCTCACTATCGACATCAATTAGTCCGAGCACTTTTCCGCTTTTATCGGAAATTGGCACCACAATTTCGGAGACGGAAGCGCTACTACAGGCAATATGACCTGGAAATTTATCAACATCGGGCACCCATAAACTTCTATTCTCTTTCCAAGCCGTACCGCAAACGCCTTTCCCAAATTTAATTCGGGTGCATGCAATTGGTCCCTGAAATGGCGCCAAAACCAATTCATCGTTTTTCACCCAATAAAAACCTACCCACCACCATTGAAAAGTGGTTCGCAATGCTGCTGCGGTATTTGATAAATTGGCTACCAAATCAGTCTCGCCAGCCAACAAGGCTTCTAATTGTGGAAGTAATATTTCATATTTACTTCTTTTGCTCGCCTCCATTTCAACTTTTAATTGTTCAGCCACAGAATTTATTCTTTAATTGAAGGCAAAGATAAATATTTTCGGAAAAGAATTCAACATTTATAATCCATAGATTGAAATATTCTTTGTATTTCCTTTGCCCACCAGTTTAGCCTATTACAATTCATGTCTCTTTCAAAAACCAAAATGCATTTCAATTATACAATTTTTTAATTAATATTATATGTTTTTAATGGGCAAATGAATGATTTAGATTAACAAAACTACAGAAAAATTTTTTTAATTGGCAATTAATCATTTCCTTTGCAATTCATTCTAAATCCTTTTTCCAAAACCCTATCAATTTAAACATTTAAAAGTATGAAAACAATTTTTTCGCATTACATTTTTCTCTTTACTGTGTTGTTCATAACGTTGAGCTTAAATGCACAACAATTACAACCAGTACCCATTGATCCTAACGTTCGGTATGGAAAGTTAGACAACGGGTTAACGTATTACATCCGTGCCAACAAAGAGCCCAAACAGCGTGCAGACTTTTTCATTGCTCAAAATGTCGGCGCTATTCTTGAAAATGACGATCAGAACGGATTAGCTCATTTCCTGGAACACATGGCATTTAACGGCACAAAACATTTTCCAGGAAAAGGTATAATCAATTACCTCGAAAAAATCGGGGTTAAATTTGGTGCCGATATCAATGCACATACTTCGTTGGACGAAACAGTTTACAATCTTTCGGACGTTCCGACTACTCGCGTTGGAATTGTGGATAGTGCCTTGTTGGTGTTACATGATTGGTCGAACTTTATTTCGCTTGAAGGTTCCGAAATCGATGCCGAGCGCGGTGTGATTCGTGAAGAATGGCGTACCGGAGCGGGAGCTGAACGCCGAATGTGGAAAGAATCAAATAAAATCAAATACCCTGGTTCGCAATATGCCAAACGCGACGTGATAGGCGACACAGCCATTATCAATAATTTTAAGCATAATACCATTCGCGAATTTTATAAAAAATGGTATCGACCAGACTTGCAGGCAATTTTAATTGTCGGTGACATAAATGTTGATTCTGTGGAAGCAAAAATTAAAACGATGTTTGCCGATATACCTAAAAGAGAAAATGAAGCTCCACGTACAATTTTCCCCATTTTCGATAATAAAAAACCAATAGTAGCTATTGTTAAAGATCCAGAAGCTCGAATGACACGCATTGAATTGGAATACAAACACACCAAACTGCCTGACAATGTTAAACTATCGATAAACGGATATTTTTTTAGCACTATCAATTCTTTAATTTCCAGTATGATTGGCAATCGCTTCGAAGAAATAACCCAACAGGCAAATGCTCCGTTTGTTGCTGCTTATGCCGGATACGGTGAGTTGGTGAAATCGGAAGATGCTTTTCAAATGTTGGCTATTCCGAAAGAAGGAAAAGAATTGGATGGATTGAATGCCTTGCTAATTGAAGCCCAAAAAATCAAACGTTTCGGATTTACCAATTCAGAATTGGAAAGAGCAAAAACCGATCTGCTGAAAAATGTAGAAAAAGCTTACAATGAACGTGAAAATCAGAAAAACAACCAATTAGTTGAAGAATATGTCCGGAATTTCCTAAACCAGGAACCTATTCCCGGCATTACCTGGGAATACCAAACTTTACAAAAAGTGCTGCCGGTAATGAAACTCGATATGATAAATGAAGTGGCAAAATCGTATGTTACCGACACCAACCTCATTGTTTCAATCATGGCACCCGACAAGGAAGCAGTAAAAATACCAACGACTGAACAAATTTTAAAAGAGATAGATGATTCAAAAAAAGCTGAAATCAAACCTCGTGCTGAAGATACTTTAAACAAGCCATTAATTAACAAAGCTCCACAAGCCGGGAAAATTGATAAAGTATTGGATAACAAATTGCTAGGTACGATTGAATGGACATTGAGCAACGGTGTGAAAGTAATACTCAAACCCACCACATTCAAAAAAGATGAAATTTTACTTGACGCATTTAGTTCTGGTGGACTTTCAAAAGAAAAAAATATTGAGAACCTACCCTCCGATATGTTAGCAACATCCATAGTAAGTAACAATGGATTAGGAGAATATTCGTTAGTTGACTTAAATAAAATACTGACCGGTAAAATTGCCTCCGTGTCGCCTACAATCGGTAATTATGACCAAGGATTTAACGGCAGCTCATCTGTAAACGATTTTGAAACTTTATTGCAACTTGTATATCTCAATTTCACCGCTCCTCGGCGCGATGACGATTCATATAAAGCATTAATAAATAACTACAAAGCATCATTGGCAAATAGCTCAAGCGATCCTCGGAAAGCATTTTCGGATACTATAAATGAAATGGTTACCAATCATAATCCACGAACAGTACTCTTAAATTTGAATACCATCGAGAAAGTGAATCAGGAAAAAGCACTTGCTTTTTTCAAAGAAAGATTTGCCAATCCTGCCAATTTTACGTTTATTCTCACAGGGAATGTCGATCCTGAAAACAAGCTTATGAAACAAGCTATTCTGACCTATCTGGGCGGATTGAAGACAACCAAAACATTCGAAAAATATACCGATGTTGGCATTCGTCGTCCAAAAGGAAAAGTTGATAATTCTTTCAGTAAAGAAATGAAAATTAAAAAAGCATCCAATTTTGTGATTTACAATGCAACCATGCCATTTAACATGCTAAACCGTTTGACCATGACTGCTATCGGGGATATTTTGGACATTCGATACGTTGAAAGTATTCGCGAAAAAGAAGGTGGAACCTATGGCGTGGGTGTTCGTGGTACCTTGAACAATACCCCGATTAATGAGGCTTTATTGATGATGCAATTTGACACTGATCCGGTAAAACAATCAAAACTGATCGCAATTATTTTTGAGGAGCTTAACAAAATTGCAAAAGATGGACCTCTCGCCGATGACCTTCAAAAAGTGAAAGAGAATATGCTGAAGAAATATGCTGAGAATTTGGCAGAAAATCGTTGGTGGAATAATTCATTAGAATTATATTACAAAGATAAGCTCAACTTAATAACTGATTACAAAGCCTCAGTTGAAGCCCTTACACCGGCATTAATTCAAAAAACAGTGAAAAATATCCTCGCACAAGGCAATGTTCTTGAAGTAGTTATGAAACCGACGGAATAATTTTCGAAAAGAAACAAATCAAATTGAGTCGGGAAAAATGAGCAATTCTTACGCTCACTTCCATATTAACCACCAAATGTGCTGTCAACATTTGGTGGTTTTTTGTTTTGAAATCGATAGGTGTGCAATATATAGTTTTCATGCATCATTTAGAAATCGAACACTTCCTTTCCTTCGGATTCCGGTCATTATCGTATCCGCTCTGTATATTTTATTTCGATTTTCATGCAAACGGGTCATTCAATTTGTTCATGGTGATGGTTTTGTTCATTCAACCGGTACATTCGTCAGCATTTTCAGATTCCACCTCATTACGGTTGCCTTGCCTTAATCCGCACATCGAAAAAATTCATGAAACATCTAACAATTTAATAAACTTTAACTGTAAATTTCACCCGCCATGTACAGCACTTAATGAAAAAAGGCTCTTCGCAACTAAGCGAAAAGCCTTTAATATGATATGTAAAAATAATTAGAGACAAATTTTCAAAGCATCATCAGCTCCTTTAACTCGAACGATATAAATTCCACGTTGAAAATTCTTTGTCGATATTGAAGTGTTTGCACTAACCATTTTTTTACCAAGTAAATTGTAAACTTCAATCGGAAGGCTTTTTGAGTTAATAATCTCAGTTCCATCGAATGAAACACCTTTAGAAGCAAGAATATTACGTACGGAAGTTACGACATTCGTGGCAGACAAATAATAAAAATTAATACCGCTACTCCTCGAATAAAGATAAAGTTTTGATGCTTTTCCTGTATAATTATAGGTATAAGTTGCGGCTGAAGAACCAATAACATTCGGGATTGAATCGACAACCGATTGGTCTGCATTTACAATGATTAACGTTCTAACTGAAGATGAGTTAGAAGAAATCATTCCTACATTGATTGTGCATCCGCCGGATACATTAAAGCTCAAATAACGAGTAGTAGGAATAAACGATGGAGCCACATTTGCTCCTCCACCACCTGTTTGTAAGCGATAGGTGTAAGCAGTGCCATCAATCGTTTTGCTGTTTGAGGTCAGAGAGAATAAGGCAGTTCCATCAGTTCCAACTGTTAATCCATCGGTAGTAGTAAAAGTAGATGTGAAGGTAACTGAAGGGGATGCTCCAAAAGGTGCATTACTAAAATTCCATACCGTTTGTGCCTGAATAGCGATTCCTGATAAAATGGCAACTGTTGTCAAAAGTAAAGTTTTTTTCATACTGTTTTTTTTTAATAGTGTTAGAATAAAAAAAATTGATTAGTGCAAAAGTAAATAATCAATAAATAAATATTGTGGAGAAATCAATGAATTATGTGCAATTTTAGACCGAATAAAGAAAAAATTTAATTAACTAATTTGAATTGCTGAATCTATTCTGTATTTTTGCATTATCTAATTCTGTGAAAGCCAACAGAATAATCAGATATCAAATTGAATCACAGGTTTTTAAAATGCAATTCTGACTTTTGAGACTTCTTTTTAAGGATGAAACACATAAAACCTGAACTTATGAATTACCTTTTATCTATTTATCGATATTCGATTTAAAAATCATTTGTGAAACATGAAAAATCTTCTTTTAATATTGCTGATTGGCATTTCAGGATTTATTTCAGCTCAATTCCATTTTTCATTTACTCATTATACTTCCGACAATGGGCTTTCTCAAAACAGCATCACGGCTATGATGAAAGACCGGAATGGTTACATTTGGTTTGGGACACGTGATGGTCTGAATAAATTCGACGGCTACAATTTCACTATTTTCAACTCGAAAGCCGATAAGCGTCAGTCACTTTTAAGTAACCGAATTATTGACATCAAAGAAGACCGTTTAGGATATATTTGGATGAAAACCTATGATGATATCGTGTGCCGTTTAGATCCATCTACCGAAGAATTAAAAAAAATAGAAATGCCTGATGGAAACTTTATCAACGATAAGATCCAAGAAATTTTCACACTACCCTCAGGCAATATCTGGCTAAACACCTTTAATAAAGGTTGTTACAAAATAATTACAAATCCTGAAAACGGACAACTCCACGTATCGAAATTCGATGTTGCTCATAAAACTTTACCTGACGACATTGTTAAAAATATATTTGAAGATGAAGAAAAAAATACGTGGATATTAACATTTAAAGGGTTGATGCAAATCAAATCAGGAGGTGTTCAGAAGCTGTTTTATGCTAATATTCCCTTTTATTCATTTATCAATCAGAAAAGGCGTATTCTGTTGGGTAGCGATTCAAAAGTATTTCTTTACGACAAACGGAACAAAACATTTAAAACCATTGAATTACAGGAGAAAGGAATGGTAAGTTCCATAGCATTTTTACCAGCGAATAAATATCTTTTTGCCACTCCCGACAATGGATTTTACGCTTACGATCTTTTAAGTGAATCACTTCAGCATTTTTCAACGAAAAAATTTCCTCAAATGAAAACCGACGAGATTTTGCAGATATACATCGACAGGTCGGGTGAAGCCTGGATAAGTATTCATGCATCCGGTATTTTACATTACATTCCGCAAAAAAACAAATTAGAATATATCGAAACACGACTTAACGAAGGGCAAGTTACCAATCCTAGTAATCAGATTTTTGAAGATGAAAAAGACAATCTTTGGATTCAACCCTATGTTGGCACCTTTTCGTGGTTCGACCGCGTTACCGATCGCCTTGTTCCTTTTTACAGCCCTTACAACGAAGATGTAAACACTTTATTTTCGTACGGAGTAAACCATGTTTTATCCGATTCACAAGGTGTGTTATGGATAAGTACAAACCGGGGAAACGGTGTTTTCAAATGCACGTTTCTTCCCGATTACTTTAATCATTATCTATTTCAAAATCAATCTGTTTACAGTATTTCTAACGAAACGCGAGCTATTTTTGAAGACAACCAACGCCGACTTTGGGTAGCCACTAAAGATGGTGCCGTTCATGTATTTGATGAAAATGTAAAACCGTTAGGGACATTAAATGAAGATGGGCGAATTTTTCAGGGAGGTAAATTAGAAATCTTGGTTTACAACTTCTTTCAGGACAAAAAAGGAGATATATGGTTAGCCACAAAAAAGCGGGGATTGTTCAGGTTAATATCTACCAACAACAAAAATTCATTCCACATTGAAAACTTTGTTCATAGTGCCGATCCATTTTCGCCTGGAAATAACGACTTTTATTCAGTTACACAGGATAAACAAGGTAGAATTTGGGCAGGCAGTTATGGTGCAGGTTTGCATTTGATTGACGAAAGTACCGGGAAAATTCGGTTTATTCATGCTTATAACTTATTGAAATCATATCCGATTACCAATTGCTCAAAAGTTCGGCAGGTTTATGTTGATACGAAACAACAAATATGGGTAGCTACCACTGAAGGATTCGTGGTTTTTAATTCAAACCTCAAATCACCAAAAGATATCAAATTTCAATATTATCACAAAAACGAAGATGATCCCAATAGCTTAGGAACCAACGATGTTCATTGCATTCTTGACGATGGGACATCAATGTGGTTTGGCACATTTGGTGGAGGATTAAACCGATTGAAATCAAAACTCACTCCGGGCAAACAACCTCAATTCGATGTTTACCGCCGAACGCAAGGAATGCCCAACAATGTGGTGTATACCATTATCGACGACAAACAGGGCAATTTATGGCTTACAACTGAAAATTCAATCGTTAAATTTAACAAAAATACTGCCAAGATTGAGTCGTTCGGCAAAGGCAATGAACTTGAAAATGTCGAATTTTCTGAAGCTTCAGCCTGCATGCTGCAATCGTCAGAAATTTGCGTGGGATCAAAATCAGGTTTTTACTGGTTCAACCCGGATGCAGTTAAACGGCAAGTAATCCGTGCCCCATTGGTTTTCACCGGTTTATTGCTTTTTAATAAGGAAGTTGAAATTGGCGTAAAAGGTTCAATACTTCAAAAACAAATAGATTATCAGAAAACGTTGGTTTTCAATCATAATCAAAATGTTTTCAGCATTGAATTTGCAACCTTGGACATGCGTGCACCCGAAAAAATTCAATATGCTTACAAGTTAGACGGATTCGATCCCGACTGGAACTACGTACACACCAAACACTTTGCAACTTATACTTCGTTGCCTCCAGGGAAATACACTTTTCGGGTACGCTCAACCGACAGTGAAGGCATATGGCTTAATAATGAGCGACAACTCATCGTCAAAATTTTACCCTCGTTCTGGCAATCAAATTTTGCGAAATTTCTTTATATCCTCTTTGGCATCGGTTTATTTGTAATTGCTTTCTACATTTTTGCCACATTCTTAAAACTAAAAAACAACGTGGTGCTCGAAAAACACATCACGGATATGAAACTGAGGTTCTTTACAGATATTTCTCACGAGTTACGTACGCCATTGACTCTCATTTCGCTTCCGGTGGATAATATCCTGAAAGAAAACCTCGACCCTGGAATTAAAGAGCAAATGCATCTCATTCGACGCAATTTAGATCGGGTGTTGAGCTTGATCAATCAGATTCTCGATTTCCGCAAAATACAGAATAACAAGATGCGCTTAACGGTCGAAGAAATCAGTTTCGGATATTTTGTAAAAGCAAGTTGTAGTAATTTTAATGAAATTGCAAATGCTAAAAATATAAAATTTCAGGTGATTGACAGTACGGATGGATTAAAAGTGTGGGTTGATCCCGAACGACTCGACTCCATTATTTATAACTTATTGTCAAATTCATTTAAATTTACCTCGCCCGGAAAAAAAATTACAGTACGCACAACCAACGAAAACAATAAAGCCATATTATATGTTCAAGATGAAGGTATTGGTATCGCAAAAGAAAAAATTAATTTTATTTTCGACCGCTTTTTCAGTAGCAATACTCTGCGCAATATCACCCAAAAAAGTACTGGCATAGGGCTTGATTTAGTTAAAAATTTAGTCGATCTGCATCATGCAGATATTCAGGTGGAAAGCGAACCCGGCAAAGGCACTTCCTTCAGATTAGTTTTTCAACTTGGCACCTCTCATTTCGACCAGAATGTAGATATTATTATCTCCGATGCAACGACCTCCGACCAAAACGAAATATTGCCCGAAAACGAATTATCTACAAATGAAAAATCGAAACCCATTATGCTGTTGGTCGAAGATAATGAAGAGTTGCGACATTTTCTAAAAAGCAGTTTAAAGGTTGAATTTAAAGTTGAAGAAGCCGAAAATGGTTTGATTGCCTGGAAAAAATTAGATAAAATACAACCCGATATCATTATCACCGACTTAAGAATGCCCGAAATGGATGGTTTAGAGTTCACACAGAAATTAAAAACTGATCCACGAACTTCTCATATCCCCGTAATTTTACTAACTGCCGTAACCGATATGGAAAATAAAGTAGCCGGAATGAAGGTGGGTGCCGACGATTACATTACCAAACCATTCAGTTCTGAATATTTGCATGCCCGCATTGAAAACCTGATGGCTCTAAGACAACAATTGCAGTTACATTACCGTTCGCAAATTGCGGCATCATCAAAACTCGATTTTAAACTTCCGCCGCTTGAGATTAAATCGCAAGAAGAAATATTCATGCAACGACTTATCGAATTAATGAATGAAAATATTGATAATTTCGAATTAAATATTGATTATCTTGCTTCAGAATTGGGTATGAGTCGAACGGTATTTTTTAATAAATTGAAAAGTTTAACGGGCTATTCGCCTGTCGAATTTGTTCGCGAAGTACGCTTCGAAAGAGCCGCTGAATATATGCGAAATACGAAGCTAAGTGTCTCTGAAATTTCGTATCAAATCGGAATTGAAGACCCACGATATTTTAGCCGTTGCTTTAAACAAAAATTTGGAATAACTCCTTCGGAATATCGTACCCAGTTTGAAAATGAGACTGAAAATAGTCAACTCTAAAATTTAACGTTTGAGGTCGACGTCAGTCAAAACTTCATTGCAAGACGATGAATCCGTTAACTTCAACAATGCACTCCTTTATATTTGTTTTTAAATCAACGCATAAAACCCGAAAATTCTGAAAAATTCAATGTTTTGAAAATATGAAATAAGAAAAGTTTGATTGGCAATGATCTAAACAAGATTTAATATGTCATGGCTTGGCTATCATATCATTAAAAAAAACCGATCAAAAAAGCTCTTATCCGATTTATACAGGGGATAGGAGTTTTTTTATGAAGGTAGGCTTCATGAAAGCCCAATGCTTACGTCTAAAAGTAAATGCCGTTGGTTGTTCCGAAAATAATTTAGAGGTATAGTTCATTAATTTTTGCCATAGTCTTGTTAACCAAGCCATTATGAATATTAATATAAAATATTAATATTGTAAATCTAAATTTTAAATTTATTGACAAAATGAGCTGGGTCGACGAATTAAATCTTATTTGATTTTAATGTTTTATAGCCAGAATATCGTATTAATCCCATCCCAATAATCTATTGAATCAAATTTTAGTAAAGAAATTAATATAAAAATGAATTATATATCAATAGTTTAACTTAATTATCTTTATATTGAGAACATTTTAATTACTTTTGTTTTTGAATATTAATGAAATTTGCCTATGAAAATACAGATACTACCGTATTTTTCCAGATTTATCTGAAGAAAAGGTGATTTTCTCATTCCATAAATGAATCAAAAGAAAAAAGAGAAATCGATTTCATTCAATCCTCATTTTCCAAAATCACTTTTTTCAGTTCATTAAACTGCAATAGTTTAGCCTCTCATGAAGCAATATTACTTCAATGCTGTCTTCATTTCAAAGCCATCTTAATAACTCCATTAGATTTATTAAAATCAAGGAACCTAGATTTCTAAAACTGTCAAAATTAAAATTATGAGAACAATCGCATCTGAAATTTCAAAAAGAATCAGTTTGTTCTTTTTGAGCTTGCTATTAACAATATTTTCTGCCCATTCAGAAACTAACCTTTCAGGGACAATAACAAAAGATTCCACTTTAAATATGGCTGGCAGCCCCTACATTGTATCTTCTTATCTGACAGTAAACAGCGGAACTACCCTAAGTATTGAATCGGGCGTAACACTTAAATTTCAAAATAATGTTTCGTTTTATATTTATGGAACATTAAATGCATCAGGTGTAGTTTTTACATCAGATGAAGCTTCACCAGTCCCTGGAAGTTGGGGACAATTATATGTTGGCGATTGGTCAAATGCAGGAATTGTAAATCTGACATCTTGCCAACTGAACTATTATTCACAATTTTATATTAACAATGGGACTGTTACTTTAACAAACACAGATCTTGCAAATTCAGCAAATAACGGAATTACACTTAATCAAGGAGTTACAGCTAATATCAGCAATGGAACAATCAGTACAAGTAATGTCAATGCATTAAATAATTATGATGGAATTAATGCGACAAGCGGTTCGACTTTAATTCTTTCGGGGACACAAATACAAAACTTTAATAATGGTTTATCGATTGAAAACGGAGCTAACGTGAATATTTCGGGGGTTATACTTACTTCTTGTTATTATCCAATCCGTTATAATGGTTCTGGAAATTTAACTGTAAATGGTATGAATACCTTGACAGGCAACACGTACGATGCCGTTAAAATCAACTTCAATTATTTAAATTCCAACTTGATACTACCTACAATTACGGTTCCATATCTATTTCCTTGGTTTAATGTTCAGACGCAAGGAAAACTTACAATTGCTTCGAATAACAGCTTGAAATTTGATGATAATGCGCAGCTTTATATTGAGGGAGTGTTGGTAGCTAAGGCAAACTCTGGAGAGAAAATTAATTTCACTTCGTCAAAAGATGACAATGTGGGAGGCGATACAAATAAAGATGGAACCAGCTCCGCTCCAAAATCTCAAGATTGGCGGGGTATTTATTTTCAAGACACAAGCGTTGACAGTTTAAATGTAATGTATGGTTGCAATATTCGTTATGCAGGTGGAAATCAGCAAGGAGGTATAAATACTTACAATTCAAGCCCATCAATTGACAGTTGCGATATATCGAATAATTATATCGGCATTTATATGCAAGGCGCCTCAAATCCCATATTAATAAAAAATACCATCGGATCGAGCCAAATGACTCCATTGGCAATGTCGTTTGAAGCAGACCCAATCATGAAATATAACATTTTATCATTTTCTGATAATGCTTACGATGCAATAGGAATAATTGGAGGCGATATGATTGCAAACGGGACATTAAAGAAACGAACTTTTACGAATGTGCCGAATATCACCTACTTTTTATTAGATCAAATAACTATTCCTAAAAATATCACATTAACAATTGACAAAGGGATAACCATCAAATCCTATTCAGATTACGGACCAAGCAAACGGATAGTAGTAAACGGAACATTAATTGCAAATGCAACTGTCGATAGTATTATCAATTTCACATCGGCACGCGACGACAATTACGGTTATCCGGCAGATTGCAACAAGGATGGAACGATTACGTCACCTGTTACCGGTGATTGGGGAGGTATTATATTTAACCCCGGCAGCACAGGCAATATGAATTTTTGCAGATTGAAATATGCCCGCATAAGAGACTATTCGTTCATTAATTCAAATATAACCGAATATGTCAATTATCCTGCTTTAGCCCTGATTGATGCCAATCCAACAATCTCCAATTGTGAATTCAAAGACCTGGCGCAAGCAATTTCTTGCTATCGTTCAGCGAGTCCTGCTTTATCTAATCTCACATTCACTAATATCTTATTTTCACCCATAAATATTTCCAGTTCGGCAAACCCAACCATTACAAATATTACATTCACCAATGTAGGTTGGAGAGCTATCGGTTTAATTGGTGGAAATGTTGCACTTAACGGTGCAATTCACCAACGCGAAGTAGCCGGATACGCCAATATAAGCTATATTCTACTTTCGGATATGAACATAAATTCCGGCACTCAAATTAGCATCGATCCGGGGGTGGTAATTAAAGGCATTAGCGGATATTTTGATAACTATAATTATTATTTTGATGGAAAAAGTATTTTCGTCGATGGAGGATTTAAAACAGACGGAACGGTAGATCAACCCGTAATATTCACTTCACTGAAAGACGATAATGTAGGAAATCCGGGTGATACGAACGGCGATGGAAATGCAACTAGCCCCATGCAAGGCGATTGGGGCTCCATAAAATTTAGAGCAACAAGCGACGACATGTATTGTCAACTCAATTACACACAGCTAAAATATGCAGGTTATACCAACGAAGGGGCTTTAACCATTGAAAATGCAGCTCCTAAAATAAAAAATTGTTTGTTTTCAAATTCATCAAATTATGGTATTTACTGTAATGGAAATTCGATGCCAACGATTGACAGTGTAAATATTATAAATTGCGGTTTAGACCCGATAGCCATGTCGCTTACGTCAAATCCAAATTTTGCAAATATTTTGTTTAAATCAAACTTCAGCCAAGCCATTAAAATTATCGAAGGAACTTTATCGACAAATGCTACGTTGAGTCCACGAAATATTGCAGGCATAAATAACATTGCCTATATTGTTGATCAATTGACCATTTCAAGCAATGCAAAACTCACAATTTTACCGGATGTGGTAGTTAAATTTAGAGGAAATGGCAATACTTATTTAAAAGTTTACGGAAACTTGATTGCCAATGGAACGGCTACTGATAAAATTTATTTTACCTCGTTTAAAGACGATTCAAAAGGAGGAGACTCGAACAATAATGGAAATATCGACTCGCCAGCAAAAGGCGATTGGGGACAAGGTAATTTAAATTATTGGAATCATTGGGATGAAACATCGGGGGGTATAAAGTTCGAAAATAATTCTCAAGTTTCAGATACAGTTAACTCATTGAATTATTGTGAAATATCTTATCCATCTACCGGCATTCGAATCGAAAATGCTTATGCTACAATTGCAAACACAACCGTTCAACTTTGCAATTATTTTGGAGGTTCAATTGCCGGATCGGCAAATCCAAATTTCAATAATTGTCAGTTTTACAATATTAATTATACTCCAATCGAGCTTAGTATGTTTTCAGAACCAACCTTCGACAATTGTACTGCACTGAATGTGGGATACATGGGATTAGGTGTCATTCCCGAAACATTCTCAAAATCCGCTGTAATTCCGGTTAGAAATTTTGGCGGTTACAATAATATCAATTATTTATTAGAAGGTGTAAATACAATCAGTTCAGGCTCTACCATAACAATTCCAGAAGGAATCGTATTTAAATCAGCACCACTTATCTGGACTGCAAACTCTGACCACAACTTATCCTATTCGTGGAACCTGACCAATGGTTTCGTGGTTAACGGAAAAATAATGATCGATGGTACTGCAGACAAACCGGTTATTTTCACCAATGCTGACGATGATGACTATGGGTCGCCGAGTGATATGAATCAAAATGGGAAATCAACCTTACCCGCTGATGGAAAAAATAATAGTTGGTCGGGGAATTGGATTGAATTTAACGATGTAAGCGACGATAGTAGTGAAATAAATCATGCGATTTTGAAATATGGAGCGATCGGAATTAACACTCATAGTGCTTCTCCATTAATTAAAAATACACGTTTCGAAAATTTGTATTACGGGATTGACATGAGTGGTGTTTCAAACCCTTTAATTGATAGTTGTATTTTCAATAATTTGCAATATTTCCCTATTCAAATTTCTTTGGTGTCATTTCCGTCGTCTACATTGGGAAATATAATTTCCGGATCTACGTATAAAGTAATTAAAGTACGCGACGAGGTACTAACACAGGATGTAAAACTGCCAAAACGGAATTTTGGGAATAAAAATAATATTCCATATCTTTTCAATAACTATCAAATTGGCACCAGTGCTTCTCTCGATATTGCACCAGGTGTGATTTGCAAGTTTATGAATCGGGACTGGGGTAATAATCCGGGCATCAATGTTTTGAAAGGTTTTACTGCGCTGGGCGGTTCAACTCCTGATAGTACTATCGTATTTACCAGTATTTCAGACGATTTCTATGGTGGCGATTCAAATGCAGACAGCACAATGACTGCCCCCGCATTTGGCAACTGGAATGGAATAAACTTTGATGACCAATCGCTCGATCCGTTGTGTAAAATGAAAAATTGTATCATCAGGTATGCTCAGTCGGGAGTTTCAACCGTAAGTGCCAGTCCATCATTCGAATCTTGTAATTTCTCAGAAAATGAATATGGTGCTAAAATTATTGCGGCTTCCAATCCGACCTTTAGTAATTGCGATTTTAGTCAAAATAAATATTTTGGCATTTATAATATAGATAAGTCATTCTCAATTGATGCCCAAAATTGTTGGTGGGGCAATAATTCCGGTCCTATTCAGACTGATACTGAATCCGAAAGTTATGAGCAACAGCATGTTTCATCTTTCGTTAATTATACCCCTTGGAAAGATTTAGGAGCTATAAATCCAATTACCGGAGATGTGAGTCTGAATGGAATTGTTCAAGCTTACGATGCATCTTTGATTTTAAAATTTAATGTAGGGTCGATCGTTTTGAACAATTTGCAAAAACAAGTTGCAGATGTAAGCGGAAATTTCGACATTACGGCTTACGATGCCTCGTTAATTCTTCAATATGTTGTTGGAATAAATTCTACATTCCCTTTAAATAAGGTAAAGAAACAGGACGTTTCAACATCGATTCCGACATTAAAAATAGGGAACTACACTGTCGACAATACGAATGAGTTTTCTATCCCGATTCAAATTTCGCCCATAGATAACATGTTGGGGACTAATATTCAGCTGCACTTCAATCCACTGTTTTTAAAAGCAATTTCAGTCGATAATTCCTCGAATATGTATATGGAATATAAAATCGACAATTCAAAAGGAATTATTGCCATTGCTTTAGCCAGTTCATTGAAAAACAACAATGAAAATCTTGCAAAAGTTAGCTTTATTCCCGTTGCACCTCAAAATGTGACAACCGAAATAACTGTCGATAAATTTTTGTTCAACGAGAGTGACTTAACATTTGCTGCAAATCAGGGCACTATCAATATCGTCAATGCTCCAACACAATTTTCCGACATTTATTTAGATAAACATCAAGGATTTGAGCCAATATTCCCAAATCCAGTGAAAGAAAATTCTACAATTAAGTTTTATATAGATAACACATCGAAATGGGTTAACATAGCGGTATTCGACATAGTGGGTAAGAAAGTTGAAACGTTGATTAATCAGCCAATCGACAAAGGATTTTACACCCTTCAACTGATCAAACCAACTTTAAAATTGAATGCAGGCTCCTATATACTTCGGATGCAAACCGAAAATTATCATCAATCTCAGATTTTTCAGGTTTATAAATAATAACAACTCATGAAAGACAGGCTCAACTTCTTTATGATCATGCTTATTATTCTTACGCCGAAAGTATGGTCTCAAAATCAATATGTGAATCTGAAAATTCCTGATACAACTGCAATTAAAGGATCTACAATTGACATACCGATTTATATTGAAAATAACATCGGCGCGAATATATACTCATATTCCATACAATTAAACTATGATCCAGCCTTTTTACAACCCATATCAGTTGATGTTGCGGGTTGTATAAGCGCAGCATTTGGTGCACCGATAGTCAATTTGTCGACAATCGGGTCTATTAATATTGCTACTGCCGGAATTTCGCCTTTAATAGGCGATGGAAAATTATTAATTGTAAAATGGAAAATAGTGGGTTGCTGCTGGACACCGTTGAATTTCTCTGGTACCAAAAACAATTATATTAACGAAGGAAATCCTGCAATTAATTTAATACAGGGTTATATTTCAATACAAAATCCTCCTGAAATTTCACTAAACATTCAAAATTTGGTTTTAGCCAAAGGAGATACTGTGCAAATTTCAGCATGGGGAGGTACTTCGCCCTATCATTGGACAATAGTCAATCCCGATTTAGCCTCAATCGACCAAAATGGAATTTTAATTGCAAAAAATCAAGGAATTACAGATTTATTGGTTACTGATTCAACGGGAGTGGCAAGCTCAATGCAACGCATTGAAATAAGACCATTTAAGATGTACTTTCCATCAGATTTAACTCAATGGAAAGGAAATACGATTGAGATACCGATTTTAGTGTCGGATTTGACCGGGCTTGATATCAGTTCAGGCAGTTTCCAGCTTACTTATGATTCAAACATCCTAACTCCTGAAGACATTGATGTTTCAAACACCTTGCTTTCTAATTATCAGGTATTTATTCAAAAATCATCCGATCATATTTCAGTTGCGTATGCAGGTTCAAATCCATTAATTGGAAATGGAATATTTATTAAACTAAAGTTTCTTGTTGACACCTTGAATCTCTATGGCAGTAATTTGATTTTAAGCAATGTGGATTTCAATCAGAATATTAAAGCGTTAACAATAAATGGTAATTTTCAGGTGAAAACACCAACGTATCGGTATGTTTATGCATCGACGAATGAAGCATTGGTTGGAGATACTGTCGCATGTCAAATTTTAGGTCAAGCCATTCCGCCCTTTCACTGGACGGTAAGCGATTCGAGTCTTGCAGATATTGATCAAAACGGAAATGTATATACAAAAAAAAGAGGTCTTTTAATTGTATCGTCAACTGATTCTGCGGGAGTTAAAGTGTCGTCGGAGATAAAAGTGTATGATGCACGCGCCTTTATATTTGATACAACTGTGTGTAATTTAAATGCTATAATTTATTATCCGCTGATTTTAAATATGGTTTCATCCCCCGATTCTATCTTTTCGATTCAAGGGAAATTGCAATTCGATTCAACTTACCTCCAATTTGAAGGGCTTGATACTGAAAAAGCCGGATTAAAAAATATTTTAGCTGATTATAAAATCAATGGAAATACGCTGTCATTTGCACTTTCGACTTCGAAAGGAATAAAAACCACTGGAACGATTCTTTATTTTAAATTTATTCCAAAAACTACTTTTCAAGCTGGTTCTTGGGCAGGTTTAAATGTAAACGAACTGAAATTCAACGAAGGTTTTCCAACGGTTTTTGTTCATCGCGATGGCAGTATTACCGGGATTGCAAAAATTCCCGGACAAGTTCAAATTTTGAATGAAGGAGTGACTCCCATTTGTTTTGGCGATTCGGTCATGTTTCATGCCATTGCAATAAATATTCCTAATCCACAGTATCAATGGATGAAAAACAAAATTAACATTGTCGGAGCTACTGCAGAGTTGCTCATAACATCCGGTTTAAATTCTACAGACTCGATTAGTTGTAAAGTTTTTACCAATAATCCCTGCGCCTTAGATTCGGTAAGCTATTCAAATAGTACTGCAGTTTTGGTATCCTATCCACCGGCTCAACCTGACAAAATTATTGGAGACACAGTCGTAAATAGGAACTCAATTGTTACTTATTCAATAAATCCCATTCAAAATGCGATGAACTATATTTGGGTTTTACCTGAGGGAATGAGTGGAAATAGCAACTCCAATTCCATCAGTGTTAACATTGGAGATATCGCCCAAACTTCATTTATCAAGGTATTTGCAGTAAACAATTGCGGATTTGGCAGAGCAGATTCGTTGATGGTAAAAACCTTGATTACTTCCATGAATCATTTTTCCGGAAATGAGGCACAACTATCACCAAATCCGGTAACCGATATTTTGAAAATAAAACTTCGCGAAATCAATAAATCTATAAATATCCGAATATCAGATATCTCAGGAAGGGAAATACCTTTACAGTTAACGCAACAATTGGATGGTTTTTATGAAATCAATTTCAAAGATCAACCCAAAGGAATCTATTTTCTTCAGATAATGACAAATAATAAAATCGGATTATTTAAAATAATACGTAAATAAAGGTTCATTCGTGGTATTTTTCCAAAATGGAAATGGTGATTGTGTTCTGAAAAAGAGATTTATTCACCTTAAAGAACAATAGATTCATTTTAACGATGTTATCTGTAAGACTCAAATAGAAAATCAATGATTTTCTATTTGAGTCTTATTTTTCGGAGTTTCTTAAATTATTATTGGAAATTTGATCGTAATCTCTGTATTTCTGAAGTTGAAAATGGATCGTCGAATCGTAAAATAGCACTAAGAATGGTCTTGAAATCTCTCAAATTGCAGTCATTAATATAGACTAAGGCAAAGCTCCCATTTCGAAGCAGTTCAGACAGCTCTACCTAAAACTTTAAAGACTATATCGATGTCTTAAAGTGGATTGGAATGCAAGTTCAATTTATTCAAGAAAACAAGAGATATTAAAAATATCCAATCGGGTTGTAGAGCGAAAAAAAGATGAACATGGTAAAAAAAATCAAAGACATAAATTTTCAACCAATACCGCGATGAATCCAATTGAATTATTTGAGTATTATTACGGCAGCTTCAAATGGCATTCAACTTCCGGGATGCAAAGCAAGAAACAGGATTGAATCATTCTTAAGCAAGAGACTTAGACAAACTAAATTTCAACTTCAATACTTCACAAACAGCAGTTAATATCGCAAAAATCAGGCCTCTTCACGATAAAAATAATGTTGCGAAAACGGTTTCAATTGCTAAAAATAAACTTCTGTATCACAATGCATTTATGCTAAATCGATTTATTGAAACTTTCGGCATTAAACCGAGAACTCTAAAAAATTACCGCCATGTTAAAGAGCTACTTTATTGTAACTACTCAGCACCACTAATATGATGATACAGAATATTTTAAGTGTTTGGTAAAATA
Source organism: Bacteroidota bacterium (assembly GCA_021779195.1). GTDB lineage: Bacteria > Bacteroidota > Bacteroidia > Bacteroidales > Paludibacteraceae > Paludibacter. Next base: position 41 of record JAJYBB010000008.1, on the reverse strand, counting down.
AAAAGTTTAAAATATGTGATAAATTATTTGTTCATCTCGTT